>JBCDHS010000005.1:0-133179 GCA_038749735.1 Planctomycetota bacterium
CCTGGGCCTTGGGCGCAAGCCCGGCCAGGCCGTGGTCGCGATAGGCGTAGGCCCAGCGCTGGACGAAGCGCCGTGATCGCCCGACCCGCTGAGCAATGTCGGGCGCGGTCAGGCCATCGATCGCAAGCAGCACACACCGGCGGCGGCCCCGGGCCTTGGGGTGGGTCTCCACACGGACGCGGTGGTTGAGGGCGGTCAGGCCGTCGGGCCGTCGGGCGATGATGTCGTCTCCAACGCCTGAGCGATCCGATCACCCGGCCACGCATCGGCCCCCGGCCGTGTCGGCCTTCAGCAAGATCTACGTCCGCCGCCGCAGCGCTCCGGGCCGGTTGCCGGTCCGGACGATCCGCCGGAGCGAATCACGTTGTTGCCGGGTCGGGCGAACCAGCGCTTGGTCTTTGTATGCCATGAGGATCATCCTTGATCAGAAATCACGGATACCGGAAAACGGAATTGATCAAGTGCAACAGTTTCGCACATGAGAGATGCATCATGTCCTATCGATCTCGGGGGGTATACGCCTTGAGTAGAAGCGCGCATGCGGCGGCGGGCGATTTTTCGTCGTCCCACTCCCTACGCGGTCGTGTGAGCCAGTTTTCGAGCAGGCGTTCGTCGATGCGTGCGGTGCTGTCACGAAATCGGAGTGGGTCTTCGGAGTAGAACACGCTCTGGCCGTTGTTGACTGCGAACCGTCGACCACCGGCAAGGATCGGCCCATAGTTATTGGTGGTCCAGGGCCCGAGGATTCGGATGTTGGAAAGTTCGTGTTCGGCGGCACAATTGATGGCGACCTTTCTGCCCCCGCTCTCGCGGTGAGCAAGGACGGTGTCGTGGATTCTGGCGGTCCCCATCAGGTTCCCGACCTCCAGGCCGATGCCGGTCCAGTTCTTATCCTCCGCGGGGATGTGGTCTGCGAACATACCGACGTAGCGTTCGACGGTACCCCCTCCGTAGATCGATCCGAGATAGGCCGAACGTTCTGCGATGGTGTCGGTGACGGTCGCGGTGGACCGGATTTGGAAGGCATGGCTTGAGGCGTAGCCGGTGTATACCCCGCGCATTTCGCCGTGGGTGATGGGGTCGCCCTCATCGTGGTCGATATAGAGGTTGTGATTAAATCGGGTGCGCTGTTCGGGGTGGTTGGGCTGCCAGCCGGCGTGATAAAGAACGGTGTCTAGGATCTGCCAGCGATCGACGCGGTTAAAAAAGATGTTCTGGGCGTGGCTGCCACCGATGTGCCAGGGTTCACGGAGGATGCAGCGGTTGATGACCACATCGGTAAATAGTGAACCTTTTTCGGCGACGATCACAAGATTGTCTTTGAAACCGTGGATTAGCATGTCCTCGATGAGGATGTTGCCGGCACCCCTGCCGCGGATGATAATGCCGCGTTCGTCCTCCTTGCCATCGCGGCTTGCGATCGCGGCGATTCCGGCGAGGCCGAGATGGCCCGCGCCCTCGATTTTTAAGAAGTCACATCCCTGGCAGGTGATTTCGGGGCGGCTGCCATTGCCGACAGCGACGATCCGCCTCGGACGCTCGGCGCTGCCCCCGCGATGGGCAGGAATCACCAAGGGCTCGCGGATTTCCCAGTGTACCCCAGCGGGGATCAGCACATCACGATTCGTACCCGATAGGACGCGTTTGAGATCGGCCGGCGAGCGAACCGTGACCGCATGGTTGTTCGGCTCGCCGATCCGCCACCGTGACCACTGCGGCGCATCCCCGCCCTGTTCACCCAACGTTTGCGCCGGTGCGCGGTTGGCGGGAGTAACCAACAGTGTCCAGGCCAAAAAAATCATGGCGTATGAGCGGAGACCGTTATGAAAAACCATGACGCCTACTCCACCGGCTCGGGTACCAGCGAGTCTTGCACGGGAAGGCCGGCGAGCAGGCGCTCGCGCACGCCCTCCCAGTGCTCACGGTAGTCGCGTGCCAGGCGGGATCGACCCCAGTCGCTGCTGGGCTGGTAGAAGTGGTTCAGCGCGGTGATGCTCGAGGCGGAGAAATCAAGTTTCATCTCCACGCCGCGGCGGTAGACCACCATCGTGATGCGCGAGCCGGCGTTCTGTCGGGAGATGCTGCGTTGGACCCAGATCTGGATACTGTTCTCGTCCCGGGAGAAACAGGGGATCTCGTTGATCTCGACGATGACGTCTCCGGGCCTGAGGTGGACGAAGCCGGGGAAGCCGGGCATGGTGTGGGTGACGACGCTTGCGCCGCGTTCGGTATGGGGGTTGAGCCCGGGCTCGATTGCGTGATAGGTAAAGCCCACGCCCGCGGTCCCGATGAAAGCCAGGTCGGCCTCGAACTGTTCGCGCAGTTCGCGGATGACGTGGTGCTCGGCGATGATGAGCAGGCGTTCGCGCTGCTCGACGGTCTCGGCCTTGACCAGCAGCTCGCGCAACACCAACTCGTCCAGCGTATCGTCCGCGACCAGCCGGGCCATCGCCTCTTGCCGGACCTCGAAGTCTATATCGCCGAGCAAGACCGCGAGTTCGTCGCTTGGCTTACCTTCCAGGTCGATCCTGGCCGGGGCCTCGGGCTCGACTTCGGGTGCCTTCGGTGGTGGGGGCTTGGGCGCGGGCTCGTCCTGCGCGACCGCAGGTAACGCGAGCATGGTGACGAGCAGCGACAACAGCGTACGATCCATGGCCGTATTGTAGCGGGATGGGCAGTGCCCGATCGTAGGTGGGTTTGAGTCGGGCCTCCGCTTCGCTCAGGGCCCGAGCTGGTGTCCAGGTATTCCGACTACTGGGTGTAGCGAAGCTTTTGGTTCCCTTTTTCTTCAAGAGAGAGGGTTGGGGTAAGGGTCGTCGTTCAAACCCATCGACTTCTTGTGATCGGTTGAGGCGGTTTTGGCACAAGTGTGCTTGCCGGCGTCTTCTCTACAGGATCGCGGCCCCGACCCCTACCCAAGCCCCGTACCTATAAGCAGTTAGCTCGATGGCGCGCAATCCTGCTGGGAGGCAGGGGGAGGGGGCAAGGCAGCGCCAGAAACGAAGCCAAGTGCTCGCTAGTGGGTCAGTTTGAATCGGTGGGGCGGGACGCCCGCCCCACCGGGTACCCATCCATTCAAACTGCCCCACGACCAATGGCTCTCGTGCAGGCTCAACCGCTACACGTGAAAGGATAACGCTCTATCCTCCCCCCATGCGCATCATCGCTGGCACCCACCGCGGCCGACCCATCCTCGCCCCCCGCGACGCGAAGACGACCCGGCCGATCACCGACCGGGTGAAAGAGTCGCTCTTCAACCGCCTGGCTTCACTAGGCATGCTCGATGAAGAGCCGGCCTGGCACGCGTTGGATGTCTTCTCCGGCACCGGCTCGCTGGGGCTCGAGGCCCTGTCCCGTGGTGCCAGCACCTGCACCTTTGTCGACCACGACCGCGACGCGGTCGAGCGTCTGCGAAACAACCTCAATCAGCTGGGCCTAACCGACCGAGCCCATATCGTCCACGGCTCGGCCCTGGCTGGCTACTGGTCGGCTGGGCTGGCTCACAAGCCCGTCCGCATCGCCTTTCTCGACCCGCCTTACCCCTTGGCCCGGGACGAGCGGCAACGCGACATGCTGCTCAAGCTCGTCGGGTCTCTGGCGGCCGTGATCGAGCCGGGCGGCATTGCGCTGGTGCGTACCCCTTCCGAGGTCGGACTGCCCGAATTACCCGGGTACGACGGACCGGCCCCACTGGACTACAGCGGGATGCGGCTGCACTTCTACCAAACCCCGCTGGACGGCCTGGAGCTGGAGGAAAACAGGGCTTGATCTTAGAAACGGTCGAGGATCCCGCCGCCCCCACTGTCCCCGTTCTCTTCCTCGTCGTCTTGCCCCTCCGAGTCGCCGCCGTTGATCAGGCCCCGGCCGGCGTCGAGCAGGTCCTCAGCCCCGCCGCTGACGCCTTCCTGCAGGCGGCTTCCGAGTTCTGAGGCGCGCTCAAGCTGCTGGTTGACGTCGATCTGATCGAGCCCCAGGCCCTCCGCGATCGCGCCGATCTGGGCTTGCAGTTCTTCGGCACCGCCTACCACGCTGCTCAGCCCGTTGGTCAGCCCGCTGAGCACGCGGTCGCCGAGCTGGCTGCCGAGCTGGGCCACGACCTGCACGAGGATGTCTGCGATCAGGTCCGCGGAGATCTGACTAAGCGGGACACCCCCGCTGCCGACGTCGGTCAGCACGATCGGCTTGAGTTTCAGCCCATCCAGCTTGACCGGGGCAAGGCCCATGACCGGGTCCTCATCCATATCGACATGGACAACAACATTGGTGATCGTCACCTTGGTGATCGTGTACTGCTTAGCCTCACCGTCCTCTTCTTGTTTGGGCGCGTCTTCGCCTTTCAGGCGAGCGATCGACTCGAGGATGGTCTCGTAGTTGGTCTTGCCCTCTCGGCCGACGAGGGTCAGCTCAACGCCGTCGATCGTGACTTCGGGGATGACGACTTCTTTCTCGCGCAGCGTGCCCAGGTCAACCGCGGCCTTGCCCGATCCGAGCTTGATGAAATGCTCGTGGACGGGCTGGAAGGGCTCGGGGTTCTTGATCTCCAGACTGTTGAGCTGGGCCTCGCCGGCGAACGGGCTCACATCCACCTTATCGACCGAGGTATCGCACTGGGTCGCAAAAGCGACCGCCTTCTGTAATCCAACCGTCGCGATACGGTCCATCTGCCAGAAAGCGACAACGCAGACAACGACCACCAGCACAACTGCGACCAAAGCGAGGCGGATCACCCATTTCATAGTTGGACTCCCAAGGGGGTTAAGCTAGGTAAGAATTGCGGGTCGTGATGGTACCGCCGCAGACGACGGTCTCGGCAAGACGTATTATCGCAGGCCGGGCGGTGGACACTAGGGTTAAGTCTAACTTTAACACGGCGAGGTACCCGTGCCGGGTCAATTGTCGGCAGAAGCGAGGCAGATGAGTCGATCCAGCCCACAGGACGAGGCCTGGATGTACCAGGCGCTGGCACTGGCCGAGCAGGGCCGGGGTCGGGTCGAACCCAATCCGATGGTCGGGTGCGTGCTGGTGCGCGACGGCCGGGAACTGGGGCGAGGCTACCACACGGCCTACGGCGGCCCCCACGCGGAAGTGGCCGCGCTCAAGGACGCGGCCGACCGCGGCGAATCGGTCGCCGGGTGCAGCGCCTACGTCACGCTCGAACCCTGCAGCCACTTCGGCAAGACCCCGCCCTGCACCGAGGCGTTGATCGAGGCGAGCATCGGCCGGGCCGTCATTGCCATGGTCGATCCCTACCACCGCGTGGCCGGCAACGGGATCAGCAAGCTCCGCGAGGCGGGGATCGAGGTCGAGCTGGGCGTCTGCGAATCGCTTGCCCGGCAGCTCAACGAGCCTTTTATCAAACGGGTCACCACCGGCCTGCCCTGGGTCACACTCAAGTGGGCCTCCACCCTTGACGGCAAGGTCGCGACCCAGACCGGCGACAGCAAGTGGATCAGCGGCGAAGCCTCCCGCCAGATCGTCCACGAGCTCCGCGCCCGGGCCGACGCCGTCTTGGTCGGGGTGGGCACCGTCCTGGCCGACGACCCCCAGCTCACCGCGCGGGGGGTTGAAGTGATGCGTATCGCCCGCCGGGTCGTCGTTGACGCCGAGCTGCGCACCCCGCCCCAGGCCCGGCTGACCCTCAGCGGCGACAACGGCCAGCCGCCGGTCACCATCGCGGTGGACCAGCACGTGGTCGATGGCCCGTCGAAGCGAGCGACCGATTACCGCGAGCGCGGCATCGAACTGGTGCCCCTGCCCCATCGCGACGACCACCACCTGGACCTCGAACCGCTGCTACGCCACCTCGTCGCCGCGCACAACGCCACCAACGTGCTGGTCGAAGGCGGTGCCGGCTTGACCGGCTCGCTGATCAAGCAGGGCCTGGCCGACCGCATCATCGCCTTCGTCGCCCCCCGGCTGCTCGGCGATGAATCCGCACTGTCAGCAGTCAGCGGTTTGACCACCGAGACGATCGACGCCGGCACTTCGCTCGAGCTGCGCGACGTCAAGCGTATCGAGAACGATGTGATGCTGGACTACCGCATCCGCAGCCAAACCCCGAAGGCTTAAGCCCACAAGCTCTGCCTGTCCCGGGCCGGCGCGGCCACGAGCGTGATCTCCTAGATCAAGACCATATCATTGCATACAACCCTACTCAATTTCCCGCCACCGGGAATACCACTCGATGTACGCTAGAGTAGATGAGCGATCTGCTCCCGCAGAGCCTTGATCCACCGCCGCGCTCCGACGGCCGATTCAGCCGTACCGAAGATGGATTCCGGATCGAATTCAAGGTCCGCGACCCCAGGCGTCTTCGGCTCTGGCTCGTCGCTGCGATGGTTCCGCTCATTTTGGTTGCCGTAGCCGGCGTCGGTTTCATTCGGGCGGCCGGGTTCTCTCAGTGGTGGGGCTACGCCTTGGCTGTACTCTTGGGTGCGTTAGGCCTGGCGGTCTTTTTCGTGCTGATCGTCGTGCTGATCACTTTCTGTATTTCGGGGCGGGTCATCTACGACGGCAGCGCGCTGTTCTTCGGCAACGGGCCGGGCAACGAGTCCACCAACGGCTACTGCTTTCCCCTCGACGAAATCGTGGGGCTGCGCCTGTATCGAACCGGCCAATCCGTGAAGAGCTACTGCCTTGCCGCGCCGCTGACCCAGATCCGCGCGACAACCGAGCAGGCCAGGTGCGAGGTGGTCACGCCCGACGGGGTCATCCAGGTCCTAAACGACTGGGCCATCGACGAAGCCCGCTGGGCCATGCAGGTCATCGCCTCGCAGTCGGGTCTCTGCATCCTGCCCGACCGCACCCCGGAACAAGACAAGCCCGAGATTGTGCTGACCAGTAACAGCAATCTCTGGTCGGGCAAAGACAAGTGGAAGATCGCGCTGGCTGCGTCCGTGTGTGCTTTGTTGTTTGCCGCGATGGGCTTCTACTCGATCTGGCAGGTCCGTGAGGCGGCCAACTGGCCTCAAACCACCGCGGCCCTCACACGCTGCGAGATGGGCAAAGACAGCGACGGCGACCCGGTCATCAAGGTCAAGTACCGCTACCGCGTCGATGGTCGAAGTTACACCGGCGAACGCTACAGCCTGGTCGGCCTCGGCGAACGCGAGCAACAACGATTCGTCGATTCGCACCCCATCGGAACATCCATCACGATCTACTACGACCCGACCGATCCGGATCGAGCGACGATCCGCCGGGACCATGGCAGCGCCCGGCCCTGGGGCTGGTTCTTCTGCCCGGGGATCGTAGTCATTGGACTCATTGTGTTGTTTATCATACCGATAAAGCCCGAACAAATTAGTCTTCATCAGCGCTACTACCTCGATTCAGAGCGGAAGAAGAAGGGCTGAAGCCTAATCCGCATAGCTTGGACTAGGCTCTGTCTGAGAACTCTTCCTCTATCCGATGAATGATGCGACCTAATTTTAAAGGCCTCATCATGCCTCGACATTCGCTCACGGACGAGCAATGTGAATTGATCGCGGACCTGTTTCCGCTGTGCAAGCGACGGGCCGCACGCCACGGGACCCACGCGAGATCCTGAACCCGATCCTCTGGGTGCTGCGGACGGGTGTCCCTTGGCGTAACCTGCCCGAACGCTTCGGCCCCTGGCAGACCATCTGGCAACTCTTCGACAAGTGGAACCGCGACGGTCTGCTGGTGGTTATTCTCAATCGGCTGCAAGCCGACCCGAGATCGACGCCGAGTTGTGGTGCATCTGTGGCACCGCGGTGCTGGCTCATAGCTGCGCTTCGGCCGGCGGCAAAAAAAGGACGAAGACGAGTACGAGCCGGAAGACCACGCCCTTGGCCGCAGCCGCAGTACGGGCTGATTTGTAAAACCCACGTTGTATGCGAAAAAAACGGCAACCCGCTCTACGCCCACCTCACCGCCGGCCAGGCGCAAGAGGTCGGGGCGTTCGACGCGGTGATGCTCGGTAAAGATGAGTAACACATCGAGGCTTACGGAGACGCGGTCGCATAGCCTCTGGCGCTGGCCACAGACAAGGGCTACCGCGTGGAATGGAACGACGAATACCGGGTTGAGTTGGGCATCCCGCCGGCGATCTTGAGCAAGGCGGACGAGGACCGCGACAAGCGGCCGGTGGTGTTTAACAAGCAGGCCTACCGCGACCGTAACATCGTCAAGCGGCTGATCGGCTGGCTCAAAGCGTGTCGCCGGGTGTTCAGCCGGTTCGAAAAGAAGGCCAAGAACTTCCTGAGTAGGGTGCACATCGCATCCATCCAACGCCATCTCAGGAAAGCGGCGGGATAAGACGTTTTCAGGCAGAGCCTAGTACCGATCGATTGATTGGCCGCCGTCGTCGTGCATGGTGAAGGCCAGGTTGCCGGCGCTTTGGACCTCGCCGTGCCGGGCGACGGCCTGCTTGCGGTTGACCTTGGGGGCGCCCATGAGCACACACCGGGCGGTGCGGTCGGGGAGGTTGTTGAGGATGGTCTCGATCCCGCCGACCAGGTTGTCATCGACCGCCAGCAGCTGGCCGGGCAGGCGGAGGTGGACAACGGTGCCGTCCTGGTGAAGCTCGAAAACGACGCCGGCGGTGCCGTGCCCGTTGCTGGCGTTGGACGCCTGGCGGAGCATCTGCCGCAGCTTGTTGATCTGGTCCTTGCTCTCGCCGTTGCGGGTCACCCCGTCCTCCTCGTGGATCACGATCTTGACGTTCTGGGTCAGCGCGGTCGGTGCGGCCTGAACCGGGACGACCCGGTCCACCACGATGCTCGGCTCTTCTCGGCGGCGATCGACCTTGCCCACCAGGAACACCACCTGGTCCAGGTCCAGGTGCATGTAGTTGCTCGCGTAGCTGTCGGAGAACAGCACGCCATCGATCTTTCGGGTCTTGTCCTCGAGGGTGATCATCGCCATCTTCTGCCCGGCGGATCGGCCGTTCTTGACCAGCGTCGGACGTATGCGGGTGAGCATGCCGCCGAGCACGATCTCGGCGTTGGCGGGCAGTTCCTCGATGTCGGCGACGGTGACCGTGCCGAAGCGATCGAGCTGGTCCAGGTGCTCATCCAGCGGGTGGCTGGAGACGTAGAAGCCCATGCACTCCTTCTCGTTGTCCAGCAACTCCTTGGTCGACCAGGGCTCGATGCTGGGCAGGGGGACCTGCTCTTTCCCGGGTTCTGATCCGGCTGCTGCAGCACCCTCCGCCGAATCAACGGGCTGGCCGAACATATTCAGCTGCCCCGAGGCCCGGTCGGACGCGGCGCGCTGGCCGGCCTTGATCGCCGCGTCGAGCACTTCAACCAGTGCCGCCCGCTGATCCAGGCCGTGCAGCGCATCGAACGCGCCACACTTGACCAGCGCCTCGACGGTCGCCCGGTTGAGGGTGCGGAGGTCGACGCGCTCGCAGAAATCGAAGAGGCCGATGAACGGCCCGTTCTTCTGACGCTCCATGACGATGGACTGGATCGCCTTCTCGCCCACCCCCTTGACCGCGTGCAGGCCGAAGCGGATGTGGCCCGAAGACGGCGTCTTCTCCTCGCCGGGCATGTAGACGGCGGTGAACCCGACGTCTGAGAGGTTGATATCGGGGGGGCGGACCTCGACGCCGCGCGAGCCATCGGGCTTGAGCAGCTTCTTGCACTCGTCGATGTACTCGATGACCTTGTCGGTGCTGCCGGCTTCATAGGTCAGCACGGCCGCCATGTACTGCAGCGGGAAGTGGGTCTTGAGGTAGGCCGTCTGGTACGCGACGATTGAATAGCCGGTCGAGTGTGATTTGTTGAAGCCATAGCCCGCGAACTTGAGGATGAGGTCGAACAGCTCGGCCGAGACCTTCTCGGGCACCTTGTTGATGTCCTTGGCGCCCTTGACAAAGTCGACGCGCGCGGCGTCGATCGTCTTTTCCTTCTTCTTGCTGATCGCCTTGATGATGCTGTAGGCCTGCCGCAGCGGGATCCCGCCGAGCTGGTTGATGACCTGCATCACCTGCTCCTGGTAGACCATGATGCCGTAGGTGTCGGCGGTCAGCTGATCGACGATGTCGTGGACGGCGGGGACTTTCTCGCGGCCGTGCTTGCGGTTGTTGTAGTTTGGGATCAGCTCCATCGGCCCGGGGCGGTAGAGCGCGTTGGCGGCGATGAGGTCTTCGAGCCGGTCGGGCTTCATCGCCATCAGCAGGTTGCGCATCCCGCCGGATTCGAACTGGAACACGCCGGCCGTCTCGCCCCGCTCAAAGAGCGCGAGCACGCGGGGGTCGTCGTACTTGAGCCGTTCAAGATCGAGCGGGTCGTAGGCCGGGTCGTCCTGGTCGGCGCCCTCCAGCTGCGGGCTGCCCTCGGCGGGCTTGACCGCCTGCTTGATCTGGCTGGTCCGGAAGTCCTGGGTGATCAGCGCCTTGGCCCGCTCGATGATCGACAGCGTGCGCAGGCCCAGGAAGTCCATCTTCAGGAGGCCCACCTTCTCACAGGTCGGGCCGTCCCACTGCGTGACGACCTGATCGTCCTGGCCCGGCGGCTTGTAGAGCGGGCAGATGTTGTCCAGCGGCTGGGTCGCGACGATCACGCCCGCGGCGTGGACCCCGGCGTGGCGGGCCATGCCCTCCAGCTTGCGCGCGGTGTCGTAGACGCTCTTGATCATCGGCGAGCCGTCGTAAGCCGCCTTGAGGTCCGGCTCGGACCCCAGCGCCGATTCGAGGGTTGTCTTCAGCCCGTCGCCCACGAGCTTGCAGACGCGATCGACCTCCGACAGGGGCAGGTCCATGACACGGCCGACATCGCGGATCGCGGCGCGGGCCTTGAGGGTTCCGAAGGTGATGATCTGCGCGACGTAGCCGTACTTCTCGCGGACCCACTGGAGGATGTCGCCGCGGCCGTCCTGGCACATGTCGATATCGATGTCGGGGTACTCGGATCGGTCGGGGTCGGTGAAGCGTTCGAAGAGCAGGCCGTACTCGACGGGGCAGGCGTTGGATAGGCCCATGACGAACCCGGTCATCGTGCCGACGCCCGAGCCGCGCGCGTTGCAGGGGATGCCGTTTTGCCGGCCGTAGTTAACAAAGTCCCAGCAGATGATGAAGTAGGCGGAGATTTTTTTGTCGGATAGGATGCCGAGTTCGCGTTCGAGCCGGGCGCGGATGTCGTCGGTGATGCCGTCCGTGCCGTAGCGCCAGACCAGGCCCGCTTCGCAGAGCAGACGCAGCGCATGATCGCAGTACGCCTCGAGCTCGGCGCGATCACGGGCGCTTAAGCACCCCCCGCCGCTGTCTTCCTTGACCGGCTCGACAACGATCTGGGCGCAGAAGTCCTTGAGCCAGCCGTTAGACCCGATCGCCTCGTCGGACTTGAACGCGCGGATGAGTTCGGCGGGGTTGTCCTTGGTCTGATCCTTCAGCAGCTTTTTGATCCGGTCGGTGTAGACGGGTCGCACAACCGGTGCGTGGTTAGCGTTGAAATCGATATCAACATTGCAGCGATCGGCGATCTTGACCGTGTTCTCGACCGCCTCGGGGCAGTCGGCGAACGCCTCGGTCATCTGGGCCGGCGTCTTGACATACAGGTCCCGCGGGTAATGAATCCGGTTATCGTCGTGCTTGATCTTGCCCATCGAGATGCAGCACAGCGTGTCGTGCGCGTCCCAGTCCTCGGCGGTCATGAAGTGCGCGTCGTTATCGCAGACCAGCGGGATGTCGAGCTCTCGCGCGAGCTGCTTGATGTACGGGTTGATCTGCTCTTGCAGCTTCTCTTCGTGCCGCTGCATCTCGAGGTAGAAGCAGGGCTCGCCCCGTTCGTTGACGCCGAAGAGGTCTTTGTGCCACTGCGCCTCGGCCTTGGCGTTCTTGTAGTGCGTGGGGTCATTGGACTGGTGGTATTTCACCAGGTGGTAGGCGACCGACGAGCCGAGGTGCCCGTTGATGGCGATCAGGCCTTCGGCCCAGCGGGTCAAGGTCGACTTGTCCATCCTCGGCTTGAAGTAGAAGCCGTTGACAAACGCGTCGGACGAGAGCTTGAGCAGGTTCTGCCAGCCGGTGTTGTTTTCGGCCAGCAGGACGAGGTGGAACCCGCCGTCTGAGACGCCGGTGAAATCGCGGTTGGTCCGGTCGCTGGTCTTGCCCCCGATGTCGGGCGCGACGTAGGCTTCGATCCCGAGGATCGGCTTGACGCCCTCTCGTTTGGCGAGGTTGTAGAACTCGACGGCCCCGTGGAGGTTGCCGTGGTCGGTGACGGCGACAGCATCCATCCCCTGCTGTTTGACGTGCTTCACCAGCCGATCGAGCCGGTTGCCCCCGTCCAGTAGCGAGTACTGGCTGTGCAGATGGAGGTGGACGAATTCGCCCCTTGGCTCGGGGGCATCGGGCTGGGGGATGTCGCGATCAGCCATCCGTGGCGGCCTCGTTGTCTTTGTTGACGATCGGTCCTGACGACAGCCGTCAGTATAGCCAAGCTGAAGGGGTAACATACCGGTGCATAACGCCTCAAAAACCTGTCGGTTATGCCCCGACGCCCCGAGTAGACCGACGCGGTGTGCGTGTAAGATGAAATGGTCATCCACGTCACGGTTGGGTGGAATCTGCTGGTCGGCCGCGTATGATCGATCGTGATAAGTGGCTGGACGCACGCATAGACCGGCCTAAAACGGCGTCTAAACGCCTGATCCGCATTTCCGCAACAACCTCAGCACAAGAGACACTACCCATGTTCCAGCCATCGCTGTCCCGGCTGTCCCGGCTGTCCCGGCTGATCCTGCTGTTCTGCCTGCTTGCGCTTCTGAGTCCTGCCGCCTTAGCGCAAGACCCGGCGAAGGAGGATAGCGACAACTACTCGTTGAACCCCGGGGTGAGCTTCAAGCTCTATCACATCGGTCAAGACATGGACCAGCTGCCCCAGCTCAAGCCCGGGCAGCTCCCCAACGTCCACGAGGTTCGGCCGACCCTTGAGTTCCGTCAGCCGGGCGACTTTGGTGATCGGCGAAACAACTTTATGGTCGAGGTCGAGACGTTCCTGCGCGTGACCGAGGCGGGCGAGTACCGCTTTAGGGTCTTCAGCGATGACGGGTCGAAGGTTTGGATCAACGACACACTGCTGATCGAGCACGACGGGCTGCACGGCACGACCCCGGGCAAGATGGGGGTGATGGAACTGGGGTCGGGCACGCACAAGGTCCGGATCAGCATGTTTCAGGGCGGGGGCGGCACCGGGCTCTGGCTGCTCTGGCGGCCGCCGGGTGAGGACTGGCTCTCGATCCCCGCCGACCGGTTATCAACCGATGTGGGCGACGAGCGGCCGACGGCTCAAGGTGATAAGCAGGTCGATATCCCCGGGCCCAGCCCGAGACCCGGCACCTTCCGCCCGCTCCAGACGGTCCACCCGACCTTCACCCTCGAACAGGCACGGCCCGAGGGCTTTGAGCCACGCGTCGGCGGGCTGGTCTTCCTGCCCGACGGCCGGCTCGCCATCTCAGACTTCCCCCCGGCGAACAACGGCATCTTCCGCGAAGTGCCCAATGGCAAAGTCTGGATCCTTGAGAACCCAACCTCGACCGACACCACAGAGATTGTGCCCCGCCTGGTCTCCAACCAGTTCCAGGACCCTTTAGGCCTTAACTGGATTGACGGCGCTCTGTACGTCGCCGACCGCAGCCAGATCAGCAAGTGGACCGACACCGACCACGACGGCCTGCCCGATTACCGCCAGACGCTGGCCTCGGGCTGGGAGAGCGACAACTACCACCACTTCACCTTCGGCCTGCCCTACCTTGACGGGCACTTCTACGTCGCCCTGAGCACGAATATCTCCTTCGACCGCAACTCGAAGCAAGACAACATCGAGCCCGGCGGGGCGTTTGCCCTCAACGGCCCGAACCCCCGGTACCGCGGCTCGGTCCTGCGGATCAACGCCCAGACCGGCGAATGGACCGAGGCGGCGGGCGGCGTCCGTACGCCTAATGGCATCTCCAACGGGCCCGACGGCACGATTATCATCCCCGACAACCAGGGCGCCTGGAAGCCGGCCAGCGGCATCTACGTCGTCACCCCCGGCGAAGAGCCCAAGTTCTTCGGGTACTACGGCTCAACCGGCCGGTCCGATTTCTTCCCCGAGGGCGGGGTGCCGACCTCCTTTTCGGATCAGCCGATCGTCTCTCCCGCGGTCTGGCTGCCCCAGGGCCAGGCGAGCAACTCACCCGGTTCGCTCGTGGAGATCCCCGAGGGCATGCCCTACGCCGGGCAGTTCCTTATGGCCGAGATCACCCTGGGCGGGATCAAGCGTGTCCAGTTTGAGAAGGTCAACGGGGTCTGGCAGGGCGCCGTCTACCGGCACAGCCACGGCTTCGAGGCCGGGACCAACCGCCTGGCCTGGGGCCCGGACGGCTGCCTGTACGTCGGCTGCATGGGCGCGAGCGGCAACTGGAGCTGGCGCGGCAAGCAGTTCGGGCTCCAGCGGATGCGGCCGACCGACCAGACCGTGTTCGAGATTGAATCGATCCACGCCGAGCCTGACGGCCTGACCGTCCGCCTGACCAAGCCGGTGGACGCCGAGGTCCTTCAGGACCCGGTGAACTGGGTCGTCTCGGCCTGGACCTACGAGCCTAAGCCGAACTACGGCGGCCCGAAGGTCGGTGTGCACGATCCGGGGATCAGCGATCTGGTCGTTGGGGAAGACGGCCGATCGGTCCGCCTGGTGATGGGCGAGCTTAAACCCGACCACGTCTACCACGTCATGTCTGCGGTGACCTCGACCCAGGGCGAAGCGATGTGGACCGGTGAGGCCTGGTACACCCTGCACCAGCAGCCGGGCGAATAGAGCGGCCTATCCCCGTGAACACAAATCCCGGCCATGGCGACCCGGGCTAGATGGCTTTGACCGTCCATCCCGATCCAGACGCAAAATACATGGCCTGCGGCACGGCAAACGGCGTACAGAAGACGCCGGGTCGGCGTGGTCATGCATTGATGCCGCGGCGACGCAATTTTTCGTTATAAAACAAGGGAAAAATTCACTCACCGGTTATCCACGAACTCTGCCGATTCAAGGGCCGGTGTGTTAGCGGTGGATAAAAATAATTTTTCGCGTGTGGCGCGGTCGTCACACGCGATTCTTCGTTGAATCGTTCACCATGAAAGCGATCACCCACTTGATGTCGCAAGGAAAAGTTCTATCTTCTACTTAGTAACGGCTAAGGACAGCCAACCGTGGATCAGGACAGCAGCGGGACATCAACGACGTTCCGAATCCTGCCCGCCCTCGTCCCCCACGGCCCTTCGGATGGACCCACGAGCGTAACTGGTCTGGCTCTCGCAACACGGCAGGAGCACCCAACCCAACCATCATGCCGACCCGGCTTCTTCGCCGGTCGTGCTGTCCTTGTCAGGAGTGATCGTGACCACGACCACCCAAGCTATCGATGTCGCCTCTCGCGTTGCCGACCGCGTCAGGGAGAACCTGGGCGCTCAGAAGTATGCCATGTGGTTCGACCAGACCGCGCGCTTTGACTACCGCCCCCGGGAATGCGTGCTGCGTGTGGCCGTGCCGACGCGCTTCGCCGCCGACTGGATCGGCAGGCACTTCGCGTCGGACCTCGCCGCGGCGACACGTGAGGTGGTCGGCCCGGACGCCAGCTACGCCCTGGACGTCGCGCCGCAGGACTTCGCCACGCATGAGAACGAAGCCAAGGTACAAGGCTTGGATAAGGTTGGTCCTCCGGCCGCAGCCCCGGTTGCTTTGCGCCGGGCCGGGTCCGAGAATCAACGGCCTGCCGATACTGCCAGCCCCTTCCGGCACCGGCTGGAGTCCTACGTCACCGGGCCTTGTAATCAGCTCGCCTACGCCGCCGCACGACGCATGGCCGACCTCGACGACCCGACCGCCAACCACCCCCTGTTCCTGCACGGCATCTGCGGGGTCGGCAAGACCCACCTGCTCCAGGGGATCTGTGCCACCGCCAAGTCGCATCGGCCCGCGGCCAAGGTCCGCTACCTCACCGGCGAGCAGTTCACCAACCAGTTCATCACCGCGGTGCGTAACAACAAGCTCGAAGCCTTCCGGCGACGCATGCGTCGTCTGGACCTCCTGGCGATCGATGATGTCCACTTCATCGCCAGCAAGGAAAAGACCCAGCAGGAGTTCCTGCACTGCTTTGAGGAGAACGACCTGGCCGGGGCGCGGGTGCTGCTGGCCAGCGACCGCCACCCTCGGCAGATCGCCCAGTTCAGCGAGGCGCTCGTGTCGCGCTGCGTGCGCGGGCTGGTGATCGAGGTCACCGAGCCGGACGCCGTGACACGCAAGGCGCTGATCAGCGAGCTGGCCCGGAGGCGGGGCCTGTTCCTGCAGCCGGCGGTTTCCGAGCTGCTCGCCCAGCGGTACGACGGGTCGGTCCGCGACCTCGAGGGCGCCCTGGCCCGGCTGCACGCGCTTGCGACACTCACCGACCAGCCCCGGCGGGGCCGAGGCGAGCTGATCCCCGTCGGCCGGGCGCTGGTGGAGCAGCTGCCAGACTTCCTCTCGCCGGTCGTGCGTCGGCCGATCCGTTTCGAGATGATCCAGCAGTCGGTCTGCGAATACCTGATGCAGGACCCCAAGCAGCTTGCCAGCTCATCCCGTCATAAGTATCTGGTCCTCGCGCGATCGCTGTTGGTCTACCTGGCCCGCGAGCTGACCTCCATGAGCTACCCGGAGATCGCCTACGCCATGGGCCGCAAGAACCACTCGACGGTGATCACCGCCTGTCAGCGGATGCAGAAACAACTCGGCGCAGACCAGCCCCTGCTGCTGCCGGGCGCGAACGATCAGACCACACCCCGCGAACTGGTCGAGCTGTTGAAGCGACGCGTGATCCGGGCGGGCGAGTAAAAACCCTGTTCTATCTGTTCGTTTCTATGCTCTGATTCAAGGGAGTATGGTGTGCCAAAAACACAGCCACCATCCAATCACAGTGAACACACTCCAACGCATGTTCAGCTCGCGATCGTGCCGGTCTTTTTGCGTGTGGGTGATTACGGGCTTTCAGGGTAGGAGTTGCGGCATAGAAGCTGCGATGGTTCATGGAGCACTTTTCGTGACGCGCCCTTCGTGGCCCGTGGTGGGGTTATGTGCTTGGGCGAGTCACGCATTGCCGCCCGCCGCCTCATCGAGCTGCTCGATCTGCTTGAGCAACCGCTGTTCCCACTGCTCGGTGCTGACGGTCTCGGCCCGTAAGCGGTCGGCGAAGAGCGGGAAGCTCAGCGGGGTGAGTCGGCCGGGCTCGATGGTTTCGAAGGGCACTTGTCCCAGCCGGTCGATCGCCTCACGCAGGCGGGCGAACTCGAGTTGCTTGTCCAGGACCTCGCGCCGGGCCTGGTGCAGCAGCATGTTGTCACCGTCGAACTCGGAGAGCACCTCGAAGAACATCTCGCTGGTCGCCTGGAGTTGTCGGCCCGACCGCCGCTGGCCGGGGTAGGTCGGGATGATCAGCCCTGCGATCCGGGCGATCTCGCGGAATTGCCGCCGGGCCAGCACCGTTGCGTTGACGCATTCGAGTAGGTCCTCGATCAGCCGGTCGGGGTCGAGCAATCGGTGCCAATCGTCCGTACTCAGATCCAGTCTCTCGGGGGTGAGCAACTCAATGCCATAGTCATTGACGTTGATGCCTACGGATGCCGGCTCACCGGAGGTCAGCCGATGAGCGAGCAGGGCGGCGAGCCCCTCGTGGACCAGTCGGCCCAGGAAGAAGAAGGCGAACGTGTGGTAGCCGTCGCGCAGCTTGACCCGCTCGACCAGCACCCGGCCGGGGCTGGGCAGCTTGGACCAGCGAAGCTGCAGTTCGATTAATGGCATCACCCGATCGATGGCCGGGTCGGCGATGACGCCCCGGTTTAATTCGTCGAAACGCTGCACCACCCCTTCGGCGAGCTGGGTTGAGAGCGGGAACCGCCCGCCGTTCCACCGCGCGGCCGTCCCTTTTTTGCCTTTGGCGACCTTCACGAACGCCGCCATGTCGCGGATGCGTTCAAGCTGGAGCATCCGGCCGGCGAAGACGAACTTTTCGCCCGGCCGAAGCCGCGTGATAAAGCTCTCCTCGATCGTGCCCAGCGTCTTGCCGGAGGGGAACTTGACGAGCATGGCCGGGTCGCTGGCGATCGTGCCGATACCCAGCCGATGGTCCTTCGCGATTTTGGGGGTGCTCGGCCCCCATCGGCCGTTCTGCGTCTTGATTCTTGCGTACTGGGGGTAGGCGGTCAGCGCCCCGCCGCCTCGCTCGACAAAGTCCATGACCCACCGCCACTGCTGCCCGGTCAGGCCCGCGTAGCACGCCGCCGTGCGTATCTCGTCGTACAGCGCCTGCTCATCGAACCCGCCGCCGGTGGCGCAGGTCACCACGTGCTGGACCAGCACATCCAGCGGCCGGTCAAACGGCGGGCGGTCTTCCAGCCGACGCTTCGCCAAGGCCTCGTGTGCGGCGCTGAACTCGACCAGTTCGAACGCGTGCGAGGCCACGCAGACCACCCGGCTGGTCCGGCCCGGCTGGTGGCCGCTGCGCCCGGCCCGCTGCATCAGCCGCGCGACGCCCTTGGGGCTGCCGATCTGCATGACCTGGTCGACCGCCGGGAAGTCCACGCCCAGGTCCAACGACGAGGTGCAGACCACCGCCCTGAGCCGGCCTTCGCTGAGCATCTGCTCGACCTCGGCCCGGATCGCCGGGTCCAGCGAGCCGTGGTGCAAGGCGATCTGCCCGAGCAGGTCCGGGGCCCGGTTGATCAGCTGACGAAACCAGATCTCGGCCTGGGCCCGGGTATTGGTGAACACCAGCGTCGACTCGGCCCGCCGGATCTTTTCGATGACCTGTGACATCAATTTGAGCCCGATGTGCCCGGCCCAGGGGAAACGCTCGATGTCGTCGGGCAGCAGGATATCCAGCTCGATCTGCTTCTCCGGCGGCCCGGCGATCACCCGGCCGCGCCGCCGCCCGCCCCGGGGCCCGACCCCCAGCAGGTGGTGCAGCGCCTGATCGAGGTTGCCCAGGGTCGCGCTCAGGCCCCAGATCCCCAGCGACGGGTTCCACCGCCGAAGCCTTGCCAGGGCGAGTTCGGTCTGCGTGCCGCGCTTGGTCCCGAGCAGCTCGTGCCACTCATCGACGATGACGGTGCGGAGGGTCTTGAAGCGCTGGCGGGCCTCGGGGTAGCTCAGCAGCAGCGACGCCGACTCGGGCGTGGTGATGAGCGCGGTGGGCAGCCGCTTGCGCTGGCGGGCCTTGATGGTCGAAGACACATCCCCGGTCCGGCGTTGGACCGTCCATGGCAGGCCCAGGTCGTCGATGGGCTCCCGCAGGGATTGTTCTGTGTCGTTGGCCAGGGCGCGCAGCGGGGTGAGCCAGAGCACCTCGATCGGCGGGGCGGCGTCGGGCTTCGCATTAGCCGGTGGCGTCCAGCCGTTGGGGTGTCGGGCAAGCCAGTCCTCGACCGGGCCGAGCCACGCCGCCATGGTCTTGCCCATCCCCGTCGGCGCGTGGATCAGCCCGCTCTCACCACGCAGCGACGCCGCCCACGCCTCACGCTGAAAGTCGAACGGCGCAAAGCCGCGGGACGTCATCCACGGTAGGGCCGGCCCGTTTTTCTTATACGAATCGGTGTTCGACACTTACGATCCTATCTGTACAATTGATGGATAGATGTAACCAAAAGCGGCTGGTTCTTTCGGGCTTAGGATTAGATCATGAAATTTTTTGCTTCACGCTTGCAGTACGCCCTACTGACGGTCCTGATAGGTCTCTTCGGGGCGTACCCTCTTACCGCGCAACCGCGACAGACGCAGCGGCCGATCGATCTGGAGATGGTGTTTTATCAATCAGCCCACTGGAAGTACGTGTTGTACGGGGTGCGCGACGCGAGGGAAACATTTGAAGACATCCGCCTCCAGGCCGTGATGCCGGGCAACATGACGGCCCGATCGCATAACCAGGCGATCGAGGCCGCGTTGGGCTCCAATCCAAGAGGGCTGGCGGTCACGGTGGTCCATGCCCAGGACCAACGCGAAACACTGGAACGGGCTGCGGCGCAGGTCCCGCTCGTGACCTTCGACTGGGACGGGCCCCGAGGCCTCAGCCGGACCTTCGTCGGCCATGACGAGTTCGGCCACGGCAAGCTTGCCGCGGAGTTGATCCTCCGAGCCGCGGATCAGGACACCCCCGTCCACCTGTTTACCGAAGTCGGCCACCCCTGGCCGGACCTGCGGGTCCGGGGTATCCGCAACGGGCTGGAGGGCAGCGGGGTCTCCGTCACCGCCGTGCACGACAAAGGGCAGGACCACGACAAAACCAAACAGCAGGTCCAACAAGTCTTGGCCGCTTCGGACGGCCCGCTGGTCCTGATCGGCGTCTGGTATCAGAACGGTGGGGCTATCCTTCAGGCCGTGCGTGATGCGGGCAGGCAGCACAACGTCAAGGTCGTTTGCTTTGGCATCGCCCCGTTGGTGAAGGAAGGTATCGAGCAAGGCCATATCGTGGGGTGTGTGGTTCAGGACCACCACCGTCTGACCGTGGAGGCGGTGCGTGTCCTGCGGGCCCATGTCCTCGGAGAAGACCCCGAGACCACCCACCGCGGCGCGCACGCGGTCCGGGGCGGGATCGTCGATGCACAAAACCTTGAGGCCTACACGGACTACCAGCGATCAATCCTGGAGAACGAGGACGGCGTCGACTTTTTCCCGTTCGACGACAACACCGAGCGCGATGATGCGCAGAACGCCGATTAATTGTCGGATGAGCTAGCCCCCGGTGTGGGCCCGCAACAATTGCTTCACCGACGCCAGCGTGTCCGCGTCCTTCGCCTGCTTGTCCTCCCGCCACCGACTCATGCGCGGGAAGCGGAACGCGACGCCGGACTTGTGGCGGGTTGATTCCTGCAAACCCTCGAAGGCGATCTCGAAGACCAAGTCCGGCTCGACCACCCGTACCGGGCCGTGCCGGGCCACGGTGTGCTTGCGGATATAGCGATCGACCCGCTCGATTTCGTCGTTGCTCAGCCCGGAGTACGCTTTGGTCACCGGCACCAGTTCGCCATTGTCCCACACCGCGAAGGTGTAGCTGGTGTACAAACCCGCACGCCGGCCGCTGCCCTGCTGGCCCTGGACCAGCACCGCGTCGATCGTGTACGGGTCGGCCTTCCACTTCCACCACGGGCCCCGGGCTCGGCCCCCAGCATAGACGCTGTCCCTTCTTTTCAGGACCAGGCCCTCCACCCCGCGCTCCCGCGCCGAGCCCACCCGCGCGCTGACGTCGCGCCAGTGCTCCGCGCTGACCCGGGGCGACAGCTCAAGACCGGTTGTCCCGGCGAGCGTTGACTCAAGCAGGGCTCGCCGCTCGGCCAGCGCTTGACCACGCGTGTCCCGGCCATCCAGCTCGAGCAGGTCGTAGGCCATGAACACCACCGGCACCTCGGGGAATAGAGACAGCTCAACCCGCTTTCGGCCGATGCGCTTTTGCAGCACCCCAAAGGCCAGGGGCCGGCCGTCTTCCCACGCCAGTAGTTCGCCATCGAAGACCGCGTCTGGCTTGAGCGTCGCGGCGGCCGCGACGACCTCCGGAAACCCGTCCGCGACCGACTCCTCTCCCCTTGACCAAATGTAGACCTGTCCCCGGCGGTAGATGAGTTGGGCACGGATGCCATCCCACTTCCATTCGAGCTGCCAATCCGCGACCGGGCCCAAAGTGTCCGGCTCGATATCGAGCTGGCTGGCGAGCATGAAGGGGTAGGGCTTGCCCGGCGCGTCCGCCGCTTGTTCTCTCGCGAGCAGCGCCGCATACGCCTCAGCCGACGGCCGCCAACGACCGGTCAGCCGGTGATCCACCACCGCCGCATCCAGCCCGGCGACCTCCGCGATTGCCCGCACCACCAGCCCACGCGAGACCCCAACCCGCAGCGCCCCGCGCAGCAGCTTGTGGAACATCAGCCGGCCTTCGCGGTCGTAGCGCCGCCACGTATCTAGCACGAGCTTTTTCTGGCCCGCCTCGTCCAGTATGGCGAGGGGCTGAAGCCGCTGTTCGACAAACACGTGAAGCGGTTCATCCCCCTCGGCCCGATCCTGCGCCGTGGGGTCGGGCACGATCAACGCGAGCGTTTCACTAAGGTCGCCGACGACGCCGTAGCAGGCGTCGAGCAGCCAGGGCTCGTACCCCGAGGCCTCGGCCGCCCACTTGCGCAGAAGTGCGCTCCTGACCGTCCGGGTGATGCCCTTGCCCGCCAGCGCCGCCACCGCCCAACAGGCATCCCGAGGCGGGGTGGTCGCGAAATAGTCCCGCATCGCCGCGACCTTGTCGTTGGTCTTGGTCGTCGCATCGAGGCTAAGGTACAGGTCGGTGAATCGTTTCACGCTGCCCCGTCATCTTCTGCTTCATAACGCGTCGAGACCTCATAGCTGTCCAGGCCATGCTCGGCGAGGTAGCGTGCCAGCGCATCGGTTGAGCCGTGGGCACAGCCGATACGCTCGGCCCCGCTCGCCCGGATCGTTTCCAGCAGCCCCGGCCAGTCGGCGTGATCCGAGAGCACAAAGCCCCGGTCCACCGCTCGGAAGCGGCGCCGGCCGCGCACCGCCATCCACCCCGACGCCAGCGCGGTGGCACACGGGCGGAACTTCTTCATCCACACCGACCCGTTGGCCGACGGCGGGGCGATGACCATCGCCTTGCCCTTGTAATGCTTCGCCGCCTCGACCGACGCGGGCTCGGCCGACGGCAATTCGACGCCCGAAGCGCGATACACCTGGGTCATGCCGTGCACCGCGCCGTGAACCAAGATCGGGCCGATCGACGCATCCAGCCCCGCCAGCACACGCTGGGCCTTGCCCAGGGCATAAGCGAAGACGGCCGAGTTTAGCCCCCTCTCGGCGTTGGCCCGCCACCACGCATTGATCTGGGCGAATACCTCGTCGGCCGGTGGCCAGCGATAGATCGGCAGGCCAAACGTGCATTCGGTGATCAATTCGTGGCAAGGCACGGGCTCAAAACCATCGCAGGTCGGGTCGGCTTCGGTCTTGTAGTCCCCGGTCACCACGGTGGTGTGCCCGCCGATCTCGAGCCGCACTTGGGCCGAGCCGAGCAGATGCCCGGCGGGGTGCAAGCTCACCGCTGCATCGCCAAGCTTGAGCGACGCGCCATACCCCAGCGTGTCGATCTTCGCCCCTTTCTGCATGCGGTGGGCCAGGACACCCAGGCCCGGCTCGGCACAAAGGTAACGCGAACTGCCCGGCCGGGCGTGGTCCGCATGGGCGTGGGTGACCACCGCGTGTTCCACCGGCCGCCAGGGGTCGATGTAAAAACCCCCTCGCGGGCAATACAACCCGGACGAGGTCAATACAAGGTGGGGCGATCCGGATGGCATTGCTTCATCATAGCGCTCGCGAGAGATCCCCACCCGAGAGCATCACCCCCAGCCAGGTCTTGATATCCACCCGCTTGCCGGCACGGGCCTGCTTGTTCAGCCAGCCTGCGGCCTCGGGAACCGGGATGAGGTGGACGGTGATCTGCTCGTGGTGAACGCCCCCGCCGGCGTGTTGCCGGGTCAGGCCTTGGGCGCGGTAGAGGTCGATCGTCTCGCTGGTCAGGCCCGGACTGGTGGCGACCTCAAAAAGGTGCTCGATGTGTTGGGCGTGGTAGCCGGTCTCCTCGAGCAACTCTCGACGTGCCGCCTCGATGAAGGACTCGTCCGCCGCATCGTCCAGATCCCCAGCCAGGCCGGCAGGCAACTCGATACAAGGCCCACCCAGCGGGACGCGGTCCTGCTCGACCAGGATCAACTCGTCCGCCTCGGTCACCGCCACGACCGCGACGGCCCCGGCTGAGGTGTGCCGTTCCACGTACTCCCACCGGCCCTGCTTCACCATCCGAAGGAACCTTCCTTCGGTAAGGGTTTGGATCTCAGTGGAAGGGGTCGAGTCGTTCGGCTGATTCATGGTGGCATGGTAGCGAGAGAGGGGAGGTGAGATTTCTTGGCCAGCTTGACTGATTACGCCAGTTTATCAACTATTTTTACACATTATGGGATCCTCTCAACCGATCAGACTTCCATCGACTGGGCACACCACGAAAAAATTGCGCGATGACAGTAAAATATTAAATACATGCCATAAAGAGAATTAAATTATATTTCCCTTGGATTGCAAGGTCATTTGTCCGCAAAAATGTCGCAAAAAGGTAAGGGTGTGTTGCATCGTGGGGCATCGTGTCGTATCTTGCCCCGCGTCAACGGGGAGCACGTCCCTTGGTCTTCACCGGCAAATACGAGCATGCGATCGATGCCAAACGCCGAATCGCCATCCCGTCCGAGATCCGCCGCACCGTGCAGCGGGGCCTTGGGCTTGGCGAAGGCGATACGGTGGTGTTCTACTGTGTGCTTGGTGGGCCGGACGTGCTCTGCCTATACACCGAGCCGGGGTATCAGCGGCTTGCAGAAGAGCTGCGGCAGTCCGACCTTGACCCGGCCGATTTGCTTGAATACGAAGATGTTTTCTTCAGTCAATCCCAACGGGTCGAGATGGATTCGGCCGGGCGGGTACGGCTCCCCGACCACCTGCTCCAGCAGACGGGGCTGGCGGGTGAGGTCTCACTGACCGGAGCGGGCGACCACCTGAAGATCAGGGACAAGGTCGCCTGGCAGGCGAGGATCGACCAGGTCCTCAAGGATAAACCGGGCGTTCTGACCAACCCCCGGATGTTTCTCGGCCGGCGCAAGGATCGCGCCGGAGACTAGGGCGAAGGATCGCTTTGTCGACAATCGCCGCAACGCCTGGGCACGGACCGCTTAGGCGTGGCGGAGGCAGAAAGAGACGCGGTGGGGGCCGAAGGATTCGGCCAACACTGCGTGAGGACAATCAGCAGGGGCCGAACGGACTCGCTCGGCCCGAGGGACACTCGGCGATAAGGCCCGGGAACCGGTCAAGGATGGCCCAACCCGATGCTCGACCGCACGCATCAGTGATCGGAAGCCCCACGCTTCGAGAAAACTGTGCGGTCACGCCGTTTGAACCGAGGGGCTCCTGCTGTTTTGGTTCACGTGCACTTTAGCCCGTTCATTCATAGCCCGTTCAGTTTCAGTCCGTCTTCACCGGCTAGCCTCTGAAGCAGGTCGGGAGCATTGATTCATGGAAAGACCTTGTCGCGCGTACAAATTGCAGTCGTGACGGTGAAATGTGTGCCAAGATTTCAGGCGTGATCCGCCTTGACCGACCGATATTCACTAGATCATTGAGCGTGAAACCGCAAAAAAGTGGATCGGTATAGGCCAGATGTCAAATTAGGCAATTTTTGGGGTATAATCCTCGTGCCGGACGATAAAGTGATTGCTAGAATCACGTACTAAGCCGACTAGTTCGGCGTTAAAAAAGTCTTTTCTCCTCCGCCACGCCCCGTGGGTTCCGTCTGCGAGGCGTGGTTTTTTGCGCCCTGCGTACGTCCCGGCTACTCTTGCCGCGGCTCCGGCTCGATCCCAAACTGACGCGGTAAGGCGGTCGCGATCCCGCGGACCTGCTCGTCAATCAGGATCAGGTAACCGTCTTCGTATTGCTGCAGCGAAACCACGTCGATCGTCGTGACCGTGGCCCCGTTGACCTGCATCGTCATCCGGTGAACGACATGGATCAGGTCCTCGCCCTCCGTCACCGCTCCAAGGGTCTCTATCTCGGCCCCCACAAGGATCGCGCGGAGATCGGGCATCATCCCTACCAGCGCTTGCATCAGCCCGGCAAACACTTCTTCGGGCGTCTGTTCGCGGAGTTGATCAATCGTCTCAATCCCAGGAAACAGCACGGCGAAGTCACGGAAGTTGTCTTCGTTGTCCGCCGCCTGGGCTACGGTCAGCAGCAGATTTTTGAAGTCGCGCAGATCGCCGGAATGCATCGCGCGGGCCATGGCCAGGTAATCACCTTCCCGCATCGAATCGATATAGCGGTCAACCGTCTCGATAACCTACTTGTCGGGCATCGGCTCGGCCAGGACACCCCTAACCGGCAGCAGGGCCAGCAATAGCATCCATACGCCTAGCAGTCGCAGTGGGGGGCAGTGCATCGGGATCTCCGGATCGTTCTTGGTGCTGGCCCCCGTGTATCCTATCGCTTTGACGATCAACCCGGGTAGGTCCAGGTCTCGCCCGGCTGCATCTCGCGGACTTCGACGCCCTCGGGATTGAATCCTTCAATCGACTGTTCCAGGACCCCGAACGTCTTGTAATGGATCGGCACCGCGACCTTCGGCTTGATGAACTCGGCGGCCATCGTCGCCAGGTCCATGCCCATCGTGAACCGGTCGCCGCAGGGGACCATCGCGATGTCCGGCTTGGCGACCTGGCCGATCAGCTTCATGTCGGAGAAAAGGGCCGTGTCCCCGCAGTGGTAGAGCTTGACCCCGCCGATCGAAAAGACTAGGCCCATCGGCTGGCCCATGTACCGGCCCTGGTAGCTGGACGAGTGGAACGCCGGGGTGAAGGCGACGTAGCCGAAGTCGGTCGCGACTCGGCCACCGGGGTTGCCCGGATCGACGTTGTCGTGGCCGCACTCGGTGCTGACGTACACGCAGAGCTCGTAGGCACCGATGACGGTCGCGTTGTTGTTCTTGGCGATAGCGATGGCGTCGTCATTAAAGTGGTCCTCGTGGCCGTGGGTCAGCGCGACGTAGTCGCACTGGATGTCTTGGGGCTTGTGGACCGCGAGCGGGTTGCCGGTCAGGAAGGGATCGACACACACGGCCTTGCCGGTATCGATGTCCTTGATCAGGAAACCGGAATGGCCGAGGAAGGTCAGGTTGATAGGCATGAGGGGCTCCGGGGCAGGTGTTTGCTCGGGTTGGCCTTGCATCCTAGCGTCATGGCTCAAATAAATCGTTTGCGTTGCTCGCGATGATCCGGACCCGGATTCTGTGTTCATTCACACCGGTGTTGCGATACGATTTGTGCTTCGTCCTGTGATCTTGATGCAAACGGTCCGCCTGATGAGCGGTCGCAACTAAAGGAGCCATCGCGTGAAAACTTTCATTTTGATTCCTTTTCACCTGCTTGTTTTGTTGATTGCGTGTCAAACGGTCGCAGAGGCCCAGGACGCCCCGCGTCCCAACATCATCTTCATCATGGCCGACGACCTGGGTTACGGCGATCTGTCGTGCTACGGCCAGACGAATTGGCAGACCCCCGTGCTCGACGGGATGGCCCAGCGGGGGCTGATGTTCAGTGATGCCTACGCCGGCTCGACGGTCTGCGCCCCGTCGCGCGCGTCGTTGATGACGGGGATGCACAACGGCCATACCTGGATCCGCGCAAACGGGAGGATCGCGCTTCGGCCCGGCGAAGACATCACGATCGCGCAGGTGCTCAAGCGGGCCGGCTACCACACCGCGATGATCGGCAAGTCCTCGCTGGCCTGTAACTCCGATGACCAGGAGCTGTCCCACCAGATGGGCTTTGACTATTTCTTCGGCTTCCTGGCCCACGCCGCGGCGCACCACTACTACCCCAAACAATTGTTCCGCAACGTTGCCGGGCGGACCAGCGTGGTCGAGTACCCCAACAACCAACTCCATGAGGGCGAGCATTACTCGTCCGACCTGTTCCTGGCCGACACCCGAGCCTATCTCAAGGCAGTGGCGCAGCGCGACGAGCCGTTCTTCCTGCTTTATGCCAGCCAGCTCAGCCACGCCAGCCTGTGTGTGCCCGAGCGCTGGATCGAGCCGTTCCGCGGCAAGTTCGACGAGGTCAGCGTGCCGCAGCGGCATTACCGAGGCACCGATGAGCCCAAGGCCACCTACGCCGGCATGGTCACCCGGCTGGACTGGGAGGTCGGGCAACTGCTCGACCAACTCGAAGAGCTCGGGCTCTCGGACAACACCCTGATCATCTTCATGTCTGACAACGGCTCGATGAACGAGGGGGGGTTCCAACGCGCCTGGTTCAACTCTTCCGGCCCGCTGCGCGGCGGCAAGCGCGACCTCTACGAGGGCGGCATCCGCTCGCCGATGATCGCCTACTGGCCGGGTCAGATCGCCCCGGGCAAGACCGACCTGCCCACCGCGAACTGGGATATCTTTCCGACCCTTGCTGAACTGGCCGGGGCCGAGTACAGCCACGAGATCGACGGGCTGTCGCTGGTGCCCACCCTGCTCGGGTCGGGCGAGCAGCCGACGCACGACTACCTCTACTGGGAGTTCCACGAACAAGGTGGCAAGCAGGCCGTCCGCGTGGGGACCTGGAAAGGCGTCCGGCTGAACTGCAAGCGGGACGCAGACGCACCGATCGAGCTCTACGACCTGTCGCGTGACCCGGGAGAAGCCAACAACATCGCCGCCCGGCACCCGGCGGTCGTCCGCCAGATCCGACGGATCATGGCCGAGGCCCGCGAACCCCACCCGCGCTTCCCCTTCGCGGCCGACCGGCCGTAGCCGATCCGCTGCAATCGGCTTGCCGCCTAAGAGCTTGCCCGTGGCTGACGATCCATAATCTTCATGGATTGTTGTGATACAGCGCGACATATCGGCCGGACTCCCGGTATTGGCTCATGAGGACCGTTCGGTTACCTCCTGTCTCCTATCTGCAAAATGCCTAGAACCCAAAGCATCTGCCTTGAGTGAAGAAGCTGGACAATCCGAAGCGTTCGTGACCGACTTTACTTCCTGCCAGAGCAGGGTTTATGCCTATATCTTTACTCTGACCGGTGACCGCGAACAGGCGCGGGATGTGTTGCAGGAGGTCAATCTGGTGATCTGGCGCAAGGCCGAGGAGTTTGAGCCGGGCACAAATTTTATTGCCTGGGCTTTCCAGATCGCTCGATTCCAAGTGATGTCTCACCGCCAGAAACTCGCGCGGGATCGCTTGGTCTTTGACGACGAGCTGATCACGGGCATGGCCGACATCTTCAGCGAAGACGACCCTTTCGACGCCCGTCGCGAAGCGCTGGCCAGCTGCCTGGACAGGCTCACCACCAACCACCGTAACCTCCTCCGCATCCGGTACGCCGACGGCCTAGCGGTCAAAGATATGGCGACCCGGCTGGGCAAGAGCGCCAACGCGGTGGCCAAGGTCCTGCACCGCACGCGCATGGCGCTGTTGGACTGTATCGAGCGTCAAACCTCGGGGGGACGATGATGAGCCTGGCCCACCAGATCACCGAAGAGTTGGAGGTGCTGCTGGCGACGCTGACCGAGGGCGAACTCTTGCCCGAACAGCGTACGAGGCTAGGTCAACTCCTGCGCGACCACCCTGGGGCCCGCCGTTTTTATATGCGGTACGTCGAGTTGCACGTCCTATTAGAGTGGGAGGCCGGGGCCGGCGTGCTGGACCCAGCCGACCAGGGCGCGGTGTTGCAAGAACTGCTGCAGTTGGAAGACCGCGCGGCGACCTCGACCGTCCATCAGGCTAAGCTGCCATCACCAACGCGGACGTATCAGGTCGATCGTCCTTCGACTCGTGAGGTCGGGCAGGTGCTTTGGTACCTCGGGACCCGCCGGGTGGTCTGGGGCCCGATCGCGGCGGCTCTAGCTTTGGTGGTAGGGCTTGTGGTGGTCATCAGCGGCCCGAGCGGCGAAACGCCGGGCGAATCTGATTCCCCCGCTCCACCGCTGCGGGCATCTGAGTCAGTTGTCGTTGCCACGCTGACCGCTGAGCGCGACGCGGTGTGGTATCGCAGGCCGGGTGAAGAACTGTATGCCGGTCAGCGGCTTACGCTGACCGAAGGCTTCGCGGAAATCACGACGAAGCGTGGCGCGATAGCGCTCCTCGAAGCACCTTGTACGTTCGAACTGATCGACCACGACAACGCCATACGCCTGATCAAGGGCAAGCTCGTCGGCATTTGTGAAACCGAATCATCAAAGGGCTTATTGGTCCGTGCCCCGCTGATGGATATCACCGACCTAGGCACACGCTTTGGTGTGGACGCGGCTTCGCCTTCACATACGGACGTCCACGTCTTTGAGGGAAGGGTCGAGATTCAAAGGCCCGGCGCGCTTGATACCGCCCGGGGAATATCAGCCGGCCGGTCCTTACGCGCCTCGGCGGGTACACCACTACTCCAGACCATCAGCCACAGCGCGGTCGACTTTGGCGTCATCGTCCCAACCGTGATCCGGTTGCCGGGTACCGGGCAGGCTCTTGCGCCCAACCAAGCCGACACAAACTGGCAGATCACTGCGGTCAACGGGAAGCCGATCGAGCCCGCGGTCTCCCCTGTCGCTAGCGATAGCGCAGCCTATTACCTCGGCTTCCCGGAGGACCCGATGGAATCAAAATTCATCAGCTGGAAGCCACCCTCCAGCCCGGGTGCGGGTGATTATTTTACTTATACGTTCGCGACTTCATTCAATATCCCCGATGGGTTCGACCCAGACAGGTTGCGCCTTTCGGTGCGTTTTATCGCCGACAACGCGTTGGCAGCGGTGATCATCAACGGCGAGCGGGTTGTGATCGATGGCGAAGTCATGATCGAGTTTCAGCGTTGGCGGGACTTCACCCTGGCAGACCATCTTGTGGCCGGGCACAACACGATCGAGTTTGAAGTCCGTAACCACTACGCCGACCGCTTTGGAACGGCCGGCCAGGTTGGCCTGCGCGTCTCATGGCAGCTAAGCACCCTGAAGACCTTGTTTGAAAAGAATGCTTGGGCTCGTCCATAGGAGGAGCCATCCGTTAATTCAGGAGATTGTCTATGAAACTCCAGTCCCGACTGACCCTGCTTGGCGTTGCCAGGATGAACGCCAAAAAGCCATAACCATTTTCTCATTCGAAAGGAGAAATCATGTCCGTACGTAAAACCACTCGATTCTTCAGCGCGGCGATTGCACTCAGTCTCGCAGGCGGCGCGAACGCCGCGTTGGTCTGGACAGGCTCCGCCGACGGCACCTCACTATTCAATGAAGGCAACTTCGTGGATACCGATACCAGCGCCGCCCCAGCCGGCGGCACCGTCGACCCCGGTGTCGCGGTCCCCGACTTTACCGGCGGGATCGTGATCGATGCCGGTGCATCGCAGTACGTTGCTGGCGAGCCTGGCTTCTTCGGCGGCGGCACGTTCGATTTCGGCAATAACGATCTGCTGGTCGCCGGGCTGACGCTCGGCAGTTTCGGCAGCTTCGGCGGCGCGGGCACGGGATCGGTCACGATCGGAGACGGGGGCACGATCAACCTGCAGTTCCTCAATACCGCTATCACCGTCTTGGATGGCGGCACCCTGACCCTCCGGGGCGGCGACACCCCGCTCATTCCCCCCGGCGGCACGGTCGAACTGCAATTCGGCGGCACCGTTTTCTTCACGAACGAAGACGTTGCTGCATTCCAAAGCGAACACCTTAGTAAGTTCACTGCGGTCGGCGGCACGTTGCAATTCGTCAGCGATGGGGGCTCCGGCTCGATCATTACCGTCGTCCCCGAGCCCGGCTCGCTCGCACTGCTCGGTCTTGGCGGGCTGATGATCGCACGTCGCCGGCGGTAACCAGCTTCTCCTGCAAATGGTGTCGCGCTCTGGAAGGAGCGTCGCACCTTTACGTTGTAAATTAAAGTAAAGGGATTATTTTATGCGCCGTGCTTTTACCTTGATCGAACTACTCGTGGTGATCAGCATCATCGCGCTGCTGATCGCGATCCTGCTACCGGCCCTGGGCGCGGCGAGGCAGAGTGCCCGGCGGGCACAGTGCGCATCAAACTGCCGCAGCCTTGTGCAGAGCTCGGTGATGATGGCCGTGGACAATAAGGGGCGTTTCCGGCTCTCTCACCGCGACCTTCCGGAAGCATCCGCTTTCCAGCTTAACTACCAAAGCATTGCATTCCCGGGCAACGACCACATCAGCTGGATCCCTTCCCACCTGGGCGAAGACCTGGCCGAGGTCGGCATGGAGATCGAGGAATTCACTTGCCCCGAACGCGGTGTGGAGTACATCAGGAAGGGCGATGGCGGCAATCCCAACCGCTGGCGGATGGGTTATTACCTTATGGCTGGCCGGAAAATCGACCCGTTCGTGGCGGTCAATGGGAAGAACTGGTCAAGTCCGGCGACGATGGAAGACGCTTCCGACCTGGTGGTGGCATCGGACGTGACCGAGCGCGGCACCATCAACCCGCCAAATGCGACAGCGTCGCACGGCCCCCGTGGACTGGTGACCGGACCGCAAAACGCGACCCCCGAGGAGTTGGATGTGGTCGGTGAAAACGTCGGCCGGCTCGATGGTTCTGTCGTTTTTGAATCCACGCCAGACCTGGTGGAATTCGCCGCGGACGAGACCGGCGTTGTGACGGGTTACTGGCCCGAGCCGGAATCGTATGAGAACCCCTGACTCGGCAAAGAGGCGCAGGGCTGGTTCTCGTTTTACCGGGAGGTCGTGGCTTTCACTCTGGTCGATACTTGGGCATCGCATCTCTCACGCTGCAAGGCCGATCGCGCGAGAGGCGCGCCTGTCCTATTCATAGGCATGCCCAAAAATTCATACGCTCGTCAGGTCTTCGAAAGTCGCCACGTCACCCGTGGCGGACAAGCGATCTGACGCTTGTCCGCCGGGTGTGACTCGGCGGCTCATTAAGTCATGAACGCCTTGGTTTATTCTGGAATACGAATCAGTTGAATGTTCGGCAAGACGTTAGCCCCTTGCGGATGCTGGTCTGTCCATCAACCGTGCCGTTATGGATGGGTGTTCGCATGATGCTTTCATCTGCATGAACTTCCGCGGTGTTGTCTGATGCCGGGGCTGAAGGTGCGCGGACGATTTCATAAACATATCTTTTTTTGATATTGACCCGTTAGATTTTGGCGTGGCGGGTAAATACATACGGTGGTTCATGGTTTTGACCTCTGATTTCGCTGGAGTCGCTGCGTGGATCAAGCACATAAAATGCGTCTTGTCATGGGTTTATGGATGAAAAGCCAGCCCACGGTAGCCGCGTACATCGCCAGCGTGGTGTGGGACCGACATCATGTTGAGGACTTGGTGCAGGAGGTGGCCACGGTCGTGGCCGAGAAAGTTGATTTGTATGAGCCGGAACGCCCGTTCCTGCCGTGGGCGCTGGGGATCGCCAGGAATCTGATTCTGAAGTACATGCAGCGTCGATCGCGTGACCCGTTGGTGTTCGACGGCGATTTGTTGGGCGACCTGGCCCAAGCCCATATTCGGCTTGCCGACGGGGCGAAGTCGCGGAAAGCCGCGCTGCACGAGTGCGTCGGTCGGCTGACCAGCCAGCGGAAGGACCTGATCGAGAAGCGGTATTTCCGAGGTATCGGCATCAAGCCGTTGGCCCGGGAACTGGGTCGGTCCGAGGCGGCGGTGTCCATGTTGCTGCTTCGGATCAGGCAGAGCCTGGCCCGGTGCATCCGCGAGCGGCTGGCCGCGCAGGCCGAGGGGGGCGGATGACTCGATCCGATGGACATGAGACGACCTGGGCGATGACACCCCGGGACACCGAGCTGCTCGCGCTGCACGCCGAGGGCCTGCTCGATCACGAACTGGCAACCGAGCTACGGGATCGGCTAAGGGCTGCCCCCGAGTTGCTGATGGTGCTGGCGGAGCTTGCGGATATTGAGCAGCAGCTGGGCTCGCTGTTTGAAGAAGAATGGGCCTCGGACCGGAGCGACTGGTTCGTGCTGATGGCCGAGCTAGATCAGAGCTCGGGCCGTGCGGGGCTGGTCGAAGTCGCCCAGGGCTTTTGGGATTCGGGTGACAGACGGGCGGTGAAGGGCTGGTTGGCGCCCGGCCTGGCGGTTGCGGGGGCCTGCGCGGCGGTTTTGATTTTTGGATTTTCACTGTGGCTTCTTGTGGATGGCTTGAACCCGGGTAAGCCTGAGGCCGCAGAACAGCTTCCTGTACCTGATGCGGCAACATTGGCCATGGCCCCGGGTCCGGATCCGATTGTTGCGACGATCAGCGGGCAGTCCGATGCCGCCTGGGCCGGGTCACCCGGCCAACCGCGCCTGGGTGTCGGCAGCGACCTGCGGGTTGGCCAACGGCTTACGCTTGAATCCGGCTTCGCCCAGATCACCACCAACCGCGGCGCGGTGGCCATCCTCGAAGGGCCCGCCACCGTCGAACTGCTCGACCACGACAACGCCATCCGCCTGCATGCCGGCAAGCTGTTTGGCATCTGCGAGACCGAATCGTCCAAAGGCTTTGTGGTTCGCACGCCTCATCTATCTATCACCGACCTTGGTACGCAGTTCGGAGTCGATGTGTCCACCAATCATGGGTCTAAGGTCCATGTATTCCAGGGTGAGGTATCGGTCGACCATCCCGACCACCTCCGCGAACGCCAGGCCCTACACCTGACCACTGGCCAGTCGGCTCACGCCTCATCAGCACGTCCAGAAGTCTTTGTGATTCAGCAGACTCGTGAACAGATCGAGCAGTTTAAGAATGTGTCGGTGCAATCCATATCGCTCCCCGGGACGGGTGCTGAGCGGACCGTCGGTGAGACCGATCCGAATTGGGCAGTCGTCGAGGTCAATGGACGGAAGCTGCTTACGCCTCAGCCTGTCGCGGTCATTGACCACGTCTTTTACGTTCTGCCCCGTTTCCAGGGTCAAAACTTCGATCCGGCCTCGCAGATGATCGGCTACAAGCCTTCCGCCGAACTTCCCAAGGATACCCCGTTTGTCTTTGAGTCCCGGTTCTTCATCCCGGACAACGTAGACCTCGAAGCGACAACACTCCAGCTCCGATACATGGCGGACATCTACGTCCAGTGGGTGCGTATCAACGGTCAGCGCGTCCGCCTTGATCAACCGGCTCGTGGCTGGGGTGAGTTTGCAACCAGTGTGATCAACGAGCACCTGATCCATGGGGAGAACACCATCGCCTTTGAGGTGATCAATTCCAACCCCCAAAACCATGACGCACAAGGTGACCGGGGCTTGGTTGGCTTGCGGCTCGAATGGGAGCTGCGCACGATTAATCGGTTGAACCGTTTCCCAAACACACGCGATGAGCCGTGATTCATCCCGTGGTACAGGCTCAAAGTACAACCAGTACGGCGGAGCCTGATCGATGGCCCCAGACGATTCAGAAATCTTTATAGGAGGCAATTTTTAGCAACGCAATCGCGAATCATTTTTTACTTACAACCCTTATTAGGAGGTTTGCTATGGCTACTCATTCCAAGAAGCGCTTTTTTGCGCTGGCTGCCTGTACTGCTATCTTGTCTGGTCCCGCACACGCCGCACTGCTCGGCGAGTGGACGTTCAACACCGGCACCAGCACCACACAGCGGCTTGAATCGACCAATAACGCGGCGGGCGTGACGGTTTCGGGCCTTGGCTTCAATGATTCCTTCGATGACTTTGGCCCCGGCGCGATACCCAACAACGCCAACGACGGGATCGGCTTTGGCGGCGGCATCGGTGGTGCGCAGGTGATGTTCCTGCACCGGGCCAACTACTTCGACGGCGGGGCCCCTTCTGGGTTGTGGACCTCGTTTGGCAACCCGGGCAACGCGAACGGCAATGCGGGCACGGGCGCCGACCTGTCATCGGACCCCAACGCGCCATTTGCCTTCTCCATCACGGCGGGCGCTAACGAAACCATCACGGTCGAGAGCCTGTCGATCCAGATTGCGAACACCACCGGCGTGATCTTCTATTTCCAGGAAGCGGGCGCGTCGCCCGGCTCAGCAGTCACACTCAACGCCGGTAATCAGTCGGATAACGCAAACTTAACCACGCCTGTGGTGATCGGTCCGGGGCAAACCAAGACGTTCACCATCAATGTGAACAGCGGGAATCTAAACAGCATCCACCAACTGGACAACCTCGCAGTGAATGGCACGGTCATCCCCGAGCCCGGCTCGATCGGGCTGCTTGCGCTGGGTGGCCTGTGTGTCCTGCGACGCCGGCGTCGTGCATAACCCCTGTCCACCTTCAAGTGGCACCGCGTTCCGATAGGAACGCGGTGCCTTTCGCCCGCGTCTATCCATATTGGATGCACGGCCCGTCAAGCCGGGGTTTTGTGATTCAGAATTTTCCAGGAGTCTGTCATGCGTCAAGCGTTTACGCTCATCGAACTGCTCGTCGTGATCAGCATCATTGCGCTGCTAATCGCGATCCTCTTACCTGCGTTAAGCCGGGCGCGTGAATCGGCGCAGATCATGCAGAACACCACGCATATGCGCGGTATCACCCAGGCCTTTACGATGTACGGCCAGGACTCCGACGGGGTCTACCCCGGCCTGGTCCGCAACGGCACCGCGGTGAACATCCTGCCCGCGACCGTCGGCGGACAGATTTCCTCGCCCTCCGGGGAGAATGGCGGGCACCCCGGGACACGCCTGGGACTGATGATCCAGAACGACTACGTCTCGCCCGACTACGCCATCAACCCCGCCGACCCGTTCCCGCGTGAGGCCTGGATCTTCGGCGACAACGGGCTCGACTCTGCGGGGACCCGGCTTGACTGGCGGAACTACTCCTACGCGATGGAAGAGTTCGCGGATTTCAACGCCTCGAATAAGAACGGATACAAGCGTCGGCAGTACACGATCGACAACCTTGACTCAAAGCTGCCCGTCATCGGTGACAGGATCATCGTCGTCCAGAACCAGGACTACTCGGACCCCAACGCCTACATCGGGGTCTATTCGCCCAGCCCGGGGCAGTTCAGGATGGGGCTGGGCTGGGCCGATGGACACGTCGCGGTCGAGAGCACGGCCGAGCAAGAGACAAAGTTCGGCCGGTACACGAACCTCAACGACAACATCTACCAGCGGCCCAGCGACGAGATCGATATTACGACCACGCCCACGCCGCCGGCCGATCAGAACGTGCAGAGCAAGTTCTGCTACCTCACCGCCAACTCACACCAATCACACATCTCTGAGCGCCCTTAGTGGTGGGTGATTCGAGGCGGACAGGACACAAGCGCCGGGCGTTTTCGGTAGCCGTGTTGAATGATGGCGGCTAAGCCAGCTAGACCACCCGATCCCCGTATTGATGTTTTAAGGAGTTTCTGATGCAAAGACAGGCCTTCACGCTCATCGAATTGCTCGTGGTGATCAGCATCATCGCGCTGCTGATTGCCATCCTGCTGCCCGCGTTAAGCTCGGCGCGTAAATCGGCCCGGCAGATGCAGAACAGCACCCAGCTGCGTGGCATCCACCAGGGGATATTCACCTTTGCGCAGGACAACAAGGGCTGGTTCCCCGGCATCAACAGCAATGGCCAACCGCTCCGGGGCGGGACCGTCGGCCATATGAATCATCAGGGGTCGACCTACCGCAGCCAGGGTTTAGGGGTCAACGCCGCGCGTCGGATCGCGATCCTTTACGAACTGGACTACATCCCGCCTCAGTACATGATCAGCCCCGGTGACACGGCCAAGGTCCTGCCCGACACCTCTTTGCCGGTTGGGACACGCAACGTCACGTGGGATCATAATTCGTATTCGATGCTCTCTTTTGACCGACAGGTTTCCACGGGCTTGCTATGGAGCCCCGCCGCGGTGTCCGATCCTAGTTTGAAGTGGGTCGCGTCCAAGCGCGGGCAGGAGTGGCGTGACACGGCGAACGCCAGCGCGATCATCATGGCCGACCGCCCGATCTCAGACACCGGATCGGTGGGACAGCTTGCCGGGCTCAACGACAAGCTATTCCACAGCATCTGGACCGAGCCCGGCAGCGAGCAGTGGGCCGGCAGCGTCCAGTTCAACGACGGAAGCGTGGGCTTCAACCAGAGCGCAACCGGCTACACGACGCAGTACGCGTCGGGCCCAACGAACACAGACGACCACCTGTTTTTTGATGAATCCGGGTCCGTGCCTTACGCCAACACCCTGCTGAGCCATGTCGACTCAACATTTACCCTCAGCGATCAATGATTTAGTCAGTCGCTCGACCGTCGCCGTGCTTTAACGCATCACCGCGCGAGTTGAAACGGTGGGCTGAACTCTTGGGAGATCGTTACTGGTCGTCGCGGATTTGATATACATCGCAAAATGAAGCAATAAGCATACGTCCTGGTCTTATTGGCGTAGGCCTCTTGCCCGTGAATCATGGGCTCAGAGCCCGGACTTTCATCTTCATAGGCTGACGTAAGATGAAGCGCACGGGTAGGCTTGGCTGGTGCCCAGTGCCATCGGTCAGTGTCTTGATCTTGCCCCTTGCGTGGCCGGAGTATCTCGCGTTTTGACGATGTTCTCGGGCAACTTTGCGGGTCTATTCAATGCGTTCGATGACCGGCAGTTCGCCAACGATGGGGGCGGCGTAGTCGATGAACATCGGGCTGATGTCGTTGCCGGTGACGATCCACTCGGTGGGCAAGTGCTGGGTCTTGGCGGCGACATCGGTCAGCTCGATGCGGTTGTATTCGACGGCGTAGCCGTCGCCCGGCTTGCGCTGGATGGCGATCGAGCCATGGCGGATGCCAGAGGTTGCGAGCTCGGCGGCTTTCGCACCGGCCGCGCGGGCTTCCCCGGCGTCGGTCTCGCTGGTGCAGCCGACGAAGGACCGCTGCAGGTAGCCGAAGGTGTCGGCCCGCACGCGTGCGCCCTTGCCCAGGTGCTGCTTGACCGCGGCGGCGAGGAAGTCGGCCAGGGCACCGCTGCCCGAGAGCTGGACGTTGCCGTGGGCGTCTTTTTCTACGGCCTTGCCCTGCATCTCCGCGAGCTTGGCGGCCATGGGCGTGCCGTCCTTGTCGTGGATGCCTTCGCTGACGGCCACAACGCATCGGCCGATCTGGTTCATTTTCGCTTGGACATCCTTGCAGAACTGCTCGGCATCGAAGTCGGCCTCGGGGACGTAGACCAGGTGCGGGCCGTCGTTGGTACCGGGTCGTCGGCCGAGGACAGACGCGGCGGTGAGGAAGCCCGCGTGCCGGCCCATGACGACGTTGATCTTCACGCCGGGCAGGGCCTGGTTGTCCAGGTCATCGCCCATGAAGGCCTGGGCAACGAACTTGGCGGCGCTGCCCCAGCCGGGGGTGTGGTCGTTGAGGACCAGGTCGTTGTCGACGGTCTTGGGCACGTGGAAGGCGTGCATGTCGTAGCCGGTGGCGGCGGCGGTTTCGCTGACGATGCGGCAGGTGTCGGAGCTGTCGTTGCCGCCGATATAGAAGAAGTAGCGGATGTCGTGCTGCTTGAACTGCTCGGTCATCCGCGCGACGTCCTCGGCCTTAGGCTTGTGCCGGGACGAGCCGAGCCCGGACGAGGGTGTCCACGCCAGCCGGTCCAGCCGGTCGGCCGGCCAGTCGGTCAGGTCGATGAAGTCGCCCTTCATCATGCCGTCGACGGCGTGTCGGCTGCCCAGGATCTTGCCGGTAAACCCGGGGGCGGCCTGGAGCCCCTCCACCACGCCGACGAGTGACTGGTTGATGACGGCCGTGGGGCCGCCGGACTGCCCGATGACGGCGTTGCCCTGGAGCGGTTCGCTGCTCATGGTGGTTGTCTTATCCTGCATGCGGGGTTGATTTGACGGGTCGCTTTGGCGGGCATGGTAAAGCATCGACGCACTGCGTTCAAAGCAATCTATCGATTAGAAATGATGTGTCGGGACCACCGCAGGCCCATCTTGTTCGGCCCGGCCATGGCGTTGTCTGGCTTGAAGCTACGGCGTACCCGGGTTTGGGCATCAATTGGTATTCAGCCCGGCCTGTCGCTGGAACTCGGCGATCGTGACGGAGCGCGGCGGGTTGTTGTCCCCGCTGATCTGCTGGATCGTACGGTCGAACAGCCCCTTGAGCCGGTCGTCTTTCTCCTTTTGCATCGTCTCGCGGAGCCGGGGGAGGTACTCGGCCGCGGCGCTGCCGTAAGAACCGAGCAGCGGCAGGGCCTGCTGCAACGCGCCCGAGCGTCCCCACCCTTCGTACAGTGCCAACTCGACGAGCGGCTCGATCGCCTCTTCGATCCGGTACTCGCTTGCGATCCGCAGGCAGCCGTTGCGGGCACCCATCATGAACATGAAGTTGCCGCGGGTGTCGGTCGCACCGCGCTGGACGATGTCTGGCATCAGCTGGGCGAGTTCACGATCGGAAAGGGTTTTGAGCGAGGGCACGAAGTGGCCGATCACCCGGGCGTCTTCGTGGTCCAGGACCTTGCGAGCCGCCGCGAGCGCCAGTCCCCGGTCCTCGACCAGGTTGAGGGGTTGGAAATCACCCTTGCCGTTGCGCGGGAATAGCTCGTTCACGATCGTCAGGGTCAGCACCGGGTTGTCGGCCGGCTCATAGGCGGCGAGGATCGACAGCAGCAGGGGGGTTGCCCGCTCTCGGTCGATCGCGATCAGCGTCCTGACCGCCTGAACCTTCACCGGCATGGAGCCATTGCTTAGCATCATGGCCGCGGCGTTAAACACCGGGTCGATGGCCTGCCCCTGGGGCTTGTCGATAACCGCGGCGTTGAGGCCCGCGAGTTGTTGATCGGCCTCTGGGGCCGAGACAAGCCGGGCAGCGTCGGTCGTCGGTGCGACTTTGCGTCGCTTGAGTTCCTCGGCCGCTTCGTAGCGGACGATGGGTGACCAGGACGAGAGCGCTTGGGTCAGCTGCTCGGGCGTCATGGTCGGGTAGTTGTGTCGGCCGGCGTCGAGGGTGATTTCGACCTCTTCGGCGGTCATCGGCGGGAGGGTCTGCTCACCCTTGCCAAGGATGCGGAGTTGCTGGTGGGGCAGGGCCAGGTGAAGGAGGAAGACGCCGGGGCAGTCCCAGTTCTGGTAGCTGTCGCGCCGGGTGCCGGGTAGGCCTTGGTAGGGGTAGCCGTGCTCGTGGTCGCGGGCCAGGTCGTAGTACCAGCCAAACTCCTCCAGGAAGCCGCCGGTGGCGAGCGGTCCGCACCGCTGCACGCCCGGCAGGGCCCAGAGGATGTTGAAGAAGTTGCCGGTGTGGCCCTGCTCGCGGTCGGCGTTGATGGCGGCCAGGGCGGTACGACGGTAGTACTCGGTCGCTTGTTTGTCCCCGATGAGGTCAAAGAAGATGGCGGCGTTGGAGTTCTTGCCGTTGTCGTCGTGGCCGTACTGCAGGTTCGGGGGGTGGTCGCCGTAGGGGATCGAGCCGAGGTTGACGTAGCGTCGGTAGAAGTCGGCGCTGCGTTGGATGGCGGCGTCCAACTCCGGCTCATCAACGCCGCACTCCCGCGCCAGAGCCATGGCCGTGGCGAGGGTGACGCTCACCGAGTTGATCGACCCGTAGCCCCCAAGCCGACCCAGCTCGGGCCTCACAAACCGATGGCCCCAGTTGCCCAGCCGGCTCTGGCCCCGCGCGATCTCCAGCGCCTGCTTGCGGATCGCGGGCAGCACCCGGTCGTCTTGCGTCGCCAGGTAGTACTCGGCCAGCAGCAGCGTGTTGAAGGCGTACTCCCACGAGTGCAGCCCTTGGTACTGGGATAGGTCGCGCTCGGCCAGCTTGCGCGCGTAGTCACGGACCATGGGGCGGTAGGCCTCTTCGCCGGTCGCCAACAGGGCCAGGGCGTTGATGTGGTTGGGCAGGTTCTGCCGGGCCAGGCCCTTGGCGGCGAGTGCGGCCGCGCCGGCTTCGAGCAGCATCGCCGACTTCTCGCAGTCGTACGGCGCGGTAGGGCTGAAGTCGGGCATCACCTGAAGCCGGATCGAGACCATGCGGGTCTGCCCGTCGCGCCAGCGCTGCAGCACCAGCCGACCCCCACGGTTGGCCTGGGCCTGCTGGATGGCTTGTGCCAGCTCGACGCGGGCGTCGTGGCTAAAGCGGTTGTTGCCGATCCCGAGGATGACGTCGCCGGGTTCGAGTTGGCCGTCGGCCGGGGAGCCCTGGGCGACTTTGGAGATGTACCACTGTCGGGCGTGGGTGGTCTGGTCCCGGAAGGCGTAGAAGTAGCCCCGGGCCCCGGTCGGGCCCATGTTCCAGTCGTGCGGGCCTTTGGCGGGTGGCTTGTCGCCGGCGGTGTAATCCGGCGGGTCGGGCTGGCGCTGGGCTGAGGCCGGGCCGGCAATGCAGTTGGCTAAAACCAGACCGAGTACGAGCCAGCTGATACGGTTCACCGGAAAACAACGAGGCAGGCAGGCTTTCATAGCGGCGGACTTTCTTGTGAATAATGTAGAAACGTCGGATAGCACGGGGATGGGATAAAACATAGACCTCCTATCGGCTTCATGCTTACAACGTGATGCCAATAAACCTCGCTGCCGCGCGTCGCGACCGAAAAACCCTACCGAACCAAACCCCATTGCGGCAAGCTGCCTTTTGGGCTGATGTCTTTCTTAGCACTCGTCCGTATCCACCGCATCACCTACACACCGCCGAATCGACTTGCGTACAATGCCGCGCCCGGCCTAGCGTGGCGGCCGCTCCAACCCCCTGGCCCGCCCATTACACCCCTCGACGCCCTCAATCCCAATGAATGCGCCCATCCGCAACGTCGCCGTCATCGCCCACGTCGACCACGGCAAGACGACCCTTACCGACCAACTGCTCTACCAGTCCGGCATGTTCCGGACCGAGGACCTGAACAAGCTCGCCGGCGGGCAGCACAACCTGATCATGGACACCGGGGACCTGGAGCGCGAGCGCGGCATCACGATCACGGCGAAGAACTGCGCGATCACGTATCGGCATACCGATGGGGCGGACTACCGGATCAACCTGATCGACACGCCGGGCCACGCGGACTTCGGCGGCGAGGTCGAGCGGGTACTCAACATGGCCGACGGCTGCCTGCTGGTCGTCGACTCGTTCGAGGGGCCGATGCCCCAGACACGGTTCGTGCTGCAGAAGGCGCTGGCGATCGGGCTCAAGCCCGTGGTGGTCGTAAACAAGATCGATAAGCCCAACGCCCGGCCGGAGGATGTGGTCAACGAGGTGTTCGACCTGCTCGCCTCGCTGGAGGCGCCAGACGACGCGCTGGACTTCCCCGTGATCTACGCCAGCGCCAAACAAGGCTGGGCGACCAACGACGAGGACAAGGTCGGGGCCGACAACCAGCCGGACAACCTGTTTGACCTTTACGAAGCGATCCTGACCCACGTCCCGGCCCCGTACGATGAGGGCAGCAGCCGCGGCGCGGCGGCGGGGTTTGGCAGCCGGATGGAGGCGCTGGCCGCGCCGCTTCAGATGATGGTGACGACGCTGGTGTACAGCGAGTACGTCGGCCGGATCGCGGTGGGCCGGGTCACCGCCGGGCGCATCACCGCCGGGCAGAAGGTCACGGTGATCAACCGCGCCGGCGAGGGGTCGATGCAGAAGGTCCAGAAGCTGGAGGTGTTCGACGGCCTGGCGCGCAAGGAAACCAACGAGGTCGCCGCCGGCGACATCTGCGCCGTCACCGGGCTGGACCCGATCGACATCGGCGACACGATCGCCTGCCCGGATCGGCCCGAGGCGCTGCCGTCGGTCAAGATCGATGAGCCGACGCTGACGATGACCTTCAAGGTCAACGACTCGCCGTTCTGCGGCAAGGAGGGCGACTTTGTGACCTCCCGTCAGGTCTGGGACCGGCTCCAACGCGAGTTGCAGTCCAACGTCGCGTTGCGCGTGGAGCGTGAGGCCGCCGGCGAGGCGTTTAAGGTCTCGGGGCGTGGCTTGATGCACCTGGGCGTCTTGCTCGAGACGATGCGTCGCGAGGGCTACGAGGTCCAGGTCGGCAAGCCGGAGGTCATCCTGCGTCGGCCCCCGGAGGGTGAGGATCACGCCGGCAAGCTCTGCGAACCCATCGAGCAGCTGGTGGTCGACTGCCCCAGCGAGTGCCAGAACGACGTGATGAGCCTGGTGATGAACCGCAAGGCCGAGATCGTCAGCATGGACCCCAAGGCCGGCGCGGGCGACTACATCCACATGGAGTTTACGATCCCCGCGCGCGGGTTGATCGGTTTAAGAACGCGCATGCTCACGGCCACGCAGGGCCGAGCGGTGATGCACCACAACCTGCTGCGTTACGAGCCGATGCGTGGCGAGGTGCCGACCCGACCCCAGGGCGTGATGATCGCTTCTGACCCCGGGCAGGTCATGCCCTATTCGCTGGACCGCCTCTACGATCGCGGGATCTTCTTCGTCAAGCCGGGTGACCAGGTCTATGAGGGCCAGATCGTCGGCGAGCACAACAAAGACAACGATATCACCGTCAACGCGGTGATCAACAAAAAGCATAGCAACGTCCGTGCCGCCGGCAGCGACGACGCCACGCGCGTCAAGCCCGCGCGGGAGCTGTCCCTTGAAGCCATGCTCGAGTACATCGAGGAAGACGAATTGGTCGAGTGCACCCCCGCGTCGCTGCGGATGCGCAAGCGGGAGCTGCGTGAATCGATGCGCCGCCGCGAGTCTCGGGCGGCCAAGGGATAGGTCCGTGGCCCGCCAAGGGATCTGCCTATACTGCTTTTGGTGATGCTTGCCGTTCTAACTGATCCCGGCCTGTTGATGGTCCTGCTGCCGATGGCGGTGGTCTTTGCCGGCGTGCTGACCTTCGAGGCGGCGATCGGGATCACGATCGCGACCCTCCCACGCAGCCGGTTCCAGCAGAAGTGGACCGACCCCGAGCGCCGCCGGGCGGTACGCGTCTTTCTGGCCATCTTCAGTGTCTGGCCGGTCGGCGCGATGCTGGTGATCGCCCACGTCTACCTCGGCCCGACGGTCGCCATCATCAGCGATGTCATCGCCCTCGGGCTGGTGCTGCTGGGGCTGCGGTGGTTCGCCCGCTGCTCGCGCGAGCGCCGGCTGATCATGGCCGGCCACTGTGTGAAGTGCTTCTACGACCTCCGCGCCCACCACCATTCCCCGCACTGCCCGGAGTGTGGCACCGACCTGCACCTCCACCCTTACCGGGTCGAAGCTCGCCAGCGCAAAGCACGCAATGCGGAACGCGCTCGGAAGTCCACCGCGTAAAGCCCGTGCGTATCACGCCAGCACCGGCCGCGGCAGCTTGATTACCCGATCACTGCCGACCGCGTAGAGCTCGCCGAGCGTGTTGGGGTCGATGCGTGCGGTCCCGGTAAACGCGCCGAATGCGGGCAAGACGGTCTGGTTCCTCGTGACGTGGAAGCAAGGGACCCGGCGGGCTTGCAGCCGATCGAGCCGAATGGTCACGCCCGGGTGCAGGTGCCCGGCGAGGATATGAACCGGGGGGTCGGCGTCTTCATCTTGCGTTGATGGGTGGTTTGGTAACGGGAAATGCCGGTACTCGAACGGCCCGTCGCGGTGCGGCTCGTCCACCACGCCGAAGCCGAGGTCGGCCGGCGGGTTGCCCGCGTGCAGGTCGTGGTTGCCGCGGACGAGCAGGACCTCGCCGGTGTACGTATCGCGCCAGCCTCGCAGCAGGGCCAGGCAGTGGTCCCGGTCCGCGAGCCGGGCGTGCAGCAGGTCGCCGAGGATGACCAGCCGCTCGGGCCGATGATCTGTGACCAGCGCGTTAAGCCTTGCGAAGTCGGCCTCGGCCACGGCGCAGGGCACGGGGATGCCGGCCCGGCGGAAGGTGTCGTCCTTGCCGATGTGCGGGTCCGCGAGGATCAGCGTCCGCCGGTCGGGCCAAAGGATCGCCCGCTGGGGTAGTAGCGTCAGCGTTTCGCCGGCGAGTTGAAGCGGGATCACGCCTTGCGTGGCCATGGACAGATTGTAGTGCGTGGCCCAACCCCGATCCGCCTGCCATCCGATTGCGCATCAACGTCGTGCTACGCCACAGCGCGGGTGGTGACGGCGGGGCTGGAGGTCTGGCGGACCCAGCGCGACCCGCTGCCGCGGTGCCCGGCGACCTGGCTGAGCCGTTTGAGGTAGGCCTCGAGGTTCCGCTCGTCAAAGTGCGTGAGGAACTCCGGGCTGGCCGAGCGGTTGCGTTGGCGGATCAGGTCGATGGTCTGCTGCTTGGTCATGGAGATGCCTTGATGCGCCAACGCGTCAGAGTCCCACGACCTGACCGGTCCGTAGCGTTGCCGAAATTGGGGGCCTACGCCACCATCGGCGGGAATTGTTTCGTTCGCGCAGGCGATAACTCAAACGGACATCCCGTTCGGCCGATGGGGGCTGGGGGAGCCTTCAGCCAGACCATTTCCGGACGCACCGCGAACACCCCGGCGCGTTATCGGAGCGCGCCTGATTGAGCCCGGTCCGATAGGCGACCACGTGCTAGGCTTGCCGATGGTTCGGAGTACAATGGTGGGTCGAATTACATGGATTGACAGGTGAATCGTCCACCCCGTACGGACCGCCCCCTCCTTTTGCCACGGCGTTTAGCATGCCCATCACCATCCTCAGCCCGTACTCCGGCCGACCGGTGAAGGTCCGCGACCAGGACATCGAGCGCGCGATCCGCGACGAGGAAGGGCGGATCTTCTATGTCGTCCAGGGCACCGATGGCAAGGGCCCGTACGCCTCGATGACGCGCAAGGGGTCGGAGAAAGACCAGGACCGCTACCGCAAGCTGGACGAGAAGGGGGCGGTCGTCGACCAGCGGGCCAAGCAAAACGTACTCGAAGCCCACGACGCGACCGGCCGCAAACGGCGCAACCCGGTTGGGACGCTGCTGCTGCTGTTGATCGTCACGGCGCTTGCGGCGGCAGGTTATGTCTACGTCGCGCACCCCGAGTGGCTGGGCATGGCCGATGAACCGGCCGACACACCACCAGCCAACAACCCCGGGTCCAACCCTGGTGGCAACGGCGCGAACGGCGGGCGGCTGCCTCCGTCTTTAGATACCGAGCTCGCCCCGTACCGTGTGATCTCGATCTCCAGCGAACCGACCCCGCCCGCGGAATCCGCACCGACAGAACCCGAGCCCGAGACTCCTCAAACCGAAACGACCGAACCGGTTGATGCATCGGCCCAGCAGCCCGAGCAAAGTCAGACCGGGCCGGCAACCGATACCGAACAGCCAACGCAACCCGAACCCGAGTCAGCACCCCAGACCCAGGATGAGCCCCCGCGCCCGCCGCGCACCTGGCGGCCTACGTTGGAGGCTCAGCCGGAGCAGGGCGAGGCCGATGCCCCGCCCGCCGACCCCTTCGCTAACTTCCGCACCACCGCCAGCGGACTCCGCTACCGCACCACCCAGTTGACCGACGGCAGCCCGGCGATGCTCGGCTGCTTCCTGCACGTCCGCTACGCCGCGTACCGGCTGGACGGCACGGCCCTGATCGATGACGCCCAGCAACGCTTTGTCATCATGTCCGGCCGGGCGATCCGCGCTTTCGACGAGGGCCTGGCCGGCATGCGCGAGGGCGAGCAACGCCTCATCCTCGTGCCCAAGGGGCACTCCACGACCGGTGAGCTGCCCGGCGTCAAGCAACTGCCCAACGAACCTTTCGTTCTGGATGTCCAACTCATCGCGGTCAAGACCGGCACGACCCACATCATCGAGGCCCCCGGCAGCGGCGAACCGGCCCGCACCGGCGATACCGTCACGCTCAGCTATCGCGCCTGGGTCGAGGGGACCGACGAGGCGTTCGACTCTTCCGAGCTGCGCGGCCGCCCACTGGTCCTCACCCTCGGCCAGGGCGCGGTCATCCCCGGCCTGGAACTGGGCGTCGCAGGTATGCAGCCCGGCGAGACCCGCCTGCTCACCATCCCGCCCTACCTGGCCTACGGCGACCGCGAGATCGCCGGCGGGCTGATCCCCGCCAACGCCGTGCTCACCTACTGCCTGACCGCGGATAAGATCGAGAACGACCGCGCCACCGCTACCGCGGAATGATGTCGCCCGCTGACCTCCGATCGCTCGGCCCGTTACACTATCGATATGACGCGCTACCTCGTGGTCTTGTTTGTGATGGTGCTCACGGCCGTGGTGCTGGCGACCTTCAGCTTTGAGGACGAACTCCCACCGCTGCCCGACGACCCGCAGAACCGCGGCACTTTCTATTACTCCGATACCACCGGTGTCGGCTCGCTTGACCCCGGGCGGACTTCCGCCTCCATCGACTTCCGCGTGCTCAAGTGTCTCTACCAGACCCTCATGGTCTACGCACAGGGCGGCGAGACCCTCGAGCCCGGCGTGGCCGAGTCCTACGAACTGTCCGAGGACGGCAAGACCTATACCTTTCAGCTCCGTGAAGACGCGAAGTGGTCTAACGGCGAGCCGGTCACCGCAAGCGACTTCTTTTTCGCCTGGCGACGCGCAATGCTCTCGGAGACCGGCTCGGACTACGCCAGTCTCTTCTACCTCATCAAAGGAGGCCAGGCGTTCTCGTACTGGCGGGCTGGTCTATTGGACTACAGCTCGCTTGAACTCGTGATCGAAGATCAAGAAGAGCGTACTGCTTTCAAGGCCAAGTACCCCGAACTCCAAGCCCAAAGCAATCTCAGCGCAGATGAAAAGTGGGACCTGACCGTCAAGCACTTCGATCAGACTGTCGGCGTCAAGGTGCTTGGCGAGTGGACGCTGGAGGTGACGATCACGAACCCGGCGTCGTACTTTATCGAGCTATGCGCTTTTCCGTCATTCTCGCCGCTGCCCCAGCGGGTCATCGAGCAGAACATGCTTGCGATGCTGGACGACGGCACGGTCCGGATGGATCCGAAGTACTGGGACGACCCGGAGCGGCTGGTGACCAACGGGCCTTACATGCTCGAGCGGAACGAAAATAAACGACGGCTGGTCATGGACCAGAACCCCCACTATTGGGACCGCGACCGGATGGGCAACCTGCGTATTGTGAACGTAGTTGTTCCCGACGAATCACTGGCATTCGCTTTATTTGAAGATGGACAGCTTGACTGGATTGCGTCAATCTCATCATCTGAATTACGAGCCAAGATCTACAGTATCGATTACTATGAGATAACTAAGAGTAACCCTTCTAGTGACGATGGTACTGGGGTCATAAACTCTATTGATCATTATCCTTACATACACCCCAGCCCGCGTGCAGGGGTTTACTACTACCAGTTCAATTGCCGTCCAACGCTGTCCAACGGCCTGGATAACCCGATGGCTGATGTACGTGTCCGCCAGGCGCTGGGCATGTGCATCGACCGGAAGAAGATCGTTGAGAGCGTGACCCGCAACTACGAGCCTTTGGCATACACCTTTGTGCCCGTCGGATCGATCCCGACTTACAATGCGCCGGTTGAGGCGGGCCTGAGGTTCAACCCGGCCAAGGCAAGGGAATTGCTGGCCGAGGCGGGGTACAAAGACGGCGAGGGCTTCCCGGCCATCACGCTATTAATCAACGCTAGCGGCACCGGCGGAGGGGGCCACGAGGACATCGCGCTGGTCATCAAGAAGGTCTGGGAAGAAGAACTTGGCTTACCGGACGTGGGCATCGAGGCACCCGAGTTCCAGGTCTATATCGAGCAGAGCAAGCGAGGCGACTTCGCCATTCGCCGGGCCGGGTGGTACGGCGATTACCGCGACCCGACGACGTGGCTGGATATGCTGCGTTCCAAAGATTCGAACAACGACGCAGGGTATAACAACCCTGAGTACGATGGGCTGTTAAAGCGGGCCGCCGTTGAGGCCGACCCCGAGAGGCGAATGCAGATCCTCCGCGAGGCCGAGACCCTGCTGCTGACCGAAGCCCCGGTCGTACCGATCTATTACTACAAAGAAGCAATGGTCTTTGACGAGACGCAGATCGATCTTCGGCCCAACGCCTGGAACAATCTCCGCCTGGACCTGGTCCGCAAAAAGCGCGTTGACTAAACCTATGATCCATCGCTCATGTTTACCCTGATCTTATCTCGACTCCTGCAACTGCCGATCATCCTGATCGTGATCCTCATGGTGACCTACCTGATGGTCTGGGTGATGCCCGGCGACCCGTTCCTTGCCCCCGAGGGCAAACGGCCGCCCCCGACGGTGCAGGAGGCGTGGAAGAAGGAATACAACATGGACAAGGGGCCAGTGTATTTCTTCGGCAATTACGCCTGGAACATCGTCACCCGGGGCCACTTCGGCCGATCGATCAAGAAGTCATCGGTGGACGTGGAAGATATTATTATTGATGGCATGCCCGTCAGCGCGGCGCTGGGGCTGTCGGCGATCGCATTCGCACTGCTGCTGGGCACCACTGCCGGAGTGCTTGGCGCACTCAAGCCAGGTACGCCGCTGGACGCCGGGTCGTTGGCGGTCTCGCTGATCGGGATTTCGTTGCCCAGCTTTGTTACCGGCGCGATCCTGCTCGCCGCGGGCGCAGGATTAACACGCAGATATCTGCCTGACTTTGAGATCATCCACCTGCCCCTGGGTGGCTGGTCGGGCCCGGCCAACATGATCCTGCCCGCGATTGCGCTGGGGCTCGCGCCCTCGGCGTATATCGCCCGGCTGATTCGGCTGGGCTTGGCCGACATCATGTCCTCCGACTTTATCCGTACCGCCCGCGCGAAGGGGCTCTCTCATCACCAAGCCCTGTTCAAGCACGCCCTCAAGGTCGCCTTCCTCCCCGTGCTCTCGTTCCTCGGCCCCGCCGCCGCCTCCGCGATGACCGGTTCGTTCGTGGTCGAACAAATCTTCAACATCCCCGGCATCGGACAGGAATTCGTCTACGCGGTCCAGAACAAGGACCAGTCCGTGATCCTCGGCGTCGTCCTGGTCTTCGCCACCATGCTCATCCTCTTCAACCTCATCGTCGATCTCGCCTACGCCTGGATCGACCCGCGGATCGAGCTGGGGTGATTGTTTTGCCACGGATCAACACGGATTTACACGGATCAAGGCAAGTCGTATGGGGTTAGTCGGAGGCGATGATTTAAATGACTTGACCGAGCGTGTGATTGGATGCGCTTTTGACGTTAGCAATGAGTTGGGAGCGGGTTTCTTAGAGCGTGTTTACGAAAATGCTCTGACAATCGTATTGCGTGAAGCCGGTCTACACGTTGAACAACAGAAGCCGATCTCGGTTTTGTTCCATGGACAAGTCGTAGGTGAGTATGTGGTGGATTTACTGGTCGAGTCACAAGTCCTGATTGAATTGAAGGCCGTCAAAACCATTCAGGATGTGCACAAGGCTCAATGCCTGAATTACCTGAGAGCAACCGGTTTGAAGACTTGCTTGCTTATCAATTTTGGCGAGCAAGTACAAGTAAAGCGTTTACGGTTGTAATGTTCTAATCTATCCGTGTTTATCCGTGTTTATCCGTGGCAACTGGCCGTCATTCAGCCACCCCCCGAGTTTTTCGCCCTTGGCGCGCAGCGCTAACACGACGGTGGTGATGCCCAGCGCGAGGAGGAAGAACGAGAGGAGTTGGCCTTGGGTGATGGCCGGGAGCTGGCCGTTGTTGATGAACTGGGCGTCAGGCATCCGGAAGAACTCGTTGATGATGCGCATGACGGCGTAGGTGATGCAGAAGGCCCCGCCGATCAGCCCGCGCTTGACGGGGTAGCGGTAGAGCACCGCCAAGACGAGGAACACGACGATGCCCTCGGTCAGCCCGGCGAAGAGCTGGGAGGGGTAGCGGGCGGTGAGGTGGTCCTGCATGTATCCGGTCCAGAAGGGGTCGCCCTGCTGCACGCGGACGATGACGCCTTCGATGATCTGGTTGGGGCTCATCTGCGCGTAGGCTACGCCGTGGCGCGGGGCGATATCGATCAGCTCCTGGATCTGGGGGATGGACCAGTCGTCGCGCATCTCTTGGGGGAACTTCATGGCGGTGAAGGCCAGCGGGTCGCCGGGCTGGACGGGTCGGCCGTAGAGCTCGCCGTTGACGAAGTTGGCCATGCGTCCCAGGAACAGGCCCAGCGGCCCGCCGAAGGCCATGAGGTCGAGCAGGTAGGCGAAGGGGACCTGTCGTTTCCAGGCGAAGAAGGCGCAGGCCCCGATCCCGCCGAGGATCCCGCCGTGGCTGGCCATACCGCCCTGGTTGATCTTGAGCACGCCCCACCAGGGCAGTTGATCGCCGGTCCATTCGATGAACAGGTGGGGGTTGTAGAACGCGCAGTAGCCCAGCCGGCCGCCGATGACCACGCCCAGGGCGAGGGTCACGATCAGGTCGCCGACGTGCTCGGCCAGGAGCGGCGATCGGCCGCGCTGGGTGATCCGTCGGATGATCAGGTAGGCCAGAACAAAGCCAACAAGGTACGACAGGCCATACCACCGGATCCCGCCGCCGGGCATGAACGGCAGCTCGATCGCGAACGGATCGAGGTCGTGGACCCAGGCCTCGGCGAGCAGGTGCATGGCAGGGATTGTAGTGGGATCGGTGGATCGGGTCGGCGTGGTCTTGCACGCATCGGTCCTCTCGTGGGGCGAAGTCTGTGGGTGGCCGGCCCGCTACTGTGGCAACTGATCCGGGTCTCCGATCAGCGTGGTCCACTCGCCATCGTCCCGCTCGCCGATCCACAGGTCCAGGTGCGTGACCTGCCATCGGCCCTCGATCCATTCACATCGGCTACGGACCGAGGCCCGGTCCTTGGGCCCGGTGATCCGGAACATCAGGTCGGCGACCCCGGCTTCTTCATCGACCTGACCCAGGGTCGACAGCCCCGGCTCCAGCGGGCTGCCCAGCAGCATCTCGACCTCCGGGTTCTGATCCAGTTCGGCGAGCGCGGCCTTGAACGGCTCGCTGCGCTGCAGGGAGGTAAAGGCGAGGTACAGGCCCAAGCCCAGCCCCAGCAGCGTGACCGACAGGAGTATGATCACGGGGATGAGAAATTTCTTGCTCTTGGGCAGCAGCGGCAGCTTCTCGGGCGGCGGGGCTTGTTCGGGCTCAGTGGGTGGGTCTTGGTCGGTCATGCGCGGGGCATTGTAGGGTTCGGCTCCGCTCTTGGATGAGCTTCGATGCCGGTACAATCCGGGTCGGTGTTCAGCCCGGCCCCCGGTTGCCCGATACCCCTAAAACCGTCTTCCCCCGCCGACGTATGCCCGGCCCCAGCGCGACCAACCCGACCGACGGATCCGACGCATTGGCCAATGGGTCGGCCTCGATTATCGCGCCGAATCAGTCGGCTTCCGACTTCGAGGCCTCGGCCGTGCCGCTGGTGGTTGATCTGGACCAGACGCTCGTCACCACGGACACGCTGTGGGAATCGGTGCTGAAGCTGGTGCGAGAGCAGGGGCTGGTTTCGCTGCTGCCCGCGGTCAGTGCGCTGCGGCGGGGGCGTGAGGCGTTTAAGTCATTTTTGGCCGACCGTGTGATGCCGGACCCGGCGCTGCTGCCCTACCACCCCGGCGTGATCGCACAAGTCCGTGCGGCTCGGGACGCGGGCCGGCCGGTCTGGTTGGTCAGCGCGGCCGACCAGCGGATCGTGCACGCGGTCGCGTCGCATCTGGGTCTGTTTGATCAGGCCCTGGGCAGCACCCGGCAGACCAACCTCAAGGGCGGGGCCAAGCTCGAAGCGATCAAGGCCTTGGCCGGGGACCGGGGCTACGAATACATCGGCGATCACCGCGCCGACCTGCCGATCTGGCGCGAGGCGGTGGCAAATCATGCGGTGTTTGCCCGGGGCAAGGCTCCCGGCTGGGTCGGCGACCTCTCGTTTTCAACCACCCATGCCCGGCCCGGCAGCACGCTCGATTCACTCCGAGCACTCCGGCCCCACCAGTGGGTCAAGAACGTGCTGGTCTTGCTGGCCTTGTTCTTCTCGCATCAGGCTGCGGACCTGTCATTGTGGCCGGCGGCGATCTCGGCTTTCGTATCGTTTTGTTTTGGAGCCTCGGCGGTATATCTGGTCAACGACCTGCTGGACCTCGAGGCCGATCGTGCTCATCGGACCAAGCGTCGTCGGCCCCTGGCTTCGGGCCGGCTGGCGATCCCCACCGCGCTGGCCCTTGCGGCGGGCCTCACGGTCGGGTCATTGGCCTTGGCGCTGCTGGTTACTCCCACCCTGATGTGGATCGTGGTGCTCTACCTGGTTGTGACGACGCTGTACTCGGTCGATCTCAAGCGTAGGTTGCTGGTTGATGTCTTGACCCTGGCGGGGCTTTACACCCTGAGGCTGGTGGCCGGGGGCGTGGCCGTCGGGGTCGAAGTTTCGCCCTGGCTGATGAGCTTTAGCGTCTTCTTTTTCCTGGGTCTGGCGCTGAACAAGCGGTACGTCGAGCTTAAGGCCGCGGAGCGATCGGGCGCAGAAAAGACGGCCGGCCGAAACTATTCGCCCGAGGACCTGCCGATGGTGGGCATCGCCGGGCTGGCCAGCGGGTATCTTGCCGTCCTGGTGTTCACCCTCTATATCGTGATGAGCCCGATGGCGGCGCGGCTGTACGAGCGGCCCGGGGTGCTCTGGCTGGTCGAACCCTTGCTGATTTACTGGATCACGCGCCTGTGGTTTATTGCCCACCGCGGCGCGCTGGACGATGATCCGGTCCTCTTCGCGCTGAAGGACCGCGTGAGCTGGGCGGTCGCTGCGGGGGTGGCCCTGCTGCTGTTGCTCGCGGCGTAGCCCGGCGTGATGCGGCATAATCCATGTCATGCCCGTTCACAGTGATGATGCGAATCTGTCTGACGCCGCCCCGGTTCCGCGTCCGCAGCACATCGACCTGAGTCATTTGATCCGCCTGACGGATGACACCGGTTTGTTTCAACACGCGCTTTATGCCGTGCCCGACCCCACCCACGGCTATTGCATCGATGACAACGCCCGGGCGTTGTTGGCCTGTGTCCGCTACCTCCATCAGGTTGGTGAGGACCCACGGGTTTCCAGCCTGATGCGGCGCTACCTTGCTTTTGTCGCTTATGCCTATAACGCAGAGCGCGGGCTCTTCCGCAACTTTATGAGCTACGACCGACGCTGGCTTGAAACGCGCGGCAGCGAGGACAGCCAGGGCCGCACCGCCTGGGCCTTAGGCTTGACCGTTCGTGATGCCCGGGCAACCGACGTACGTGACCTGGCGGGCGACTTGTTCCGCAAGGCATTGCCCGGGCTGGGCGGGCTTGGCCACATCCGCTCCTGGGCCTTCGCCCTGCTCGGGCTCAATGCCTACCTGGACTACGAACCGGGCTATGCACCGGCGCTGGCGTTGCGCAAACGGTTCGCGGCGGCGCTGCACCAGGCGTACCGGGCCCGGGCGACACCCGACTGGCCCTGGTGGGAAGACCTGGTGACATATGACAACGCGAAGCTTGGTCAGGCGCTGTTCCAGACCGGTCAGGCGTTGGGCGACAACACGATGTGCGGCGATGCCGCCACGGCGCTGCGCTGGCTGATCGACCAGCAGACCGCGGTCGGCGACAACGGCCACACGCATTTGTCAATCATCGGCAATGACGGTTGGCTCAAGCCCGGCGTTGCGCGGGCGGTCTACGACCAGCAGCCGCTGGAGGCCTGGGCCCTGGTCGAGGCCTGCGCGGTGTTGGCCAACGGGTTGGCGTGCGATCGAGAAACAGCTTCGTATTGGCGTAGCCGCGCCATGTGGTGCTTGGGCTGGTTCCTCGGGGCCAATGATGCGGGCCAGCCGCTTGCAGATCTAGCGACCGCTGGCTGCCGGGACGGGCTCCAGGCCTCGGGCCCGAACGCGAACCAGGGGGCCGAGTCGACCCTGAGCTGGCTGCTCGCGCAGCTCGCGGTTCAGAAACTGTAGACGCTTGAGAGATTTGAATAAAAGGCTTCCTTCATCTTTTCTGTTGGATATAATCCGTTTATAACTGAAGCTGATCTGACTCAGGATTGATGAATCTGTATCACTGGTTTGGGCAAACCCATCTGTTTCTAGCTGGGTGAATAACATCTCAAGGGATCGCTTTGAAGGGAACTACGATGCTAGACCGATTGACGCCGCGCGAACGCGAAGTGCTAACGCTGATCGGTGAGGGGTACTCGCTCCCCGAGATCGCACAGCAGCTTCACCGAAGCGTAAAGACGATTGAGACCCACCGTCTGACGCTGGGCCGCAAGCTGGATGCCGGCAACCGTGTCGCCTTGGCAAAGATCGCGATCTCAGCGGGCCTGGTCAACCTCGACGCATCGAACCCTGTTGGCGACAACGGTACCCGCACGCTTGGATCTGTCATGGATCATAAGCCTTCATTGCTTGATCAATATCATGCGATTGATGAGCGGACCGGTGTGTCCGCAGGTGCCCACTACCTGCGATTGCTCGCCATAGCGCTGACCGAAGTGCTCGATATGGATTGCGCGGGGATTTGTGATCTACACGAATGTTCGGGCACGATTCATAACCAGGCACTTTTTGTCGCCGAGGGAGATGAACTCGGTGACACAATGACCTACGCGATGCGAGGCACGCCGTGTGAAGACGCCTATCTTGATGGTGAGGCGGTTTGTCCGGCCAAGGTGACCGAGCTTTACCCCCAGGACCAGATCATTGCTCAGATGAATTTGGAGAGCTACATCGGGCTTAGGCTAGATGCTCAAGACGGCCGACCCATCGGCATCCTTTGGCTGATGGATACCGAGCCGCTTGAGCATCCCGAGGAAAAACAGGCCCTGCTCCGGATGGTCGCGCGACGATGTACGAGTGAGTTGGAGCGTAGTATCGATGTGATGCATGAACTCGAGCGTATCGAGCGACGCGAATCGATCAGGCATGAGATGGGACTGCCCAAGCTCCTGGTCAGTCGGAGTAATACGCGGCTGGACAGCCTGCTGAATGTTTTTCAGGGATTTTCGCGGGATATGCCGGTCGCGGTCATTGCCTTCGATAACGAAACGGCGATCCACTTCAATAACCCGGCGGCGGAAGAGTTGTTCGGCTACGAAGAAGGCGGCATGATCGGCACCAGTATCTTCGGCTTGTTTTCTCAAGCATCAGTTAAGCAATATCGCGCCGAACACGCTCACGCCTGCGAGGTCGGCGAAGCCCTGCAGCTCCAACTGGAAGGCCAGCGACGCGACGGCAGTGTTTTCCCCGTGGCCCTGGCGCGCTCGGGCCTGTTCGACGAGCACGGCCGGGTCTGTGGCACGATCGTGCTGCTCGTCGAGCAGGCGGCGAAGCCTGCCTCGGTCGCCCCTGCCGGCGCGGCTTGACGCCGCCGGGCTATGATGCCACGCTAAGACGACAACGCCAAGCGAGGCATATGCGATGACCAAACCCGTCACCCAGCGTGGCTACGAGATCGTACGGATCCCCGAGGTGCAAGCTGTTTCGTGCCCCTGTGGCAGCACCCGCCGGGCCTTTGCGGATGTCGAGGATGCCCCCGCCTCGCTGCACGTGGTGGATATCGATCGGGAGGCAAGGACGCACTACCACAAGAAGCTGACCGAAATCTATTACGTCCTTGAAGGCTCGGGCCAGATGCAGCTCGACGATGAACGGGTCGAGGTCGGGCCGGGATCCACGATCCTGATTCGTCCCGGATGCCGCCACCGTGCGATCGGGCAGATGAAGATCCTCAACGTGCCGATCCCGCGTTTTGACCCGGATGATGAATGGTTTGATTGAGCCGGGGCCCGGGCTCGATGCATCTATCAACCATCGCATCATCCCGACTGAATCACCGCTTTGGTAAACACCAGCGCATCGTATAGCGCGTGCACCGCTACGACGATCCCGAAGCCTCGGCTGAGGTAGATCGCCGCGAAGTAGACGCCGGTGACCAGGTAGAAGATGAACCGGGTGACATCAAAGGGCGCCCCGCCTCCGAAGTGGATCAGCGCGAAGCCCAGCGAGCTGAGCCCGACGCCCAGGCCCACGCAGACCTCCTTGGGCAGGGCGAGCAGCTCGTCGGCGATCAGCGTGATGAGTGCGATCGCGATCAGCCGGAAGACCAGTTCTTCGTAGAGCCCGGCCCCGAGCGCGATGACCATGCTCAGCCGCCAGGCGGACCAGTCGGTCTCGCTGCGGAACAGCCCGGCGAGCGAGGCGAGCCCGTCGGTCGCCGCGGCGGGGGGCTGGCGGAACAACACGGACATGAGCACGAACAACGGGATCGACAGGAACGCCGATTCGAGGAACATAAACGCGTAGAGCTTGGGCTCGGGGGCCCAGGGGTCTTCGTGCTTGCGTCGCCGCCGGTCGATGTGGATACCAAGCAGGGCGCCAACGATTGCGACCGCGGGCAGGTGGACCCCGGTGACCCCGAAGAAGGCGAAGAACTGCTTGAGCAGGCCCGTCGCCTTGAGCTGCATGCCCGACTGAGCGAGGTAGACCACCGCGCCGATCTCGTAGAGGACCAGCAGCGGCAGCAGGAAGTACAGCGACTGAAGCGGCCAGTGCGACCGGTCCCAGTAGGTCGTGATGGAGGGCGTCTTGCTGATCGCGGGCTACCGTGCGGGGGAACAAGCCGTCAGCCTTTGGCTTGAAGCAACGAGGGCGCCCCCTTGGCTGCAGGCTGAGTATCGAAGGCTGAGAGCGGATGGCTCAATCAATACGTCAGCACCGCGTGGACCTCGCCGAAGCGCTCGAGCTTGGACCGGCCTTCGAGGAAGGTCAGCTCGATGAGCATGGTCAGCCCGACGATCTGCCCGCCCATCTTCTGGACCAGGTCGCAGCAGGCACGCATCGTCCCGCCCGTGGCGAGCAGGTCGTCGACCATGAGCACCTTCTGCCCGGGCTTGACCGCGTCGGTGTGGATCTCCAGGGTGTCGGTGCCGTACTCCAGCTCGTAGGACATCGCGTGGGTGTCGTACGGCAGCTTGCCGGGCTTGCGGATGGGCACGAAGCCGGCCGAGAGGGCCTGCGCGATGGCGGTGCCGAAGATAAACCCGCGCGACTCGGCGCCGCAGACCGCCTCGATCCCCTGGCCACGGTAGGGGTTGGCCATCTGTTCGACGGCCATGGCCAGCCCCGCCGGGTTGGCCAGCAACGGGGTGATGTCCTTGAACACGATGCCCGGCTTGGGGTAGTCGGCGATATCACGGATGAGGGTGTGAAGGTCCATATCGTTGGCTCTAGCGTTTAGGGTCTGGGTGAGTGGGCCTGAGTTTGCCCAACCAGATCAGGTTGTACCATGATCGGTTGCTTTTGGTGGTGCGACGTAGATCAGCTTGCCGATGCTCCTCTTGCTTGTCATGCTCCTTCTGGAAGCTCAGGCCTGGACCAAACCTTAGACCCTAAACGCTAGACCCTACCCATGGACGCATTCATCATCCGTGGCGGCAAGCCGCTGCGTGGCACAGTCCGGATCAACGGTTCGAAGAACGCGTCGCTGCCGCTCATGGCCGCGGCCCTGCTCACCACCGAGCCGGTCACCCTGCGCGGGGTCCCCGACCTCTCAGACATCCGCAACATGAAGCGGCTGCTCGTCTCGCTGGGCCTGTCCTTTGACGGCAGCGACCCGCCGTCCCCCGCCTCCCCGTCGCCCAAGCCCCCCGACCAGCCCGGCGTCCCGCTGCCCACGCCCCCTGCCTCGCAGACCGAGAAGCAGGACCCCCGTTACTCGGGGCTGACCGAGCTGATCAAGGATCGTAAGAAGCCCTCGGCTCAGGCCGACCCCACCGTGGCTGAACCTGAGCCACCCGCGGCGGGTTCGGTACCCAGTGCAGCAGCTACCTCGGCTTCCACCAACATCACGACGATCGACGCCGGCAAGACGTTGGCCCACTACGACATCGTTCGCACCATGCGGGCGGGGATCTGTGTGCTCGGGCCGTTGCTGGCCGCCCGGGGCGAGGCGCGGGTCTCGCTGCCCGGTGGCTGCGCGATCGGTGACCGGCCGGTCGACCTGCATGTCCGCGGGCTCAAGGCCCTGGGCGCCCAGATCACTTTGGACGAGGGCTACATCATCGCCAAACCCCCCGCCGGTGGCCGGCTCAAGGGCACGACCGTCTTCCTCGGCGGGCCCAACGGCTCGACGGTGCTGGGTACGGCCAATGTCCTATGCGCCGCCGTGCTGGCCCAGGGCACGACCGTGATCGAGTCGGCCGCGTGCGAACCCGAAATCGCCGACCTGTGTTCACTCTTGATCAAGATGGGCGCTCAGATTCAGGGTGCGGGCACGCCGCGGCTGACCATCGACGGCGTAGACAAGCTCCACGGGGCAGAGCACGACGTCCTGCCCGACCGTATCGAGGCCGGCACCTACGTCATGGCCGCGGCGATCACCGGCGGGGATGTGACGCTGGACAATTTCCCCACCGACGCGCTGCTCGCCGCCAACGACCGGCTCAACGAGATGGGCATCACCCTCGACCCGACCGACGGCAGCGACAAGCCGGGCCTGCGCGATTCGGTCCGGGTTGTCACGCCCCGCGTGTTCCAGCCCGTGCAGGTCGTGACCCAGCCGCACCCGGGCTTCCCGACCGATCTGCAGGCCCAGCTCATGGCGCTGCTGACCCTGGCCGACGGCAACTCGATCGTCACCGAGAAGATCTTCCCCGACCGCTTCCTCCACGTCGCCGAGCTGCTGCGCATGGGCGCGAACATCACCCGCGTGGGCAACTCGGCCGTGATCACCGGTGTCCGCCAGCTCTACGGCGCCCCGGTCATGGCCAGCGACCTGCGTGCCTCGGCCGGGCTGGTCATCGCCGGCCTGGCCGCCCGTGGCACCACCACCATCAACCGTGTCTACCACCTGGACCGTGGCTACCAGCAGATGGAAAAGACGCTCCAGGGCTTGGGCGCCGACATCGAGCGGGTCAAGGACGCGAGTGTCTGATCCCAAGCGACGTACGCTGGCTGCTAAACTGCGGCTATGACCGCCATCGACCCGCACGTACTGGCACTCTACCGCTGTCCACTGACCCGCAGCCCGCTGCGTCAGGAGGGCGATTGGCTGGTCGCCGAGCAGCCCGAGGGCGCGGGCCTGCGTTACCCGATCCGTGGCGGGATTCCGGTCTTGCTGATGGACCAGGCCGAACTGCCCGAGGGGGTCGAAACGCTGGACGGGTTCAAGCAGAAGTATGCGGGCGATGTCGCATCTTGACCGCCGTTCATTCATCCGAGGTTTCGGATTCCAATAGCTCGATCATCTGATCGAGCTTGTGTAGATCGTTGTTCCACGCGGGGGATTGGCGTATCGAACGTGCATAGGACAGGGGCGTGACACCGCCTTGCCGGGTGTCCAGGCTCACGTCGTACCGGACCAGCGTGTGGACCAGATCCAGGTCTTCATGGTCGATCGCATCGAACAACAAGTTGGGTGCAAGCGCCGGGTCGGCCCCGACATAAAGCAGGGCAAGAAGGATCGGTACATTGTGCGCATCTGAGGCACTCCGCAAAGGCCGGCCCGGCTCATCACGGTTTTGGTCGGGGTCTGCGCCGCCATCACAGAGCACATAGACCGCATGGATGTTGCTGTACCCTATCGCGATCCGCAGGGGTGTCATGCCGCTCTCATCTGTGATGTCGAGGTCCCCCGCCACCGAGTCAATCATCTCCCGCATCGCCCAGGCCGGCAGATCGGGTTGAGCCGCAAGGAAGTGGAGCCCGGTCCAGCCGTGACGCCCAGGTTGCGAGGCGGACAACCCCGCCTCGAGCAGGTCATCGACCCGGCCCCCGCTGGGCATCGCGGCGGCGAAGAAGGCTGCCGCGTCCACCTCCTCGGGGGCGAGCCGTTGGACACCGGCCGCCATGAGCCGTTGGATGATCTGTGGATCAACCTCGTCGGTTTCGAAACGCCACAGATCCACCAGCAGGTGATCCGCTGCCCCACTGCCCGGCTCTGTGTTGCTGGTCACCATCACGCTGTACTTAACCGAAGCACCCGCATCCAGAAGCAGGCCGACAATCGCGAGGTCGTTGACCGAAACGGCGTGTGATAGAAGCCCCGAACCCGCCCAATCCTGTTCATTCGGATCGGCGCCACGTTCGAGCAGCGCCGCAACAACCTGGGTATCCCCGCGATCGATGGCCTTCCAGAGGGGCGATCCTTCCGGCGCATCGATGTAGGTCCGTGTTTCGGTGTGGATGTTTGCGCCCAAATCGATCAAGCGTAGAGCAACCTCGGTCTGCCGGGCATCGATCGCCATGTAGAGAGGTGTCGCACCGTAGCCGTCGTCCAGGTCCAGATCCGCGCCCCGCTCAGTGAGCAGCAGGGCGACTTCTTGCCGATCGGCGTCGTTGGTCCTGTAGCTCTGAAGAGCGCAGAGCAACGGCGTGAGCTTTGGCCCGTTGACCGGTGTGCCACCACGCGGTGACCAGAACCGCTCGTCAGTCCACGACGCGTAACGATCGCCAACACGGGCATCGACATCGGCCCCGGCCTCGATCAATTCAGCCACACGAACCGGGTCACACAAGTAAGACGCCCTAAGCAGTTCGCCGTCCAGTGCGTACTGCTGCGCTTCAGTAAGCGTGGCCGTCGATCTTGGAGGCGGCGAGCATCCGGCGATCGCGATAGCCACCAGTACCATCAAGCTAAGCCGGAGTATCTCCGGGCAACCGTGTTTGACATCACTGGCCATGTTGTTTCCCAGAACCAAGTATGGATCACCCGCGTCACTCTATCACCGGCTTCGCGTCCTCGCGGAGCAGGATGTTGCAGCTCTCGGTGTCCTCGTCGAAGGCGATCACGGCTTTGCCGGCGTCGAGCAATCGTCGAACCTGGTCCACGCTGCGCGGTGCTTCGGTCAGGTCCGTGCCATCGCGGGTGACAAACTCTTCGATCAACGCGTCAAGCGTGTCGGGGCTGAGTTCGTGGTGTGGGATTCGCAGGGGCATGAAGTGTGTTCTCGCCGTTCGGGTACGTCCGGTTGGGCCGAGTCAGTACGTAAGAGACTGATTCGTTGCGGCGTCCGTCTGCAGGCATTAGTGTACAATTAGTGGTAATGATCTGTCGCCAGGTGCCGATTTGGAAAAATTGTTCCCCTTGGCATGGCTGTATCCCCAATCTATCTTGATGACGATCATTGGCTCGACGCAACGACGCCGCTGGTCCAGTTTTAGAGCAAATTTATTTCGTTTAAGAGAAAGGCTTTTGACATGGAGCATTCACCTAAGTCTTTGACTCGCCGCACTTTCCTGAAGGGTTCTGCGGCCACGGCCGCCGGTGCCGCCTGGCTGGGCCCGGCCGGGCTGTCCTATGCAGAAGGTGGGGATAAGCTGCGTATCGGTGCGATCGGCGTCGGCAACTTCGGCTGGACCGGCATCGAAAACCTCAATTCGCACCCCGACGTCGCGATCAACGCCCTGATCGACGTCGATCAGTCGATGCTCGAATCGACCACCAAGGCCGGCGAATTTGTCAGCCCGATGTGGCACGATGTCCGTGAGTTCCTGGAGAAGGGCAAGGACATCATCGACGCGGTCTACATCGCCACGCCCGACCACATGCACGCCCCGATCACGATGATGGCCCTGGACCTGGACAAGCACGTCTACTGCGAAGGCCCGCTGACCAAGACCGTCAAAGAGGCCAAGGCCATCGGCAAGAAGTCGCTGGATAAGTTCGGCATCGTCACCCAGCTCGGCTGCCAGCGCGCGGCCCTGCCCGCCAAGCGTTTCGCCGTCGCCCAGCTCCGCTCGGGCGCGATCGGCGCGATCAAGGCGATCCACGCCTTCACCGACGCGCCCAACGGCTGGTGGGCCAACGGCTCGGACTACGGCAAGGGTGAGGACGCCGTGCCCGCCAATGTCAAGTGGGACCTCTGGCTAGGCGGCGCCGCCGAGCGTCCCTTCCAGGGCGGCCTGTACCACCCCGGCGCCTGGAAGGGCAACGTCGACTTCGGCAGCGGCCCGATGGGCACCATGGGCTGCCACATCCTCGACACCGCGTTCATCGGCCTGGGCCTGACCTACCCGACCTCCGTCACCGCCGAGTCCAAGGGCGGCACCGAGAAGAAGTACCCCGACCAGTCCAAGGTCACCTTCACCTTCGCCGCCAACCGCCGGACCGTCAGCGACGGCATGACCCTGACCTGGTACGACGGCGGCCTGACCCCGGACAAGGCCGAGGCCGGCATCGCCGCAGACTTCGACCTCAAGCCCAACTCGATGATCGTGATCGGCGAAGAGGGCACGATGGTCGTCCACATGGACGGCGAGAACGCGATGTTCAAGGGGGGCGCCCAGCAGCCCTTCGAGACCGACGAGGGCCTGACCCCCCGCAACCACTGGCAGCTCTGGGTTGATGCCTGCATGGGCTTTGGCGAGTGTGACCTGGCCTTTGGCGTCGGGGCCCGCCTGACCGAGACCTGCCTGCTCGGCGGGGTCGCCAGCCGCGTCCCGGGCACCAAGCTCGAGTACGACGGCCGGGCCGGTGCGTTCACCAACAACGACGCCGCCAACGCGATGCTCGACACCGACTACCGCCAGGGCTGGTCCGTGCCGGGGCTTTGAGTGCTCCGAGACACTTGATGATTGAGATTCATCGAAACGACCTTTTCACCCCGCAGTCACTGCGGGGTTTTTCTTTGCGCGCGCCTTGATCAATCGATACAGAGTTTTGCCAGACTCATCTCGCTGTGGCTGCATTGTCAGCGAAGCGGCTTTGCCAAAATCACATTGTGGATCTCGGTTTCTGGGGACTGTACGAAATGCCCGTGCAGCGACATGCCTTGTGATGGGCCTCCATCAAGATTCAAGACCGCATCAAACTGCTCTACCCCGACGGCCTCGGATCGGCTGTGCAGAATCTCGGCGAGTTGATACAAGGTGCAACGTTCTGCCTTGATCAAGGCGACTTCGCCGTCTTTGGTTATCCCGATCGCAGTACGTTTTGCAAGTTTGAGATCATCAGACCCGATACCCATCGCGCCGCCCGGATCAATCAGGAACGGGCCCGCTTGAATGGCGCTTTGCAGGTCGGTCGTCGAATAGCCATCTGATCGGCGGCGCAGCTGAACCCGTCCATCTCTGTTGATACAGACCATGCCGGACAGCGCGGCCTGATTGCTTAAGGCTTGGACCTCAATTCCGTTTAGCAACAGCAGGCCCACCGCCTCCTGCCCCGAAGCATCGAAGTAGCCCCCGTTGACCACGACCAAAGCCGCCGAGTTCCGGATGAAATCTTCCCAAGTCTGTTGAGGATCAGTCTCGGGCAGGATCGCGATGTCAAAAGACTTGTTGTCCGGCGAGATCAGTACGACATCAAGCCGAACGGTCAGTCCAGCGCGTCGATGTTTGAATGTGCACTGGTGGTACTGAACATCTGGGGTTATTTGTACTTGCTGACTTGGTGTGCCAGCCCAGCCCCAAACGGAGTGGTTGTAGATGAGAATCGTCAACGCGAGAAACGCGATCGCGCCCCCGTAGATGAACCATCGCTTATGCATGAAGAGGCCCTACTCTTCTTCCACAAACAGGTGGTTGCTCGCCGCTTTGGACCACTGTTTTTCTTCGAAGTAGAAGCGTTTGCCCGGGTCGATCTGCAGTTCGACGTGGGGGTCGTCGAGTGAGCCGAGGTGGCGGACCCGGCAGCGGGGCAGGGAGAATTCGCCCTCGCTGTCGCCCCAGAGCAGGCCGTCGCGCGAGTACATCGAGCCGTCGTGGGGGTCCTTGAAGAGGTTGCTGATCGGGTCGTAGCGGACCCGGCTGCCGGTGTCGGGGTTGATCAGCAGCAGGGCGACGAGCATGCCGTGGTCGCTGACCAGGGCGACGTCGTGGGTATCGGCGAAGTCGAGGTAGAGGCCGGGCTCTTGCCAGCGGCTGGCCGGGCCGATGTTGAACGGCTGGACCTTGATGCCGTCGGCCTTGGCCAGGGCGCGGTCCTGCGGGTTGCCGAACACGTTCTCCAGATCGCCGCACCCGCACAGGCCGACGAGTGCGGCGCAGAGCGCGGCCGAGGCCAGTTGGCGTAGGGGGCGATATTGGCGTTGCCGGTCCACGTTGTCTTTATCGGGCTTTGGTGGTGCGGCGGTTTAGCGGCATACCCGCAGGCGGGCGATCCGGCGGACGTGGTCGTCGACCTCGAAGCCGCGTTGGAACAGCAGCAGCAGCTCGTGCACACGGTTTAGCGTCGGCATGTAGCCCGAGTCTTCGTCGTCGGCCTGGAGCTTTTCGGTCCGCTCGACCAGGTCGTCAAGCCGAGGCCGGACCCGATCACGGGCGATCATGAGCTGGGTCCGCAGCTCCTGGAGCTCGGCCTCGACCTGTTGAACATCCTCTTGCGTGATCATGTCCGTCTCCTTGCCCGGCGGTGCCTCTCACGGGCTATCGGGCCGGGCGAAACAGTGGTCTGAACCGATGGCGAGCCTGACCCAGTTCTCGGACGTTGAATGCTGCTCTGCGGACCCGGGGCGGGGATCATGGGCTTGTTCAGTGACGTGACCTATCATGCCCCCATGGCGATGGACACCATCCAGCTCACTCGGCCGGGCTTGTTCGTAACCGGGACAGATACCGGCGTGGGTAAGACGGCGGTGGCCTGCGGGATCGCCGCGGTGCTGCGGCAGCAGGCGTTGGGGGCGTCGGTCGGCGTCTGCAAGCCGTTTGCCACCGGTTGCCGGCGGGAGCGGGGGACGCTTGTTGCGGAGGACGCCGAGGCGCTGGCGCACTTCGCGGATTGCCGCCTGCCGCTGGAGACGGTCTGCCCGATCCGGCATCGGCTACCGATGTCGCCCGCCGCCGCCGCCGAGGCCGAGGGTATGCCGATCGATTGGGGGGCGCTGGCGTCGGCCCTGCTGCAACTGGACCAGGCCAGCGACCTCATGGTGATCGAGGGGGTCGGCGGGCTGATGGTGCCCCTGGACCCAGCGATGCCGCGCTACACCGTCCGTGACCTCGCGATGGCGCTCGGCTACCCCGTCATCGTTGTGGCTCGATCGGGGCTGGGCACGCTCAACCACACGGCGATGACGATCGCCCTGCTCCAACACGCCGGGTTGAACATCGCGGGCATCGTGATGAACGGCTACGAGCCGGACGAAGCGATCGCGATGAGCGACGACCCGTCCCGGCCCAGCAACCGCAACTGGCTGCGACGGCTGACGGGGGTCGAGGTGGTTGCGACGGTGCCGCGGATCAAGGAGAAGGACATGCGGCCGCACGAGGGGGTGATGCACGACGAGGTGCTCGCCTCGCTGGCGGTCGTGGACTGGTCGCGCATCCTCCGTCCGCCGGGCCAAAAAGCGGTGGGCCCGGTGCCGCGCCGCCGGCATCTGACGTGACGGGATTCGTCCGGCTGCATCAAAACCGGATCAGCCCCAGCAAGATCAGCACGCCCACCAGCGCAACGCATGCGCCGTAGACGCTGCGTCGCGTGACTTTTTCACCGCTCATCGCGGCCAGGGGCAGGACCCACAGCGGGGTCGTCGCGATCATGCCCTGGGCGCTGCCCACCGACGGGGCGAGCTTGAAGGCGGTCTGCTGCAGCCAGACCCCGAAGAAGGTGCCCAGCAGGATCGCGCCGCCCAAGGGAAGGGCGACTTTGTTGAGGTTGGGCCAGTCGATACCGCCGTGGCGTGGCTCGCCCAGGGCGTGGCGCCTGCGGGCGATGGGCAGGATGACCAGCAGCACGAGCGTGCCACCCAGGATGCGGACCAGGGCGGAGCCGGCCGAGGAGACCTCGGTGTTGAGAAAGACGCCTCGGGCGATGATCGCCCCGCCCGCCTGGCAGGCCGTCGCCAGCATCGCGAGCGACAGGCCCACGGTGGTAAAGCGGTGTGGGTCGTGCTCGGCCCGGCGCTCGGCCACCACCCAGGCGATGCCCAGCGTGGTGATCGCGATGCCGATCCACCCCCAGCCGTCCACCACCTCGCCCAGCGCCAGCCACGCGCCGATCGCGGTCATCGGCGGCACGGTCAGCTCCAGCAAGAGCACACGCCTCGCGCCCAGGCGGTTAAGCGCGGCAAAGAACGCCGTGTCCCCGATCCCCAGCCCGATTACCCCAGAGACCAGCAGCAGCGACATCGGCCAGGCCGCCTGCCAGGCCGAACCGTCACCCGTCACCGCGAGCAGCAGCCCCAGCAGCAGCCCCGCCACCACCCCCTTGACCAGGTTCAGCTCGACCGGCGGGACGACCCGCCCGGCCTTCTTGTAAAGCACCGTCGACATCGACCAGACCACGGCCGCAAGCAGCGCCGCCAACAACCCCAGCGTACCGGTCGAGATCTGAGCCGACGTGAGCATGGCGGCATGATCGCGATCCAAACCGACTAAGCAAGTCTCAACACGCCATCGGGCAAACATCCGATAACCCGCGCCGCCCATAACGTTGGCCCGGGCCGGGCTGGCGGGACGACGAAGGGATAGCCAAGTCCCCCTGAGGTTCGGAGGTTGCGATGCCGCAGATGTCGATGAAGCAGTGGAAGATGCAACTGGGTCAGGCCCTTCCGTTGGAAGAGGTTCCCGCGGCGGTGGATCAGCCGTCGATGCAGGTGCTCAAGGCGGTGAACGACGGTCGGCTGCGGACCCATGCTTTCCGGGCGGTGGACGGGCGCGTTTTCCGGATGGTGCGCACCCGCGACCTCGAGGCCTACCAGCAGCGGCTCGTTGAGCCGGCCCCGCAGATCACGATGGAGGGGATGAAGCGGGCGTTTTCGGAGATGGTGGACGAGTAATACGCATCCCAAACAATATATACGCTCGTGAGGCCTTGGACAGCCGCCACGTCACACGTGGCGGACGAGCTCCCTGACGCTTGTCCGCCGGGTGTTACCCGGCGGCTCATGAAGTAATGAGCGCCTTGGTTTTTTGTGGGATGCGTATAAACCGTGTGATGGCGAGCTCCTCAAACCCTTTTTGAGATCATCGCGATCTTTTGGGTATCCCATCGGTGCACAAAGACGGTGTAGGAATTGGCTGCTTTGCCGCGCAACGCGCGGGCGACGCTGTCCGGGTCGACCGCCTTGCCGCGGGTCTTGACCTCGACGATGCCCGCGTCGTGGTCCGCAAGCCAGCGCCGGACCTTGGCCGATCGCCAGGGCATTGAGGCCAGCACCTCGAAGCCGGTCAGCCAGGGTGAATCGATCGGCTGATCCGCGGTCAGCAGGCCCAGCGCCGGGTGGGGTGCATGGACGCCGAGGTCGGCCGCGAGGTTGCCGAGCAGCCCGGCCCGCTCGATCGCAGGATCAACGGTGTGGATATAACCCAGCCGCGGACCCAAGGCAAGCGGCGCGGGGCTGCCCGAGAGGCTGTAAGCCAGTTTGTCATCACCGATCAGCGTCGCACAGCGCGGCTGCTTGGCGAAGGGGCCAGTCCAGAGCACCGCCTGGACCAGCCGCCCGCGATCGCTGATGAACTCGACCTCGCCGGGCCAGGGCAGGGTGTCGAGGTCGATGCCCGGGCCCAGCTTGATCGCGGCGGCGTCGGCTTGTTCGATGAGTTGGCCGAGCACGTCCGGCCCGGGCCGGTAGTTTTCCAGTCCGAAATGGCGACGCCCGCTTGCCGATCGGCGTGCGGGATCGATATGGATGTATCGGCCGGCGGTGTCGATATCCCTGGCGTCGGCCACGCGTGTGGTGACACCCGGCCCGGTGTTGACCTTGGCCATCCACGCCCGGACCGGGTCGAGGTCGACCGCTTGCACACCCAGGCCAAGCGATTGAAGACCTAACGCATCGCCGCCGATGCCGCAGCACAGGTCCAGGACCGGCTGATCAGGGGCGCGTTCCGCGAAGCGTTGCGCCTTATGCCGGGCAACGCAAAGGGAACTGGCCTGCTCCGCGCCGGCGATGTCCGACGCCATCGCTTGCGCGGCCTCGCCGAACTTGATTTCGAGTTTGTGGCGGGCGCCGACCAACTCAAGCGCAATACCGATTGTGTCTGGGTCGACGTCCCGCCGTAGCCGCGCGATGTCGGCGACGTTCTGCGGATCGACCGCGGCGGCGCGTTTGATCAAGGTGCGGTCGGCGTAGACGCGTTGCCAGATAGCGAGCGGGGCGGACATCATCGCGTGGGCTAATCGGGGAGTAGGTCCGGCAGGTGTGATTGACTCGCGGTAAGCACCGCGCTCACTCCCCGCCGGTCACCTCGACCGAATAGTTCGGGCTCTCGCGGGTGATACTGATGTCGTGGGGGTGGCTCTCGGCGAGAGACGCGCCGGAGATGCGGCAGAAACGCCCGTCCTGTCGCAGGGCCTTGATCGTCGGCGTGCCGCAGTAGCCCATGCCCGCGCGCAGCCCGCCGACCATCTGGTAGACAAAGTCCGCCAGCGGGCCGCGGTAGGGGACCCGGCCCTCGACGCCCTCGGGCACCAGTTTGTCCCGCCGGGTCACGCCCTTCTGTGAATAGCGGTCGGCCGAGCCGGCCATCATCGCCCCCTCGCTGCCCATCCCGCGGTACTGCTTGTAGCGCCGGCCCATGTGGATGATCAGGTCGCCCGGTGACTCGTCGAGCCCGGCGAACAGCGAGCCGAGCATCACCACGCTCGCGCCCGCGGCGATCGCCTTGGTGATGTCGCCGCTGTGCCGGACCCCGCCGTCGGCGATTACCGGCACGCCCTCGGGTTCGGCGGCCTCGACCGCGTTCATCACCGCCGTGATCTGAGGCACACCCACCCCCGACACCACCCGCGTCGTGCAGATCGAGCCCGGCCCGATGCCGACCTTGATCCCGTCGGCCCCGGCTTCGATCAGGTCACGAGCGCCCTGCGTCGTCGCCACGTTGCCGGCGACCACGTCGATGTCGTAGTGGGCCTTCACTTCTCGCACCGACTCGATCACGTTGTCGCTGTGGCCGTGGGCGCTGTCGAGGATGATCACATCGACCTCGGCCTTGATCAGCGCGTCCACCCGCTCGAGCTGGTGGACCCCCACCGCCGCGCCGACCCGTAGCCGACCCCGGTCGTCCCGGCAGGCGTCGGGGAAGTCGTGCAGCTTGCTGATGTCCCGCATCGTGATCAGCCCGCTCAGCCGCATGTCCCCATCAACCAGCAGCAGCTTCTCGACCTTGTTCTGGTTGAGGATGTGCTGGGCCTCGGCCAGGTCGGTGTCCGGCGGGGCGGTGACCAGGCGGTCTTTGGTCATCACCTCGTGGATCGGCTTGTCGTCGTTGTGCAGGAACATCATGTCCCGGCGGGTGATGATGCCCACGACCCTGCCGCCGGTCGTCCCGTCGTCGGTGATGGGCACGCCGGAGATGTGCTGCTCGACCATCAGTCGGCGGACCTCGGTGGCCGGGGCGTCGGGCGGCAGGGTCACGGGGTCGGCGATCACGCCGTTGGCCGAGCGCTTGACCTTGATGACCTCGCGGACCTGGTCGTCGATAGACAGGTTCTTGTGGATGACCCCCAGCCCGCCGGCCTGGGCCAACGCGATCGCCAGCGCGGACTCGGTCACGGTGTCCATCGGTGCCGAGACCAGCGGGATGTGGAGGGTGATGTTCCGGGTCAGCCGGGTGGCGGTATCCGCCTGGCCGGGGACGACGTCGGACCGTGCGGGCAGCAACAGGACGTCGTCGAAGGTGATGCCGTCGGTAATGATCTTGGCTTCCATGACGTAGTGTTATCGGTCGCAGGGGGTGCGTCAAGTTGGGCGGCGGTGACCGTGGCCTGATGCTCCGGGCGACAAGCGGTGGGTCCGCGCCATGGCCCGTGGGTAAAGCGTTAAAATCCCGCTATGCTCCCGACGCTGACGCAGCGCGCGCTGATGTTGATTGCGATTGTTGCGGCCGCGTTCGCGTGGCTGGCGGTCCGGCTACCGCTCACCGCGGCTCAAGGTTCGTCGGGGTTGTCCCTGATGGATGCACGGATCGGGGTTGTGCTCGCCTGCCTGCTGTTGTTGGCCGCGGGGCTGCCGGCCCTGATCAGTGCGATGTACGTCTCGGCCTCGGGCAACCCGCTCTCGGGCATCTTCACCACCGGCTTCGCGCTGATGATCCTCGCCGGGCAGAGCGGGTCCATGGCCGGGCTCATCCAGCGGCAGCAGGACGGGGGAGGTGTCTTTGCCGCCCTGATGATCGAGCTGGGCCTCTGGGCCCTGGCCTGGTGCGTGCTGATGTTCCTGATCAGGCGGTACCGCGATTTGATCCGGGCCAACCTCGTCCCACCGCGGTTGCAGACACCGTTTTCGCGCAAGCTGACCGAAGAGGACACGCCTCGCTTTGTGTTGCACGTTGCGCCGATCGTTGCGGGGCTGATCTGCTCGACACTCGGCTACCTCGGCTGCCGGTACCTCATCGCCACGCCGGCGACGGGGCAGGTCATCGGCTCGCTGCTGGTGGTGTTTACCTGTGCGGCCTTCGCCGCACGAGAGTTTGTCCCGACCGGAAACGTTGTGTTCCTCGTGCTCAGCCCGCTGATCGTTGCATTGGCCGGTTACGCCCATATGGCGGTGAGCCACGGCCCGGCATCGTCCCAGGACCTCACCGCCCTGTGGCAGGCGGGCCAGATCACCGGCCCGGCGATGGCGATGCCGATCCACTACGCCTCGGCCGGGATGGTCGGGGTCGCCACGGGGATCGGCCTGGCCCAGGCGATCGACCGGGTCCGCTTCGCCGAAGAGGTCATCACGGAGAAGCCCGACCAGCCTGGACCCGCGACAGACGATGCACCGGTGGAGTTGGGTGGCGTGGAGCCGGATAAGTTCAGAGAGCCGGAGCCGCAACAGACCCCCGAGAAACCCACGGAATGAGTCCGCCGGCCGCGTCTGTTCATGGCCGACCACCTCGCCGCTACAGTAGCAAAATATGCTCAAGCTCTGGGACCAGCTCCAACGCCGAGCCAATCAGCTACGCCTGTCCTTAGGCTTTAGCCCCGACTGGTTCCTGATCCCGTTGGCGGGTCTGATCGGTGTCTTTGGCGGCTTGGTCGCTGCGGGCTTTGGTCTGGTGGTCGAGTTGATGAGCGAGCAATTGTTCTCGATCCAGTCCGGCGGGCCGAGTACGGCGGTGAACTACGTGCTGATCGTGCTGATCCCCGGGGCGGGGGGTCTGGTCGTTGGGCTGATCCAGAGCCGGCTGATGAAGACCGGGCCGATCAACGGCGTGCCGGAGGTGATCGAGTCCCTGGCTCGGCAGCAGGGCCGGCTGCCCGCATCGGTTGGCGCGGGCAAGGCGGTCACCGCGACCTGTACGCTGGGCAGCGGCGGTTCGGCGGGGATCGAGGGGCCGATCATCACCATCGGCTCGTCGCTGGGCTCGCAGGTCGGCCAACGCCTGGACATCAAGCCCGAGCACTACCCCACGCTCATCGGCTGCGGGGCCGCGGCCGCGACCGCGGGGATCTTTAACGCCCCCATCGCCGGCGTGCTCTTTGTCCTGGAGGTCATCCTCCGTGACTTCTCCGTCCGCACCTTCATGCCCATCGTCATCGCCAGTGTTTTTGGCACGGCGGTCGCGCAGCAGACCCTCGAGGTCGCCCTGCCGCATCAGGGGGTGGACGTGGTGAGCGAAGCGCTCTTTGCCGTGCCCGCCGAGATGCAGCAGTACCAGTTCGAGCTGCCCGAGGCCCCGGCGTACCTGGTGCTCGGCGTGGGCTGCGGCCTAGCGGGGATCGCGCTGGCCTGGACCCTGCGGTTCAGCGGCCGGGCGTGGGCCAAGCTCCCCGGGCCGGCGACGCTCAAACCGATGTACGGCGGGCTGCTGCTGGGGGTGATGGGGCTGCTTTTCCTGGTCCTCTTCCCCGCTCAGGACGTGCTAGAGAAGGTGACCGACTACGAACGCCCGGTCTTCATGGGCAACGGCTACCCGGTCGTCGAGGCCCTGCTCGACCCGGCGGCGTATACCCATCCAACCCAGCAACTCGGTGTCCTCCTGCTGCTGGCCATCATCCTGTTCAAGATCGTCGGGACGGGGATCACCATCGGCTCGGGCGGCTCGGGCGGAGCGATCGCGCCGTCCCTGTTCGTGGGGGCTTCGACCGGCGCGCTGCTCGCGGTGCTGCTCGACAAGCTCGGCATCTTCCCCGGGGCGACGCCGGCGACCTACGCCCTGGCCGGGATGGCCGGCGTCATCGCCGCGACGCTGCACTGCCCGCTGACCGCGTTCCTCCTGGTCTTCGAGATCACCCGTGACTACAAGGTGATCCTCCCGGTCATGCTGGTCGCCATCGTCTCGACGACCTTCGCCCAGTTCATCCACCGCGACTCGATCTACACCGACCTGCTCCGCCGCAAGGGCATCCGCTTCGGCCAGCTCGCGGACATGACCCTGCTCAGGCGGATGCGCGTCGCCGAGGTCGAGACGACCGCCGCCGTGCTCGTCCATGCCGAGGACCCGGCCCAGCACCTGATCGACCTCGCGGCCCAGTACGCCGTCGCCGACTTCGTTGTGGTGGATCAGCGCGAGCACTACGTCGGCATGGTCGTAGGCGACGACGTGCGGACGACCCTGCTGCAGCGCGAGGCCGTGCCGCTGATGATTGTCGGCGAGCTGATGCGGTCCAACCTGCCGACCGTGTCGGCCGACGAGACACTGGACGTGGTGCTGGACAAGTTCTCCAAGCACGAGGTCTCGAGCCTGCCCCTGCTCGATGCCGAAGGCCGGGTTGATGGCATGATCACGCGCAGCCGGCTGCTGCGTTATTACCAGCAGCAGTTGGACCGCCGGGGATAGCGTCAAGGTTTAGCGGGTACGGCGTAGCCGTCCGCGGCGCGGTTGAGCCGATTGATCCGCCGGATCGTTTTATACTCAAACCCCTTGCACGACCCTGACGCCCCGAGCTCGACGCGCCGCTACCGATACACCCGCGCCCACCGGCTTAGCGGGTCGAGGGCGTACCAGCGCGTGTTCGACAACAAGCTACGCAAGTCCGCCGGGCCGCTGGCCGTCCTGGCCGCGCCGGTCGACCTGCCGCACCACCGGCTGGGGCTGGTCGTCTCCCGCCGGGTGGGCAACGCGGTCAGACGGCACCAGATCAAGCGGATGCTCCGCGAGGCCTTCCGCCTGAACCAGCACGACTGGCCCGGGGCCTACGACGTGGTGGTGATCGTGTACCGGCACGACAAGATGCCGCTGGACGGATACGCCCGGCTGCTGGGGCGGGCCGTCGAGCAGGTCCACGCCGTGGCCGAGCGTCGGGGTCAGAAAGAGGGCTGATACGGAACACGGTTTGATATTTCATCCTCCCCCTCCCTACGGGACAGGGCCGGGGTCAGGGGCCGACCGCAGGCCGGAAAGCTCGTCGCCGTGGTCGCACGGCTTCGCCGTCCCCTCACCCTAGCCCTCTCCCGCGGGGGGGGCTGACCGCACAACTTCAAAACGGGATGGGTATGAACTGCCGTAGGATGGTGCGGTATGGCCAAGGACCCGCGATCGATCCGCAAGCTTGTTCAGGCTCTCCGCGAGCAGGTGGTCACCGCGCTGACCCAGCCTCGGACCCAGCTCACCCGCGGGCAGCGCACGCTGCGTTACGCGATCGATTTGACCCGGCACGCCCGCCGCGAGCTGCGCGATCACTCGGCCGCGACCATGGCCGCCGCCCTGACCTACCGCACGATCTTTGGGCTTATCCCGCTGATGGTTATGGCCCTCATCGTCTTCCGGGCCTTCGGCGGCTTCGCCTCGACCCAAGAGGGCCTGACCGAGCGCATCTACCACCTCCTGGATATCGATGAAGAGATCGCGCAGGTCGACCAGGACCTTCGTGAAGAGCTCGTCGAGCCCGGCGGCCTGGTCTCCTCGCCGCCCCCGCCGGGCGCGCCGATCTCGCTGGAGTTCGACCCGGAGACGCCCGAGCTTCCCTGGGGGATCCCGGTCGATCTGTCGGAGACGCAGATCGACGAGTCGGAGCTGACCGACGAAGAGCGCCGCGCCCTGGCCAACGCCGAGATGAAGCAGCAGGTCGATGAGGCCATCGGCCAGTTTGCCGACGCCGCCTCATCGATCAAACTCGGCAGCATCGGCGTGGTCGGCATGTTCATCCTCATCTGGGCGGCGCTGGGGCTGATCGTCACCGTAGAACGCACGTTCAACAAGATCTACAACGCCCCGTCCGGCCGGCCCTGGCATGTGCGCATCCCCATCTACTGGGCGGTCATCACGCTCGGCCCCGTGCTCATCTGGGCGAGCTTCTACTTCTCGACCCAGTTCCGTGCTGGCGCTGCGGGCTGGCCCATCATCGGGGGGCTGCTCGGCTTTGCCGACCGGTTCTTCGCGTTGTCGGTGACCTGGCTGTTGATCTTGATCCTCTTCAAGATGATGCCCAACACCAAGGTCGCGATCCGCCCGGCCATGATCGGCGCGTTTGTCTCGGCCGTGGCCTGGGAGGGGATGAAGGCCGTGCTCCGCTGGTACATCGAGAACGCGGTCATCAGCCCGACCCAGTCTCAGCTCTACGGGTCGCTGGCCCTGATCCCGCTTCTGCTGTTCTGGGTCTACCTCACCTGGATGGTGCTGCTCGCGGGCCTGGAGATCACGCATCTGATCCAGACCCTGCCCGCCAGCCGGATGAAGGAGTTTGAACGTCAGGCGCAGGGCAATCGCTCGCCGCGCGACCCCTGGCTGGTGATCCCGGTGCTGGCCGCGGTGGCCGACGCCTTTAGCCGGGGCCAGACCACGACGGTCGACGAGTTGGCCGATCGGCTGAGCCTGCCGATCACCACGGTCGCGGCCGTCGCTCGCGCGTTGGCCCAGAAGGGCATGCTCCACGAGTTGGACCAGGAAGACGGCCAGCCCCTGCTGCTTTTGGCCCAGCCCGCCGAGCGTATCCCGATCTACGAACTGGTCGACTCGGCCCACCCAACGATCGCCAACGACGCCCCGGGCTACGACCTGCTCAAGCAGGTCGCCGAAGCCCAACGCGCCGCACTCGAGAACGCCCGGCTGGGCGAGCATTGGCCCGAGTGATGGGTTAGAGCACCATGTAGCAATGATGGCCATTGCTGCCTTGCTCCCCCTCCCTTTTAGGGAGGGGGTTGGGGGGAGGGTCGGGTGTCCGGAATCGAAGAGAAGCTTCCGAACAGAACGCTTGTGCTGCTTGCCGATGGGCTGGTCGTGTACCGCGGTTGATCCTGGGCCTCGACCCTCCTCCCCTCAGCCCCCTCCCTGGGAGAGAGGGGGGGCGCCAAGGCAGGGCCAGGAACTTAGCCAATGGCTCTACCAGGCCGTTTCGACACTCCAGCCCTACTCCAGCCCGGCGCGGTTGTCGTAACGTTGGGCGATTGGCATCCGCCGGCCGAAGCCGAACGCCCGGCCGGTGATCTTCAGGCCCGGCGCGGCCTGTTTCCGCTTGTACTCGTTGCGGTCGATGAGTTGGACGATACGCAGCACCTCGTCCCGGTCAAAGCCGGTCTGCTGGATGATGCTCGCGGCCGACTCTTCCCGCTCGACATACCGCTCGACGATCTGGTCCAGGACCTCGTAAGGCGGGAGCGAGTCCTGATCGGTCTGATCCGGGCGGAGTTCGGCGCTGGGTGGTTTGGTGATCGTGTCTACGGGGATGACCCCGCCGCCCAACTGCTGGCGGAGCGGTGATGCCGGGTCGTCGTTGATCCACCGGGCCAAGTCGTAGACCATGGTTTTGGGCACGTCGGTGAGCACGGAAAATCCCCCGCACATATCCCCGTAGAGCGTGCAGTAGCCCACGGCCATCTCGCTCTTGTTGCCGGTCGTGACCAGCAGGGCGGCAAACTTGTTGCTCAGCGCCATCATGATGTTGCCGCGCAGACGGGCCTGGATGTTCTCTTCGGTCACCCCGGCGCCGGTCCCGGCGAAGATGCCGCCGAGCATCTGCTCCATCGCGGCGTGGGCCGGCTCGATCGGGATGACATCAAACCGCACGCCCAGGTTCTCGGCGAGCGCCCGCGCGTCGTCCACGCTGCCGCCGGACGAGTACCGGCTTGGCATCCCCACGCCGTGGACGTTCTCCGCGCCGATCGCGGCCACCGCGATCGCGCAGCTCACCGCCGAGTCGATCCCTCCGGACAGGCCCATCACGATACGCTTAAACCCACACTTGGCGCAGTAGTCACGCAAGCCCAGCACCAGCGCATCGTACGCGTCGTGCAACACCGGCCGGGTCGCTTCGGCCGGCGCGATCCGGCGATCGGCTTGTTCGAGGTCAACCAGCAGCAAGTCCTCTTCAAATGCCTTGGCGTGCGCGATCAGGTTGCCCTTGGCATCGAAGGCGCACGAGTTGCCATCGAAGACCAGCTCGTCGTTCCCGCCGACCTGGTTGCAGTAGAGCAGGGGGATGTTGTTCTTGCGCGCGACGCCGGCCATGAGCTTGAGTCTAAAGCCGTGCTTGCGGACGACGAAGGGCGAGGCGGAACAGTTGATAAAGACCTCGGCCCCCATCGCCGCCAGCTCGTCGATCGGGTTGTCGTGGTAGAGCCGGCGGGCAAACGCGTCGCGGTCATTCCAGAGGTCTTCGCAGATGCTGACCCCCATCCGGGTGCCTTGAAGCTCGGCCAGGTCCAGCCGGGGGCCGGGCTCGAAGTAGCGGCGCTCATCGAAAACGTCGTAGGTCGGCAGCAGGGCCTTGCGGTGGTAGGACGCGACCCGGCCCTCGACGCAGATCGCCGCGGCGTTGTGGAGCGTTCTACCGGCTGATTCGCAAGAGGGCAGGGGCAGCCCGATTACCGCGGCGATATCGGTGCAGCGCTCGGCGAGCTGGTTGAGCGCCCGGCCGCACTGCTCGATCACGTCGGGCTTGAGCAGCAGGTCCTTGGGCGGGTAGCCGATCAACGCCAGTTCGGGGAAAACAACCATGCCCGCCCCCGCCGCCTTGGCGTGGTCGATCTGCTTGGCGATGCGTCCCATATTCCCGGCGATATCGCCGACGGTCGGGTTGATCTGGGCCAGGGCAAATTTCATGTCGGCTTTCGTATCATGTCGGGGTCGGATATCTTCGACATGATTCTAGAGTGTGCGTGGCCTGGATATGCGAACGTCTGCGCCTCCGCCGCCGTATCCTCTAGAGCAGCCCGGCCGACCCAGCAACCGCCAAACCCGCAGGGGAACCGCCTTGACCCGACGCCAACCATTGATCCTCGTCGCCGCCTTGACCCTGATGGCCGCACTCGCTGGCTGCAAGACCGGCCCGGGCACCAACCCCAAACAGGAAAAGATCGACAGCCTGATCGGTCAGGCCAACATCTACCTCGAGCAAGGCCTGACCGACTCGGCCTTCGCCGCCTTCGGCCTGGCGCTTGAGGAAAACCCCCGCCTGGTCGTCGCCCACTTGGGCATCGGCGATATCTACAAAGACCGAGGCAACTACCAGCTCGCCTCGGTCCGCTACGAGCTCTCCGCCGCCTACGAGCCCAACAACTTCGACGCCCACTACAACCTGGGCATCTGCAAGCAGGTGCTCGGCGACCTGCCCTACGCGATCAAGAGCTACCTCCGGGCCATCGCCATCGACCCCGACTCGTCGGAAGCCAACCGCGACCTCGCCTCCGCTTACTTGCAGGACAACAAGGCCGGCCTCGCCACCGCCTACGCCGAACGGGCCGTCGAACTGGACGCCGAGTCCTACGCCGCCTGGGCCAACCTCGGCTTCATCTATATCCGCACCGGCCGATTCGAGGAAGCCGTCGATGCCTTCCGCACCGCCTCCGAGATGGCCGGCCCGGACGACGATGTCGCCCCCGTACTCCTTGGCCTGGCCGACGCGCACATCCGCGTCGGGAATTACGTCCGCGCCCAAAACGTGCTCAACTCCCTGATCCGCAACAGCCCCTCGTCGACCGCCTACGAGCGGATGGGCGTGAGCTTCTTCAAGCTCCGCCGATACGAGGATGCGCTGGACAACTTTCAGGAAGCGCTCAAGCTCGACCCCGCCGACACCGCGGCGCTCAACGGCCAGGGCGTCGCTTACATGACGCTCTACATCGAGGGCGGTCGGGACAACACCTGGCAACGCGATCAGGCCATCCAAAGCTGGCGCGAATCGCTGGAGATCGACCCGAATCAGGAAGCGATCAAGGGCCTGCTCGCTCGCTACAGCAACATCTGATCGCGCACACCCGATCCCTAATCATCTACCCATCGTGAGCCATGGCCTTGGCTCAGCCCATGCCGTATGGGTTATCCTGTAACTCTTATCGCTTTGTAGCTGTGAGGGACCCAACATGCCCAACCCCACCCGCCGCGACCTGCTCAAGTCCGCCAGCCTGGCCCCCGCCGTGGCGGCCAGCACGTCGCTCGTGGGATGCCAGGCTACTCCACCCAGCAAGTCCAACACCCAGGACAACGCCAACCGCTATCAGAACGGCACCAGCCCCTGGCCCATCTGCCTTGACACCGCGACCATCCGCCCCAGCCCGCTGACCGCCAAGGTCCGCATCGCCAGGGCCGCCGGCTACGACGCCATCGAGCCCTGGGAGGGCGAACTCAACGAGTACGAGCAGCAAGGCAACAGCTTGGAAGACCTGGGCAAGGCCATCCGAGACGCCGGCATGTTTGTCCCCTCGGTCATCGGTCTATGGGGCGCAATCCCCGCGACCCGACAAGCCTTCGATGCAAACCTCGACAACTGTCGCCGCCGGATGCGCCAGGCCGCCGCCATCGGAGCCCAGCACATCCAGGTCGTCCCCCAGCCCGCCCGGCCCTGGCAGGAGTTCGACCCCAAGTGGGCCGCCGACCGCTACCGAGAGTTGCTGGAGATCGGGATCAACGACTACGGCATCAACTGCGCACTGGTCTTCGTCGAGTTCCTGCCCGGCGTCAAACGCCTGGGCCAGGCCGCCGCCATCGCCATCGACGCCAACCACCCCCAGGCCAAGATCATCCCCGACGTCTTCCACATGCACATCGGCGACTCCGGCTTCCATGGCCTCAAGCACATCCAGGGCAGCTTCATCGCCATCTTCCAGTTCAACGACGCCCCCGCCCAGCCCGCCAAGGCAGACCTCAAAGATGAGCACCGCGTCTTCCCCGGCGACGGCATCTTACCCCTGCCCAAAATCCTCAAAGACCTCAAGGCCACCGGCTACACCGGCTGCGTCTCGCTGGAACTCTACAACCCCAGCTACTGGGAGCGCAACCACCTCGACGTCGCCCGAGAAGGCCTGGACAAGACGCTCGGGGTCATCGAGAAGTCCGGCATCTGAAAACTCAGCCCACCGAGACGACCCGCGGAAGGGTTTGACAACCCCACGCACGAAGCCATAATAATCGATCCAAGCCGTGGCGCGTGCCCGGCTACGAGAGGGCTTGTAGCTCAGCTGGTTAGAGCGCACCCCTGATAAGGGTGAGGTCGCAGGTTCGAATCCTGCCAGGCCCATTGACGGCGTTTTGCAAGTGATTGCAAGACGCCGTTTTTTATTGCATAAACCTCTAGTATCAAGGCATTTACGATCATTGTTTCAGCAGGCTGCGGGTTTGTGCGGTCAGGTGCAACGTCGGTATTTGCGTCAGATCGTGCGTCGGATTTTGCGTCGCTTTTTGACGGGTGATTTGAGGCACCAAGGCGGCTCTTTTTATCGCTGTTTTTCATTTGGGTTTGGCCTCCTTGACGGTGTTCCTGAATCTGGTCGTTGGTTCTTGCTTTCTACTGCCTCGGGATGTTTTGCTGCCTCGGCGATGTGTGCTTCGGTGACTTGGAGGTAGTGCTTCTGGGCCACGTCGATGCTGTTGCCTAGCCAGGCGGTGACGACGTGTAGCGGGAATCGTTCGGCGAGTTCGGTTTCGCAGCTTGACCGGAGATTTTGGAATAGCTTGGGCCAAGGTTCCAAGCCGGCCTTTTTGATGATCCGATTGAGTTGGGTGCGAAGGTTGACGTTCGTTAGTCGATAACGTGTGATCACGTGAGAGCTATGACCCTGTGGTAGTTGTCTGAGTGCATCAGCGATTTCTGGAAACAGGGGAGCCTGACGGTGAGTGTGTCCTTCGTGATGCTCGGTTTTGGAGCTATGGACAATGAAGCGTTGCCGATCAAAGTCGATGTCGTCCCAGGTTAGACGCAGAACCTCGGAAGGGCATCGGAGCCCTCCAAAACGACACAGTGTGAAAATCAATCGCCACTCCGCATCCGGGCAGGCATTGAGTACCGCCTCTGCTTCGGGTCTCGTGATGAAGTAGGCGCGTTTAGGATTCGAGCGGACGATGCAGGGCAGGCCCTCAAACGGGTTTGTTTCGAGGTAGCCTTCTTTGATGGCGGCTGCAAAGAACTGCTTGGCGATGCCGGTGGTCCGCCGGATGGTGTTGTCGGAAAGCCCCGCCGTGGCCAGGTGCTTGCGCCACTCAATCGCTTGTGGTTGTGTGATCTGGCGAAGGAGCGTCTCGGGCTTGAAATATCCAAGCAGGCGTCGCCGGGTTTGTCCGTACATGATCTTGGTTGAAGGCTTCACATCGGTTCGGCCTTTGATGTACGCATCGATAAAACTTTCTAGGCCGATCGCTGAGGCGATGCTGATCAAACCCACCGCGCCGAGCTTCTTTTGCATGGTGGTGTCTAGCCCGCCGACCCATTTGGCGGTGTCGGGGTCGAGAGGTGAATCCGTCATTTTGGCTCCGAGCAGTTGCTCGACGCGCAGCCGCATGTGCTCGGCCTGTTTCTTGGTGACCTTTCCGAGCCGGAGGGTGTGGCGTTTGCCGTTGGGTGCCTGGAATTGGATGACGCGGCGGCCGGTTTGTTTGTTTTGCGAGATGCTGGCCATCAGTCGCCACCATCACGTGCTGCACGGCGCTGCTGGACCTGTTCGGTCTGCTCATCGAGCCACAGTTCAAGCTCTCTACGTGGAATGACGACCTTGCGGCCGATGCGCCGCACCGGGAATCCCGTGGTCTTGTCGGCGATCAGGTTGTCGATGGTGCGTACCGAGACGCTGAGGATCTCGGCAGCTTCGACGCGGCTGTAGCCGAGTCGTTCAGTAGGCTGAGGATTTGATTGGATCATGGCGGTCTCTCCAGAGGTTTTGGGTTTACGTTGAAGAAGTGCGTTGATGCAGGGTTTTGTTGCAGGCTGTGCTTGCAAGAGGGTGCGGGAACGATCTGTCATCGTGTCACCTCCCGCCGAAAACCCCGTATCCAGTCCGCGGCTTTCTGCCCGGCCCCAGCCGCCGAGACGACCACGCGCTTGTCGCTACGCAGCCGCTTAAGCCACCCAGCGATGTAGGCGGCCTGCTGATCGATCGTCGTGGGCGTGATACCCGCCACGGCACAGAGGCAAGCCGCGCCCATCTCGGCGATGAGTTCTTCTTTGGAGTAGTCCGCCGACCCGAAGGGCTGGAGTTCTTTGTCCAGCCCGCGGTCCAGTCGTGATGAATGCCCGGTCGCATGAACCAATTCATGGAACAGCGTGGCGTAGTAATCCTCACTGCTCACAAACCGCTCGCCCCCCGGGAGCCGGACCAGGTCATCAGCGGGGCGATAGAAGGCTTGCAAGCCACGGTGTTCGATGGTTGGGCCATCGGTGAACCCGGTGACCAGAGCTTCGGCCCGCTCATTGGGTGTAAAAGGATTCTCCGCCACCTCAATCGAGGGGAAGGCCACGCCCTCACACTGCTCGGCATTGAAGACGCGGTAGGACTTGAGCATGGGCACAAGCTTGGGCTTGCCCGTCTCTTCATCTTTGACTTTGAGCTGCTTCCAGAAGACCACGACGGAGGATTTCTCACCCTTGCGGACGTGCCCACCGCGTTCGAGGGTCTGCCGGTAGGTCAGCCACCACGGCGAGGCGTAGCCCTTGGACCAAGCGGTCAGGCCCAGTGTGAAGATGTTGACCCCGGCATAGTGCCGCCCGGTATTCAGGTTCCGGGGCATGGCTTCTTCGCCCGAGCCGAGGATCGGGTGGCGCCAGGGCACGGTCCCGCTCTCCAGGACGTTGATGATCTGGTTGGTGACGGACTGATAAAGGTCGTGTGATACTGACACGCGAATACTCCCCCATGGTTGGTTAAGGACAAAAAGAAGCCCGATCGCTCAACCCCAGCTTCCGGGGGTGAACGAACCGATGTGCCCCCGGAAGGTCGCAACCCCATCAAGAGGGCACGACTCCGAGCTGCCGCGGACGGCCGGGCTAAAAATGGATGGTTTAGATATAGCCTGCAGCTCAACCACGCGATCGAGGGGCTTTGAAGGGAACCGCCCCGTAGCCAAGCACCCGCTTGGTCAAGGCAAGCCCTTCCTCCCAATCCGAGGCTTGCCCGTCGCTTAGCACCTTGATCCCTTGAAAATGGTGCTTCAAGGCAACAAGTGCTGCGGTGACCAGCAGGTCGTAGGGCTTACGGTTGGTCTTGCAGAATGAAAACACACGCCCGTGTTCATCCAGCGTCTGATATGGCTCGGGGTTAAGAGCCTGCGGCACGAAAAACGTCTCGTGGGACAGGTCATCGAGGGAGGATCGCCCGGCGTTGCGGCCATTAAAGGCCACGAGGTCGTCGCGGATCACGGCATCGCCGCATCCATCCGGGCCGTGGGCCGTGAGCCGATGATTCGGGTAGTACCCGCCTCCGGAGGTGGTGGTGGCAGGCAGTTGGTCGTGCAAGCTCTTTACGTCCTCGACCCACAATGTGAATCTTCCGGGGGCAAGGACCGGCGTGCGGTACCAGTAGTGGGTGTATCCCATGGTGTTTTTCTCCTTCATAATTGAGTTAGCGTTGTGATTGCCGGTGACGCCGCACGCCCTCAATCGTGAGGACGTGGACGTGCAGGTCACCCATCGGGCGCAGCCTGCCAGACGCGATCAGCCCGAGCCGACGCAGGTCCGTGAGGCGGGCACGGACGACGTGGTTGCTAAGGCCGGTGTGCCGGGCCAGTTCTGACGTCGTCTTACCCTCGATGTGGATTGGATGCGGTTCCCCATCGAGTTCGGCGAGGGCCTGAAGCACCTTCTCCCCAGTGGGGCGGAGCTTGAGCCCCTCGACGTAAAGGATCCCCGGAAGCGGGGCGGCCGAGGGCGTTGTTCGGTTCATCGCGAGCGATGCTGCTCTTGAACCGCAGCGGCATCAACCTCAGCGGTCTCCTGCGTTCGTTCAGAAGCCGTCTCCTGGCCGTTTCCCCCTCGGCGATCGGCTTGGTTAAGTTCGGAGATTTTGAGGGCGGCACGCTGGGCAACCAGAGCGATGACCAGCAGGTCGCGTTGCCCGAAGCTGTTGGCGTCTTTCCACTCCCCGCTGTCGGGGTCGCGGTAGGTCCGGCTGAGGGTGGTGACGTAGAAAGGCTCGCCTGCTTCAGTCTGGTTCATCCAGACAGATGCAGAGATACTGCCCATCTGTTCGCGGTGGACGGGGAGGTTGTTTGAATCGTTCATCGGTGGTCTCCTGTGTGGTTACGGTTGAGGTTGAGCCTCATCCATGTCACAGGAAGAAAGACAGGGCGAGCGGTGTCACCACCTTGGGGACCACTGATTCAATACAAAAAACCAACGACACATTGATGCCATTGGCTAAATCGTTTTTTCGAATTGCGAGCAAACACCGGAGAGCTCAGGACATGGTTCAAACTTTTTACTGCCTCAATAGTTAACGAGAACTGTCATGCGTATAACTAATTAGGGTTCCAGCGTCGATTGCCTGCTGTTGTGTGCGAGATAGTTTCCGGGCCTTGCCTAGATCAATTCTAAACTGCCTAAGACGAGGAGCGACTTTATGGCCGTACTCATGATTTACAGTTGCTTCAGAAGCCTTTTTGAACAAATCAATTGCAAGTAATTCTCTGTCTTCAGTCCAGATGACAGCTATATCTCGATGAACCCCAACGAAGTCAATTACGGCTTGAGATTCAATGCAGATAAAGTTACCGTCGTTCTTGACGATTGCTTCTCTAAACGTTTCTAGCATTGTGTCCAACTTAGTGCCTGCGGCATTTATTCTGGACTGATCAAGGTGGTTGACATAAATTGTTTTAATTGAGGGCTGGTCTAAAATGGAAGACATTAGTGGCTCTATCCCTTGGAATTGGTTTGTAGCAGAGCCGAAACGCTCTATATTTCCTATTTTCACCTATTTCTGAAAAAACAGACAAAAATAAAGTATAGGCGCTTGCTTCCATGCAATCACCGTGGTCGTATGTAAAGTACACCCTAAATCGGCTGATGTCAAACGCTAGCTACCGACTTGCCCGCCTCTCCTTGGGCTTTTTACGCATTTGGTTTTTCAATTTCCTTACTACTGGGGCTGTATCAGAGAAGTAGAGATTTTGAACTTCATGCCTGATTTTTTTTGCTTCAGTAGCACCGATACAGAATCGAATTTTATAGCTTCGATAAAATGGCCCTTCAAGAGAAGATGAAACTATATCAAAATCTGCCAGATACCGTTCAAGAGAACTAAGAATAGCATGCCAATTTTCCTGATTTTCAGGCACAAATTGCTTGCAGTTATGTAGTGCGACTCTAAGCCCTTCAACAGCATCATAGATATCATCTATATTGTATCGAATCCTTTCTTTGTTATAGTTTTTTTCCAATGCTAGGTTATCTTCAAGTCGCTTAAGTGTATCAATAAAATATTTATGGGTTTCATTTATATTGTTGACAGCATTGATTTTAGCAGCTTTATAATCATTTGAAGCTTTCCACTGAGATTGCTTCCTACCATTAGTAGGTCTCTTGTGACGACGATTTAAGAAGCTTGTTGTTAGATACACGACAAAAAGGACTAAAACAATGGAACTGATTGTTAATAGCCATACAAAAAATTCTTGATGCTGACATCCTGCCCATCTACAACTCAGCCATTCTGCAGGTTTTTCACCATATTTAAGCATACAGGCTGCCGTAGTTCCGGCCAACGATGAGGCAAAAATAGTTGCGAATGATATCCTGATCATAGTCTGAGAATCTTTTCCTCAGTAGTGTTCAGATCACGTTATCAAATATTTTAGATATTGGCAAATATGCTTTCTTATATTACTCAACAATAAGTCTATTTTAGATATAAGAGCATATTTAGCAATATTTTACTTGTATTTGTAGGCAGAAAATAAGATCTGGCTATTATTTTCTCATCTACTTAAATATTTTGAATATCGGTATTCATCACATTCACTTTACTATTCGTCATTCAGTCTTAATCCATGAATTTGAGGCTAATTGGTAACTATGGCTCAGTCGATCTGCCAAAATTCTTCAAATCGCTACTTAACCGTAATTCTTATGCAAAAATGCTTTTAAGCACGGTGATTCGGGCCTTAGAACGACCCACTAGAAGCAGTTTCATAACTGTTTTTCGCTTACTTCAACCCTTGCCTAGAGCCTGTGAAGACCGATTTTGAACGCCGCTCTGGAGTTATGAAACCGCTTCTAGTCGGATATCCGGATGCCTGTGACAGCTGTAGACTTCTCTCGTGCTATCGCAGCTCGATGCGTTACTTCAATTTTACGAACTCGTTGATAAGTCAACCTACCGTAAATCGGCTTGAGGTTACGCCCAAATAGGCTAACCTCAAGCTCGTGGAACTTGAGGCTGATACCCTTTGACGGGTTGAACTTTGCCTCTTCGAGAGCGTGATAGGGCAAAGGGGTAGATACCTTAAACTAGACGGTTCAGATAGATCATTAAGAGAAGAAAGTTTCACCAGACGTTACCCCGGCTTGATAACACGACGCTTTGACTTGAAAACACATCGCGACCAAGAAAACCCCCTCTCGGTACGTACACCGAGAGGGGGCAGCATGGATTATAGGCAGGGAGCCTTAGTTCTTAGGATCACACTTACCGGTCGCTTGATTAACCTGGTACGTCGGCTGATCCGCAGAACCGACGACCGAACCACTCCAAGGATTGACACGGTAGTTTTTCTTCTCCAGATCACTGAGGTACTCGCTAGACACAGGAAGTCCTTTCAAAAGAGGTGGGATCAAACGAATGCCCGGCACACACCGGGCATGTAAAAACTCGGGCGATACGAAACACGCTCGTCGTACTTGACCATCGCATCTCGGCACCGCACTCGGAGCAGCAGGGCGGCCTTAAGCAACTCGGTGTATCTGTCATAGGAAACAAACTTGTCATGGCGCACTCCTTTCATCTTCAAGGTGCGTTGTCCCGGGCCTTTGTTGCAGCCCAACTCAAAAACGCCGCCCCCGGAAGTGGGGGCGGCGAGTGAGTCAGCTTGAAGTTGGGCTTTAGCTTCGTTTTAAGCACTTCCCGGGGCGGGCGCATCGAGTAGGTTGTCCCAGGCAGGGTCGAAGCTGCCGTCGGTATCGGATTGCTTCGAGAAGCTGGGGAGCCCTGAGGACCCAAGCAGGCCGAGTTGTTTCGGGTTCCACTTCGGCAGCTCAGCGACGGCGAAGCCTTCGTCTTCGATCTCTGCGGTTTCATCCAGAGCCGAAGCGATGTACTTGGACATGATTTGCTGGTCGATATGAGTCAGCAGCATGTCGCGGTGTTGCTTGCGCAGCCTGGACTCCACGAAGGCGAGGCCAAGGCCCATTGCCGCGAGGTAGATCGAGAAGATTTCCGGGGTCTGTGCCTCGGTGCGGAAGTGCTCAGAGTCCAGCGTCACCATCATCTGATCGCCGAATAGAAAAACAAAGACCGCGGCACTTATCAGAATCAAAGGCTCAAGTACTCCAGCGGTCAGGTAGGGCCTGTTGGGAATTAGCTTATCGAGCCACGAGGTGCCCCGGCTGTAGCTGTAGAGCCGCTCGCCGCGTTTGTTACGCCGTCTGGTCCGGTAGGCGTGGACGGCGTACATGACGGGCATGGCCATCGCGATGCCATAGGCGAGGTCGACCCCACTGGTGACCGCCACAAACGACGCGACCAGCCAGGTGGAGGCGAGCCCGGTTTTTGAGAGCGTACGTTCCCCGAGCGTCCAGCGAAACAGCATCACGGCAGAGTAAGACATGAAGCAAGCCGCCTCATTGATCGTGGCAAAGATGGCCTTTGCCACGAAGCGCACCTCGTTTTGCTGCTTCTGGATTTCGCGGATGAATGAGCCCGGCGTGAACACGCCTTGATCGATCGTCCCGCCGCTGCCTGACGAGTTTGCACCGGCGGTTGACATCGTTGAGGCGTCGGTGTTCTGGTTTAAGTCAGTCATAAAGAAGTCTCCTAATAAGGATTAAGTGTTCGCCTGGTTAAAAATCACCGGCAGCACGGGCGTGCCGGTATGGGCCCAGGCCTTGCCCATCTGGAAACAGAGTGCCTGGACCTGCCGGTTGTTTGCAGGCCCACCGGTTAATAAGCGGTTCAATTCTGATCCTTGCAGGTAGGACTCAAGCCCCTGCTGAGCCCCACTCGAAACCTGCTCCCCGCCACCGGAACCCCCGGAAGTACCGTTGCCATTTCCTGGGCCGGGGGAGGAAACGCTGCTGTTGGTTCGGGTGGCCCAGTGCTTGCCGAAGAGCTGCTCGGCATACTCGTATGTCGAGGGGTCCGAATTGGCGGTAAACACTTTCGTTACGAGGTTGGCTAAGAAGGCATGTGTGTTGTGCATGCCGCCGCCCTGGCCGAGACGACACTGATAGCCCGCGATGCTTTGGGTCAGCAGCAGGGTGCAGATTTTTGAGCTGCGAGCGGTCTGTTGAAAAGCGATGCTATGATCGGTAAGAAATTGATCGGCTTCGTCAAGAATCAACGCTACTGGCCTCGGGTTCGCACGAACATCACGGCGTTCCATCGCTTGTTGCCAGCAGAACAGGATCAGGCACGCAGCCTGCCGCGCAACGTCTCCATACACACGCGTGGGGAGGTCGATGATCCAGATCGCCCCGGCCTCACACATCTCGGGCACGACGTTCAGGCCGGTCGAGAAGAGCTCACGCATCAAGCCGCGGCTGAATGCGTCGGCCATGACGCCGTAGCTGATCAGGATGTTGCTGCGGGTTTTAGGGTCCTGGGTCGGAAAGTCTCGACACCAAAACCTTGCGGTTGCATGCAGATCAAGGGCTTCGCTCTCGTTAAGGGGCTGTTGATTCGCTTTCTGCAAGCACTGCCAGCAGAAAGACTTTTTTTGCCACTCGGTAGACTGGGTTTCTTCCAGCGAGAGCGGGGCGCTGGCGAGTACCTGCTGGATTGTGGTGAGGGACAACGCCTCGCCGGCAAACTTCAGGAGGTCGACGGCGTTGCGGATGATCTGGTCGGTGGCCTTGCGCCAGAACGTGTCGTTGCTTCTTCCTCCTGACGATGTGTTACCGCTCAAATCACCCGCTTCGAGGATGGTTCGGATCAGGCCGACGATGTTCTCGGTGTGGCCGGCACCTGCACCGGGTCGGGTCTGTTCGTAGCGGAAGGGGTTGAACGCGTAGCCGGAGTCGGGACCGAAACGGATCACGTCGTCGAGCCGCCCGGCATCTGCACAGAACTGGAGGTACTCCTCGGTATCGCCTGGCTTGGTGGTCGTGATCAGCGCGCCGCACCCAGCTTGGAGGTAGGCCATTGTGAACGCGCGGTTGACGGAACTGGTTTTGCCCGAGCCCGTGGCGCCGAAGACCTGGACGCCAGAGCAGGCGTCACGCAATGTGAAGGCATCCTGCGGGGACAGGTAAAGCAGCGGGGTGTCGAGGTGGAAGGGGGGTAAGGGTTTGGCCCGGCGGAAAAGGCGAGTAAGCATAGTTGGGTCCTTGGTTGGGAATAGGGGTCCCGATCAAGGTGCGTACCCAGTGCGGATTGTTGTGTGAATAGTTCCTTGCGCGATACAAGTGTTTCGTGTTAAGGTTGGACAGCAACAACAGAAGGAGGATGACATGACACAACGACCACCCCCGGGTGAAGAGGAGTTTTTTCAACTATGGGAGGACGAAGGGTTTCAAGCGCTAACCAGCGGTGACGAAGAAAAACTCGAAGCTTTCATGGATGAGCTCCACGCAAAGCTAACCCCAACACAAAGAACCATCGTACGGACACGCATGCAGATCAGATTTGAAGCACTCGCACCATCTCTTGCGCGAGTACAAAAAGACAATGGCGGGCGCTAACCCGCCATTGTCACAAACCGACTATCCGATCCGCTTGCGCAGATACTCAAGCAACCGTTGCACGCGACGGCAAACGGTTGAGGTGTGTAGGCCCAGCTTTCCGGCGATCTGGTTGTAGGTCTCGTCGCGGACGAACCGCTGCACGAGGATCTGCAGGTCGGTCTCTGACAGACCCAGCAATACCTGTTGCAGCTGCTCAATCTCATCAACCTCTCGGGTTTCGGGCTGATGGAGTCGCAGGTACGTGTGCAGCTCACGGACCGCGTTGGGGGCGATCGTTTGCAAGAGGCGTTCTTTCTTGGCCCGGTGGATGTACTTGATGCAGACGCATTTGGTGATGCGTGCAGCAAGCCCTTCGGGGTCCCGAATATCTTTACCGCATCGGTAGCGGTGCCACGCACCAGACAGCCCGATGCGGCTGTCTTGGGCGATGTCTTCGGTTTCCGCGCCGGCAACAGGGTTCTGCCTGATGATGGCGTAGATCACGGGGTCGACAGACGCAAGGAAATCGGCAAATTCCCACTCGGAGAGCGTATTGGATTGGGGATTGAACATGTAAAACTCCACGTTTCGGGGCTGGGCCACTCAAGCGGGCCCTACGCCTTCCGCGGATTCAGACATCCAGACAGGATCCAGGAGCTGGTTGGAATGTGAAAAACGCCCCTCACGAGACATGAGCGGCGTACGGGGATGAAGATAAATTTTTTAATGGTCTGAAATCGTCTCGATCTGTCTAGCTTGGGCGGGGGGCCCTACGCCAGTCGGTATCCAGTACCCCGATGCGGAAGCCGAATTCCCGAAGCTCCTGAATTGGCAGGGTATCGCAAGGCACTGCCAAGAGCATGGCTTTCGCACGACTGATTTGCCTTTGCCAGTTCTTCACATTTGTGTCGGGTGGGGCTTCACTATTTTTTAAAATCTCATATGCCCCGGAAACACTCAAAGGACCATCGTCGTGAATGAACCAGGCCGTTGCATATTCTTTAAATGCCGTTAGTGGTGCGTTGCGTAAATAGATTTCGCTCAGCTCGTGGAATTTTTTGAGGTCTCTGAGTTGCTCGTGGGTTAAGAGTGGGCGGTCGAGTTCAACGTCAGTGAAGTGCGCGTCTTCGACTTCGGGGTAGACCGGCTGACCATCAATGATGGGCACATCGTGTTCTCGTGACCATTCACGCAACACGTTGTCGATGATGGCTCTCGGAGCGAGCTGATATTTGCGGCTCGACGAAAAAACCTCTTTTTGAAGCAATAGGGCCGGGGGGTGTATCGCGACCATCAGGCGAGCAGCGGCTTGCAGGAGGGGTTCAGACTCTTTACGAACGGCGAGGTCAATTGCGAATTTGGAGACTGTTAAACAGTCTGAAGCCACCTTCTCCGGAGCTAAGGCATAAATCTCCCGGAGTGAATCGCAAGCTTCAGATTTGAGACCAATCTTGGCCTCGGGATGACGGATGAAGTCGTACAGGTATCGACTGGCAGCGGGGGCCAGAGCATCCGCCTGCTGTATCAGCGGCGGGAATACCTCGGGCCACGGGGTTTGCTCAAACAAAGCCGCCAGGGCTTTGTGGGCGGAGACGGTGACGGCTTTATTGTTGCCGCGTCGAGCAGCGCAGGCCAACACGTCAATGCAGAGTTCTCTTTCGCCATCATCAATAGTTGTATCAGCGGCCCTCTGTGCGAGCCATTCGGATTCTTGGGGGAGGACAAAGCCGTATATCATTGTGAACAAAGCACGGCAGCGTCTCGCATCATCGACTTCTTCTTTAGCAATCTGGGCAAGAGCTCGGCTGGCATCGGGGCTGCTTGTTCCTTGCAGCGCGATCATCGCGGCTTTTCCCAGATCGGAATCCTGAGCGGTTACCCAGAGAGTCAGCAATCGGGTGGCATGAGACAAGGTGATATTCTCTAACGCGGCCAACCGATGGGGTGCCAAGGCTGTCCCAGCCGATCGACTCAGTAGCGACCACATCAGCCGGTCGCGTTGGGTGGCTTCAACGTGATCGCGCAACCGATCGGCGACAGTCGCCGCAACACCGTCCGTTTTCCAAAACGCTAAAGCAAAATACCCGCCTAGCCATAATGAATCTTCTGCTTTAGATCGAAGGCGTTTTTCAAGCCGTTGGATGGGTTCGGAATGAACTAAGAGATCGCATAGCACGTCGGCGGCATGGGGCCCTCCAGTTGTTTTGAGGGCATCCATAAGTGCGGGCCATTGGTCGTGGTGAGTGTCTTGCTTTATGTATTGCCGCAGGGTGCGTTCGATCCAGGCGTCTTTCCATTGCGCAAGATAGCCCAGGGCACGCGACCGTTCGGCGGTCGGGATCGAATGATCAATGACCCGATGACGAAGCTCGTCAATGGTTGAGAGTGAGGCGATCGATCCTGGCAGGGCCTGCTCGATCCGTTGGATGAGACTTGACCCATCGGCTTGTTCTTCGATACGTCGCAAGTGGCCGTCTTGAACGAGGTACTGGTCGAGTTGAAGAAGAGCCTCATTGAATTCACTCTTCGGATCGTCAGGACGTTCGATGCGATCCAATAGCCTACGGGCCAAGTCGGATGGATCTAACTCTGCCAGCGCTCTGAACTGTCGATCCGGATCGATACCCGCGCAGCAGCGGTCCCAGATACGCTTGCGGATATCAACGCCCAGAGGCGTCAAAAGGCCATCGGTGATATTGAGTTCGGCCAGCAACTCGGCGAGAACCAAATCGATTAACCCCGCCTCGTCGGGATGGCGGGCCTTTCCCCCGAGTGTCTCCAGCAGCATCTCTACGACACGCGGGTTTTGCATCCCGATCAGGAATCGGAACACCACTACATAGTCCAGAAAACCAGCCCGTTTCAGATAGCCGGACGCTTGTGTTTCTGAAAGCTCGGAAATCGAGCAGGCGGCCAAATACTCTTGAAGCGAGGCGTGTACGAATTCAAGCCGATGCGAATCGTTCAGGTCTCGAGTGAGCAAGCGGCTCTCCGACACCGCTTCGTACGTGCCTTGGTCTTGGAGCGATTGGATGCCGGATTGGCGGTCATCGAAGACATACCTGCGGCTTTCGTGGTCGAACAAAAGCTCACGTGACATGGTCTCTAGTGGTACTAAATCCTTCCGGGACAGCGGCGCTTCTAGGCCGCGGTAGGTCTGATCGGTCAAAATGCCTTCGATACCCATGCGGTATAGCGAGGCCCGGGTAACGGTTTCGTGGCCTTCGGGGATTCTCAGTGTTTGTTGGGTGAGCCACGCGTGACAAAGCAGCGACAGCAAGAAAGGGTTGTCGGCATAGTACCGACCGCTGCGCCAATGCTTGAGGCGTTCGGATAGTTCCTGGCCCAGCGTAGGTGCTTCCGTTGCCTCGAAGAACCTCTGAATCAGCATTTGCTGACTGACCGGTGAGAGGCGGCCAATCTTAAAACGCTCAAGGGTATTGAACTTGTTGAGTTCGGTATGGGGACGCGAAGTAATCAACAGTGGAGTGTTTCGCAGTTCGCTGCGAATCGATTCGCTAAGTTTTGTCCGTAAAGGCTTAGGAACTTCGTCCCAACCGTCCAAGATCACCAAGACCGGGTCTTGGTGATTGAGGGTGTTGGTCGTGCGGTAGCACCGCATCATCAACCCTTGGGCCAGTGTTTCGAGATCCTTTGCCGACACGGTGGGACAATAGGGCTTCAAAAAAGTCTGGAACAACGACGCGGGCTTATTTACAAATGGGCCCGTGGCCCAACGCCGCAGCGATATCCAGATGGCTCCGGCATAACCCCAGCCTTCATGTTGAATGATGTCCAGGGTGATCTTTTTAGAAAGGGCTGTTTTCCCAGCACCGGGATCCCCCACCACGACTGCCGTATCTCCCCATTGAGCCGCCCGTATCAATTGGGGGATCGAACTGTACATCGATTCAGACTGAACTGATCCGTGTCGTGAAGGCAACGGCTCTTTAGCGTTCCAATCATGGTCGATGCCGTAGAGCGAGACATCCACGTATAGTTCCGATAGCCCGAGTTGCTTATCCCCTACCCAAAGGCCAGAGGCTTGCCATGTATCGTCGAGTGCTTCTTGCTCCCACAGATCAAGACATCGAGGCAACAGGTCAACGAGTTCAGATTGGTCGGAAGGGTTGTGGTCAGGAGCCGCGGCTTCGGTGGACTCGCACATTCTTTGGCCCAAAGACCGTTTCCCCGCCATCGATTTTACTGCTCGTGTATCGGTCCGTAGTTCCTCGAAGAGATGGCCGTAGTTCGCTTGAGGGTTTTCGGAGAGGAAAGTCAGGATGCGGTGGGTGTACTCGCTGGGTTGCGGTCTCACCCATCCCATCAGTTCAAGCAAGTCGCTGATCCGGGCTTCAAGATGTTCGACCGGTTCCTGGTTGATCCAATCAGGTAATTCAGCCGCGGGCCGGGCATCGACCCTGACCGTCATCGGGGTGGGATCTCCCTGCACATAACCATCAAAATCAAATCCCACCAGAATGTTAAATGCCCTGCGTAAATCTTGGGGTAAAGGCTGATGTTGTTCTTGCCCGAGCACGAATGATCCTTTCGATCAGCTACCTAAATAGGTCGTAGGAGTTAAGGGATTGGGCACTGCTTGAGCACGTAACGTGAATGCCGTGCGTGGCCTTGACGCTTGAGTACGGCCTGTGTCTCTGGATCTTGGAGCAGGCGTTTAGTTTGCTTCACCGAGATTCTTAGTGTACTGGCGATCTGTGATGCGGTTAGCCCGATTGCATCCTCTGCTAGTACCTCAGCTAGTCTTGCAAGCAATCTCTGGCGCTCCACCGAAGAGAGGCGCTTAATCGCAGTTTTGTGTTTGCGTCTTGGCGGCGCGGTGATCTGGATACTGAGTGATTCGGCGACAGCCTGCCACGCGTTCACGGCTTTTGCTTTCTTCTGCTCGAACTGCTCCGCGTCTGCGGCGATGAGCGCATCCAAGGCCGTCTGCATGCTTGGTAGGTCAAGGGTTTGCTGGGTCGCTTGAATCTGTTGCTTGAGCGATGCAATTTGTTCTTGATCGGATGAATCGGTTTCTAAATAGGTGGTCAGGGCATGGCGCAAGGCAGATTCAAGGGCCTCAATGGGCGTGTTTTGTGTACTTGTCTCGTGATCGGCGGTACTCATGGCGGTGTCTTCCTTTCGGAAATAAGGTGCAACCAAACCATCCTCGCTTGCACACGCTGCAGAAGATTTCAAGTCTGCATCGTCTGGCGCTATGTCTGTAGGCTTTCGAGTCAACTTCTGATGGTGTTTCCGGGTGCCCTAACCCTGTTAGGAGAGATGTCTGCCCTCTCTAAGCTCATTAGGGAAGCCTTTAAGCTAATGGGCTTCTGATGGATGAGAACAGTTGAATTAGGTTAGATGGGGACAAGGGTTTTCATGTGTCCGCTTGGGGGACGCTTACGGATTTCAATCAGGCTCTTGTGACAGATTGATCGCTTCATCTTGAGGCAACTTTTTCTGTCACGTCCGTTCGATTCTTTGGTTTTCAATCGCAACAGATTCGGTTCGTGACGCACCTAGCTAGCGGACACCATGCTGCGTTTTACAGAGACCAAATCGGCGGCCGATGTGAAGGCCTACTACCTGGAGGGTTCCAAGCCGTTCCGGGCGGACTATTACCTTGAGAACGAGGGGATCGGTTTCTGGGGCGGTTTGGGTTCCAAACGCCTGGGCCTAGAGGGTCGAATCGAGCGTCACCCATTTGAGGCCCTGGCGGATAACCGGCACCCGGTGACGGGTGACCGGTTGACGCTGCGAGACAAGACCAACCGCCGCATTGGTTACGACGTAACCTTCAACGTGCCTAAGAGCGTGAGCTTGGCCTGGGCCTTTGGCACGGACAACCGGATCATCGAGCTGATCCAGGACGCGGCCAAGCGGACCATGGACCACATGGAGCAGGAGGCCGAGGCCCGCGTCCGCAAAAAGTCGAAAGACCCCGAACAAGACCCCGAGATCACCGAGCGGATCACAGGCGAACTGAACTACGCAACGTTCACCCACCTGACCGCAAGACCCCCCAAGGGAAGCGACGTGCCCGATCCGCTGCTGCATGTCCATGCGTTTGTATTCAACAACACCTTCGATTCCGAGGAGATGCAGTTCAAGGCGGTCGATATCGCCCGGATGAAGCGGGACGCCCCTTACTACCAGGCCATCTTCCACTCGTACGTGGCCAAAGGCTTGCAGGACCTGGGCTACGGCATCACCCGCAAGGGCGGCAGGCATGTAGCCGGTTACGAGGTCGAAGGCATCTCAAGAGAGCTGATCGAGAAGTTCTCGTTGCGTGATCAAGAGATCCGCCGTGAGATCAAGCGGCTTGGGATCGTTGACCCGGCCAAGAAGGCCCGGATGGCCGAGCGGACCCGCAGCAAGAAGAAGGTGGGGCGGTACACCCTCGGTCAGCTTCAAACGCTCTGGCGTGAACGGCTGAGTATCGAAGACCTGGCGGGTCTGGCCTTCATGCGGCGAGCCCCCAAGGCCCCTGACATCACCCCGGAAGCTGCGATGAACCATGCCGTTGAGCACAGCTTCGACCGGCACGCCACGGTGCGTGCCCGTGAACTGGTCCGCCAGTCTCTGAAGCTGGGGGCCGGTTCGGTGACCAAGACGCAGGCCGAAGAGGCTTTCGGTAAACGGCCTTGGTATCACGACACAGACCGTTGGGGAAGGTCTATTGTGAGCACGCCTGAGATGCGGTCGCTTGAAGGGCAGCTGGTGAACTTCGCCAAGAATGGCCGGGGCTACTGGTCGCCGCTTGGGTCGAAGGACCACACTTTTGAACCGATCGATGGGGTGGACCTGAGCAAAGACCAGAAAGAAGCGGCCCGCGAGGTTCTGGCCAGCAAAGACCGGGTCACGTTCCTGGCCGGCAAGGCGGGGGTCGGCAAGACCACCACGATGGGTCACATCGAAGCGGCGATGAACAACATCGGCCGCACGCTTGTTCCGCTGGCACCGTCTGCTAAAGCGGCCCGCGGTGTACTGCGTAAAGAGGGTTTCCACGAGGCCAACACCGTGGCGGCATTCTTTGAGAACGATGAACTGAAGCGGAAGGCCTTCGGCCAGACCATCTGGGTCGACGAGGCTTCGCTTCTTGGGACCCGTGACTACCACAAGCTGTTCGGTCTGGCCCAGCAGCTTAAAGCCAGGGTTCTGCTTACCGGTGACCCCATGCAGCACAAGAGCGTCGCGGCCGGGGATGTTCTGACTTCATTGGTCAACAACCACGGGGTCAAACCGATCGAGCTCTCGGCGATCCGCCGCCAACGCGGCAAGTATCTCGAAGTGGTCGAGCACTTCAGCCGCGGCGAGACGGTGGAAGGACTGGACCGTTTAGAGCAGATGGGCGGCGTGATCGAGATCGGTACCGATGATCGGTACGCCCGGATGGCTAAGGACTACGCCAAGGTGATCTCACAGGGCAAGACGGCCCTTGCGGTTGCCCCGACCAGGGCGGAGGGCCGAGAGGTCACGGCGTGGATTAGGGAGCAGCTGCGGGAAGACGGAGCGATCGCGGGAACCGATCGTGACTTCACCTATCTCAGCGATCAGCAGCTGACCAATGCCGAGAAGCGGCAGGCTAGTTCTTTCGAACTAGGTGATGTGATCCAGTTCCAGAGACAAAGCGAGCACTATGGTCGGGGCACACGCCTGACCGTGGTTGGGCTAGAAGAGAACAAGGTCCTAGTCACGGCCCCTGGTCGCGATGGCAAGGTGCGGGCCTTTGAGCCCAAGCACGCGGAGTACGTGGGGGTGTACCGGCCGCAGACGGTTGGGCTGGCCCGCGGTGATCTGGTCATGATCACGCAGAACACCCGTTCACAAGACGGCCGAACGCGTTTGGACAACGGCTCGATGGCGACCGTCCAGGGCTTTAAGCCCAACGGCGACATCCAACTCAAGCCGCTAACCCGTGATAACAAGAAGGCCAAAGGCTTGGGCAGGCTCATGAAGCCCAAGACGGTGACGCTGGATGGGGACAACGGTTTCTTGAACCACGCGTATTGTGTTACGAGTCACAAAGGGCAGGGCGATACGGTCGATCACGTACTGGTTGCCCAGAGCATGGCATCCGCACCGGCGGGCTCAGAAGAACAGATCTACACCAGCGTGAGCCGTGGCAGACTTAGCTGCCGCATCTACACCGATGACCAGGTGGGCTTGCGCCGTGCGGTGCAGCGTTCGGAGAGTGTCAAGTCGGCATTGGAGCTGGCAAGCTTCATCGACGACGGTGCTCGCGAACGCGTTCGGGTCCGCGATGCACTCAAGCATATCCGCGAGAGCAGCCCTGCCCGCGTCAATACCCGGCCCTTGGCCCAGCGTCGCGAGCGACCGAAGCACTGGCCGATTCACATGATCCGCAAACTACGAGGAGGCCACTCCCATGAACGATAAGACTTTCAATTCATCATCCGATTTTTCAGGCAAGGGCGTGCTGGATGAGTTTCTCAATCCATCCCTGCCCCCGGAAGTGTCGAGAAACAATCAAGCTACGACCGGTCATGAAAATCCATACAACGCCACCACTGGCCCCTACGAACTCGCAGAGAAAACTTCCGGGGGGGAGTGTTATCTGGAGTATCAGACGGAGCTTCGGATGCTGGATCTGCGGCAGGTCAATGGGTCGTTCACGGCGTTGCCGTACCACTATCTGGAGACGGTGGATTTTTTGCCTAGCGAGGGGATCGTGCTGACGTACCCGATGTGCAAGGTCAAGATTACCGGGTACCGGTTGCATGCGATCTACCGGGCGTTGACCGGCTTCCGCGTGAGCTACATCCAGGCCCTAGGCAACCACTTCATGCCGCTGGGCGGGATGGAATCGGACGGCGAGGATGGCGAACCCGTCGTAGAGGGGATCGCCATCGAGACATCGCGTGGCCCGGAAGCACTCGAGCCGGGCGAAGCTTAGCGCCGCTGGGCTGGTATTGAGCCGGTCAGTGTTCGGACGGCAGGTACAGCGTCCAGTACTGCTCGTCACGGCCGACCCAGATCTCGATCCAGTCCAGCGGGAAGTCGGTGTAGGGGACCGACTGCTTGATGAGCGGCTCCATTCCCGAGTCGGCATACGCCTCCAGCGTGGCGGTGCGGTCCTGATGGACCTCAAGCCGCCAGACCTGGAAGCTCTCGATCAATGGATCGACCCGTATGGCTTCGAGCATGGTTGGCGAGCCGAAGTAGGAGACGATCGTGTGGATGAGCCACCAAGCTTGACCGGTTTCCGCGAGGTAGCGGACACCCGGGGTGAGCAGGACGTGCGGGTTCATCGGGTGACGGTAGACCTCGGCGTCACCCGTGAACTGGGCCAGGTCGGCACGGGTCAGCGGCTTCATGTCTTCAAGGGCTCCAATTCGATATGACGCTCAAGAGAGCGTGTCCTCAATGGTTCGCTGAATCGATTGCGGTCAACGATGTCGATGCTCCGCTTGGCCATGAGTGTAGATTCCTCTTTGAGTTCGTAGGTCTTCTCTACAACCTCAATGACGGTGACCCGGAACGGGTGGATGGCGTTTTGCCAGGCATGCTCGGCGATGGCTTTACCTCTAATTGCGGGCATGATTTTGTTCCTTTTCAAATGATTCATTGATCTGTTGGATCGTGTCACGCACAGAAGTCAGTTGACGCTCGATCTCGGTTAGACCGAGGTCTTGAACACACAGCTCGTCGAGCGTGTCGTACATCTGCTCCAATCGAGCCGTGACCTCGTCGATGCTGGTCTGCACGAACAGGTACGAACGGTCTAGTTGGTGGCACAGGCGAAGGGCCGCTTGTACGCGGGCCCTTGCTGTTTGAGGTGTCTCAAAGAGGGGCATTAAGCCACCGCCTCCGAGGGTGCTTCTTGGTTACGTCGTGCTTCCACGATCTCGCGGATGGCCGTGTCAGCGGCATCGGCGAGCTTGGCCAGTGCCAGCAAGTCCGTCCGGTTGAAGTTGGACGACGAGTTCCACTTCCCGTCTTTCTTGTAGGCCCGCTCAAACGTGACGCTGTAGAACACCTCGCCCTCACGGGTGACGTTGTCCCACACCGCCGCACGCAGTGGGAAGTGGTCCACCGTGGTCACAGGCTGTCGTTTGTTGGCAACGGGTGTTGGTGTGTTATTGGTTGTAGTCGTCATAGCTAAGTTCCTTTCTGTTGTTGTTGGGGTTCGCTATAAAACCCATGCAAGCCAGGTCCGGCGTAGCCGGGACCACATGCGACGCCGCAGGCAAGGGAAGGCCACCGTGACTGATAAGAAACGGTCTGCCGGTGAGCGGCTAAAAATCGCGGAGGGGGCCCCAAATCGTCAGATTTGGGTGGAGGGTGCCGTCTATTTTTTGACGCGAGACGGATGGCCCCTTGCCGGTGGATAGGAGCATGTCTTAGCGTCATAATCGGGTTTAAAAGCGAAGCGACAACACGCCCCCCCGGAAGGGGAAGGGGCACCTTCTTATCGCCGAAGGCGTCTCCAGCCCAAGGGTGAAACCGCTGGGCTGTACTTTTTCTCTTTGAATCAGATCTTCACGCCGGGGTAACGCAAGACAGGCAGGTCTTGCTGGCGGCGAAGATCGTTGGCTGCTTCGATCAGGCTGGTGATCCGGGTGACCTGGCCGTCGAGCTTGAACTGATCGTTGCAGTGCGTGGCTCGGGTACCCAACGTCTCCAGGGCCTCTTGCACCACCGGGCTAAGCCCCGACCCTTCCGGGGGCTCATCCATCATGTCGTCGTAGGCGTCGTCGAGCACTTGCTGCTCGTCAGCCGTTAAACGCGACCAGGGGTATAGCGGGCGACCGACGAGATCCTCGTCGTCGGATTGGCTAGACGAAGAGGAGGCGACTTGCTCGACCCCTGAACTCTCAACGCTCCCTGAAACGCTGGGAGCAATTCCGGGGGGAAGGGTGAGGAAGTCGTTGGGGGTGACTTGGCCTTGGGTGGCTTCGTAGATGCGCTCAAGGACATCGGGGCGGGGGAACCGCTCCCCGCTGATATAGCGGTGGACGCTCATACGCCCCACACCGATCTGGCGGGCAAATGCGGCGGGGCCGAGTTGTTGGGTGACGAGGTAGTCGGAGAGCTTCATACCCCCAGCCGTAGCGCCTTGTCGCGGAGTAGGGTACCCCAAGTCACCCATCTGGAGACAAGTAAGACGGGGTCGATGCAAGGGTGTATAGGCCCACGCACTTATGGCGTAGGCATGGATGCCAAAGGATGCAGGAAGGTTGTGTGCTGAGGTGTCTTGAATGAGTCGAGGCATGGCTAAGCGTGCAAAAAACGCTATCCACAATTTCTAGAGCCGCAAGTCAAGCGACGCCATACAAACGCATGGATACCCGGACAGCGTGTTCTTGTAGCATTTAATGATTGCTATCTGAATCTAAGTGGGCTTATATGGCTCTGTACAGATACGAATCTGTCCCGGGCTTTCAAACCCTGTATCAGACATGCCTCAGCGGTCAATGCGACTGGGAGGCGGTGGCGTATGTCCAAGCCTCGTGCCAAAGGCCGTCGCGGTTGTCCTGATACAGCTTTGAAACTCCCAGTCACCAGAGGAATCAACCGCTGGTGATGTTTCAATGTGATCAAGGAGGATCAACGCATGTGGGCGTTTGTTGCAGGTTTCTTGACCTGTCTCTTCAGCTTCTTCATCTTTGGCTACGTGTTACTGGCCTTGGAAGATGAAGGCTATGCCGACCCGTACTGTACCGACAGTGATTTGAACGACCAATCGCCCGAAGAAACCGCGAGGTAGCTGGTTTGGCGTTTGGCCTGGTAGACAGCGGATCGGTGTCCCCAAACGCCGCTTCATTCTTGCCAGTAGCAGTGTTGATCAACACCAGCCCAAAGCATCGGCAGAAACTTAATCAGCTTACAGCGCGATCCCGCAGGCCCTCGTACAGCCTAGAAGGACCGATGAGGATGTCCCGAAGCCCCGCCTGGATCAGCTCCGAGTTCAGCGCCTGGGTGCTCATCGATGTGTGAGCATCTAGCGCTTCAATGATGGCGCCAACAAGCTCCTTCTGCAGGTCGGGCGAGGTCGCAAACTGCTCTTTGCTGTTGTTCACGGCTTGCTTCTGGAGCGTTTCCGACTCCATCAGCTTCCCCTTAAGCACATTGTTGACGTAGACGAGCTTGTCGTTCTCGCTGAGCTCGCCGGTAAACAAGTCATTGACTTTCTCGATGATCTCCGCCAGATACGCCTTCTCCTTTTCGTTCACCTTACCGCTACCCGCATCGCTCAAAGGCTGTAGGGCAGGGATATCCTCCCCAGCCAAGTTCATTTTTTGTTTGCCATGACTCTTGAGGTTGTGGTGCGTTAGAACGATCTGCGACAAGTCAACGCCTTCACGCTCCCTGCCGAACTTGAGTAGCCGTTGCAGGTACTTGTAGAAGATGGCCCGCTTCTCGAAGTCTGTATTGCCGTAGTCGAAGATTTGTGCCAGGAAGGTATATGCCTTCAGGTAGGTCATCAGGTCGCTGCGGAACAGCCAGAGCGCTTCCATGGTGTCCTTGGCGTCTTGGGCTGCTTTACTGTCTTTCGCGTCAGTGGCTGCCTTGTGCTTTTCCTTTGCGGCGCTGAACTGCTTAAGTAGGCGATCAGCAACGGGACCGATGGCTGCTTCGAGCTGGCTCTGCTTGCTGTTGGGATCCATCACGATCTTCACGAGTCGCTCGACCTCTGGTTCGTCGTAGTAGCCGGTGGCATCCAGCTTGACCTTTAAATCCAAGACCAACTGGGGGTCCGTCTCGTCGGCAAGCTGAGCCGTCGTGTAGTAGGTCTTGAAGGCTTCGAGGACATCCTTCGAATCATTCACGAAGTCCAGCACATAGGTCGTGTCCTTGCCGGGGTGGCAGCGATTGAGCCTCGAAAGGGTCTGCACCGCCTGGATCCCCGCCAGCTTCTTGTCCACATACATCGAGCAGAGTAGCGGCTGGTCGAAGCCGGTCTGGAACTTGTTCGCAACGATCAGAATCTGATAGGTCTCGTCCTTGAACGCCTCTGCGATATCCGACCCATCCAGGCCCGGGTTCAGCGACTTGCTCGTTTCCCTGAAGGGTTCCGGGCCGGACTCGCTGTCGTTGACCTCGCCGGAGAAGGCAACGAGCGTCCTGATGCCATAGCCACGATTCTTGATGTATTTGTCCATCGCAAGCTGCCAACGCACCGCCTCCAATCGGCTGCCCACGACCACCATCGCTTTTGCGTTGCCATCCAGCAGCGGCGAGACCAGCTCCCGGTAGTGCTCGACGATGATCTCGACCTTCTGCGAGATGTTGTAGGGGTGCAGGCGGACCCAGCCCATCAGCCCCTTCATCGCCTCGGAACGCTCGACTTCTTTCTGCCCGCCCCCGGAATGGCCCCCGGAACTGTCTTCCCCTTGCTGGGCGAGCTTGAACGCTAATGAGTAGGTCGTGTAATTCTGAAGCACATCGAGGATGAAGCCTTCCTCAATAGCTTGCCGCATCGAGTAGACATGAAACGCTGTTGGTAGGTTGCCTTCACCCGATGGGGCGTCAGGATTGGGTCGGCGACCGAATAGCTCCAAGGTCTTCGCCTTGGGGGTTGCGGTGAAGGCGATGTAGGTGATGCCCTCGCTGGCCGCTCTTGCCGCCATGAACGCTGCGAGCATCTCTTCGCTGTCGATTTCGACGACGCCGTCCTCGCCGGGTTCTGTTGCTTCGCCTTGTGCCGCTAATACCTGCTTGAGCTTGCTCGCAGCTTCACCGGTTTGGCTGCTGTGGGCTTCGTCAGCGATGACGCAGAACTTCTTGCCCTGCGTTGCCGCCATTTCCTGGACGGCTTCCAGCGCAAATGGGAAGGTCTGGATCGTGCAGACGACAACTTTTTTTGTCCCCGACAATGCCTCAGCCAGAGCGGCGCTCTTGCTGCCTTCCTTGCTCTTGATCGTTGCGACGACACCCGCTGTCCGCTGGAAGGCTTCGATTTCGTCTTGGAGCTGCCCGTCGATGACGTTGCGGTCGGAAACCACCAGCACGCTGTCAAACACCTTGACACTGTCGCCGTCGCTGGTCGTCTTGTGCAGGTCCGCCAGGAAGTGAGCCGTCCAGGCGATGGACTTGGTCTTTCCCGATCCGGCCGAGTGCTGGATCAGGTATTTCTTACCCGGCCCCTCATCAATGATTGCCTTCTGCAATTCCCTTGTCGCATCGAGCTGGTGGTAGCGGGGGAAGATGATCGTCTTGAGGTTCTTCTTCTTGTCTTTCTCGGCGACAAGATACCGTCCGAGGATATCCAGCCAGCTCTCTCGCTCCCAGACTTCTTCCCACAGATATCGGGTCGGGTGCCCCTTGCCATCTACCGAGTTGCCCGAGCCTTCATTATCGCCTTGGTCGAAGGGAAGGAAGAAGGTCGCCGGGCCGACCAGCTTTGTCGCCATCTTGACGTTGCTGTTGCTGACCGCAAAGTGGACCAGCGCTCCGCCGGGGAAGCTCAGCAATGGCTCGGGCGGCTTGCCCTTGAGCTGGGGCAGGCGGTCATACCGATACTGGTCGACCGCATCTTCAACGCTCTGTGTGAAGTCGGTCTTCAGCTCGACTGTCGCCACGGGTATGCCGTTTAGGAACAGCACAATGTCGATGCTGTTCTCGTTATGCAGCGAATACTTGACTTGCCGAATGACTCGAAGCCGATTCGCCTGATATTTAGCGGTAATCTCGGGGTTCAGCCCGAGTGCGGGTTTGAACTGAGCGACTTGGACTGGCCGACGCAGTCCGAGCACATCAAACCCTTGTCGTAGGACCGACAAAGTGCTCTGCTTATCCATCGCATCACGGAGACGTTCGAGCAGCTTCTGACCTGCTGCTTCGCCGTGGTTCTTGGTCATTGCCTCCCACACCTCGGGCTGGGTCGCTTGGACCCAAGCCAGCACATCCGGGGGGTAGAGGGCGAGCTTGCGGTCGTAGTTCGCCGCATCACCCTCGGCGTAGAGCCAGCCGTGATCAGCGAGGTAATCGCAGATCTCGTTCTCGAAGCTGATTTCCCTGTGGATGCTCACCTGCTGCCCCCGCCGGATTGTCGCTTGACTTCGTCTAAGGTCCGCCCTTGAGAATCTTTCCACGCCGTCCAGCCGTTTTCGGGGCGGCCGGTGACGGCAGCGGCTGCTGCACTCGGGGAGCTGAAGAGGTGGTCCTTCTGATAGATGACCTGGTCGCCGTCAGAAACCGTGACGCCTGTCTCCAGGAATTTCTTTCGAAGTCGAGCGTAGGAAGTGTCAAGCGAGTTCACGTGCTTCAGCCGTCCTTTGGAGCCTTTAAGGACGACGAATCCTTCCTCGGTGTATTGCATGATGGCGTCTGAGTTCCTGCCCTTGCAGTAGAAGAGGTCTTGCTTTTTTGGCTTTATCGCCGTAAGGCTGTCAAACACGGGATAGCCCAGAGTCGCAAGTAGTGTCTGGCCGGTCTCGAAGACCTCCATGCATTCCGCTTCCATCGGTGCGGGTGTATGGGGCTTGGTCCCAGCGTTCACGTTCTCGACGAGATAGCGTCCCGCCTCCTTTGCCGCCTGGATGCTCTGCCATTCCAGGAACAGGGCGTGGGTCTGGGTCAGGGTGTTTGTCCTTGAGATGAGCACCAGTGCCCTTTGCCAGAAGTCTTTCTTTTTGTTGTGGTCGGATAGTCTTGCCTTCAGGTCACCAGTCTGTCCGATGTAGACCTGGTCCTGCTGCTCGTCTTCGGACTCGCCGACGAGGAAATATAAGGCAACCTGCTTGCTTTCGGGCAACTTGAAGAATTCTGGCAGCAGCTTCCTCGGCACCTCGATGACTTGGACGATCCGGGTCGTGATCTCGGCGACTCGGATACCTCGGGGGTCGCCGCCTGGAAGGAAGATTTGGATGGTCTTGGGCGTTGCACTCATGCATTCCCCCGTTTGGTGTGAATCCCGAATCCTTGCGGCACGATGTCTTTCTCACGCATCCAACTTATTGCGGAACTCCATTTTTCGGATGGAATCTTTGCCTTGTTCTTGTGCCATCGGATTGGGTCTGATGCTTCTCGAATGATTTCTACATCACTTGGAGATTTCCCTTCGATTAATAGATCGTTCCAAGCGGCGTAGAGTGTGGATACGATCTCACACTGTTGAGTCTTTGCTTGACCAAGCAGGGTAAGTATTTCCTCGATCCGAGTCATCTGCTTTTCCCAGCGGGAGAGATACTTCTGGTGCTGCCCGGCCTTTTCCATCGGGGCATAAACCGTCCGACCATCCTTACGGACGGACTCAAACCATTTCTGCTTTTTCAGACCCGACGCAACGCCAATCATCAATTTGTTGTCGAATGGTCCGGCCGCATCTCGTCGATACGACGCCTTGACCTCTTCAAGCTGTCCGTGATACTCGCAGAGGTGCAAAAGCTTCTGGAGTTTGACCCTGCCCATCGTTGGGTGGTTGTGAAAGCGGTAAAGAATTTCGCCTGCGAGGAGTTGGCGAGCAAACCCTGGGGTGTAAGGCTTGGGTTTAGATACTGAGGCATTCTCCGGAGTAGCGTTGCGAACATCGATCTTGCCGGTGACAGCGGCGGATATGAGGGCGGTGCGGCGTTCTTGTAATAGAGAAATAGTTCGCTCGGCTTCTTCGCACAGAGAATCAATATGAGAGACTCTTTCGTTCAAAAATGATGCTATCGCCTTCTGCTCATCTTCTGGGACGATTGGTAGATCTACTTGAATAAAGTGGGAAAACCTTAGATCTTGCCCATCCCGGATTAGGTTTGTTGTGGATCGTAAAGCATGAATGTAGACAATACTTTTGAATAGGTGAGCAAAGTATGGCTCGTAAACAAACTTGATTGGTGTCAATACAACGTAGTGAAATGTTATGGCTCCTTCAATTTGAGACCACTCGATACCGCCTTGAAAACTGCGTAGGCTAATTACGAAATCGTTCGGTTTAACACGGCATAATGTGTGAGCTCCAAGAATAGTTTTAACGACCTGCCTGCCCTCACGTGCAATAAAATCATCTTGGTAAATAATTCCATATTTTTGCGATGCAGTAACCTGTCTGGCTGAGTCAATGGCTTTTTCTTTGCGAACGCTAAACAGCCTGCGGCTCTGAACTACTTCCCAATGTTCTGGAATATCTCCCAGCCAAGGGATGCCTGAGGGTTTCATAGGGACGTCGAGATCCAGGCCCTTGGTGACGGCTTGGCTTATGACCGCCTGCCGCTTCTCCTTGAGCAAATCGATCAATCGCTGCTGCTCGGCGACCAAGACGTCAATCTTGGCGGTCTCGTGGTCGAGGAAGTTGGCGATGGCTTGCTGCTCATCATGGGAGGGAAACGGTGCGAGTTCATCAAGGTATTGTTGCTGGTCGAGATTTTGAATGCCTGAAGTTTGTTTAATCGACCGAGTGTTTAGACGAACGGAATATGCTGCATGGTGGACATAACGCCAATAAGAAGCATCTTGGTCTTGCGACAACGTCATACGGGCCACAAAGTTGGAACAAACTGCGTCAACAACTCCTCCATACAAGGCTACGAACCCTACAGGTTGACTTTCGCCACCGCCTGATTTTTCGAGTAGCAGGTCACCAGATTGAACGATCCTCCCTTGTCTCTCCGATGTACTTACGCTTCGTATTGTTGGTATTTCGTCAGATACTTTCAGCTGATTGCGGTCAAAGTCGGCTACGCGAATACATGGGATGTCGTTTTCGTCGCCCTGTGCCTCACTTCCCCAAATACCGTTTCTACACTCTGATGTAGACCATTTGAACCGGTCAATTCTCCAGTGGCTTGGAACTTCTCCAAGCCATTGAACGCCAGTGTCCTTGTATTTGGGATACGCGGGAAACCTCATTGCGAAAGCTCCCCGATCATTTCAACGATCCGACCGGTGACCTGCTCAAGCTCGGTGTCGATCTCTTCCAAGCCCCTCGGCGGGGTGAACACATAGAAGTGTCGGTTGAAGGGGATCTCGTAGCCGATCTTCGTCTTGTCGTCGTCGATCCAGGCATCGGGCACGTGCGGCAGGACTTCCCGCTTGAAGTAGTCCTCGATGTTCTCGCCCAGCGGAACGTTCTCTGTGTCACGTAGTGAGGTGTCGGGTTTCGGCTTGCCTTTGAGTTTGCCCTTGAGGTTCTTGACGATGTTGCCCTTGGCATCTTTCTCGGGACGTTCGACGGTGATGGTCTGGTATCCAAAATCCTCGTTCTTAAAGATCCGGCTGATAGGTTTCTTGAAGGTCCGGCCGTGCTCGCCCTGGAAGGGTTCTTCGGTATCCTCAAAGTTGCCAAAGAGCTTGGTGATCTGTTCGATGTGGCTGTCAGCGAGCTGTTTGCGTTTTGAACCAAGACCCTTTTTCATTTTCTCCCACATAGCCGAGGCGTTGATGAGCTGGACCTTGCCCTTGCGGTGTCTGGGCTTGCGGTTGGTCAGCACCCAGATGTAGGTCGAGATACCGGTGTTGTAGAACATATCAGTAGGCAATCCGATGATGGCTTCGACGTAGTCATTCTCAAGGACATAGCGTCGGATCTCGGATTCACCGGAGCCAGCATTGCCGGTGAATAGGGGCGAGCCGTTGAGGACGATGGCGAAGCGGGAGCCGCCGTCCTTGGTCGGACGCATCTTCGAGATGAGGTGCATGAGGAAAAGGAGCGAGCCGTCCGAGACACGGGGCAGGCCGGGCCCGTAGCGACCGTTATAGCCCTGTTTTTTGTGCTCGGCTTTGACCTGCGTGGCGATCTTCTTCCATTCCACGCCGAAGGGCGGGTTGGAGAGCATGTAGTCGAACTGTTTGTGGGGCAGGCCGTCCTCGGAGAGGGTGTTGCCGTGGATGATGTTGGAGATGTCCTGGCCCTTGATGAGCATGTCTGCTTTGCAGATGGCGTAGGACTCGGCGTTGAGCTCCTGGCCGAACATGACGAGGCGGGCGTCGGTGTTCATGGAGGACAGGTGCTCATCAGCGACGGAGAGCATGCCGCCGGTGCCTGCGGTGGGGTCGTAGAGCGAGCGGACGATGCCGGGCTTGGTCAGGGCGTCGTCATCCTCGATGAACAGGAGGTTGACCATGAGCTTGATGACTTCACGGGGGGTGAAGTGTTCCCCGGCGGTCTCGTTGGACAACTCGGCGAACTTGCGGATCAGCTCCTCGAAGACCAGACCCATCTGCGTGTTGTTGACCTTGTCAGGATGCAGGTCGATCTGTGCGAACTTCTCGGTGACGAGGTAGAGCAGGTCCGCTTTGGCGAGGCGTTCGACCTGATTGAAGAAATCGAAGCACTCGAAGATGTCTCGGACCTCGGGGGAAAAGCCCTCGATGTAGGCGAACAGGTTCTCACGGATGTGGTCCTGATCGCCCATGAGCTTGGGCAGATCGAGGGGCGATGTGTTGTAGAATAGCTGGCCGGCGGCTTTGAGTAGGAACGGCTCGGGGTTCAGGCCTGCCTCTTCACGGGCTTTCTTCTCCATCAGGACCGCCTGCTTGGTGGGCTCAAGAACGCAATCCAGGCGGCGGAGGACGGTCAGCGGGAGGATGACTCGGCCGTATTCAGATTGCTTGTAGTCCCCCCGGAGGAGGTCGGCGACGGACCAGATGAAGGATGACAGGTTGGACTGGTTCATGGTTTGATCCGGCAGGGCTTAAACCTATGCCTTGTTATGGCTTATGGCTATGAACATGTTAGTTGCTTCTACGAATGAGGAGACAGCATCGCTTGCTGGTTAACCTGATGCAGCAACAGAGCTTGAAAGTTTAGGGTTCTGAGACACTGCGTAGAGAGACAATGCCTTGTGCGACGGGATGGTCAACCCTTTTTGCGAGTCCGCCAAATCGTCTTGGCTGCGTCGGTCTGCTGAACCCCGCATGCCTTGCACCACGCCGCATATTCCAACGGATCCATCCGCCTGCCCCCGCTTTCGCACTTGGCCACATAGCTGTAGACCACACCCAGCTCTTCAGCGAGTGCACGCTGAGTCAGCCCGGCTTCTTCACGCCATAGCTTGAGCTGCCGGCAGAGCTGCTGGTATGCCGGGCGGTGCTGCGGGCTTGGTTTTCGTGTCGGTCTTGATCCCATTCTGGGAGCAAGCTATACTTCAGCTCGGCTGCGCCTAACTTGGGAGCGTGGCTTGTTGAATCCCGATTGCTGTTGAGCCCTTGATTTCAAGGGGAAGCTGTGCCATGGTGACATCCTCATACAACAACCGCTTATGGGGGAGTCATGTCACCGCTATCGGATCGCAGCTTTGGAGTTGTGATCGCCTATTTGCTGCCAGGGTTTATCTCACTTTGGAGCGTTTCGCCGTTCATCGCGCCGCTCGCGGGCTGGCTGGACGGCAGCATGAGTTTGGAACACGCCCCCAGTGTTGGCGGGTTCCTGTATGTGACCGTTGCTTCACTAACCGCGGGGCTGACGCTCAATGTCGTCCGATGGGCTCTGTTCGACAGCATCAACATCATGACAGGGATCGAGAAACCTGCTTGGGACGACAGCAAACTCCAAGCCAACTTCGACGCGTTTCAAAATGTGGTCGAGCAACACTTCCGCTACTACCAGTTTTATTCCTGCACGATTATTGCCGTGGCGATGGTGTACGTGGTCCACCGATTTGTCTTAACTGATCCGCTCAACGCTGCTGTGGATTATGCCGCCGCCGTGTTCTTCGTCTTGTTTGCTCTTGCCCAACGTGATGCTATGCATCGCTACTACACCCGCGCCACGCACATTCTTACTTCCTGAAAGAGACAGCCATGACCAACGGCAACCACCCAACACCGTCAACCGTTGCCACTAACGGCAATCACTCAAAGCCCAACAAACCCGGTGAGCCGAAGCCCGCCGAGAAAGACAAGGCTTCCACTGAACCCGCCAAGGGCTGACAAGCCGCTTTTTGGCAGAAGCCTCTAACGGGGGTTCTGCTGATTGACTGTAATTACTCGACCACCGCATCCATTCTTTCCAACGGCATGACTGCTGGACACCGCGTCGGCATGCACGCCACTGCATTTTGAAAGCGAGGCAACCATGACTTAATCACAAGTAGATAAAACCGAATCGTTTTCTTGTTGCAACTGGTACACACAGGTGATACACAAAGAGCGTAAACACCGCTCTGGCCGAGACGCCAAGTCATTGATTTGAAACGATCTGCGATTGAGGGTTCGATCCCGTTCACCCGCTCCAAAACCGCAGACTCTCTTTCAAAATCAATGGCTTAGCTTTTTACGGGTTCGATCTTCATCCTGAGCTGGTACACATCAACCGAAAATCGGTACACACGGCGTGTTCTTCGCTGTGCACCGGGGGAGAGAGCAACATGCCATTGAGTCACTATGTGCAGCGGCGCCGGAGCGGCTACTACTACCGACAGCGCGTCCCAAAACTGCGACAACAGCAGCTGGGTAAACATGAAATCGTGGTATCGCTGCGCACTATGTGCCCGAAGGCCGCCTGGTACCGGGCGGCCCAGCTTTACGTTTCTGTTAATGAAATCTTGGACACGCCCGGAAGTATGAGTCAGCACCATCTCACGCATCAGCTCGCCGCGCAGATCGCTGAGCGCTGGAAGCGGCGGGCACTGAATGAAGACTTTGACCAACGTCTGGCGGGACAGCCTACACGCACCGACTCGGATGTCACGCGTGATCTCCAGTCCACGCTGGAAGACCTTCAGCGGGTGCGTCTAGAGCCCCACAAGGGGCTGATCGATACGGTCATAAGCGAACACCGGCTCGGTCTCGCGAGTGAATCGGAAGACTGGCGGCGTCTCGGCTACTACCTCGTGAAGGCCAGCAGCGAGTTCCTGCATGAGGTCCAGAAGCGATCGGACCCCGATCACTTGGCGCCGATGAGCTACATCCCGCCAGAGCAAGGCGAACAGGACACTGTGGTGTCAGGAACCTGGTTAAAACTGTCTGAGGCCATCGACCGCTGGGAGCAAGAGGGTGGCCGACGTGCTTTAACCGTCAAGGAGTGGCGCTATCGGATCAAGCGATTCATTGAGTTGAAGGGAGACCGGTATGTCCACCAGATCACCACGGATGATATCCGTGATTTCAAGGACGCCTACAAGCAGATGCCGGCGAAGCTGCCCCAGAAAGACCGCCAACGCTCGCTGCCCCAGATTATTGAGCGTTACGCCGACTGTGATGTCGATCGTCTCAAGCCAAACTCTATAAACAATGGTTTGAGCGCTCTGAGCTCGGTCCTTAGCTGGTGTGTCGAGAACCGGTACCTGAAAGAGAACGTGGCCCTTGGGATCCGTGTGCCAAGGCCTAAGAAAGGTGTGCGCCGCCGGCTGCCGTACGACGCGAACGACCTCGCCGCGATCTTCGAGCAGTCACCCATCTACCAACTCGGCCAACGCCCACACGGTTGCGGAGGTGAGGCGTCCTACTGGATCCCGGTCATGGCGCTGTACACCGGCGCTCGCTTGGAAGAGATCGCTCAGCTAACCATAGATGATGTACGACGTGAAGCGGGGTGGTTATACCTGGATATCAACGACGAGGGCGAGAAGAAGTTCCTAAAAAACGCTAGCAGCAAACGCCGTGTCCCCGTGCACCCCCGGATGATTGAGTTGGGATTTGATAGGTTTTTGAAGCTCTTTGGGCAACAAGGGCACGAGGACTTGTTTCCGAACGTTCAATCCGCCACCGGTAAACGCACTGCGGCGTTCTCAAAGTGGATCAATCGCCACCTTCGTATCGAGTGCGGGATCAGAGACCCCCGAAAGGTGTTCCACTCGTTCCGGCACACGTTTAAGGATGCGTGTCGCGAGGCCGGCATCGCCCGGGATTTGCATAACGCACTCACAGGACACGCCACAGGCGGTGTTGACCAGGAGTACGGCTTGGGCTTTAGTATCAAGACACTCGGTCACGCGATCGGCTCGATCCATTACGAAGGGCTGAGTATCCCCGCATGGCGTCATCGCCGTTGACAGTTCATCGCAGAACAAGCTTTGGTTGCTTTATCGATAAAACGTCTTTACATCGGCCTCGAATCCGGGCTATGTTCCACGCGCAACATCAAATGAGATCTGTTTCTCGACCCTTTTGGGTCGGGGACCTGGTGAATACAAGACCTGCGAGGGGAACAGCCAGGCATACCTTCTGAAACAGATCGATGTTGCACCCCCGGCACCCCCGGCGCCCCGCCCGCAGAAGTGGCGTTCGCGGCCTGGGGATAACCTGGGAAGCCGGTTAGCTGTAGGGAAGTTCAGGCATGTCGAAACACTTGGAGAAGATCATGGATCAGCGGATCGGGGCGTGGGTTCGTGAAACCCGCCGCGCACACGGCTACTCCATCAAGGAGGTGGGTGCGTTTCTCGGGGTCACCTACCAGCAGGTCCAGAAATACGAGAAGGGCGCCAACCGCCTCACGGTGGCGCGCTTAATTGCCTTCACGTCGGCACTGGGTATCAGCCCCAATACACTTTTCTTGCGCCTTCAAAACGATCACGGTGCAGTCGTGCACAGCCAAGACGGGTATCGAGCGGCGCGAATCGCTAGCCAGATCGAGGACGAACGAGCCTTAAAAAGCTGGCTTGCCCAAGGGCGGAAACTCAAAGGTCCGACATCGTAGTCGCCAATCTGAATGATTCATCCCCGAGCAGCTGCCAGCGGTTCAGTGCCCCGCAGTCATCGCTCCCTCGGATCAAGGCGTTTTTCTCACACGCAGTGGTGGGTGGCGTCTTCCCTTTCTCCCACGCATTCGAAGCTCAGTGACGAGCAGTCGCCCAGCCCGAGACAGCCCGCAGCCCAGGCACGCCATGCGTTAACAAGGCCAAGTGACATCCGGGAAGCACCAGGGACGGGGTCCAGGCCAGGTCGGCCTAGTCTGCATAGGGCGCGGTAGACCAGGTTGGGCGACAACAGACGCCTTGGTGCGCGCGCCTGGCCGGTCCGAATGCTAAAAAGTTCGGGTCGGAAAATTAATTTTCTGCCTTCTCTACCAGGCGTTTTGCGTTGCCAGTCACGCCCTGGCACACCGTTGGTGCGCACAGGCGGTGCGCTCGGCCCCAAGGGTAGGGGCGGGTGTGTCGCCGGCGGGATAACGGGGTCGGTTTTTCCCCAAGTTGCGCTAAATCGGTGTTCAGCTCTTGTGGCGAAGCCGGCCGGCGATATAACGATAGGGTATTGATTCCAGGTTCTGAATTCGGGGTTACGCCATGGTCCGGGACAGCCAAAAGTTTGCGTATCGCGACGAACGGATCGCGCCCGGGCTGTCGTGTGGCGGCCTCGTCATCCGTTGCGTTGATCTTTGCCGTCCCTGCCCGGTGTGCGGGTGTCCGGGCTTGCGGGCCTCCGGTTCTGCTTGGGGGCGGGTTTTCCTTTCTGCCGCGTGACGCGGGGGAGTGTCGTGCCGATGTCGTCTTTCAGTTTTTCATCGTCGAGTGGTTCGGTTACCCCGGTTGATTCGCCATATGCTCCGGCCGATACGACCGATCCCTTTTCTTGTTCTGATTGCGGCTGCTCGGGCACCAGCTCTGGGCCCAGCCCGGCCAGCGCAAACCCCGTACGCTTCTTTAACGGCGAGATCGTGCTGAGCGAGACGGACCTGAGCGGTGCCCTGGCCGGGTTCGGTTACAGCCGGTCGTACTCGAACAAGCTGGCGTCGGTGTACAGCGGCCCCAACGGCAACAACTGGATCAGCCCGCAGTGGCCGTACCTGGTGCAGGACGGCAGCGACATCGCGTTCGTGAAGGGCGATCAGCGGGTCTGGTTCGATAGCGCGCTGGACGCCCGGTTCGGCGGCGAAGACCGCTACACGCTGACGCACGACGCGGTGGCCAAGACGTACACGCTGACGGTGACCTCCGGGGGGGTCGAGACCTACACGTTCCACGACTTTACCGCCACCGCCGGCCCGCACGGTTTCCTCAAGGACCACACGGACGCCTACGGCAAGACGACCACGGTGGACCGCTACGTGGGTAATGCGATCGAACGCATGACCCGGATTGAATCGGGGGTGTCCTGGTCTATGCTGTTTCTCTTTAACGAGGGCGGCCCGCACGCGGGCCGGATGTACCGCTCCAGACTGCGTTGGACTGGTGGCGGAAGTGGCTTAACAACACTGCGCTTTGCAAACTACAGCTACCACGATGGCTCGACTTCATACGGCAGCTTGAATGATTTGGAGACCGTGGTCCAGCGTGACCGGACCGGCGAGGTGTCGCCTGAATTTGTCACGGTCAGCAAGACCTACTACCGCTGGTACAAGGCCGGGGACAGCAGCGGTGGCGAGGGTGACCTGAAGTACGTGGTCGGCCCGGCGGCCTACGCGGAGATGGAGGCCGACGGCCTGAACCCGACTAATGCGACCGACGCCCAGGTCGCCGGCTACGCGGACCACTACTTCGAGTACGACGGCAGCGGCAGGGTGACCAAGGAGGTCGCCCGCAACTGCTCGGGCTGCGGCGGCTCGGGCGGCACGGGCGATAACGGCGAGTCGTTTACCCGCACGTCCAGCGCTCACAGCGACGCCTACAACAACTGGAAGTGGAAGGTCGTCCTGACCAAGGCCAACGGCAACGTCGAGACGGTGTACACCAACTACCTCGGCCAGGTGATGCTTAAGGAGCTGAAGGAAGACGCGACCTCTTCCCGCAAGTGGGTCACCTACACGAAGTACGGCACGACCGCCGGCGCGGCGGGCCGGCCCATCGAGGCCGCCAGCCCCGCGGCGGTCTCGGGCTACAACGACACCCACGCCGACCTCGGCGTCACGCTCCACGCCTCCACCGGCCTGATCACCTACACCACCTACGGCAGCAGCACGACCGCCTCCGGCGAGACCCTCGGCGACGCCCTGGGCTACCCCAGGCTGGTCGAGATCAGCGAGGGCACTTCCGGCACCAAGATCAAGCAGCGCCAGACCGAGTACAAGACCTCGACCAACACCACCGGCGATCTGTCCATCGTCCCCGGCAAGGTCACGACCTACCGCGACGCGTCCGGGGGCGGGACGGACACCATCGAGACCACCCACGCCTATCAGTGGTACACCGGCGGCACGATCCCTGGGGCCGCGATCAAGGAGCGGGTGACCACGCTCCCGGCGGTCCCCACCGCTCAGAACGGCGACAACACCGCCGCCACGACCCGGCAGTACTACGACGACCGCGGCCGGATGACTTTCAGCCAGGACGAGCGCGGCATCGTCACCAAGAACACCTACGAGGGATCGACCGGCAACCTGACCAAACGCCAAGTCGATGTGAGTTCAAGTGAACCCGGACTGCCGGGGGGCTGGACGGTCGGCGGCAGCTCCCCGCACCTGGACGTCACCACCGACTACGAGTACGACGTGTACGGCCGCCAGACCCAGATGCTCGGCCAACCCCATGACGCCGCCCCCGCCCCCGGAACCGGGGGCACTTCGGTTGAGGTGCGGCACGCGACGTGGACGGTCTACAAACGCTCGGCCTCGGCCGACCAGACCTGGACCGGCCGGGGCTATCAACAGACCAGCGACAGCTCGTTCACCCTGATCGACCCGGTGTCGATCACCTTCACCGACAAGAACGGCCGGACGATCGACCAGATCCAGTCCAAGCGTTCCACCGGCACGGGCAAGCTGACCAGCAGCGACACCTTCCTCCGTGCCGACTGGTCCCGCTGGTCGACTTTTGTTTACGACACCACCGGCCGGCTGAATTACGAACGCACCTACCACACCATCCCCGCCCAGTCGCCCGACCTGGGCCTGGATGGCGTGCTGAGTGACCCGGGCATGCAGGGCGACAACTTCGAGGAGACGCACTACGGCTACGACGACGAGACGAACCTGCGCGTCCGCGTCCTCACCCCCGGCGGCACGATCACCCGCACGGTCTACGACCCGATCAACCGGGTGGACTCGACCTGGGTCGGCACGCAGGACGACACGGCCCCGCTGCCCGCCGCCGATGCGCAGTGGCCGCTGAGCGACACCACGACCGACGCCTCAGAAGCGGAAGACACCACCGGCAACGGCAACACCGCCACCCCGACCAACTTCGCCGCGATGGACTTTGTGGTCGGGCCGGATGGGGACGACGACTCGGCCCTGGTCTTCGACGGCACCAACGACTACCTCACCGCGCCGCATATCCTCGACCCGGCCACCGCAGGCAGCTTTAGTGCCGCCTGTTGGGTAAGGTCCGATCAGGTTGCGGCTGGTAAAATGATGCTCAAGCAGACCAACGGGACGGGCGGAACCGGGCGGACATGGATCGGCATCAGAACCACCGGTCAGTTTTATACGCACCTCGGGGGTGTCGTCCTACAAGGAACCACGATCGTTACCGTCGATACGTGGTACCACTGCGCCGTAACGTTTGACGGCACGACATTACGGCTGTTTGTCAATGGACAGCTGGAGGCTAGCTCGACGCCGACGATGGACGCCTGCCCAAATGGTGTCATGCATATTGGTTTACACGAAGACCTGAGCCCACCACGCTACTTCGACGGCGCCTTAGCCGACGTCATCATCTGGCCCACCGCCCTGACCGACACCCAGGTCCAGGACCTCTACAACGCCCGGACCCGGGAGATCGGCTGGAAGCAGTGGGACCCGGCCAACCCCGGGACCAACATGAAAAAGCTCACCGAGAGCACCTACGACAGCGGCGCGGCCGGGGGCAACTCTTACCTCACCCAGGTCATCCAGTTCCCCGACGGCAACAACGTCCGCGCGACCGAATACGAATACGACTTCCGCGGCCGACGCACCGCCACCATCGATGCCACCAACCGCTACAGCGTCCCGACCTACAACAACCTCAACCAGACCACCAAGACCCAGCGTTACGACAGCGACCCCAATGCCGGGGGCACCCTGATCGGCCAGTCCGAGTCGTTCTTCGACGACCGCGGCCGGGTCTACCGCACCAAACAATACGCCGTCAACCCCTCCACCGGCGCCGTCGGCAACGCCCTGCAGGGCGACACCTGGTACGACCCCGCCGGCAACGTCCTCGAGTCCGTCGCCCCCGGCGCCGGCGAGGTCTTCACCAAAAACACCTACGACAACCTCGGCCGACAGACCCGCGGCTACACCGGCTACGACGCTTCCGGAGACGTCATCGTCGCCGACGCCGAAACCGCCTTCAACGACATCGGCCAGGCCCTCTACACCACCACCAAGCAACGCGACACCGACACCCCCTCCGGCTCGCCCACCTTCCGCACCACCTACACCGCCATGTGGTACGACGGCGTCGGCCGGTCCATCGCCACCGCCAACTACGGCACCAACGCCGGCTCCTCCTTCACCCGCCCGGACACCGTTCCGGGGCGATCGGACGACGTGCTGGTCACCACCACCGCCTACAACGACGCCGGAGAAGCGTACAGCGTCACGGACCCCAAGGACATCACGTCCCAGACCGAGTTCGACGACATGGGCCGCCCCCGGAAGCAGATCGACAACTATCAAACTTCGGGCTCGGGCACGGACATCAACCGGACCACCGAGTACACCTATACCCCCGACTCGCAGCAGGCGACCATCACCGCCAAGATGACCAGCCCCGCCGACGACGAGGTCACCACCTACGTCTACGGCGTCACCACCGCCGCCGGCTCCGAGATCAACGCCAACAACATCCTCGCCGCCATCCAGTACCCCACCGACACCCCCTCCAGCCGAATCGACCACAAGGTCAACCGCCTGGGCCAGCTCATCGAACGCAAAGACCAGAACGGCACCGCCCACCTCTACGAGTACGACGCCCTGGGCCGGCCCACCGCCGACAAGGCCGACACCCTCGGCAACAACATCGACGACGCCGTCCGCCGACTCACCACCACCTACACCACCCGCGGCCAGGTCAACACGCTGACCAGTCATAGCAGCACGACCGGTTCCGGGGGCGAGGTCAACCAGGTCCTCTTCGAGTACAACGACTTCGGCCAGCTCACCAGCGACTGGCAGGAACACGACGGCGCCGTCACCACCACCGGCGGCTCCGCCTCCAAACGCGTCCAATACGCCTACGCCGACGGCGCAAGCGCCTCCAACCAGATCCGACCCACCTCGATCACCTACCCCGACAGTGGCTCCGGGGGCCGTGTGATTGACTATAACTACGGCCCTTCCGGGGGCGGCACCGACAAGCTCAACCGCATCCACGCCATCAAGGACGGCTCAACAAATCTAGTCGAATACAAATACCTCGGCGGGGGCCGGGCCGTCGTCGCCGACTACACCGAGCCCAACGTCAAGCTCGACCTCTGGGGATCGACCGTGGGGACGTATGATGGTCTTGACCGCTTCGGCCGGGTGATCGATCAGCGCTGGGTCGACTACGCCGGCAGCCCCGTGGACGTGGCGCGGTTGCAGTACGGCTACGACCGTGATTCCCTACCGAACTTCCGCCGCGACGCCGTCGCTCACGCGGCAGGCAAGGGTTTTGATGAGCTGTATTCCCGCGACGGCTTGAACCGCCTGAACAACTACCAACGCGGCCTACTGAACACCGGCAACACATCAATCAGTACGCTGAGCTTTGAACAAGACTGGTCGCTAAGCCAAGTGGCGAACTGGGATGCCTTCGACCAGGACAACACCGGCAACGGCACGAACGACCTCGCCCAAACCCGAACCCACAACCAAGTCAACGAGATCACCGGCATCACCAACACCACCGGCACCCCCTGGATCAACCCCGCCTACGACGCCGCCGGCAACACCACGACCCTCCCCAAACCCGAACTCCCGGGAGAAGGCTTCACGGCGAGCTACGACGCCTGGAACCGGATGGTGGCGCTCAACGAGGAATCGGGCGGCACGAAGGTCGCGGAATACGAACACGACGCGCGCAACTTCCGCATCCGCAAAGAAACCTACGACGGCACCGGCACGCTCCAAGACACCTTCGACTTCTACTACACGTCAGGCTGGCAGTGCATCGAAGAAGTCCAAACCGGGACCGCGTCCGTGACCAGCCAGTTCGTCTGGGGCCTTCGGTACATCGACGACCTGGTCTGCCGGGACCGGACCGTCTCCGCGGCGACGACCCGGCAGTACGCCCTGAGCGACCGCCGATTCAATACGGTGGCGATCGTCGATACGTCTGGCAACGTGGAGGAACGCTACGCCTACACCCCCTATGGCGGGGTCGAGTTCCTCTCCGACACCTGGGACGACGAGGGCACGGGCAGCTTCGAGTGGGTCTACCTCTTCCAGGGCCTACGACGCGACCAGGAATCGGGCCTGATCGAAAACCGCAACCGCGTCCTCCACCCCACCCTCGGCCGATTCCTCCAACGCGACCCGCTGGGGTATCCAGACGGGATGAATGCGTACGCCGCCTATCATGTGATTGGGGATGGAGTTGATCCCAGTGGCTTTATTTACCGCTGTTCTGATTGGGTAAATACAAGAGTCTTAACGTGGGATTTAAGGAAGCGTGAGTATCTTCAGAAAGTGGAAGTTGGCGTTGGCGATGTTGTTGGCTTTCTTGGGCAACTACTTACCTTGGGACGAGCAGGTGATAGAACCCAGGCTGTTGCAGATTTGATTAATGAAGGTGTAGATTTATTTGATGAAGCCATTCCAAATATTGCAGAAGTGACAAACTGGAGGGAAGTTCGTAATTGGCATTCAATACGAACAAACTTTCCGGATCTGACGCTAGATTTCGTGGGTGGAAAATATTATGCATGCCGATGCGGGTGGAAAAGGCAGCGTCTACAAGAAAAGACATGCTGCTATATATTTACAAAAAGTAAATTTAGCAAATTTCGTTGGGTGGATCAGCCGGATGCAATCACCTACACTTATGGAGTACTTGTGTATAAATCAGGTGAAGGAGCGTCATCCAGAGATTGGATGTGTTCTTGCGAATTTTTCAATCCGAACGGAGATCAATATGTTGATAATGAAGTGCTAGATGAATTTGCACCTACTATTGAGAAATTACTTAAAAATCTTGAGGATGATTAAATGGGACATAGAATATTTTTCAATCGGGCTTGGCCTGCAATGCTTCTGGTCATATTCTTTTTGACAGGTTGTACTAGAGGTTATGGTATCACACATAATTTTATCGACGAACCCATTGATAGTATTGTCGTACCATATGAATACGCATTTAGCCGCGATTTAGATTCCGACCGCTTCTCGATCATTGTGTATTCGGAGCACGAGGACTACATCAGTATCAGTGTTTTAGCAATGTTCGTCCAGCAAGATGGTGCACTTGAAGACCTAGAAGGTCTTCTTGAAATCTATGATTCACCGCAACTCAATGAGACCTTATACGAGTCAGAGGGTACAGGTAATGAGTGGCGCATTTGGTATTCAAGCGATGTTGAACCTTCGCGGCGTTACTGTTTGTACCGTGATAGTGACATCTGGGTTTCTATTGTTTTTGATCATACTGATGAAGAGCACCCTCATTGGAGGCAGTTTTTGAATCATGTATATATTAGTCGGTAGAGACCAGAAAAGGCGGAAGTCGTTTTGATGTGTTGTTCGGCTTTCATAACCTGCCGAGATACCCAGATGGTAACGCGTCACCCAGGTAGACACGTCTACCAAGAAGCTAGGGAACGTTTAAAAACTTTTTGTTTTAGTAATTGGAGCGCAATGAGGGAGAATGCCCCTCGGAATCATCATGACCAAGCTACGTTTCATCTTGGTGAACCTGAGTTCTACAGCCCTCCTCGGCTGCTCCTGGCAGCGTCCCGACGGCAGCCACCGGCATCTGGTCCTCGGCATCGGCTTGGTGGATGTGGACCAGTCCAGCGGGCGGGTCTTGCCGGATGAACTGCAGGTCGTTACAGGCCGTTCATTTCGTTTTCTTTGACAAGTGAATAAGGACTCGGTGTTCAACCGCGTCCACGCCATCAAGGACGGCTCCCCCGGAAGTGGGACCAACCTCGTCGAGTACAAGTACCTCGGCGGGGGCCGGGCCGTCGTCGCCGACTACACCGAGCCCAACGTCAAGCTCGACCTCTGGGGATCGACCGTGGGGACGTATGATGGCCTGGACCGCTTCGGCCGGGTGATCGACCAACGCTGGATCGACTACGCGGGATCACCGGTCGACCTCGCCCGACTCCAATACGGCTACGACCGCGACAGCCTGCCCAACTTCCGCCGCGACGTCGTCGCCCACGCCGCGGGCGAAGGCTTCGACGAACTCTACACCCGCGACGGCCTCAACCGCCTGAACAACTACCAACGCGGCCTGCTCAACACCGCCAACACCGCGATCGACACCCTCTCGTTCGAGCAGGACTGGTCGCTAAGCCAGGTCGCCAACTGGGATGCCTTCGACCAGGACAACACCGGCAACGGCACCAACGACCTCGCCCAGACCCGAACCCACAACCAGGTCAACGAGATCACCGGCATCACCAACACCACCGGCACCCCCTGGATCAACCCCGCCTACGACAGCGCCGGCAACACCACAACCCTCCCCAAACCCGAAACTCCCACGGAAGGCTTCACCGCCAAGTATGACGCCTGGAACCGTATGGTCGCGCTCCACAGGGAGTCCGATGACACCAAGGCCGCCGACTACACCTACGACGGCCGAAACTTCCGCATCCAGAAGAAACTCCACGACAGCAGCGGTGTGCTCCAAGACACCTTCGACTTCTACTACACGTCAGGCTGGCAGTGCATCGAGGAGGTTAAGACACCCGCGCCCGGCAGCCCGCGCACCGGTTCACTGAGCCAATACGTCTGGGGCCTGCGCTACATCGACGACCTGGTCTTGCGCGACCTGTTGACCGGGTCATCGACTACGCCCCTCCGGCACTACGCCCTGAGCGACCGCAACTTCAGCGTCGTCGCGATCGTCGATGACGGCGGCAGCATGGAAGAACGCTACACCTACACGCCCTACGGCCAGGTCACGTTCATGAACGAATCCTGGGAGCCGGACGGCACCAGCTTCGACTGGACCCACCTGTTCCAGGGCCTACGCCGCGACCAAGAGTCCGGCCTGATCGAAAACCGCGAGCGCGTCCTCCACCCCACCCTCGGCCGATTCCTCCAACGCGACCCGCTGGGGTACCCGGATGGGATGAACGCGTACGTGGCGTACCACGTGGTCTCTAGCAGTTGGGATCCAATGGGATTGCTGGAGGAAGTAGAGGCATGCAAATTGCTGGTAACATTAAGGTATCAAAGGGCGCTCATGGATATTCAGGTGGAATTTGCGTTAAATGAGGCTGCAATTCATCAGCGAATGCGAAACATCAGTGAGCAAGCCGATTTGAAGAAAAGTGCTTTCTCTGACACCTTAGATGGTCATATAAGAAGTCTTCGAGCGCTCCGAGCCGCAGCACTTGCAGATATAGATGATTTCAGAATTACATATTTGATCGATCAAGCAGAGATATGGGGCCTCGGGGGTGGCGCTGGCTTGTTGACACTTACACTCGATGAAGCAATATCCCCAAAGCGGGCTAGAATTGCAGGTGGAATCATCATCGGTATAACAGCCTTTTACTCAGTGGGACGGTCCATAAAAGCCAATCACGAACTAAATAAAATTGAGCAAGACTATCTGCGTGACGCTCAACTTATTATGGATGCGGCTGTGCTAGATACGAGAGCGTTTATTCGTGAAATGCAGCCAATACTTAGAAGCTGGGCAGATGAAAAAATGAATCTAGAACTCCTCATCCACCATCGCCTTGAAGCAGAAGATGCGTGGAAATCTTGGAGGGATAGGGCTTTAGATGCATGCGAGAATAATGTGAATCTGCAAGGACGCCTGCCTGAACATAACGTCACAAGCGATCAGTGTTAATATCTAGGCTGTCGTAAATGAAACACCGATCAGTTTGTCCAACACTGATACAGGCACATGTGTGGTACTGGTGCACAAGAGATGCAGTATGTAGATTTTATTTCTTCGTATTCATGACTTTGTTCGGCGGATGCATTTATGTGGACGATTTGGCCACAAAACTGTTTGGCATACCATCAGATTTATACCACCTTCAGCTACTGAATTGGCTTTGCGGCCTTATTGCGATGGTTCTTTTTGTGATGCTTGTGATGCGCATACGGCAATACCATCAAGGAATCACAGCGAAGCTTTCCGGTCTACCGGAACAGATAGACATATGTTGCCGAAAGTGTGGCTACCTGTATTCAAGTAAAATTTTCAGTTGCCCAGAATGTGGAACCAAGCATGGTGAATGAAGATGAGCAGGGAGTTCTAAACAATGATGTTCCTTTTGTTGGCAAAGCCTAGTTCCAAGTCCCTTGTGATCTCAATAATCATGCTTTCATCTGGTGTACTCGGCTGCTCCTGGCAGCGCCCCGACGGCAGCCACCGCCACCTGGTCCTCGGCATCGGCCTGGTGGATGTGGACCAGTCTGGCGGGCGGGTCCTGGTCGGGGACGGGGTGGATGCCCGGGCGGTCCGGCTGCGGGCCGTGGGGGCGATGGTCGGTTCGGGGCCGGGGCTGGCCGGGCTTGGGGTCGGGGTGATCGAGCAGCAGTCGGTGGAGGTCGCGCCCGACAGCGATCTGATCCTGGACTGGGGCCCGGGCGATGACGGGTCGAGCGGTTCGGCGACGCTGCGGGTGCGGCGGGCGGAGTGAATTGGGGTGGGGGTATCCGATGCTATGGTTCGCTTAGTATTGGTTTTGATGGGTTTTGATTCTGATTCTTCTTTCCGAAAGGGACTTGCTGATGATGGGACCGATGCGATTTAGGCCGAAGGCGCTGCTGCTGCTGTCCGCGGCGTTGCTGATTCCGGGGGCGGGGGGGTGTAGTGAGCGGTTGTTGCGAGAGAACGTTTTTGCGAATACTGAGACGGGGATCGGGATCTTCGTGGCTCAGAACCGCCAGACGCAGATGTATGAGGGCAAGCTGGGGTATTTTCGGCACGAGCTGTTCCTGGTGCCGACGAACACGTCGGTGAACGGGGATAAGAACGGCCCGGTGAGCGTGTCGGGCCCGATGGACCAGACGCCGGAGGTGCTGGCGGACATCGCGGGCTCGGCGGGGATTTTGACGGGTGACCGGGCGACGATCCGCCAGCGGCTGGCGGTGGGCCAACGGGCGGTGAACGCCCCGGCCGCGATCGCGCTGATGGCCGATGATGCGGAGGAGGCCCGGGCGATCGCCCAGGGGGTGTTGGGCGCGGGGCTGCCGGACGGCGAGGTACGTCAGGCTTATGACCTGATCGCCAATGTGTACCTGAACCTGGAGGCGATCGAGGACGAGGACCAGACGGCCGCGGGCCACGTCGATCAGCTCGACCTGGTGGCCAAGCGGCTGCTGACCGACGAGCGGCGTGACTTTAAGGCCTACGACTACAACGCGGCGCTGACGCCCCCGGAGTTGACCCTCCGACCGGCGCTTGCTGCACCGGGCAACGACGCGGGCTACGAGCGGTTCACGACGGCGACGCTGCGGCTACGCCAGCTGCGTGACTCGCAAGCGGAGCTGAAGCTGGCGCTGGTCGAGCTGGGTAAGGGTACGGCGGTCAACTTCGTGGACCGCCCGGCGGGCGGCGGCGCACCGCCAACGGGTGTGGCGATCACCACGGCCAAGGCGGCGCAGCTGTCGGCGGACTACATCGTGTTGCGGGACCTGTTCGAGCCATTTGACCGGGAACTGCGATCGGACCCGGCGGTGGTCGCGGCGGTGGACTACTACATGTCGCTTCTGAAGCAAGGGGGTGAGTGATGGCTGATACGGTGAACCAGGACCTGGACCAGGTGAAGTGGGGCTTTGAGGTGAAGGGGCTGGACCCGTCGGTCCGGCTTGAGTCGGACGAAGCCGGCGACCCGATTGACCAACTCGCGGACCTGATGAGCGCGACGGGTGCGTTCCGGGCGGAGCCGGGTATCCGTCTGCTGGCGTGGAGCGAGGCGAAGAAGAAGTGGTACGCTTGGGTGGAGAAGCCGGGCGCCTAGAGCGGCTTTGTATGGGGTACGACGAATAAGCCAATGAGGCCCAGCGGGCCGGGGGCGCTGTGACACAAGCAATCGATCCAACCGAGAAGGAATCTGCGAAGGCCGAGCATCTGCTGTCGCTGCTCCAGCCCGAGCAGCGTGAGTTAGTTGAGCAGCGGCGGCGTCACTGTAAGCCTTGCAGCCAGAACCGTAAGCTCAACGTGGTCTCGGTGCAGTGCCAGGCCTGTGGCTGCGCGGGTGTCTCGCTGATCCACGGCCGGTGCAAACTGCGGAAGTGGCCACCGGAGCAGGACGATAACGGCGAGCGAGTGGAGATGCCACGCGCTCCGAAGCCCAAGCCAGAGCCACCGGCATGGTTGCAGCAGCCAGCGATCCCCCATTGGGCCCACCGCACGCCTCGCAATACCCCGCAGCCACATCCCCATAACCAAGTACCGACGAGCCTCTTCGTTTATGGCTTCCCTGGCCTGTACGCCGGGGCAAACACCGAGTTGCACCATCAGATCATCCTCTGGCGATCGATGGGCTTGCCCGTCCACCTGATCCCATGCGACGCGGGCTATCGCAACGAGCCGCTCTACCCGGAGATGATTGAACGCGGCGTGGTCATCCACGAGGCTAACCAATTCGATGCCATTATCCCGGGGGCACCGGTCTTGTCGTTCTGCAACGAAAGCTTCCTCGCTCGAATCGACGAGATCCTTTTCTACTCGCACAACACGGTCTTCGTGAACTGCATGACGTGGCTGTTTGAGCGGGAGAAGACGCGGCATCGTCAAGGCAAGATCGGGACCTTTCTCTATCAAAATGAGGAGGTGATGCTAAAGAACGCCGCGCTCTTGCGTGAGATCAATCCCGACCCAGACATCCGCCACCTGCTGGTCAGCCCGTATTTTGCTGACTCGGCGTTCCCATTTGTTGATCGTACTTGTGGGGATAGTGAAACACAGAACGATACCTTTGTGATTGGGCGGATCTCCCGGCAAGACGCGGACAAGTTCTCCGCGGATACCTTGTGGGTCTGGGAGGGTATTGAGTCGCCCGTAACTAAACAGGGGGTGATGCTGGGTTTTGGTCCAGATAGCGAGAACAAAATCGGTAGGCCCCAGGAATGGATCTCGACCTATTCCAACCAGACGGAGTTGTCCCAGCAGGACTTTTATCGTCGGGTTGATGTGATCGTCCAGCCCATGGATACCACCGAGAACTGGCCACGGATCGGGCTAGAGGCGATGGCGTCGGGGTCGGTGCTGATTGTGGACAACCGCGGGGGCTGGCGGGAGATGATTCGGCACGGCGTGACGGGATGGCTGTGTGACACGCCGGAGGACTTTGTTAAGTACGCGACACTGATGTCGCACCAGCCCGATCAGCGCCGGGCGATGGCTAGAGCTGCCCGGCAGCGCCTGGCCGAACTGTCAGCAGAAGCGGTATCAAAAAAGAGTTGGACGGGGGTCATCGATAGCCTTCAGAATCGCCGTTTCGACTTGGTGGGGCCAGATAAGACACCTCGGCACCCGATTGAGGGCATCGACGAAGACGCGTTGCCACTGATCAGCTGTGTGATGCCGACTTACGGCCGGCCCGCCTACGTGAATGAGGCGGTCCAGATGTTCCTGGATCAGGACTATCCCCGGAAAGAACTGATCATCCTCAATGATTGCCCCGGGCAGACCTATACCAGTGAGCTGCCGCCTGAAGCAGGGGTGCGGGTGATTAACTGCCCGGAGCGCTACGCGACGCTGGGCGAAAAACGCAACGCGTGCATCGAGCACACCAAGGGCTCGATCATCGCGGTCTGGGATGACGATGATGTCTATCTGCCCTGGCGCCTGTCATACTCACTAGAGCAGATGAGGCAGCATGAAACGCTGTTCTACCGCCCCGCTGAGTATTGGGCATGGTGGGGGGACAGTCAGGCCCTTCACCACAATCAGGCGGTGCGTGACTGGATGCATCATAGCATGGTGATGTTTGAGAAGCAGGTTTGGCGGAGGGTCAACGGGTATGCCGCGATGGACTGGTGCGAAGATACAGATTTTTCAGACCGGGTGCATGCGGAGCTCGGCCAGGATTTTCTGCGCTACCGGATCGATGAAGCGGACCGGTTCTTCATTTTGAGAGGAAAGTCTCGCTACGCCCACATGTCGATGCCGGGCGGTGACTCCCCGCTGGATATCTCGCCGAGGGGAACAATAATTATTCAGCCTTACGCGATCCAAGACACCGGGCTCCTAGACAAAAAGAACCAATTGGTTGCTTTTCGCAATGCGCGGCAAAAACAAACGAATGCAAAACCAAAGGTTTCATGCCTCATGGTGACCCAGCCGGGCCGTCTGGACATGGCGCTCACCGCGGCCAGTCAGTTTCAGCAGCAGACCTGGGCCAACCGCGAGTTGGTCCTAGTCTGTGATGGCGACAGGCATTATTTCGAGCAGCTCAAACACCGGATTCAGCAGGTTGCGGACAATGCGACGTGTATCTTCGTTGAAGGCCATCGGTCGTTGGGAGAGCTCAGAAATATCTCGGTTGGGGCGGCTACTGGTGATTTGGTTTGCCAGTGGGATGACGACGATCAATACCACCCGCGACGTCTTGAGATTCAAGCCAACCACTTACTCGGTAACCAGCTGGACTTCTGCTACCTGACCGATCAGCTGCATTTTTTTGCCGATACCCGAGAGCTATGTTGGGTGGATTGGACGCGAGACGCGGCCGGGCACCTCCATGAGCACACCCCGACACGGATAGCGATACCGGGCACCTTGATGGCGAGGCGGGACCAAATGACTGATTATCAGCGCGTCGCGCTAGGAGAAGACTCCTTCCTGATCGACGCGGTCGCCAGGTCTAAAAAAATCGGCATGCTGTCTGGGATGGGTTGGTGTCACATGTATATCTTCCATGGTATGAACAGTTTTAATCGCGCCCATCATGCTGCCATTGTGGGCTCTTGGTATCGACTACTGACCCATCAGGAAGTATCGATCAATGTGCTGGATCAAAAGACGCAGCGGCCGGCTGAAGACAAATCAGCTTTTACCGATGCCCTTAAGCACTACACGCTCGACGACCCCGGCACGATTTATTTCCGCACGCCCTCGGGGAAGCAGCCCGTATTAACCTCGGTGTAGATCGAAGTATTTAGTGTTTATTTTGCGACCGTGTTTATGAGTTGCCAGGATTTCAAATGAGGCCATCGCTTCAAGACATTCATCACTATCAGCAGCGCATGGAAACAGCCATCGCTGACCTTAACGAGTACCCAAGATCGAAATACAGCGGTAGGGGCATTGTCATCTGCGGGGGCGGTGAGCGGTATTTCCCGTGTGTCTGGGTGTGTGTCCATATGCTTCGGTACTTTGGGTGCCGACTCCCCATTGAGCTCTGGCACCTGGGGCCTGCCGAGATCAATCTAGAGCTTCGTGCACACCTGGGGCTGCTGGGTGTAAAGGCCATTGACGCCTACCAAGTTGCGCGATCGCGCCCCGTTAAACGCCTTGGAGGCTGGGAGTTGAAGCCTTATGCAATCATGCATTGTCGTTTCGAAGAGGTCCTTCTGATCGACGCAGACAATATTGCGGTACAAAACCCCGAGTTCTTGTTTGATAGCCCCGCATACCGTGAGACGGGGAGCATCTTCTGGCCGGACCGGTACCCGCGCGTTCAACCTCGCCCGTGGCTAAATCCAGATATCTGGTCGATCTGCGGTGTACCCAATTCGCTGGAAACCGAAGTCGAGGCGGGTCAGATCCTCCTGAACAAATCGGTTTGCTGGCGACCCCTTCAACTCTGTCATTTTTTCAACGAGAACTCTGAGTTCTATTACCACTACTTTTATGGTGACAAGGACACCTATCAGTTGGCGTGGAAGAAGATGGGGCTACCGTTCGGCCTGATCCCGCACCCTCCAAAGGACTTGCATGAAGACTGGACGATGGCGCAGTTTGATTTTGATGGCAACCGCCTGTTTCAGCATCGCAGCGGTGCCAAGTGGCGACTGCACGGCGAAAACATACATGTGCCTGATTTTTATTTCGAATCGGAGTGCTTGACATTCTTGGAACTCTTGCGAGATCGCTGGTCAGGAGAGATACGAAAGTTGCCCCGGGATTATGGCTTAGCTGAAAGACAGGTATTCGAGATCATAAATGATATGGGGCGGTTTAAGGTGACGATGGAGCACGACACCGAGACGGTTCTTTCTTTAAAACCTAACCATACCATCGAGAGCAATGGGCACGGAAGTATTGGGCGATGGGCCTTGGGCTTAGACCATAATGATCGGGTGGTTCTGGGCGTTGAGGTGTGTTTGGCAGAGCGACAGTGCGCCCAACTTACGATGCGAGCCAATCAATGCTGGCACGGATACTGGGACCAGTTTCGTGACCTTGAAGCACACTTCGTTCCTATTGATTATCCCGCGGTTGTTTAAAGCCACTATGACCTGAGTCGCTTGCCTACTATTCAGGCATATTTTGAGGGACCACCGTGATTCCCAAGATCATCCACCAGACCTGGAAGACCGAAGAGATCCCCCCGCCTTGGCAGCCGCTTGTTTTGTCCTGGCGCGATATGCACCCGGACTGGGACTACCGACTCTGGACCAATGAAACCGGCTATGACTTTGTCGCCCAGGTTTACCCCGACTTCTTACCGTTTTATGAGTCATTTAGTTATGACATTCAACGGGCTGACGCCTTGCGTTATCTGGTACTACACCACTTTGGCGGGCTTTATGCGGACTTGGATTTTGAGTGTCTGCAGTGTTTTGACTCGCTGCTGGACCTGGCACCCGCAATCTTTGCGTGGGAGCCCCGCCAGCATGCTCATGACTTCGGATTGAGTCAACTGCTCGGCAATGCATTGATGCTGTCGATCCCAGGACACCCGTTTCTTGCCACGATCATCCAACACTTGCAGGCCAACCCGACGAGTGCCGTGAGCCATAACGATGTTTTGGTGACCACGGGCCCCATCATGGTCGATCGCGTCCGCCAGGCCTACCGTGGAAACGACTTGAGCATGCTCCCCTCCGAGGTCTTTTATGCGTTGGCCAGCAGGAGCGGCGAGTTGCGGATGCTGCAGCAAAACGCTCCTGAGGCATCACAGATCAAGCAACAACTCCTGACTTCTGGATCTTACGCGATTCACTATTGGTCTAATTCATGGGTTCATAATCTGACCGGGCACCCCCTGCACAATCCTTGTCCCCACAATATCCCCGGCTATACCTTCTTCCCGGGGCTGAATTCCTTAGGGGCGGACCTCTGCAACGGCGGGCGTGATATCTCGCAGCTTGCAAAAACCTGTAGTGCCACCGAGGGTGGGGTGGCGTTCAATACCGATGGTTTTGTTAAATCCAGGCTCCTGCCCCGTGAGCAATGGAACACGCTCCCCAACCCCAATGGGAACGAGGGGTTGTATGTCAAAGACGTAAGCAGTGAGGAGTAATCATGCCGGATCAGCCACTGGTTTTAATCTTGACTCCCGTCAAAGATGCCATCCACTTTTTGGATGGGTATTTCAGCAGCATCGCCAACCTGGATTACCCTCCGGACCGCATCGCAATCGGGATCTTAGAGAGCGATAGCAGAGACGGTACATATGAGAGCTTATTGACTCGCCTGCCGGATTTGCATCAGCGGTACCGACGTGTCGGTGTTTGGAAGCGCGATTATGGTTTTATCATCCGTGAGGGGATGCCGCGGTATGAGCACAGTATCCAGGTGAGGCGGCGGAGCATCCTCGCGAAGAGTCGAAACCAGCTGCTTTTCCGGGCGCTGCAAGATGAAGACTGGGTACTCTGGCTGGATGTGGACGTGATCGAATATCCGCCAGACCTAATTCCGTGCTTGCTTGAGACGCAACGCCAAATCGTTCATCCGCACTGCGTTAGAGAGTACGGCGGACGGACATTTGATCTGAATGCTTGGAGGGAAAATGGCAGCTTGCACATGGAGCAACTCCGGTCCGAAGGTTCGCTAGTACCTCTAGACTCGGTTGGTGGGACTGCGCTATGGGTAAACGCGGACTGCCACCGAGATGGGCTGATATTCCCGTCTTACCCGTACGGTATCGGCAACAACAAAATCCGCACGCAGAATCACTGGTTGGGGGAAATCGAGACAGAAGGGTTTGGCATCATGGCCCACGATATGGGGATCCAGCCTTGGGGGATGCCGCTCCTAGAAATCAAGCATTCCGAGCATTAAGACTGGAGCCCTATGGGCTTGTATTCATTCAAGCGTATGATGATATGTGGCTGCCAGATGAGCTGGCAAGCGGGGGTTGAACAGCCAGCCGCCTATCAAGAGATATTGAAAATCACATTAAACCTAGCCTGATAGACCACGAATGCGGGCTTTGCGAACTGATACAGCAACACATGAATAATTTCTCTCAAAACATGTTCGAGTGCATGAGCCACACCGGTCCGTTTGCCCCGTGGATCCGCGTGCAACGTAAGTACCTCGCGTCCAGTTGTCTACTAACCATGGCACAAACAACAAACAACAGGTGGCCATCGGCTACCGATTTTTCTTCTGTCTAAGAGCCATCAGTCTTGCATTTGCAAGAGAATTGATACTATGTCTATTCCATATAAAATACATGGCCTACAACGTACTGGGACAAACCTGTCACAATATTTACTCTCAAAAAACTTTGATGTCTCTTCATGTGAAAGCAGTGGCGAATGGAAGCATGGGCTTTGCGGTTCAACGCATAGTCTTATTGATGGACAGCCTTTACGCTATATACTGTGCGTTAAGAATCCATATGCATGGATTTACTCAATGTATTGTTATGCAAAACGTGCTTTTGGTCGTGATCCTACGGTTGACAGAAAGTTCAATCCAAATATCGAGTTTAAGGACTTTCTGCATTCACCACATTATGGTTTCGCGAGTCCCGCGTGGCGATGGTCATATATGTACGAACATTGGCTTCGAGCTCTACCTGACCAACGTAGGTTCATCATTCGTCACGAAGACATGCTTGGTACAGAAAACCAATCCGAGGTACTAAAAAATATTGCGGACAAATTCAATCTTGATTTAATAGGCCAGACGATCTCTACTTCATCAAACAGGATCAATATCGACTGCCAAGTTGGTAAAAGTATGGATACTAATACATACTTAAAATCCTCATACTTGAAATATTACGACCATGCCGACTTATCCGAAGTACATGATAGTCTCAATTATGC
>JBCDHS010000006.1:0-121039 GCA_038749735.1 Planctomycetota bacterium
ATGATCAAGGCCCGCCAAGGCGAAGCGTTGACCGCACGCAGCAATCAAACCCGCAACACCGAGCTAAGCCTGATGGTCCTCACCCACAACCTCATGGTTGTTTTACGCCGCTATTGGAGAGGGTTTCTACAGAGCAGGTCGAACTTTATTTTGAAGATACAAATGATTATCAAATTGTTGCGCAAATTATGCGATCTGACCGCGATAAAACTTTAACGATTACAACTTATGGTTTTGAACTCGACATAAGAGATATTCAACGACTCATCGAATTTGCTCAAGAGCGATTGGAGCCTTTCGAAGATAATACGCCATTGTCTAAAGCTAACCGCTTGACTAAACCAAGCATTGCTAATCCTCTATAGCGACATACACCTCATCAACCGCCTCAACAAACCTAACCAGCGCCAGGTGCTTGGGCTTCGCGAACTGGTGCTCGACGAAGTGGTTGAACAGCTCGATGAGTGGGTCGTAGAAGCCGTCGGGGTTGACGACGATCAGCGAGCGGTCGGTGTAGCCGAGGATCTTGAGGACCAGGATCTCGGCGAGTTCTTCCAGCGTGCCGAAGCCGCCGGGCAGGACGACGAAGGCGTCGGCCCGTTCGTCCATGATCTGCTTGCGCTCGCGCATCGTCTGGGTCACGATGAGCTCGTCGGCGTTGTGGTAGGCGATCTCGACGGTCGACAGCGATTCGGGGATGACGCCGACGACTTTGCCGCCGTGTTCGTGGACGGCACGGGCGCAGTCGCCCATGAGCCCGACGCTGCCGCCGCCGTAGACCAGTTGGTCGCCGTGCTCGGCGATGGCTTTGCCCAGGTCCCTGGCGGCCCGGCGGTAGGCGGGGTCGATGTCTTCGGACGAGCCGCAGTAGACGCAGATAGACTTCATGATGCGGGGCATCCTACTGCCGGGCCGGCGATACCGCACCTTCCAAAAACTCCACGCCCAGCCCGGACAACCGGCACAACCCGATCACCCTGAGGCCGTTTTCTCTGTCGTGGCCTTGACACCCGGCTCGTGCGGGCGGGGGCGTCGATACCCATGAACAGGTAAGCAATCTCTGAGATCAGCCCGGATGATCCGTTACGTTCGCAACAAGAACAAGCCACGCCCCGAGCCCGACCCGGCCGAGGGCGGAGTGGCCGAGGGCAAGCCACCCCGGCCCGATCGGCCCCGCCGAAAAGGGCGTTGGCGGCGGCGCATCCTGTACACCCTGCTGTTGCTGGTGATGGTCTTCGCCGGGATGTTCGCCCTGACCCGCAGGCCGCCGGCGGCGTGGCGTGAATATCAGCACCTGATCACGCAGACCACGCGGCAAGAGCGGCAGCGTACGGTTAGCAAGGTGATGGATGGGCTCGAAAAAGAGCTGCCGCCCGTCCCCGAACAGTTCACCGTTCAGGAAATCGCCGGGGTCAAGATCGATCAGACCCTGACGCTGACCCTGGACAACCAGGAGCTCTCGGCGTTGACCCTGGAATGGTTCGACACCTGGACGAGACAGCGCGGGTTCGTGCCCCCGCCCGAGATGCGCCCGCCCATCATTGTGGCGTTGGATGGCAAGCTGAAGATGGCCTTTGCCGTCCGCCACGACGACTGGTCGCAGGTCTTCGGCGGCGAGGTCCGGCTGATGTTCCAGGAAGACGGCCTGGCCATCGGCTCGGTCCATGGCTTTCAGGTCGGTTCCCTGCCCGTACCGCTTCACCAGGTGGGGCAGGTCCTCGGCGACGACCTGGACTACGAGACCGCACGTAAGATCGGCGCGTGGGTCCGTAAGCTCGAGCATTTCGAGTTCCGGCCGGTCCTCGAACTCGAGCACCGTCGACGGGCACGGGTGATCCGGATGCAGATCCACGACGACAACACGATCACACTCGCGCTGCGGGTCCAAGACCACGAGACCTACAAACGGCACAACGCCCAGATGGCGCTGGGCCGGGTTGGCCCCAACGGCAAACTGGCCCCGGGCGACCCCGCCCCCAGCCTGCCGGTCCCGTCGGGTGTCGCCGGGGTCCCGACGGCCACGGACTGACCCTCTGATTTGCCAAGTGCGCCCGGAGCGCTACAGTTGGGTTCTTTTCACGGACCCACCGACCTTGCCCGCCACCGCCACCGCCACATCCAGCCCGGACCACTTCGGCTCGGCCCCACAGGCATCGACCACCCAGCTCTTGCTGCGGCTATTCCGGCTGACCTGGCGCTACAAGGGCGGTGTACTGCGCATCATCGCGTTGCAGATGCTGCTGCTGGCGCTGGCGCTCTCCGGGCTCGGGCTGATTGGGCTGGGCATCGATGTGATCGGCGGCGACGTCGGCCTGTCCGACAAAAAGCCCAAGTGGCCCTTCGGGCTCGAGCCGCCCGCCGAGTGGTCGGCCATGACCCGCGTCCTGGTCATCGCGCTAGGCGTCCTGCTCATCGCCCTGGCGAGGTTCCTGATCGAGCGGCTCACCACGATCTACAAGGCCCTGCTGGTCCGCGATATTGTCGTCGACCTGCGCAACCAGGTCTACGACAAGCTCCAACGCCTCAGCTTCCGGTTCTTCGACCGCAACACCTCCGGCTCGCTGATCAACCGCGTCACCGGAGACGTCCAGGCCGTCCGCCGATTCATCGACGGCGTCATGATCGAGATGCTCATGCTGATCATCTCGCTGGTCTTCTTCGTGGGCTTCATGCTGACGATCCACGTGAAGCTGACCCTCGCCTGCCTCGCCACGACGCCGGTCCTCTGGTTCATCACCGCGATGTTCTCCAGGGTCGTCCGCCCGGCCTACCGCAAGAACCGCGAGCTGTTCGACAACGCGGTCCTGGTGCTCTCGGAGAACGCCCAGGGGGTGCACGTGGTGAAGGGCTTTTCGATGCAGCAGCGCGAGCGTGAAAAGTTCAGGCGGGCCAACGACAAGGTCGCCGACCAGCACGGCTGGATCTTCACCCGGGTCGCGTGGTTCGTCCCGGCCACCGGGCTGATCACCTCGGTCAACCTGCTGGTGCTGCTGCTCTACGGCGGGTGGCTGTATGTCCACGACCCGGGGTTCGCCTTCGGGTCCGGGCTGTTCGTCTTCGCCGGGCTGCTCCAGCAGTTCTCCAGCCAGGTCGGCAACATCGCCCAGATCGCCAACGCGGTGCAGCGCTCGATGACCGGCGCGCAGCGGGTCTTCGAGGTAATCGACGAGCCGATGGAGATCACCGCCCCGCCGCCGGGCGAGGCGGTGGCCCTGCCCCGGGCGCGGGGGCGGGTGACCTTCGAGGATGTGAGCTTTGGCTACGGCGGCGAGGCGGACGCGCTCAACGGCGTGAGCTTCGACATCGAGCCGGGCAAGGTCGTCGCGGTCCTCGGGGCGACGGGCGCGGGCAAGAGCACGATGCTCTCACTCATCCCGAGGTTCTACGACCCGACGCGGGGGCGGGTGCTGATCGACGGGCAGGACGTGCGGGGGTACGACCTGGACGATCTACGCCGGAGCATCGGGATCGTGTTTCAGGAGACGTTTTTGTTCTCCAATACGGTGACCAGCAACATCGCCTTTGGCCACCCCGAAGCCTCGGCCGAGCAGATCGAGCGGGCCGCGACCATCGCCCAGGCCCACGGCTTTGTGACCACCGAGTTGGACCAAGGCTACGACACGATCCTGACCGAGGGCGGCAACGGGCTGTCCGGCGGCCAGCGCCAGCGCCTGGCGATCGCCCGGGCGATCCTGCTGGACCCGCCGATCCTGATCATGGACGACCCGACCGCGGCGATCGACCCGGAGACCGAGCACCAGATCATGCAGGCCATGGACCAGGCGATGCAGGACCGCACGACCTTCATCGTCGCCCACCGCCTGAGCACGCTCAAGCGGGCCGACCTGGTGCTGGTCATGGAGCACGGCCGGGTCACCGAGATCGGCACCCACGACGAGCTGATGGAAAACAGCGAACACTACCGCCAGGCGGCCCAGGTGCAGTTGGCGGATGATGAGTCGAAACGATTGCTGGGGATTGGGAATTAACCACGAAGGCTCGAAGGGCACGAAGGGATAGCCATGTTTGATTTGGATCAACAGACTGAAGAACTTGCACGCCGTGTCATTGGCGCGGCAATTGAAGTCCATAAAACACTGGGGCCGGGATTTCTTGAATCTGCTTATCAGAACACGCTTTCAATTGAACTTGAGGAACGTGGCATACCGCATCAGGTCGAGGCCCCGATTTCGATCTTGTATAAGGGCAAGCCTGTAGGCGGAGGCCGGAGCGACGTGATTGCTCTTGATCGGATCGTTCTTGAACTTAAAACGGTTGAGGCCATTACCAACCTTCATCGCGCGCAGTTGATCTCCTACCTCAAAGCCACCAACATCAAACTGGGCTATATCTTCAACTACAACTCGGTCGTTCTGAAAGACGGCATGCAAAGGATTATTAATTAAGCCTGCCTTACTTCGTGCCCTTCGCGCCTTCGTGGTTCATCATCCATACCCATGAGTACTTCACCGACCCAACCCCGCCTGCTGACGCACGTATCCAACGTGGACCATGAGGCCCGGCAGAAGCCGCTGAGCCTGGCGATCATCAAGCGCCTGCTCGGCTACACCCGGCCGTATGCGCGCAAGCGCAACTGGCTGCTTTTCTTTGTGTTTCTCCGGGGGATCCAGATCCCGGCGATGGCGTGGGCGCTCGCGGCGGTGCTGCACGGGCCGGTGCTGAACCAGGACGCCGAAGGGATCATCTGGGGGGCGGCGGGGTTCTTTGCACTCGCGTTGTCGACGGCCGTGGTCTTTCACTTCCGCATGAAGCTTGCGCTGGAGCTGGGCGAGGCGGTGGTGCACGACCTGCGGGAGCAGGTGTTTAACCATCTGCAGCGGATGTCGATGGGTTTTTACGACAAGACCAAGCTTGGGCGGATCATCAGCCGGATCACCAGCGACGCTGAGGCGGTGCGGACCGGGGTGCAGAGCGTGCTGTTCATCACGCTGGTGCAGCTGGGCAACATGATCGTCGCGGCGGCGGTGATGCTGTACTACGACCCGCCGCTGTTCGCCGTGGTGCTGGCGATGGCGCCGATCCTGTGGTGGGTCAGCCGGTACTTCCGCAACCGGCTCAGCGTGGCGTACCGGCAGGTGCAGGAGAGCTACTCCCGGGTGACCGCGACCCTGGCCGAGAGCATCAACGGCATCCGGATCACCCAGGGCTTTGCCCGTCAGGACGTGAACGCCGAGTTGTTTGGCGAGTTGGTCGAGGACCACGCGCACTACCACGTCAAGTCGTCGAGGCTCCAGGCGGTCTTCCTGCCGATCATCGAGCTTAACAGCCAGTTCTTCATGGCGATGCTGCTGGCGTTGGGCGGGGTGCAGGTGCTGCGGATGCAGTTCTTCGCGGAGTATGCCGGGGGCTCGCAGGCGGAGTTGTTCCAGGCGGTGGTGGTGTTTGCATTGATGATGCCGCAGTTTTTTAACCCGGTGGCGACGATCGGTCGGCAGTACAACGACGCGTTGACGGCGATGGCCGGGGCCGAGCGGGTGTTTGGTCTGCTGGACCGAGAGCCGGAGAACCTGGACGCGGCGGACGCGACCGACTTGCCGACGATCCGGGGCCGGGTCGAGCTTGAGCACGTGGCGTTTGGCTACGACCCGGGCAAGCCGGTGCTGCACGACATCTGCTTCACCGCCGAGCCGGGCCAGGTCGTCGCGCTGGTGGGTCACACCGGCAGCGGCAAGACCTCGATCATCAACCTGATCGCGAAGTTCTACCTGCCCTCGTCCGGGCGGGTGCTGATCGACGGGCACGACACCTACCACGCGACCACCTCGTCCCTGGCCAGCCAACTGGGGATCGTGCTGCAGTCCAACTTCCTGTTCACCGGGACGGTGATGGACAACATCCGGGTGGGTCGGCTGGGGGCGACCGATGAGCAGGTGATCGAGGCGGCGCGGTCGTTGGGCTGCCTGGACATCCTTGAATCGCTTCAGGACGGGCTTGAGACGCAGGTCGGTGAGAAGGGCGGGAGCCTGTCGCTGGGCCAGCGTCAGTTGGTGTGTTTCTGCCGGGCGATGCTGGCCGACCCGCGGGTGCTGATCCTGGACGAGGCGACCAGCGCGGTGGACACGATGACCGAGGCTCGGGTGCAGGATGCGCTTCAACGCCTGCTGGCCGGGCGGACCAGCTTCGTCGTCGCGCACCGGCTCAGCACGATCCGCCACGCGGACGCGGTGCTGGTGCTCGACCAGGGGAAGATCATCGAGCAGGGCACGCACAACGCATTACTCGCCGCCGACGGGACGTACGCCCACCTCTACCGGCAGTTCATCCGGGCGAGCGAGGCGTGAAGCCCAGTTGTTTGAGGCCCCACTGCCCAGGGGGGAGGTAGACCTGCCGATAATCTGCGGGCCCCTGCTTGGCCTCGTGATGCGCGTACCAAGTGATCGAGCCTCCCCGATAAGTGATGGGTGCGGCGATCCAATATCCAACTGCCAGAACCGATCCCCCGTGTTGCCGGCCTCGACCTGCTCCGGGCGGTGGCGATCGTGCTCGTGCTGTTCACCCACGGGCCGCTGCCGGCCGAGGGCGAGCTGCCCTGGCTGCTTGACCAGCTTGTCCGAGCACTGAAGCGCGGCGGGTGGATCGGGGTCGACCTGTTCTTTGTGCTCAGCGGCTTCCTCGTCTCGGGCCTGCTCATGCGCGAGCAACAACAACACGGCACGGTCCACGTCGGGCGGTTCCTGGTCCGGCGGGGCTGGAAGATCTACCCACCCCTGGCCGTATTCATCGCCGTGATGGTCGTGGTCAATTACGTCCAACGCGGCTACTGGCCGACCGATCGGCTGATCAATCAGCTGCTGTTCATCCAGAACTACCGCCCGGGCGTGCAGGTCCACACCTGGTCGCTCGCGGTCGAGGAGCACGCCTACCTGCTGATCGCGCTGGCGTTCGGGCTTTCGGCGACGATCGCCCGGCGGCGCAGCCGGGCGATGCGCCTGCGATGGATCGTCTGGCTATTCCCGGTCGTCGCGGTGCTGGCGATGATCGGCCGGGCCCGCGCCGCGAGCGTTCAGCCTTTCGATAGCTACCTCCATCAGTTCCCCACGCACCTGCGGATCGACAGCCTGTTCATCGGGGTGGTGATCGCCTACGCCTACCACTACGCCCCCCAGGCCACGGCCGGGCTGATCCGGCGGTACCGCCTGCCGATCTCAATCGCGGGGATCGCCCTGCTCCTGCCGGCATTCATCTGGCCGCTCGAAACGACACCGTGGGTCTACAGCTACGGCCTGGCGACAAACTACCTCGGCGGGGCGCTGCTGCTCTGCGCGATGCTCGGCTGGTCGCCCGGCACCTCATGGGGCTGGCGATGGCTGATGGCGGTCGGCCGGCACTCGTACTCGATCTACCTCTGGCACATGGCGGCGTACGCGGTGCTGGTCGGGGTGCTGACCGGTCGGTTCACGGGCAAGCCCGCGTGGGACGGGCCTTACCCGCTGCACCTAGGGCTTTACGTCGCGGTGGCCATCGGGTCGGGGGTGTTGCTGTCGTGGTGCATCGAGGTGCCGACGCTGAAGCTGCGGGACCGGCTCTCGCCGTCGCGCAGCGGCGCGCTGCGCGAGATGCCGAACGGAGGCGAAAACCATAGACCAGGCGGCCAAGAGAAATTGGTATCCGGCTCGTTGGGTGCTCAAGCCGGGGTCGGATTGGGTCGATCCTAACGGTTAGTCGGAAAACACCCCTCACGAGGATTGCAGGCATGACTCAGGCGAACCAAACCGAGAATATTAATCAGCCCGGCGCGCAGATCGCCGGCGACCCAGGAGACCTCGGCGGCCTGGTGGCCGCGGTCGAGGGCAAGATGGCCGAGCTGATGAGCTGGCACGGCGAGAAGAGCAAGCAGCTCGATGCCGATCGGCAAGCCCTCGATGCACAGACGCGTCAGCAGCAGGACCAGATCAAAGCCGATCGAGACGAGCTGGCCAAAGAGCAAGCGACACTCGCGGAGCAGACCCAGTCGCTGGACCGCAAGCGGGCCAAGCTGTTGGAATTGGCCCAGAAGCTCGAGGCCGAGCAGGACGCGCTGTCGCGCGAGTGGACCTCGGTGCACCACGCCCGGGAGCTAAACGAGAAGCTGGCCGACGAACTGAACCGCCAGCGCGACCGGGTCGGTGAGCGGGTGAGCACCTGGCTGAGCCAGACCGCCGAGTCGCTGACCCAGCCGCTGAAGCTGACCGGCTCGCAAGAGCAAGACAAGCTCAGCCCGCTGGACGAGTTGGAGGCATTCGAGGCGGAAGTCACCGAGACCGAAGACAAGCCCCTGAAAGCCAAGGCCAAGAAGGCGGCGTAATCACAATCAACCACAAACGAAACACGCGTGGCCGTGCCCCGGGGGTGCGGCCGGTTTTTGATTGATGCGCCGATGGCTTGCGGCAAGGTCTTGAGCCTGACCGATGTGTCAGTTCGCTTCGATCTCCAGGACAAACTGCCGGGCCCCACGCTGCATCATGACCCAGTTGTCCGCGACCCGCAGCAGCTTGCAGCCGGCCAGTTCGGCGCCTTCGCGGTAGAGCTTGCCATTGATCACGGCGAATCGGCCCTCGTGGCTGGTGACGATCGACTGCAAGACCAGTGGGGGCAGGTCATCGGTGTGCCGCGGGCTGCCCTGCGGGGAGGCAGGCTGGAGCGGGGTGGTCTCACGATCGGTCGGCTGCGGGTTAGGCCTATTGTTGAAGGCGTCCAGCCTCGGGCCTTGTGCCGGGGGGTCGGTGGGGGGGGAGACTTCGAAGTACAGGTCTTCTCCAAAGAGCAGCTGTTCTTCTTGGGCGACCAAGGCGTTGGGCTCGTGGACCAGGACGAAGTACGCCCCCCCCGCCAGGCCGGCCAGGACCAGCAGCACGAAGAGGAATGCGGTTGATGAGGAGTGGTATTCCTGCTCGCGCCTCGTGGCTGGCGAGGAGTAGGCCGGGCGATTGATCGCCGCGACGATCTCGGTGAGCGGGGCGCTGCGGTTCTTGGGTGCCGGCTCGGGCGCGGGGGGCTCGGGGCTGGGCGGGGCCTGCTGGTCTTGATCGGGCACGGCGGTCGCGATGTCTTCGATCAGCTTCTCGGTCCTCCGGGTGGAAAGGGCCTCGGCGGCGTCGGCGGAGAACAGCTCGTGCTCGTCGGGGGGTTGTTCATCCGCCTGCTTAAGCCTGACGATGTGCGTGGTCTCGATGTCCATCTGCTCGGCCTTGACCTCGGCGGCGGCCTTGGTCGCCGCATCGATCACCACCGAAACATCCTCACCCGTCGAACGGTTAACCCCGACGACCCGAAACTGTTCGAGTTGAACCGACATTAGTACACCCTCCGCCTCTCTGAATCCGTTATCGGGCCGCTTCCGGGGGCGGTTGAGTCAAACCGGGTTAATTCGTGGGGTTTGATAAGGCTTGCCGGTTGTAGGGGTCAAGCCTTGGCGGGGAGCGATGAGGCGGGTCACGGTGGGTTAAACGCCCCGGCCCGTCCGGTGATGATTTACAATGTCGAGATGCCCGATACGGCCTCACCCCCAGTCGATCTCCACCCGGACCGCCGGGTCACCCTCCGCGATTGGCGCAGGTGGGCGGCGGCGCGCCGGCCCTTCGCCATGCTGACCTGTTACGACGCGACCACCGCGCGCTGGCTGGCCCGTGGCGGGGTCAACGCACTGCTCGTCGGCGATACGGCGGCCCAGCTCATCCTCGGGCACGACTCGACCCTGCCGGCCAAGATGCCCTTGATGCTCGAACTGACCGCGGCCGTACGACGCGGCGCGCCGAACGCCCTGCTCATGGCCGACATGCCCTTTGGCAGTTACCAGGAGAGCGAGCAGCTCGCGGTGCGCAACGCGGTCGCCTTTATGCAGGACGCCGGGGCCGACTGCGTCAAGCTCGAAGTCGATGGCAGCCACGCGACGCTGGTCGAGAAGCTCGCCCAGGCGGGTATCCCGGTGGTCGCCCACATCGGCAGTCGGCCGCAGCAGGTCCGCGTGGACGGGGGGTACAAGGCCGCGGGCCGTGATGCAAGAGAGGCAGACGTGCTGGTGGACACGGCGCAGCTGATGATCGCGATGGGCGCAAGCACGCTCTTGGTCGAGGCGGTGCCCGACGCCGTGAGCAAACGGATCGTCGCCAAGGCGAAGCACCCGCGAACCGGCGAACGCGTCCCGGTCATCGGCTGCGGCGCGGGCCCGGCCTGTGACGGACACGTCGTCGTCCTCCAGGACCTGTTGGGGCTCAGCGACTGGCAGCCCCCCTTCGCCCCACCGATGGCCGGACTGGGCGCTTCGATCCAGGACGCCGCGGCCAAGTGGCGCGAGCAGGTCGAATCCGGACGCTACCTCGCCGACGGCGGGGTGTATCGGATGAAGCGTTAAGTGACACGACGCGCCAGGAAGCCCGCGCTTAATTCCCTTGCGCCATGGGCCACGATGAGCACGCGAATCGATTGATCGGAGACGGCGTAAAAGACGCGGTACGGGTAGGCCGATATCTCTCGTACATCCGCACGTATCACCTGCTCGACCCGATGCCCGATGAGCGGGTTTTCGGACAAAGACTCTACGACCGTCACGATCCTTGCGGCCACCGCCGAAGCGTACGCCTTGGAATCACGCGCGATGTGACGCCAGATCGATTCCAAATCGTCCAGCGCCCCGGCATGCCAGATTACTTCAAGCGCCACTTCGCGATCTGCTCCCTGACCTGATCCGAACTGTAAGTCCTAGCCCCAGGTTGCTGTGCTTCATCCAAGCGCTTCTCGATTAAATTGATGTAGAACAACTCGTCCAGGAACTGCTCCATCGAGCAGTCCTCCGGTAGTTTTTCCAGAACGCGACGGACGGTTTCTTTCGTGCTAACCATGAGCCAACTCCCTGGTGCAAACAGGATTGTAACCCCTCCCCAGCAAAAGCTTGGAGCAGTTATCCAAGAAAAGACTGGAACCTCAACGCGCCTCTGCCGTATCATCAATTAGGTGGTGGATCGGCCCGATGCTGGTAACAGGCCGTGGCCAATTGATGGACCTGTCCACGATCGCTTTGTTCTAGGGAGTCCCGCATGTCGCGCATCCGATGGTACGGCCCGACAATCCTGCTGCTGCTGACCGTCACGGGGGCCATGGTCCTGGGGCCGACCCTGGTCCGAAAAATTGCCCGGTCTTACGAAGACCAACGCATTGAACTCGTCGGCCAGCGCCTTCAGGAAAACCCCTCCCTCGCCGCCCTCTCCGACTCATTCAAAGACATCGCCACCTTCGTTAAGCCCTCGATCACCAGCATATCCATACTGGCCCGCGACCCCGCGACCGGCAAGCTCGTGGACGTGGGCAACGGTTCGGGCTGGGTCTACCGCCACTTCCCCGACCCGGCTGAATCCCGCGTCTACCAAGACGTCATCCTCACCAATCACCACGTCGTCGAGCAGTACCTGCTGGGCCGAGCCGACCAAGTGATCGTGCGTTTTGATGACGGCGGGGAGTACCGCGCCTACGACCTGCGGACCGACCCGAAGACGGATGTGGCCGTGCTCTACATCGACCGCGACGACCTGCGCCCGGCACGGATCGCGTCCGAGCCGGCGATCCAGGGCGAGTTGGCTTTTGCCTTCGGCTCGCCGTTCCACTTCGAGTTCTCGATGTCCCAGGGCATCGTCAGCGCCACCGGGCGGCAGCTCCGCACGCCCGGCCTCTTTGACACCCCGATCGAGTACGAAAACTACATCCAGACCGACGCCGCGATCAACCCCGGCAACTCCGGCGGGCCGCTCACCAACGTCCGCGGCGAGGTCATCGGCATGAACACCGCCATCGCCACCAACCACGACCCCGCCGCGAGCTTCTCCGGCCTGGGCTTTGCCATCCCCGTCGATCTGGTCGTGCGCATCGCCGACCGCCTGCTGGATGACGGCGAGGTGCGTCGCGGCTTCATGGGCGTCAACGTCTACAACATCGACTTCAACACCTCACGCGAGTTGGGGTTTGATGGACGCGGCGTGCTGTGCAACCCCGTCCCCGGCAGCCCCGCCGCCGAGGCCGGCATCCGGCTGGGCGACATCATCACCCACGTCTCGGGCAAGCCCGTCCGCTCGGTCGAGGAGGTGCAAATCGAGACCTCAACCAACCCGCCGGGCGACACCATCGACGTCCGCGTCTGGCGGATGGGCGAGGAGCTTGAGATGCGGATTACGCTCACCGGCAGCATCGCCGGCCGACCCGCCCGCCCGCCGGTGTGGGACAGTCTCGGCTCGACCCGTGCCGAGCGACGGCTCGACGCATTGGGCATCGAACGGCTCGAAACCCTGCTGCCCGATGTGATCGATGAGCGTGGCTGGGCGTACACCCCGGGCGTGCTAGTCCGCCGGGTCGAGCGGAACAGTATCGCACAGAAGGCCGGCATCCAGCCGGGCATGATCCTGACCTACTTCAACGGCACGCCGATCGTGACCCTCGCCGACCTGGTCGGCGTCGCCGAAGGCCTGCAGAGCGGGGACCGGCTCTATGCCGCCATGAAGAAGTGGGACAGCAGCACCGGGCAGTACGAGCAGTTCGAGGCCGAGTTTGTGATGCCCTGACCCAACCGGCTGACCCCGGCTGCTATCATGGTTCACATGAGTTCAGACCCCACCGCCCCACTGCTGCGTGTCCGCAACCTCAAGACCTACTTCCCGGTCAAGCGTGGCCTGCTGCGGACCCAGGTCGGCAACGTCAAGGCCGTGGACGACGTCTCCTTCGACGTTGGCCACCGCCAGACGCTCGGGCTGGTCGGCGAGTCGGGCTGCGGCAAGTCGACCGTCGGGCGGACCATCCTGAAGCTCATCCCCGCCACCGCCGGGTCGGTCACCTTCGACGGGGAAGACGTGCTGGCCGCCTCGGCCTCGCGGATGAAGGCGCTGCGGCGCGAGATGCAGATCATCTTCCAGGACCCCGGCGGGTCGCTCAACCCCCGCATGACCGTCGGGCGGATCGTCGGCGAGCCGCTGCAGGTCCACAAGGTCGCCTCGGGCAGCACCCTCGAAGACCGCGTCGCCACGCTGCTGCAAAAAGTCGGCCTCCAGCCGGACCACATCTACCGCTACCCCCACGAGTTCTCCGGCGGCCAAAAGCAGCGCATCGGCATCGCCCGCGCCCTGGCCCTGGAGCCGCGGTTCATCGTCTGTGACGAGCCGGTCTCCGCGCTGGACGTCTCGGTCCAGTCGCAGGTGCTCAACCTGATGGCCGACCTCCAGGAAGAGTTCGGCCTGTCGTACCTGTTCATCGCCCACAACCTCGCGGTCGTCGAGCACTTCTGCGACCGCATCGCGGTGATGTACCTGGGCAAGATCGTCGAGGTCGCCGACCGCGACGCGCTCTACAATAACCCGATCCACCCCTACACCCGCGCCCTGCTCTCGGCCGCGCCCAGCCCCGACCCCAACCGACAGCGCAAACGCATCATGCTCCTGGGCGACGTGCCCAGCCCGATCAGCTACTTCAAAGACGAAGCCGAGGGCCGGACCCATTCGATCACCTCTGAGGAACAGGCGGAGATGGATGCCGAACAGATGCAGGGCGTCGAGTTCATCACCCGCTCGTCGCTGCTGGACCGCCCGCCGCTGGTCGAGGTCCCCGACGATCCGGGCCACTGGGTGTGTGGCAACGCGCTGGAAGCCCAGACCGCCTGAGCAAGGGTCTTGCAACAATCGTTGGTCTTGATAAACTACCCGACTCGCCCCGGCGGATGTCGCCTCGGCAACCTTCCACGGTCACGCCCCCCGGAAGTCGGCAACGCCACGAACGGTGGGTCCTCCCCGGAGAACCAACATGGTCAAGATCCGTCTCAAGCGCTTTGGTCGCACCCACTCGCCCGCCTACCGCGTCGTCGCGATGGATGTCCGCTCACCCCGTGACGGCAAGGCGATCGAAGAACTGGGCTACTACCACCCCTGCTACAAGGACCAGGACAAGCAGGTCAAGCTCAATACCGAGCGCATCAACTACTGGCTGAGCGTCGGCGCCCAGCCGACCAAGACGGTCGCGAACCTGCTGAAGAAGCAGGGCTGAGCCCCTTCCCGCATGGTTGAATAGAACGTGCTTAAGCCCCGCACCTCGCGGGGTTGTTTTTTGCCCCACCCATCCGCGTTAACCTAACTCACATGCGAATCGACCTGATCACCCTGTTCCCCGAGATGTTTGCCTCGGTGCTCGGCAGCAGCATCCTCAAGCGGGCCGCGAGCGAGGTCGCCGACCCCGCGGAGCCGGCGGTGGTCAGACCGGCGGTGGTGAGCTACCACCTGCATAACCCGCGGGACTACACCCGGGACAAGCACGGCAAGGTCGATCAGCCACCCTACGGCGGCGGGCCGGGCATGGTGCTGCAGTGCCAGCCGGTCTACGACTGCGTGATCGCTGCGGAGGCCCAGCAGCCCGAGCTGCGCGCGACCAGGCTGGTCATGACCCCCAAGGGCCGGCCGCTGACCCAGACCTTCGTAGAAGAGCTGGCGGGCATGCCGCGGCTGGTGGTTATGGCCGGGCGCTACGAGGGGTTTGACCAGCGGCTGCTGGACGAGCTCGAACCCGTCGAGGTCAGCCTGGGCGACTACGTGCTGACCGGCGGGGAATTGCCCGCCATGGTGCTGATCGACGCGGTCGTCCGGCTGATCCCCGGGGTGATCGGCAAGCAGGACTCGCACCACCACGACAGCTTCTCGCCCGGGGCCGACCGGCTGCTCGACCACCCGCACTACACCCGCCCGCCCCAGTGGCGCGATCGCGGCGTGCCCGAGGTGCTGCTGTCGGGCGACCACGGCAAGATCAAAGCCTGGCGCCGTGAACAGTCACGGCACCTGACCCATGAACGCCGACCCGACTTGCTGGCCCGTGACAACGCCAATGGATCTGACAACGCCGGCTTGATCGTGCTGCGTGATGCCAATGCAACCGACTATGACTCGATCGACGCCCTGCTCCGCACAAGCTTCCCGACCGATGCCGAGGCGGCTCTGGTCCAAAGCCTGCGGGCGGCGGGTGACGCGCCGATCGAAATCATCGCCGAGGCGGCCGGCCGGGTCGTCGGCATGGCCCTGCTCAGCCCGGTCACGGTGGACGGGGGCGACGGCCGATTCCGCGGGCTCGGGCTGGCTCCCGTCGCGGTCAGCGAGGCGTACCGGGGCGTGGGGATCGGCAAGGCATTGGTCCGCCATGCCCAGCGGCAGGCCCGGGATGCCGCGGCACACGGCGTCGTCGTCCTTGGCGAGCCGGGGTACTACGGCCCGCTGGGCTTTGAGACCGCATCCAAGTCCGGACTGGGCAACACCTTCGGCGTCGACGAACCGTTCATGCTCCACAAGATCAAAGATCACCCCATCGCCCCGGGGACCGTCCGATTCGCCCCAGCTTTTGATGCGCTCGAAACCGAAGGGTAGCCACTCGACAGACCGCGCAACTCGGGTTAGACTGTGCGGCTCGCGCCGCCGGGGTCCGTCGGCGTGTTTCAATAGCCAAAATCGGCCGACTTCCGGCCTACCCGCCAAGAGGCACGAGCCATGAGCCAGGACATCCTTGCCGCCGTTCAGAAGAGCCAGCTCAAAACCGACCTGCCGGTCGTCACCGTCGGCGACAACGTCAATGTGCACGTCCGCATCGTCGAGGGCAGCAAGGAGCGCATCCAGGTGTTCTCCGGCGTCGTGATCAAGATGCAGAATGGCGGGCTGGAGCAGACCGTCACCGTCCGCCGCATCGTCGCCAACGAGGGCGTCGAGCGGACCTTCCCGCTGCACAGCCCGCGGGTCGCCAAGATCGAGATCAAGCGTCGCGGCGACGCCCGCCGGGCCAAGCTGTACTACCTGCGTGACCGGGTCGGCAAGAAGCGTCGGCTGCGTGACCAGCGCCGTGGCCTGGAAACCCTCGGTGCCCGTGAGCAGGCCGCCGCCGAATCGGCCAAACAGGCCAAGGCCCCGGCCCCCGCAGAGGCCGCCGAGTCCGCCGCGGAATAAAAACGTCTGCCCAGCACGACCACCCAGCCCCGCCGACGAGCGTGGTTTTTCTTTAGTCGTGTAGCGGGCGACGCGCAGCGTCCCGTCCTTGGCCGCTATCAACACGTTCTCAAGACGCTTTACTGCTATAACCAGACGCACCATGACCAAGCCAGACCCCGCCGCGACGAAGCAAGAACAAGCCCCCGAAGCGACCGAGTCGGGCCGCAAGAAGCTGCTCGCCGACCGCCGGCGTAAGCTCGATCGTTTGCGTGACGAGTTTGAGCTCGACCCCTACGGCCAGCGGATCGATGGGTTGATCAGCCTCGCCGAGGCACGCGCCGCGTACGACGAAGAAGCCGACGAGGCCCACCGCACGGCTGATGCGGCGCATCGTGAAGCCAAGAAGGCCGGCACCCCAGAAGACGAACTGCCAACCATCCCCGATGACCGTGCGGAGGTGTCGGTGGCTGGCCGGGTCATGCAACACCGCGTCATGGGCAACCTGATCTTCATGTCCCTGCGCGACGATACGGGCGACCTCCAGGTCGCGATCAGCAAGAAGGCCGTGGGCCAGCCCGCGTTCGGCATCGCCAAGCAGACCGACCTCAGCGACATCGTCGCCGTCCACGGCAAACTCGGCGTCACCAACACCGGCGAGCTCACCGTCTGGGCGATGGCAGACCTCGCTTCAGCGGGGTCTGGCGAACCCGCCGAATCCCCCCACCCCCTCACCCCCGGCTTCTGCTTCCAGACCAAATCCCTCGCCCTGCCCCCCGGCAAGCACCACGGCCTGACCGACCCCGAAACCCGCTACCGCAAACGCTACGTCGATCTGCACACCAACCCCAAGGTCATGGATGTGATGAAGAAACGCATCCAGATCATCGACGCCATGCGCGCCTACCTCACCGACAAGGGCTACATGGAGGTCGAGACCCCGATGCTCCAGGCGATCCACGGCGGCGCCGCCGCCCGACCCTTCAAAACCCACCACAACGCGCTCGACCTGCCGCTGACCATGCGCATCGCGCCGGAGCTCTACCTCAAGCGCCTGCTCGTCGGCGGCATGCGCAAGGTCTTCGAGATCAACCGCAACTTCCGTAACGAAGGCGTCAGCCCCCGCCACAACCCCGAGTTCACCATGCTCGAGGCCTACGACGCCTACGGCAACTGGGAGTCCATGGCCGACCTCGTCGAAGACATGGTCTGTACGATTGCAGAACAAATCTTCGGATCCCTCATCATCGAACATTCGGCGGAGGGTGCTTCAGCACCCGGGTCAGCACAAGAAGACCCAGACCAAGCTAACAACGCCAAGACGCCAAGACGCCAAGACGCCAAGAAGACCATCAACCTGGCAAGGCCCTGGAAACGGATTTCGATGGTTGATTTGGTGGAGGAACGAACGGGGTGGAAGTTTGATAAGCGAGGTCTAGCTGAGCTTTCAGAAGATCTGACCGCGAAGGGAGAAAGCACTCAGTTCATTGATGATCTGGCCGACGCATTGTTTGGCGACAAACTGCGTGAACAAAATCCGGACGCTGATGATGATGTGATTAGCGATATGGTCTTATCTCAGTTTGAACATCTTGTTGCAGAATCCCCCGCCGAGCAGCTCACCGAGGTCTACGAAAAACTCATCGAGCCCACGCTCATCGACCCATGCTTCGTCACCCGCGTGCCCGGCGTCATTATCCCGCTGGCCAAGCGTTGCAAGGATGATGACTACTTCGCCGATGTCTACGAGCTCGCCATCAACGGCGTCGAGATCAGCCCCGGCTACACCGAGCTCAACGACCCGGACATCCAGGAACACCACTTCCGCGAGCAGGTCGGCGACGAGCAAGAACAGCAGCAGATCGACGAGGACTTCCTCGAGGCCCTCCGCGTCGGCATGCCCCCGGCCGGCGGCATCGGGCTGGGCATCGACCGCCTGGTCATGATGCTCACGGGCGCCCCGTCGATCCGCGACGTGATCCTCTTCCCGCTCATGCGCCCGCAGCAAACGGATTGATTGAACCACAGAGACACAGAGGGCACAGAGGTATGAATGAGCCGGGGATGAATCAGTTGACGGAGCAGGTCATTGGTGCGGCGATTGAGGTTCACCGAGTGCTTGGGCCTGGGTATTTGGAATCCACCTATGCAAAAGCGCTGGCCATCGAACTGCGTCATCGAGGCATTCAGTTTGAGAAGGAATCGCTTGTCTCGTTGAGCTACCGAGGTGAATCGGTGGGCGAAGGTAGGCTCGATTTTCTGGTTGAAGGCAAACTTATTCTCGAATTGAAAGCGGTTGATCACCTACACCCCATACACACCGCCCAAGCCATCTCCTACCTCAAAGCCACAAGCCACAAAATCGCACTACTCATCAATTTCAACGTGCCAGTATTGAAAGATGGCATTAAACGCATCGCACACTAGAATCCTCTGCAGACCTCAGTGCCCTCCGTGTCTCTGTGGTTCAAAAACCGAACCATGTATAAGCTCGTCCTCATCTCCAAGTACCTCCGCCGCAAGCTCGCGCCGCTCTTTGCCGCGCTGGCGGTGACGATCTGCACGGCGATGGTCGTGATCGTGATCTCGGTGATGGGCGGGTTCCTCGACCTGATGCGGACGACCGCCAAGACGCTCACCGGCGAGGTCATCGTCGAGTCGCGGGCGCTCAACGGGTTCCCGCACTACCAGGAGATGATCGAGCGGGTCGAACAGATCGAGGGCGTGGATCGGGCCACGCCGATGATCGAGACCTTTGCGCTGATGAAGATCGGCAACGGCACGAGCATGATCCGGGTGCACGGCGTGCAGATGCCGGAGATGGCGTCGATCATCAACTACGAGGACACGCTGTTGTGGGACGGCGAGGACTACGCCGAGCACCGGGGGGAGTGGGTCAGCGAGCGGGCCCAGCGTCGGCTAACGGACGAGGTCGACCTGCACGCGCTGGGGATGCGGCTTGAGGAGCCGGTGCTGATCCGGTTGTACAAGAGCCGGGCCGAGCAGGAGCGGGTCCGCGCCGCTCTCTTGACCGATCGGTCACTGCGCGACGCCTGGCGTACCTCGCCCAGGTTCCCGCTGGCCAACGTGAATTTCGTGGCGGACCCGGACGCGGAACTGCTTGCCTACCTCGAGACGCCCCGTGGCCTGTCGCTGATTGTGCAGGCGGTCTTTGAGCACCCCGAGCTTTTGGAACTGCCCGGCATGCCTCGGATCACCCAGACCCCCGGAGCGGTGATCGGCGTCGCGATTAACCCCTACCAGCAGCGGGACGAGAAGGGCAAGTACCACTTCGCCGACCCCGAGACCGGCTTCCCGCGCAGCTACGCCGGGGGCACGATTGACCTGACCTTCGCGCCGCTAACGCCGTCGGGCGACATCGGCGCGTTCGAGCCGGTGCGCAAGCCGATCACCGTGGTCAACGAGTTCCAGTCGGGCTACTACGAGAACGACATCTCGATCGTCTACGTGCCGATGGACTGGCTGCAGCGTCAGCTCCAGATGCAGGAAAGCCGGGATCTGGACGAGTCCACCATCGACCCGGTCACCGGGCTGGGCGGCGACGAGGTCATCACGCCCGGCCGGGTGCACGCGGTCTGGATCAAGACGGCCGAGGGCTACGACGAAGAGCAGGTCGCCGCGCGGGTGGACGAAGTGGTCCAGCAGATGCAGGCCGAGCACAGCGACATGCCGATCCTGTTCACGCTGACCTGGGAAGACAAGCACGCGGCGCTGCTGGGCGCGGTGCAGAACGAGAAGGGCCTGGTCACGTTCCTGTTCGTCATCATCAGCATCGTGGCGATCGTGATGGTCGCAACCACGTTCTACATGATCGTGCTGGAAAAAACCCGGGACATCGGCGTGCTGCGGGCGATCGGGGCGCCGTCAACGGGTGTGCTCAACCTGTTCCTGATCTACGGGCTGGCGATCGGGGTCATCGGCGCCGCGGCCGGGGTCGGGCTGGCCTGGTTCACCGTGACCAACCTCAACAATCTGCAGGACGCGCTGGCCAACCGCATGGCCACGCTGATCGGGTCGGTCGGGCTCAGCTTCGTGCTCGCCCTGGTGCTGGCCTGCGGGCTGGCGTACCCGCTCCGCTGGCGCGACTTCGGGCTGGGCGGCGGCGCGCTGGTGTTCCTGATCGCCTGGGGCGTGCTGCTCGCCGGGGTGTACTACGGCTTCCCGTCGATCAGCCTGCCCATCGCCGCGGGCCTGGACCCGGAGGTCGGCTGGCGGATGTGGGACCCGCAGACCTACTTCTTCGAGAAGATCCCCGACCGGGTTAATCCGACCGAGGCCATCAGCATCGGCATCGGCGCGGTGATCAGCAGCGTGCTGGGCGCGATCGTCCCGGCCCTGATCGCGGCAAGGCTCAACCCGGTGGAGGCGCTGCGGTATGAATGAGGCCTCTCCCATGAGTCTCGAACGCCAAGACGCCAAGACGCCAAGACGCCAAGAAGAGCCGAGCCAAGCGATCGATGGCTTAGCTCGTCAAGTCATTGGCGCGGCCATCGAAGTGCACAAGGCGTTGGGTCCGGGCTATCCGGAATCGATCTACGAAGAAGCGTTGTGTTTTGAGTTACAGCAACAAAAGATTGCATTTCATCGTCAATGCGCCATCCCTGTACGTTACAAAGGACACCACTGCGGAGAAGGTCGTCTGGATGTATGGATAAACCGGCAGCTTATCATCGAACTCAAGGCGGTTGAACAACTTCATCCTAAACACAAGGCCCAGTGCAAAGCCTACCTGCAAGCAACAGGGTGTCAGCTCGCTTTGCTCATCAACTTCAATGAGGCCGTCCTGAAAGACGGCATCCAACGTATTGTTCTGACCAAACCCTGACCACCTTGGCGTCTTGGCGTCTTGGCGTCTTGGCGTTAACAACCCCCTTATGACGCCAACCAATACCATCATCCAGGCCACCGGGCTCAAGCGCACCTTCCACGAGGCGGGGCGGGAGCTGCACGTCCTGCGTGGGGTGGACCTGGACCTGCACCGCGGTGAGTGGCTGTCGATCCTCGGGCGGTCGGGCTCGGGCAAGTCAACGCTGCTGCACCTGATCGGCGGGCTGGACCGCCCCACCGCCGGGGCCGTGCGGTTCGACGGGACGGACATCTTCAAGCTGCGCGGCCGACGGCTGGACCGCTACCGCAACGCCAACGTCGGGCTGGTCTTCCAGTTCTACCACCTGATGCCCGAGCTCTCGGCCCTGGAGAACGTGATGATCGGGTCCATGCTCGGCAGCAGCGTGCTGGCCTGGCCCGGGAGACGGGCCGAGGCTCGGGAGCGGGCCGAGCAACTGCTCGAGCGGGTCGGCCTGAAGGACCGGCTGACCCACCGCCCGGCCAAGCTATCCGGCGGGGAACGCCAGCGGGTGGCGATCGCCCGCTCGCTGATCAATGAGCCGGCCGTGCTCCTGGCCGACGAACCGACGGGCAACCTCGACGCCGACACCGCCGGCTCGATCATGGACCTGTTCCGCCAGATCCACAACGAGGGCCAGACCCTGGCGATGGTCACCCACGACCAGGCCGTGGCCAAGGCGGGCGACCGCGTTGTCACCCTGACCAAGGGCAGGCTGGCGGCAGATTGATAAGATGTCATCTAATGAATGCCCCGTGCCCGCGACGACCCGGGCCAACCACGAAGGCACGAAGAACACGAAGCAAGCCAGCCCTTCGTGACCTTCGTGCCTTCGTGGTTCAAACACGAATTGGAGCAACCCCATGTCAGACTCAACCTGCGATATCGGCCTGATCGGCCTGGCCGTGATGGGCCAGAACCTCGTCCTGAATATGGCCGACCACGGCTACACCGTCGCGGTCTATAACCGGACCACCTCGGTGATGGAAGCGTTCATCGCCAAGAACAAGGCGGAGGAGCCGTCCGCCGAGCGTGTGATTGGCTTCCCCGAACTTGCAGATTTCGTCGAGTCGCTCAAGCGACCCCGGAAGATTATTTTGCTCGTGAAATCCACCGCGGTCCTTCCGAGCGACCGCGACGCGGTGGACAAGGTCGTCGAAGGCCTGCTCCCGCTGCTCGAGAAGGACGACATCATCATCGATGGCGGCAACTCGAACTGGAACGCGACGATCCGCCGGGAGAAAGAGTTGGCCGAGCAGGGCTACCGGTTCTTCGGCTCGGGCGTCTCGGGCGGCGAGCTCGGCGCACGCTTCGGCCCATCGCTCATGCCCGGCGGCGACCCCGAGGCATGGAAAGAACTCGAGCCGATCTGGAAGGACATCGCGGCCAAGGTCGATCCCGCCACCGGCAAGCCCATCGAACGCAACGACCCGACCAACCCGGTGACGCTTGATGAGGGCGAGCCCTGTACGACCTACATCGGCGCCAACGGCGCGGGCCACTACGTCAAGATGGTGCACAACGGCATCGAATACATCGACATGCAGCTCATCTGCGAGGCCTACTTCCTGATGAAGCACCTGCTGGGCATGGACCCCGGCGAGATGTCCGAGGTCTTCGGCAAGTGGAACGAGGGTGAACTCGACAGCTTCCTGATGGAGATCACCACCGACATCCTCCAGCAGAAGGACCCGACCCCCGGAAGTGACCAATGGTTTGTTGACGTCGTTTTAGATACCGCGGGCCAGAAGGGCACGGGCAAGTGGACCAGCCAGAACGCGCTGGACCTGGGCATCCCCGCGAACGCGATGGCCGAGGCGGTGTTTGCGCGCTGCCTGTCTGCCATCAAAGACGAACGCGTCGCGGCGAGCAAGGTGCTTCAAGGCCCGTCGATCCCCGACCGCGTCGGCGACAAGGCCGAGCTGATCGATGCGATCCAGCAGGCGCTGTACTGCTCAAAGATCGTCAGCTACGCCCAGGGATTCCAGCTGATGACCGAGGCCCAGAACGAGTACGACTGGCAGCTGAATTTTGGAGAGATTGCGAAGATCTTCCGAGGAGGCTGCATCATCCGCGCCCGCTTCCTGCAGAAGATCACCGAGGCCTACGAGAAGAACCCGGGGCTGGTCAACCTGCTGCTGGACGACTACTTCAAGGACGCGGTGCATCAGGGCCAGGCCGCCTGGCGTCAGGTGATCGGCCTGGCGGTGCAGTACGGCATCCCCGTCCCCGCCTTCGGCGCCGCCCTCGCGTACTACGACGGCTACCGCACCGCGACCGTCCCGGCCAACCTGCTCCAGGCCCAGCGCGACTACTTCGGCGCCCACACCTACGAGCGCGTCGACCAGCCCCGCGGCAAGAAGTTCCACGTCGACTGGCCCGAGGCCGATCGGCCGCAGCTGGATGCGTAGAGCCTTGGCCCACAACTGAGTTGCGTCGATGCCCATGCCGACAAGGCCTGGGCTTGTTTTCTCTGCGGTATCTTGTTGTCATGAAACTGGCCCAACAGCTTTCTCTCGTTGTCCTGATTCTTTTGGCCGCAGGCTGCACCCCTACGCCACGCCAGCCCAACGTCCTCATCATCTTGACCGACGACCAGGGCACGCTCGATGTCCATTGCTACGGGTCCTCCGACCTGTACACGCCACACATGGACCGGCTTGCGGATCAAGGCGTGCGGTTTACCCAGGCCTACGCCCACACCGTCTGCTGCCCGGCCCGGGCGATGCTGCTCACCGGCCGGTACCCTCAGCGCGGGGGCGTGACCACGTGGACGCAGAACGACATGAAGGACGAATTCGGGGTCAACATGGCGCTCAGCGAGGTCACGCTCGCCGAGGTCCTGCGGGACGCCGGCTACCGCACCGCGCTGTTCGGCAAGTGGCACCTGGGCGCGGCCGAGACGCACGGGCCGAAGACGCAGGGTTTCGACACCTTCTTCGGTCACCGCGGCGGGTTCATCGACAACTACAACCACCACTTCCTGCACGGCCGGGGCTTCCACGATTTATACGAAGGGACGGCCGAGGTCTTCAAGCCCGGCAAGTACTTCCCTGACCTGATGACCGAGCGGGCGCTTGCGTACGTCGAGGCGCACCGGGATGAGCCGTTCTTTTTGTATTTCGCGATGAACCTGCCGCACTACCCCGAGCAGGCGGACCCGGCGTTTGACGATCGTTACGCGGACCTGCCCATGCCCCGGCGGTCGTACGCGAAGATGGTGTCCACCACCGACGACCGGATCGGGCGGCTGCTGAACAAGCTCGACGAGCTTGGCCTGACGCAAGACACGATCGTGGTGTTCATGTCGGACAACGGGCACTCGGCCGAGGACAACAGCGGGATCGCGGTGGACCACCACGCCAGCGGCCTGCCCAGGGGCCACTACTACCTCGCGCACGGCGGCGGCGGGAACACCGGCCCCTGGCGTGGGCACAAGCATACGTTCTACGAAGGCGGGGTCCGCGTGCCGATGATGCTGCGTTATCCGCGGGGCGTCGAAGGGGGTCTGGTCCGTGACCAGGCGGTGACCGCGATGGACATCATGCCGACGGTGCTCGCGCTCTGCGGGGTCGAGCCGCCCGCGGGCGTGCCCCTGGACGGCGCCTCGGTCCTGCCGGTCATCCAGGAGGATGCCCCGAGTCATTACGGCGTGATGCACTGGGCCTGGCGGGAGCGTTGGGCGGTGCGTGAGGAGATGTGGAAGCTGATCGGCAAAGGCGACCGCCCGATTGAACTGTTGCATCTGGGCACACCGAAGCCCGAGCAGATCAACCACATCGGGGCTCAGCCGGAGATCGCCGAACGCCTGCACGCACTGCACCGGGCCTGGCTAGCCGAGGTAAGCCCGCAGTAGGCCGACCGGATGTCGCCGGGGCCGGCAAGTGGCCGGCAGAATGCGGTTGATTTCCCGCGATCGTGGGTCAAGACCCGCCCGACGACCAAGCGGTGGAAAGGTATACAAACCCAAAGAAGACCCCGGCGAGACGTGCAACTTCTACAGCAAGCTCCCAGGGTCCATCACGGAACTTACGGCCTTGATGGACCTAGCCATCGAGTACGCGCCCAGAGCCCCGCATGGCTGATACCGTTTCCAGCACCGCACTGCGCCCTGATTGGACCGTTTCTCTGGCAGCATTTACGCAAGCGACTTGTTGCGTGACATGGTTGGGCACCTACGGTAGAGTGGGGGTTAATCTGAATTTGACACCCGATCTATCCCGAGGGAGAACCGATGTTACGAACCGCTCTGTGGACCGCCGTCATCTTTGCCGCTGCGCCCATGATGGGCCAGGTCATCATCAGTGAGATCATGTACAACCCGGCGAGTACCGAGGGGGGCTACGGCGACGACGCCCCGCCGGTGCAGACCGAGTGGCTCGAGTTGTACAACGCCGGCGATGCCCCCGCTGACCTGGGCGGGCACTTCCTCCAGGACGAGGACGGGCGGACGGCAGCGATCCCCGCCGACACCACCCTGAAGCCCGGCGAGGCGCTGGTGCTGATCCCCGGCGACCAGACCGTGAGCGACTTCCGCGCCGCTTGGGGCCGGGGCGCGTACCAGGTCGTCTCCCTCGATGGCTGGGGGCTGGGTGACGACACGCTCGACAACCTGGCCAACAGCCCCAGCGACCGCAACGAGGTCCTCACCCTCCGCAACGCCGCGGAAGAGGTGGTGGACCAAGTGAACTACGACGACGAGTCCCCCTGGCCCAGCGACAGCCCCCAGGGCGGCTCGATCATCCTCAGGCCCAGCCAGCTCTCGGCCCAGGCCAACGACCACGGCGAGAGCTGGGTCATCGCCCGGGAAGGCGAACTCGGAGCCAAGAAATGCCAAGTCACCGAGGACTACAACCGCGAGGACATCGGCTCGCCGGGTGTGGTGGTCAGCGAATCTTCCGAGTAAGCTGGGCCAATCCTGCCAGTCTTTCGTGAAAGGAAACCACATGACCAACCGCACCCGATATGCCCGGCCGCTGATCTGGATCCTCATGCTCCTGCTCTGCGTGCCGGCTTTGGCCCAGGACGACGCCGACCAGCCGACGCGGAAGATCACCGTTGAGGCGATCGGCTTTGAGGTCACCGTCCCGTCGTCCTGCAAGCTCGAGCTCAACGAACGGGTCCGAGGCAGCAGCTTCCTCAAAGCCCAGTTCACCCTGCCCGATGGTCGGCCGATGCCCGCCAACCTCTCGTTCATCTACAGCGTTGCGCCCCCGGGCGAGCCTCTTAGACAGTTGGATGACCGCGATGCATACCTCAGGGCCTGGCTGGTGGAGATGAAGCCGATCTACGCCGACATCGAGGCGGTCAATGTCGTGCCCACCGAGCACTCGGGCCTGCGCGGCTTCCTGATCGAGTACACCCACACCGTCCGCGACATCCCCGTCCGTGCGCGGCAATACAACCTGGTCCAGCCCGATGGCAGCGGCCGATTCATCTTCACCTACGGCACGGTGCAGCAGCTCTGGGCGGGCGACTCGCTCAAGCTCGAAGCCATCCTCGACACCGTCGTAATCAAACCCAGCGGCGAGGCCGCGCCACAGAACTAAACCATGCCCGTCTACGAATACTACTGCCCGGCCAACCACCGCACCGTCGAAGTGATGCACGGCATGTCCGCGCAGCTGCAGACCTGGGGCGAGGTGTGTGTCGCCGCCGAAGAGCCCACCGGCCAGACCCACCCGGACGAGCCGGTCGAGAAGCTGCTGAGCGCGGGGATGGTGGTCACCCGGTCCACCCCGGACCCCGCCCCGATGGACTGCGGCAACCCCGGCGGGTGCTGCGGCGGCGGGTGTGCCATGTAGGCTTGTCCCCGGCCGGCCCCGACCGACTTATACGGATCTCACAAAAAACGAAGGGGTTCATTGCTCCATTAGCCGCCGGGTAACACCCGGCGGACAAGCGTCAGGTGGCTCGTCCGCCACGTGTTACGTGGCGGCTGTCCGAGACCTGACGAGCGTATGAATTTATTAGTCATGCCGCAGCGCAACGATCGGGTCCTGCCACGCCGCCTTGAACGCGGGGTAGAGGCCGGCAAAGATACCGACGAAGGCCGCCGCGCTAAAGCCCACCACGATCGACCACATCGTCGGCACCGGCGTCTTGATCGCTTCGTAATACTCCGCGGCGATCGCGCCGACCCCCGACAGCAAGAGGCCCGAGGCGACACCGATCAGCCCGCCCAGCACAGAAAGCACGGTCGTCTCCACCAGGAACTGCGCCATGATGTGCAAGCGCGTTGCACCCAACGCCCGACGGATCCCGATCTCACGGATACGCTCGGTCACGCTCGCCAGCATGATGTTCATGATCCCGATCCCCCCGACCAGCAGCGAGAGCGAGGCGATGAAGATCATGAAAACCGTAAACAGCAGCCGGGTGCGTTCTTCCTGTTGAATCAGTTCCTGGGGGACGATGACCTGCACATCGTCCTTGTCGCCGTGGCCGACCTCGACGACGCGTCGGACCTGCGCCGCGACATCGACGACCTGGCTGGTCTCGGGGACGCGGATGATTAATTCGGACAGCTCGATCTTGTCTGCCTCCCGTCCCGAGGGCTTGAGGGTCAGATCGCCGAAGCGGGACGCGGCCGTGCTCAGTGGGATGTAGACATCGAAGTTGATGTCGCGGCCGGTCCCGGCGTTGAGCCCGACCGGCTCGATCAGGCCGACGACGGTGAACTCCTGGCCGTCGATGCCGAAGGTGTTGCCCAGCGGGTCTTCGAGCCTGAAGAGCTGGCGGGCGACGTCTGCGCCGAGCACCGCGACGGCGCTCATCTCGATCTCGTCGCGGTCGGTGAGGAACCGCCCGCGCCGGATCGTCATCGGCAGGGTCTGCTGAAGCGACTCGGTGGTGCCGAACACCTGCGCCGCCTGCACGACCGTCCCGCTCTTGTACACCAAAGACCCGACCCGCTTGAGCGGGACCATCTCCTCAACCGGGCGGATGCTGGGGGCAGAGAGACGGGCGTAGTCGAGCCGGGTCAGCCCGTAAACCGAGACCCTGACCTGCTCGTCCCCGCCCCAGCCGCCACGGCCACCGCTGTTGCCGCCGCCCTGGCTCTCCCCCTCCAGGGTCACCACCTCAGGCGGCTTGACCGAGCGGAGGATGATGTTGTTTGCGCCCAGTTCTTTGATGTCCGCCAGTGCCGCCCGTTTCGAGCCCTCGCCGTAGGCCGCGAGCAGCACGACCGCGCCGACCCCGATGATGATCCCCAGCGCGGTCAACACCGACCGCAGCTTGTGCAGCAGCAGGTTAGTCAGGCCAAGGCGGAACGTTTCGAGAAAAAAAGTCACGGCGGCAACACGATCCCAGCACCAAACCCCACACCCGCTCCGACGGGCCGTAGGCCTACCCATACAATACGCCAATGCCCGAGATCGAGGTCGGCACCGAAACCGAATCCACCAACCACTGGTCGTACCAGGTCCGCGTCTTTGGTCAGGGACGCACCCACCGCTACGACGTGACGCTGTCGTTCCAGGACTACGACCTGTGGTCGCGCGGCCGGGTCGCGCCGAGCCGGGTCGTGGAAGCAGCGTTTGAGTTCCTTCTGGACCATGAACCGGCCACGTCGATCATGAGCCGATTCGACTGCTCGGTGATCCGCCGTTACTTCCCCCGGGTCGATCAGGAACTGCCGGGCAGGCTCTGAGGCGGTCCACCCGGAACGGCGCTATGCTGTGCCCTGGGTTGGAAAATCAAAATCAAGACAAGCCGGGGCAGAGCGTAGCGCCGCCCCGGGACGTATCGCGCGTTTACCCCGTCACGTCGATCTGGCGTGACAGCGGGGCCTGGGCTTCGAGGCCGTGGTGCTTGGTATAGGTCAGCCGGGGGGGGATGTCGATCTTCGCGCTTGACTGGGCCTGGTCTTCTTCGTTAGGTGCGTCACCGTCGTATGGCTGTTCCGGCGGGGCTGGCTGGGCTGGCCGCTCCTCGCCGTCGCCCTCTTGGTAGAGGTCCTCGTACCCCGGGGCCTGCTGGTCGGGGAGGTCTTCGTCGGTGTCGCGCGCTGAGCCCGTGCCGTGGAGCTGGGTCAGCGTGAGCTTGTCGGTCTGGGCGCTGCGCTCGGCCTGTGCGGCCGACCGCGCGTTGTCCGCCCGGCCCGCCTGCTGGGCCTGGTTGGCGGTGTTGGCCACCCCCGCCGCGATGCCGGTCCCGATGATGCTCATGGCCGCTCCTTGATCGGCCCGTGACCGATCATTGGCCCCTATCGGCAAAATCGGCCATCTTCTTGACTGAATCGCCGTAAGCACTATGCAATAAAAGACTTGCATCTCGACGATCGGCCGATAAACAAGACACCCACCGGCGGCGGTGGGTGATCTCGATGGGCTGGATTGTCTGGGGGTAGAGTTATTGCTCATCGACCTTGGTCAGCAGCACGTATTCCAACTCGACCGGCGTGGCACGGCCGAAGATCGTCACGATCACGCGGACCTTGCCCTGGTCCGGCAGGGTCTCGTCGACGGTCGCATCCATGTTCTCGAACGGGCCGTCGGTGATCTTGACGTGATCGCCCTTGGCGAACTCCATCTTGACCTCGGGCTGCTCTTCCGGCGGCTTGGCCGCGATGATCATCTTCTCGACCTCGGGCAGGGTCATCGGGCTGGGCCGGCCCGCGGTTCCGATGAAGTCGCCCACGCCGGTCGTTTCCTTGATCAGGAAGAAGACGTCCTGGGGGATCCGGCCGTCGTCTTCGAGCTTCATCTCGACGAAGACGTAGCCGGGGTATAGCTTGGTCTCGACGATCTTCGCCTTACCGTTCTTGATGACCTTTTCTTTTTCGGTCGGCACCAGGATGCGGTTGACCAGGAAGGGCTTCTCGGCGACCACGCCGTCGTACCCCTCGATCTTGACCTTCCGCAGCAGGGTCCGGCGGACCGAGTCTTCCTTGTTGGATGCGACGCGGAGCACGAACCAGTCCATGCCATCGGTCACCAGCGGCTCTTCCTCCGGCGCGCCGGTGCCGATCTCGTCCGGGGCGGCCTCGGCCACGGGAGTGGCCTCGGGGGCGATCGATGCGTCGGCGGTCGGTTCGGTCTCGGTTGTGCTCTGGTCTTCAGCCATGGTCAGCTCTCCACCCGCCAGCGCGGGTCGGTTGGGTCGTCAATCAAAAGGTTCGCCGGTTCGGCCCTCACGGGGCATCCGCGGCCGGGCTCAAATCTGCAGGATGTCGATCTTCTGGAAGACCCAGGTAAACGCGGTGTTCACGACAAACAGGAGGCCCGCGATCATCAGCGTGCCGGCGATCACCACCCACGTCAGGCCGATGACCGACTTCTTGCTCGGCCAGTTCACCTTCTTCATCTCGTTCTCGGTGGCGATCATGAAGTCGGCGATCTTCGGCTTGTTCAACAGCTTCCAGAGTACCGCCCCCACGACCAGGAATACCCCGGCCCCGATCCCCGCCTGCCAGTAGACCAGGTTGCCCTTGGCCCAGCTCATGATCGGGAGGATGCGGGTTGCAAACCAAGCGACCCCGGCCAGCGCCAGGGTCAATGAGCCGACCGCGGTGAGCACACGGGTCCAGTAGCCCTGGCCGGATTTATAGATCGTCATCGCCATCGTGCGGGTTCCATCGGGTAAAGGCATCGAGCGCGGGGTTGGGCCGAGGGATCGGTCGGCTGGACCCTCCTGCGCATTTTTTATCAAGCACGGGCGGAGGGACTTGAACCCACGACCTGCGGATTTGGAATCCGCTGCTCTGCCAACTGAGCTACACCCGTATCCGCCGGCCAAACCCCTCGCCGACCAATTGATAAGGCCCCCTCGCAAGGGGGCCTGTCTCGACCCGTCATTAAACCCGATCCGGGCCTGAAAGTCAAGCCAGTGACCTGCCCCTCGGCCGATCATGCCCGCCCGGCGAGGGCCGCGATCCCCCCCGCCACCCCCCGCACAACCCGGGCCATCCGATCGAAGTCCAGTGTGTCCGGCGTGTCGGAAGGCTGGTGGTAGTTGCCGTTGCGGAACCAGGCGGTGTCGGTGACGATCATCGCGGGGTAGTCCCGGTCCCAAAACGGGCCGTGGTCTGAGACCCAGAGCAGCGATTGCACCCCCGGGACCGGCGCGGCGATTGTAGGGAACCTGGCCAACGACTTAAAGCCCCGGAGAAAACGGCGTAGCGGCAGCGCCGCCCTCATATCCGAGATCACGGCGATAAAGTCTCCGGCCGGCCTCAGCATCGGCTTGAGAAAGCCCGGCAGCTCGGGCGGGTACCGCTGGCTGCCCGGCGCGGTATCGAAGTAGCCCAGCATCTCCAGGCAGACCATCGCGTGGATACGGTCCCCGCGTCGCCGACAGGCCTCGGCGTGGACGTGGCTACCCATCGTCTGCGTGCCGAAATGCATCGGCTCCTCGTTGGCAAAAGCAACGAAACGGATGGTGCGATTGAATCGGCTCTTCGCGAGCTGGCGACAGACCGAAAGCAGGCCGGCCACGGCAGAGGCGTTATCGTCCGCGCCAGGCGTCGAGACGACCGTGTCGTAGTGGCCACCCAGCAGCACGATGTCTTGCGGCTTGGTCGAACCGGGCCATTCGACGATCAGATTGACCGCATCACCCGCCGGGGTCGGGTACAGCTCGGTGGTAACGGCTTGACCGAATGATTCGAACTCCCTGCGGATATAGGCCTTGGCCGCCTCGATCGAAGACGGCCGGCTGTCGTGACGAACCCCAATCATCCCCGCGAGCATCTCGACGTAGCGCACGATCTCTTCACGCACCTCAAGCTCCTCCGCGTTGAGCGGCGGCTGGATCGGCTTGTTGTCGGGCGCTGGCATTTCAAGATCCTTGATGAAAAAGACGGGCACCTTATCTCAAGGTGCCCGCCAAACAAGTCACATCCAGCAAGGTGTTATAAGTTTGCCGGTTACTCGCCCGTCGCGAGGTGCTCGGGGGCGGCATGGGGGCAGCACTCGGTATGGGCAAAGTGCAGGTGCTGGTGGTCGCTGGCGATGGGCTCGAACTCCAGCTTGTTCAGCGAGACGGCGTCTTGGGTCGGGAAGTTGTCGGGCACGGGCGTGGTGACTTCGCCGGTCGCGAGGAACTCGATGCTCCGTACCAGGACCACCTGGAACCCGACACAGTCTAGTGCCGGACCCTCCTTACCCATCCAGTGGCCCATGACGTTGGTGAGGACCAGGCCCTCGCCGTAGGGGATGGTCCAGATGACCAGCTCGTGCTTGCCGGTGCCCCGTTGGTCCGGCTCGTCATAGGCGGTGGCGAGGATGGTCATGTTCTCGGCCGGGCCGCGCTGGCCGTGGTACAGCTCGTCGTTGTTGTGCATCCACTTGACGGGCAGGCCCGCGAAGATCGGGTGGTCGGGAGCCCGGTTGGTTACGACGTAGGAGTACTTGCGGCCATGGCCCGCGCCACGTCCCTGGCCCGCTGGCTCGGTGACGACTTCGCCGGCGTCATCGAGATAAACACGCTTGCCCGCGTTTCGGCCCCGCCACAACAGGCCGACCATCTGGTAGTACTCGTCCCAGCCCGGGAACGAGTTGTTGCCCGCGTGGAAGACGTAGGCCTTGCCCCCGCCGCTGATGTACGCCACGAAGTCGTCCTTGACCGGCTCGGGCCAGTCCTCCCGGCCGCCGCCCTGGCTGTTGTAGTTGACCAGGACCACGTCGTACTGCGAGAAATCGGGCCGGAAGGCCTCCCACTTCTCGGCGCGTTCGGCGTCCTTCTCGTGCGGGCTGACCATGATGTCGGTGTGGAACCGGCCGTCGGCGTCAAGGATCGCCTTGAGCGCCGGCGAATCGTGCGTCCACTGGTGGTTGTTCTGGCCGGTAACGATCATCACCTTGATCGCGCCCTCAGGCGACTCCGCCTCTCCTTGATCTGCCGCCATGGCTCGCGTGATAGGAAGAAGAGTAAGGGTTAGGGTCAAAACCAAGATGAGATGCGCTTTGCCAAGAATCATGTCAGTCTCCTTAGACAGAACCAACGAAGTAATGCGTCTCTAGTTTTAACCCGATCAATACCTGCCGCCTCATGCTGGGGCGGGTTTCGCATCTAGTAATTGATGTCGCCCGGATCCCGAGCGGCGGCGCGGTCGGCGGGAAGGTCATCTCCGGTGATCGCGGGGAAGGTCACGTCGCCGGTAGCGGCCCACTCGGTGCCCCGGATCAGGGTTTCCTGGAAGGCGACGCCCTTCATCGCGTTGGGGTTGTCGCCCAGGACGGTGTGGAAGACCCGGCCTTCGCCGTAGGTGATGGTCATGAGCACCGGCTCGTGCCGGCCGCTGCCGCCGGTGGTGCGGTCGGCGAAGGCGGTGGCGAGGACGGTCAGATTCTCGGCCGGGCCGCGGAGGCGGTCGTAGAGCTCGTCGCGGACCTGCTTGAACTCGACCGGGAGCCCGCGGGTGATCGGGTGGTCCTCTTCGCGAACCACGATGGTGTATTCCCATTGCCGCCCGTGAGCCCCGCCCCGCCCGGGGGAGGTATCCCGGACGATCTCCCCGTCCTTCCAATAAACGTAGGGCCCGCTGTTCTCGTTGCGGCCACCCCAACCGCCCAGCCCGCTCATCTTGTTCCAAGCCTCCCACCGCGGGAAAGAATTGTTGGCGGCGTGGACCACCACGAGGCTGCCCCCCTCTTGAATGTACTTCTCGAAATTCGCCTTGGTCTGCTCGGGCCAGGGCTGACCGTTGTAGTTCGAGAGCACCACGTCGTACGCGGTGAAATCGGGATTAAAGTCCGCGAGCTTGTCCCGGGTCACCGAGGCGCGGTCGATGGTGAATCGGCCGGTCGCTTCGAGCGTCTCGATCATCACCGGCGAGCAACCCTCCCAGTTGTGGTTGTTCTGGCCATCGATCAGCAGGACCTTGATCGTGGGCTGGTCGCCCGGCTCGGCGGCCTGTGCATGCTGGACCGTCTTGGCATCGCAGCCAAGCATCGTCAGGCAGATGGTCAGGATCGGTACGAGATAGTACGCGGGTCGTTTCATATCAACTTCCTCAATTTACGTTGTTGATGAGACGCATCTTCGCTTTGCATTGTACGTATAAGCCGGTCACAAAAAAAACGCCGCCCGGGTAGGCGGCGTTTGAACTTCAGAATCGGGGCGGTCGATCGTCCAAGCAGGGCCTGGTCTACTTCCGCTTGATCTTGTGCAGGGTGTGCTTGCGCAGCCGAGGGGAGTACTTCTTCATCCCGGCCTTGAGTTTCTCGGGCATACCGCCCTTGACGTTCACCGGCGTGCGGTAGTTCAGGTCGCCGGTCTCGGTGCACTGGAGCCAGACGTATTCAACGGCGTCTTTGGATTTGCGGGCCATGGTTCAAGTCCGGGTTCGGGTTCTCATTGCCTTCTGGGGAAAATCACGGGCGCTGCTCTCGCAGCGCCCGTGAGGAGTTTCACATCGACTTGATGGCCCGCGACTTGCGGGCGGCTCGCGGCCGATTACTTAATGATCTTGGTCACGATGCCGGCGCCGACGGTTCGGCCGCCTTCGCGGACGGCGAAGCTCAGCTGCTCTTCCATCGCGATGGGCTTCTCGCCCAGGTCGATCTTGACCTTGACGTTGTCGCCGGGCATGCACATCTCGGCGCCGCCCTGGAGCTCGATCTTGCCGGTCACGTCGGTGGTACGGAAGTAGAACTGCGGGCGGTAGCCGTTGAAGAACGGGCTGTGCCGGCCGCCCTCTTCCTTGGTCAGGACGTAGATCTCGGCCTCGAACTCGCTGTGCGGGGTGATCGACTTGGGTGCCGCGAGGACCTGGCCGCGCGAGACTTCCTTCTTCTCGATACCACGCAGCAGGCAGCCGACGTTGTCCCCGGCCTGGCCCTCTTCGAGGATCTTGGTGAACATCTCGACGCCGGTGACGGTGGTGTCCTTGGTCTCGCCCAGCCCGACGATCTCGACCGAGTCGCCCACCTTGACGATACCACGCTCGATCCGGCCGGTGGCGACGGTACCACGACCCTTGATCGAGAAGACGTCCTCGATCGACATCAGGAACGGCTTGTCGATCTCGCGCTCGGGCTCGGGGATCCAGCTATCGACCGCGTCCATCAGCTCGGTGATGCACTTGCTGGCCTCGGCGTCGCCGGGGTTCTGCAGCGCGGGGAAGGCGGCACCCTTGATGATCGGGGTCTCGTCGGAGAACTCGTACTTCTCCAGCAGCTCCTGGATCTCCAGCTCGACCAGTTCGAGCAGCTCGGGGTCGGCGACGTCGCACTTGTTCAGGAAGACGACCAGGCGGGGCACATTGACCTGCTTGGCCAAGAGGACGTGCTCGCGGGTCTGGGGCATCGGGCCGGTGTCGCCGGCGACGACGAGGATACCGCCGTCCATCTGGGCCGCACCGGTGATCATGTTCTTGACGAAGTCGGCGTGGCCCGGGCAGTCGACGTGGGCGTAGTGGCGGTTCTCGGTCTCGTACTCGACGTGCGAGGTTGAGATGGTGACGATCTTGGTCGCGTCACGACGGCCATCCGAGGCCGAGGCCTTGGCGACATCGTCGTAAGAGATCGGGTCGCCGAAGCCCTTGGCGGCCTGGACGGCGGTGATCGCGGCGGTGAGGGTGGTCTTGCCGTGGTCGACGTGGCCGATGGTGCCGACGTTGACGTGGGGCTTTGTCCGCTGGAACGTGTCTTTTGCCATCGCTTGCAAACCTCCGCTATTGCGGTGCTAAGGGTTGGGGCCGGGCCTGGGTTTAAGTGGATAGGCCCAACCGGTATCATTCATAACGAAAACGATTCAAACTACGGGCCGGCATTCTCTCGAATCACCCGGCCCCTGACAAACAAGCCACCCATGGGATTTGAACCCACGACCTCTCCCTTACCAAGGGAGTGCTCTACCACTGAGCTAGGGTGGCGGCACCGGCAAAGGCCGGAGTTGGTTCAGGTTGTCCGCCGGCCCCGGGTCGACCGGTCTGCCGGGTGGGCCGCCGATATACAAGGGGCGACGATTCGGGGGTTAACCACCAATCCTCGCCCCATCACAACGGAGCCGACGCTGTCGTGCCCCGACCTAGGCCGGGACCGAACGGTTAAAGTAGCAAGCCGCCGCAATCAAGTCAAACCTCAAAAGACGCAATCCCGGGCCTTTTTCCCCGCCAGCGCTGGAAGAGATTCTGCCGGGAATATCCTTGGGTCAATCGACCCGAATCGGTATTCTGGCTTGCAGCCTACCCTGAGACCTGGCCCAACCCAATTCCGGAGAGGAGAAATGCATGCCTTTGGGGCTCATTCGTATCTCCGTCGTCGGCCTGGGCCTCGCTGTGGGCCAGGCCACCGCCTCACCGTTCATCAGCGAGGTCTTCTTCAGCGGGGTCGGCGGGCCGTCGATCGAAGTGAGCAACATCGTTCCCGGAATCGGCGCGACTCTGGTCATCGCCGACGCCAAGCGGTTCGACACCAACGCCTTCGGCAACGTCCTGGATGTCTTCTACCTCACGCCCAACAACCCATCGACCGGGGCCGACCTGTTCAGCACGGCCGCCTGGCCCGACCCGGTCCCCCACCGCACGCTCGACCAAGTCAACCACCAGAGCAACAGCAACCAGTGGTCGCTCGGCAACAGCGCCTTCGATCGCCTGCTGCTGCTGTATGAGGGCACCTCACCGCTGCAACAGGCCGACAACCCGATCCAGTCCCAACTGAGTCAAGACCGGCACGACGACAAACCCCTGGCGGACTACCTGCTGATCGGCCCGGGCGACATGACCAACGCCTACACCCCGGGCTTCATCTCGCAGGCAGACGCCGCCCTGGGGACCGACCTGCTCGCCAGGGCCGCCGACCGCAACGCCGGGCCGGTCCTCGCCCGGACCTTTACGCCCGGCCAAGAGATCGATCTCACGACCGTTTACCAGGGCGAACCGGACGCGTTTGGCATCATCCCGATCAGCGCGAGCCAGCAGTACCTGACCACCCCGGGCCAGACCAACCTCCCGCTGGTCAACGTCCCCGAGCCCGGCGGGGCCGGCGTGATGGGTCTGTTTTTTACCCTCGGATTGCGCCACCGCCGCCGCACCGCCTGAGCCACTCAGACGTGTGTGTCTCTCAAACACGACCGCGACTGCCATTGTCAGGGGCGGCCAAGCAGCCTATGATGCCATATGGCAACTTACGCGAAAAGTTTGGCGACCACCATGACCAGCCCCGCCGACCTCGGCCAATCCGAACTGAAGGAACGCGTCGAAGCCGTCATCGCCAAGATTCGGCCGATGATCCAATCAGACGGTGGTGATGTCGAACTGGTCGGCATCCGGTCCGACGGCGTGGCCCTGATCCGTCTGCTCGGGGCTTGTGTGGGCTGCCCGTCCAGCACGATGACCCTTCAGATGGGGATCGAGCGGAACCTGATCGAGAAGGTGCCCGAGATCACTGGGGTCGAGCAGGTCCCATAACTTCAACCAGTCTCTAATCCGGTCGGCAATTCGCCAAGTCTTCACCGACCGTCCGACAAATGAGATTGACGGCAGACCCCCGGGCCCGTGGCCCGAGCGATTGCACAGACCGGGTCTGGCCCAGCAAGGATGCGCCCCCACAAGGCCCGGTGCCTTGAGTACGGGGCCCGACACGAGGTACCGCCATGCTCGCCCTGACCCGACGCGTGGGAGAAGAGGTCGTCATCGGCGACCCGGACAGCCCACTGGGCATGATCCGCGTCGTCGAGATCCACGGCGACAAGGTCCGCCTGGCCTTCGACTTCCCCAAAACCATCGACGTCAACCGCAAGGAACTCGCCGACCAGAAACGCAAGAACGGCGACCGCAAACACGACGCCCGATGACCCGCCTGCACCCAACCCCAAGGCGGGCCGGAGGTTAGGGCCAGCCCGGATCAAGACCACGCCCCGGCCTGGCAAACCCTTTGATTCATCACCAAGCCTTAGTTCTTTTCTTCTCCGCCTCTTCAGGCCGCCCCTTGCCCCGCCGATAACGACGTTACGTATGATCCCGGAGGCAGGCTGCACGTGGCCGGACCCAGCGACATCAAGCCGATCAACGAGCCCCGCGCCTTTGAGCTCTCGGAGCTGTTTTTCTCCACAACCGACCGCAAGGGCGTCATCCGCTACGGCAACGAGACGTTCACCCGCATCGCCGGCTACACCCTTTCGGAGATGGTCGGCCGGCCGCACAACCTCGTCCGGCACCCCGACATGCCCCGCGCCGCGTTCCGGCTGGTCTGGGACGACCTGAGCCAGGGCAAGACCGTCGCCGCCTACGTCAAGAACCTGGCCCGAGACGGGCGGTACTACTGGGTCCTCGCCCTGATCATGCCGACCGACGCCGGCTACCTCTCGATCCGGCTCAAGCCGTCGAGCAAGGTCTTCGCCCACGTCAAGGACGTCTACGCCCGGGCCCTCGACGCCGAGAAGGCCGCCGCCGGTTCGGGCGCCAACAGCCGGGCGGTCATGGACGCCGGGGCGGCATCGATCACAGACAGCCTCGGCTCACTCGGGTTTACGACCTACGACGGCTTCATGAGCAGCGCGCTCACCGCCGAGCTCACCAGCCGGGCCGAGCAGCTCGGACCAACCGGTAACGCCGGGGCGCAGCTCAAGGCCGACGGCGAGGCCGACCCGCAGCGCAGGCGGTTACTCGCACTCTTCGAGGGCGCCCACCGGCTGGACCGGGAGCTGGGCGGGGTGATCGCCGACCCGAGCACCTTCGCACACCTGCGGGACCGGGTGATCCCCAAGTCCGACTACTTCCTGAAGATGGGCCGGCTGATCCGCCTGCAATCGGTCAACGCCGAGGTCCAGGCCGCGCGCCTCGGCGAGGCGGGCCGGGCCCTGGCCATGGTCTCCGAGCGGCTCAGCAGCAACGCCGGCGACGGCGCCCAGGCCGTCGGCCAGCTCAACGGCAAGCTCCGCCAGCTCACCGACCCGATCGCCCGCCTGGTCTTCGACGCCATGGTCTGCAAGGTCCAGGTCGAGATGGCCGCCACCTTCGTCCGTGACATCATCGAGGGCCGGCACGACGCCTCGGAAGACGGCCGTCTGGCCGAAAACCTCCAGCTGCTCTTCGGCCAGTTCCTCGGCCGGGTCCGCGGCATCCCGCAAGCGCTGGACGACCTGCAGACCGAACTGGCCACCATCGATCGCGAAGTCCGTGAACTGGGCCAGTTCACCCGCACCATGCACTTCATCTACCTGACGGGCAAGATCGAGACCGCCCGCCACGACCAGGCCCAGTCGTTCGCGGCGATCTTCGAAGAGATCCGCCGGATGATCGAGCAGGCCGACAAGGTCCTCGCCGAACTGCTCGACAGCGTCGGGACGAACCAGAAACAGATCAAACGCCTGGGCCGGATCGACGCGTCGGCGTTTGAACAACTGGATCAATTGCTCGCGGCGTGAGACCCAAGAACTAATGTCCTATTCCCGTTCTGTCCCTGCCTCTATTTATCTCTACAAGCCTGAAGGTCTGTTACGCAACTCTGACTCACGCTCGCGCTCCCGGCTTGACAAAGTACTAAGCAAACCGTTGTAGTTGGATATATCGCCACCAAACTCGGTGACAACTTGAGCAAGACAATTCCAAGCTTCGCTTATTGGTTGAAAATAGTCGTAACCATGATCCCGAGCATCACGCGCCTCGGAGCAATGAGACCTATTACGGTCGTCTGACCACAAACGTTTCAACTGCTCCTGAAAATTATTGTCGTTGAGAGCCCTGTTAACAGCTCCTGCAAAATTTTGCTGCCTACCCCCATTCTTAAGAACGCATAACTCATGAATAACGTCCATCAGCTGATGCAATAGCAGCTTCGCTGGGACCGATCGACCAGCACCGTAGGTTTCAAATCGATCAATAAACCACGCTAGTGTCTCACAACCCGTAAGCGTATCCGCAAGACGCTTTGCATCTTCAATTTTTGCTATAGAGTTACCAAGCCACCTACACCACTGATCTGTATTCGTAACTACCCCAACCGGAAACCGTATAGTTGCCAGAGGATCACTGCTTTGTTGCTGCTCTAGTTCTCGCAAGGCCACGCTGATGGTTTGGCATGTATTTGACACGATACTGTTCTCCAAATTTATGAGACTGCGCAGGAGAAGGCGTTATTGATTGGACGAGGCTTCTCGCTCACATGCTTATGAAGAATAAATCCGGGAACCCCACAGCGTAGACAAACGGTCCACCTCGGCGGGATCAAGCTTTGATTTCTCCGACCAAATCCCCAGCTTCAGCGCCGAGTGCGCGGGGCTCGGCTCGGCCAGCGCGCTGGTCTCGCGGAGGGCCTCTTTCATCAGGGCGATGTTGGCCGCGGTCGCTTGGTTCAGGTTGCCGATGATTTCTTCGAGCAGGGCCTGGGCGGGGGTGTTGGGGTCGTGGGGTTTCCAGCAGTCGTAGTCGGTGGGCATCGCGACCAGGGCGTAGGCGATCTCGGCTTCTCTGGCGAGCTTGGCCTCGGGCATGGCGGTCATGCCGATGAGGTCCCCGCCCCAGGCCCGGTGCATCTCGGATTCGGCGCGGGTGGAGAAGGCCGGGCCCTCCATGCAGATGTAGGTGCCGGTTTCGTGGAGTTTGAGGTCGGCGGTAAGCCGCGTAGCGGCGTTGAGCAGCCACCGGCGCATGACCGGGCAGACGGGGTCGGCGAACTCGACATGGACGGCCGCGTGCTCGTAGAAGGTGTTGGGCCGCTTCGTGGTCTTGTCGATGATCTGATCGACCAGGACGAGCTCGCCGGGGTGGATGTGCTCACGGAGCGAGCCGGTCGCGCCGCTGGCAAGGATGTGGGTCACGCCGAGCTGCTTGAGGGCGAAGATGTTGGCGCGGTAGGGCACGGCGGTGGGGTTGTGGATGTGCCCGATGCCGTGGCGCTGGAGCAGGAAGACGGCGGTGCCCTCCCAGTCGATCTCCAGGATCGGGGCGGAGGGCTTGCCAAAGGGCGTATCGAGGTCGTGTTGCCGGGCCTGCGGGTCGGCCTGGGCGCCGAGGGCCTGGCCCAGGCCGGAGCCGCCGATGATGGCGATCTTGGGGGTGTTGTCTGGCATGTCGGGATGCTATCGGATCGGGGGGTGGGTGTGGCGTGGAATAAGGTAAGTGATTGCTAAGTTATTTAGGGCAGACACGACGGACTACACTACGCTTAACGTTTGCAAGAGGGCAGCCGATGGACCGCCAGGCTTTTCGAGAACTCGCGTTGGCCGAGATGGACAGCGTCTATCGCATGGCGATGCACCTGAGCCGGCACCCGGACGAGGCGAGCGAGCTGGTGCAGGAGACCTATCTCAAGGCGCTCAAGGCCGAGGGGAGGTTCGAGCTGCGTGACCACGGGGTTCGGCCTTGGCTGTTCAAGATCCTGCACAACAACTTCTACACCCGTAAAAACAAGCAGAAACGCGAACCCACGCTCGGCGACGAGGTGATCGGCGAGGCGGCGGGCGGGGTGCCCGGCGAGGTGGACCGCCCGCCCCCGGCCTGGGACCTGGAGCACCTGGACTGGGAGCAGGTCGATGACCGGCTCAAGCACGCCATCGACGAGCTGCCCGAGCACTACCGCGAGGTGCTGCTGCTCTGGGCGGTGGAGGGGCTGAAATACCGGGAGATCGCGGAGGTGCTGGGCGTGGCGCTGGGGACGGTGATGAGCCGGCTCTACCGGGCCCGGGGCATCCTGACCGAGCAGCTAAGCGGGCTGGCGGCGGAACACGGGATCTCGGCGGGTGAGCCGGCCGAGTAGGCTGCAGGAATTGCAAAATTCTGGTTGGGCAACCGGAACAATCGCCCGGGCCTGCGGGTTAAGCGTTGGCAAGGGGTCAATACCCTTGGGGCTGAAGGTAAACGAAAGACGATGACCGAGAAGATGACCCCAAAGACGACCGACGAGTTGATCGCCGCCCTGGCCGATGGCGAGCTTGAGCTGTGCCAGTGCCCCGACCTGTTCGCCAAGCTGGCCGACGACCCGGAATGCGGCCGGAAGCTTGCGGAGCAGAAGAAGCTGCGTGAGGCGATCTGCGGCTGTCTGCAGGATACCGAGCCCTTCTGCCCGGACGCGTTGAGGGCGCAGATCGAATCGATGTGTGCCGAGGATGACCAACAGGCGAAGTCCTCAAACCCCTCGCTCGCAAGTGCACCAGCGCAGCCCAAGGTGCCAAGCGCCCCGAGCTCGATCTCGAATCCCGTGCTCGCTCGCATCGGCCGATGGGTCCCGGCGGCCGTGGCGGCGGTCTTGCTTCTGGCCGCGGGCATCCTCTTCTCACAAGCTTCGGCCAACTCCCGGGGCGGTGACGGACCCAACGCTCTGCTGACGGTGAGCCAGGTCAATCAGTTCGCCGGCCGGCACGGCGACTGCGGCATGGACCCCACGATCCTGAAGGACCGCGACCGCTTCGGCGACCCCGAGTCGGTCCAAGCCCTGCCCGGGCACATCAGCGACTACTTCAACCGCTCGGCCGACGGCATGAACCTCGACCTCAGCCGGGTCGGTTACCGCTACCAGATGACCGGGGCTTGCTCGCTGCCCAGCAGCGGCGCGATCCACCTGGTCTACCGCAAGCTCGGGGACCCGAGCAAGGCGATGTCGCTCTGGCTGCGTCCCGATGACGGGTCGGTCGCGATCGAGCCGGGCCGGCTCTACGTCGAAGCCGGAGACAACCTGGACCACCCGGTGGTCCTCTGGAAAGACAACGGCATGGTGTACTACCTCGTCGGCGACTCGCTGGAAGACACCCACAAGGCCGTGGACGCGCTCCGCAGTGCCGTGTAGGACCCACCAACAACCCGCCCCCACCCCGAACCCGCCGCGATGCTTTGCAGAGCGGCGGGCTTTTTTGCAAGCCGGGCTACCGCGAGCCGGGACCTGTGGTCCCGATCATGCCCGATCCGGAGAGAACGCTTTCATCAGGGATAACGCTGTCACCGTTTGGTACAGACCGGGACCACAGGTCCCGGCTCGCTGCTGGACGGTATTCGCGGCGTGGACAGATTGTGGATACCCTGACATCCTGCACGACGCCCCGCTGCCGCCATTAAAGTGCGGGGCTGTCAATCGAAAAGGACTGATGCAAAATGAAGGTCATCTGTGATCGTGGGGCCCTGGTCGAATCACTCAACCTCGTCGGCGGGGTGGTCGTCGCGCGGACGCCCAAGCCGGCGCTGCGTTGTGTCATGGCCCACGCCGAGGGTGATCAGCTCACCCTCAGCGCGACCGACACCGAGGTCTCCATCCGCCTGTCCACCCCGCGCATCGAGGTGCAGGATGCCGGCAGCGCACTGATCCAGGCCGACAAGCTGCAGCAGATCGTTCGCGAATCGATCGACCCGACCCTGACGGTGACGACCCAGGATGAGCAGACCACCATCACGGGTGCCGACTCGACCTTCAAGCTGTTGGGCTTCCCTGCCGGGGACTTCCCGGAGGTGCCCGATTTCCCCGGCGACCCGGATTTCGAGCTCTCAGCAGGCGACCTGCACCGGCTGATCGCGATGACGATCTTCGCCACCGCGCGGGAGAACTCGCGCTACGCCATCAACGGCGTACTCATGGAGCGGCACAACAAAGACCTCACCGTCGTCGCCACCGACGGCCACCGCCTCGCCCTGGCCAAGGGCAAGTGCAAGAGCCTGCAGGACGCCGACCGCTCAGCCATCGTCCCGACCAAGGCGCTCAACCTGCTGCTGCGGTTGTTCGACGACGCCGAGCAGAACGTACGTGTGAAGGTACAGGAGAGCCAGGTGCTGTTTGCGACCGACCAGGCCGTGCTCGCCTCGAATCTGGTCGAGGGTAACTTCCCGCCCTACCGCGATGTGATCCCCAAGGACGGCGACAAGAAAGCGACGATCCCGACGGACGTCTTCATCTCCGCCGTCCGCCGGGCGGGCCTGCTGACCAACGAGGAGAGCAAGGGCGTGCGGATGTCGTTTGCCGACGGCAACCTGACCATTACCAGCCGTGCCCCGGAGATGGGCGAAGCGGAGATCAAGGTCGACCTTCCTGAGTACGCTGGCGAAGCGGTCGACATCGGCTTCAACCCGGCCTACCTGCTGGACGCGCTGAAGGTGGTGGACGAGAACCAGGTCACCCTGGACATGAAGGCGGGTAACAAGCCGGGCGTGCTGCGCACCGGGCCAAACTTTCTGTACGTCGTGATGCCGGTGAACTTACAGTAGCTTTGATGTGGCCCAGGCTTTCGCACCGCCTGAATTCGCATGGCTGTTTGAAAGGGTCTTATGTGGTCTTGGCTCCTACGTGATTGGCACTGGCCCGCTGCATCACTGTTTGCCTCTGTCTTTTTGCTCGCCTTAACCCCGCTCTTTGTAGAGCTAGGCGGGTTGCCCCTCGCTCTCGTCTATCTGCAATTACCCATTTACATGCTTCATCAGGGTGAAGAGCACCTGGGAGACCGGTTCCGTCTGTACATCAACGGGGCATTAGGCGGCGGCCGAGAACTGCTCACGCCTACCACTACTTTCTGGATCAATTCTGCTGGTGTGTGGGCGGTCGATCTCGCGGCCCTGTATCTTGCCTGGGCGGTGAATGTTTCGGCCGGCCTTACCGCCGCGTACCTTACGGTTGTCAACGGCGTATCTCATATCGGCATGGCGATCGCTCGCCGCGAATACAATCCCGGACTCGTCTCGGCGGCGCTTTTGTTCTTGCCCGCAGGGGGCTGGTGCCTGCTAGAGGTCGGCTCCCAATCAAGTCTTCAAGCCCACGCAGCCGGGATCGTTGCGGCTGTCGCGATACACGTTTGTATTATCGTGATCCTTGTTCGTAGATTGAAAGGCCTGCCACAGGCCAAGCCATTAGAAGCGTCGGGCGATGCCGATGGATGACAAGTTTTGGTCACGGTGATCACACACGGCTTTTCTCCAGCCGACCCACACCGGTTCTGCCTTGTTGTGTATCTAAAATGCCCTCCCTAAGCCATAAAACCAAAACCATTGCTTATGTTCTCCTGGACCGACATCGATGAGATCGCGTATCAGCTCACCGAGCAGCGGCCGGGTGACGACCCGTTGACGGTGAAGTTCACGCATCTGCGGGCGATGGTGGAGCAACTCGACGGCTTCGAGCCTGAGACGGGTCAATCGGTCAACGAACAGATCCTCGAAGCCATCCAGCAGGCGTGGATCGAGGAGCGGGAAGATGCTCTGGCGGACGAGGACGACGAGGGGGCGGGATACTCGCCGAACCAGCCGTTTCGTTGATCGCGGGTCTTTTTTGTCGGGGGCGCCGCGCCGCGTCCCGCGCGGTCTTTTCAAACGCGCTTTTTCTACCGCACGCGCCGCTGCGCGTCGCCCGCTAAACGGTTTTGGCCCGCTCTTGGTCGGCATCGTTCGCTTAGAATGCTCTGTCGCCATGCCCCACGACGCCGGCACCATCTCGACCCAGGACAGCGCCTCGGGCCAGCCCGAACCCGGCGCGGCCGAGCCGACGGTCATCACCCAAGACATGCTGCGGCAGGGCGACCCACCGACGGGCTGGTGGGGAGAGAAGTACCGCAGATTCGAGACCTGGCTGACCCGCAAGAGCAACGAGAGCAACGGCTGGCACCGTTTACTGGCCAAGCTGTTCCTGCCGCTGGCCTACCGGTCGGGGATCAAGCTGGGCCAACAGACCGATGACGGCTACGAGGCGGTCGTGCCGTTCACCTCGTTCAACAAGAACTGGTACAACGCGATGGCCGGCGCGGCGCTCCTGGCCAACTCCGAAGTAGCCGGGGGCATGTACATCTTCAATCAGGTGGGGCCGGACTACACCGTGGTCTGCAAGGAGCTTCAGTACAAGTTCCGCCTGCCCTGCCTGGGCCCGGCGATCTACCGGGTCAAGCCGGTGGACGATATCGAGGAGCTCAAGCGACACAAGCTGGAGTTCAACGTCACCGTCGAGATGCAGGTCGTCCAGGCCGTGCGTCACAAGGACCAGAAAGAGCGGAAGGTCGGCAAGGCAACGGCCACCTTTCATGTCGCGCCCAAGGCCAAGCTGCGAGCCCGCCAGGCGCTGGTCCAGCAGCCACCCCCGGCCCGGCTCGGGTTCGGGCTGGTGTGGCCGGCCTTCCTCGCGTTGGCCGGGGTCGTCACCACCACCGTGCTGCTGGTCGGCGACGCGTCGGCCCTGCGGTGGGTCTTGCTGGGGCTGGGCGTGCTCAGCCTCTTCGTCTTCTCCAAGCTGGCCTGGGGCTACCTGCTCCAGCACCGCCGGCTGCAGCGGTGGGTCGCGCTGTTCGGGGTGGTCGTCTGGATGTTCGGCCTGGTCGGGCTGGGGACCTGGGCGATCATCGCCGGTTCGATGGGGTGGGGTATGACTGCGGGGGTGGCCGCGATCTCGCTTCTGATCAGCGCAGCGATGATCACTTGGCCAATCGGTCGTGGCAAGGCGGAATAGAGCGCATCCTCACCCCAACGAGCATCTGCTCCCTTCAACCCCGGCACCCCCGCTACAATCGCCGGCCCATGTCGGACCCACCCGCCGCTGACAACTCGACCCCGCCCAACCCGTTCAGCATCTCCACCGGCCCCGCCGCCGCGCTGCTGTGGGGCGCGTTCCTGGGCAGCTCGTGGACCTGGGTGATCGGGATGATCTTCCCCGCCCTGCTGCTGCGGGACTACGGGATCTGGGGCTGGGTCGTCTTCGCCGTGCCCAACGCGATCGGGGCGGCGGCGATGGGCTTTGTGCTTCGCCGGCCCGAGGCCTCACGCCGGATCACCCGCAACCACCACACCGCCTGCCACAACTTCTCGGTCATCACCGTTGCCTACCACCTTTTCGTGGTGGCCTGGCTGTTTACCAAGCTCTTCGGCCCGCTGGCGACGCCGCTGCTGCTCGCGGCCGTGGCCCTGTGCGCAGGGTTTGGACTGCGCAACCGCAACTCGGCGATGCTCGGGGTGGCGGTCGTCGTTTCGCTGTTGTCATGGGGCTGTTTTGTGCTGGCGGTGCGCGGGCCGGGGGCCTGGGGCTTGTGCACCAGCTGCCCGCCGCTGCAGGGTGTCAACCGGCTGACCCTGGACGACCTGATGTTCTTCCTGCCCTGCTCGGTGTTGGGGTTCCTGCTCTGCCCGTACCTGGACCTGACCTTCCACCGTGCGCGGAGCAACACCACCCCCGGAACGGGCATGGCCGCTTTTGCCATCGGATTTCTCGGGGTTTTTTTGCTGATGATCGTCTTCTCGCTGAGCTACGGCGCTCAGCTGCTGCCGCTCATCGAGGGCCAAGCCGACGCCGAACTGCCCGGGTTCTGGCAGGCCCTGCTGGCGATCCATCTGACCGCCCAGGCGGGATTCACGATCACCATCCACGCGCGCGAGACCATCGAAGACCCCAAGGCGAGCACGCCCTGGCTCATGGCCGCGGGCGGGATCGCGATCCTCCTCGGCTTCATGGCCGGCATGACCCAGCTGCCCAGCCACGCCGCCACCGGCGGGCTGTCCTGGGGCGAGGCGGGGTACCGCGGCTTCCTGCTTTTCTACGGCACGGTCTTTCCCGCTTATGTCTGGCTGGTCATGATCCCGACCCGCAAACCGCTGTCACGCTGGGGCCGAGAGCTCCGCACCGGGGTCTATTCGATCAGCTGCGGGCTCGCCTACGCCCTGGCCTGGGTCTCGTTTGTGATGGGCCACTCCCGGTTCATCCTGGGCATCTTCGCCCTGCTCATCGTCGCCCGGATCGCGATCGAACTGCTTCCAAAAGAAGACGACATCTGGGCGGATTAAGAACGTGTACGAGAAGGTGGGGCGGGCATCTTGACCGCCGTTCGAGCGCCGCTCGAAACAGGCCTTTTCACGACGTCGTCGTGACGGCAGGCTGGAAGCCTACCCCACCTAAGGCACTTCTCGTACACGTTCTAAGGCATAGTTAACACGGTCAATGCCCGCCTTGATCAGGATGACGATCATTCTGAATCATGCACTATCTGTCGCCTGGGTTGTGGAAACCTTGTCATGTAACTCGGGGCACGTGGGCGGATGCGTGGCGGGCTAGACTGGCCCGTTGGCGAGCAAGCCGTTTGCGATGCCTGGACCCCCGCCCCTTGCCCAAGACCTTTCCATGCCCTTTACCTCCGGCCGCGTATCCTTCTGCCGCTTCCTCGTCACCGGCGACGCCCCGACGAGCGTTGATGAGACCTTCCTCGATATCCTCCAGGAACACCGGTTCCGGGAGACCGAGATCGGCGCGCCCGATGAGACCGAGGCAGGCTTTGTCACGGTGGAGCACCTCTTCGACACCCAGTTCACCTACGAGAAGGTCGGCTACGGCCCGCACGCGGTCTTTGCGCTGCGGATCGATACCCACAAGGTGCCGGGCGAGGTCAAGCGTGCGTACCAGAAGATGAATGAGCAGGCCGCGGCCGCGGCGAGCCCGACGGGTTTTGCCAGCAAGGCCGAGAAACGCGACGCCAAAGACCTCGCCGGCCGGCAGGCCAGCGAAGACCTGGCCGCGGGCAAGTTCCGCCGCAGCCGATCGGTGCAGATTACCTGGGACCTGGCCAACGGCCGGCTGTACTGCAGCAACAGCGCGACGAGCGTGGTCGAGCAGCTGGTCAAGCTGATGCGGCAGGCGTTCTCGGTCGAGCTGCAGCCGATCACCGCGGGCACTCTCGCCGGACATCTGCTCAGCCAGACCGGCCGCTCCCGTGACTACGAAGACCTGCACCCCTCGGCCTTCACCAAGCCCCCGGCCGACACTGGCCCGGGTGACGATGAGGCCGCGCCGCGAGATCGCCACACCCCGATCTGCCCGTGGGTGACCCGGTCGATCGACCTCAAGGACTTCCTGGGCAACGAGATGCTGACCTGGCTGTGGTGGCAGTGTGAATCGGAGGAGGGCACGATCCAGACCGGCAAGGCCGGGGACGTGTTTTTTGCGGTCACCCGGACGCTGGACATGGACTGCGCCTGGGAGGTCGGGGGCAAGCAGACGCTGCGCTGCGACAAGCCGACCTCGCTGGCCGAGGCCAACGACGCGCTGAAGACCGGCAAGTGGCCGCGGAAGATGGGGCTGATCGTCTCCGACGGCGAGTACACCTGGGACCTGACGCTGCAGGGCGACACGCTCAACGTCGCCTCCACCCTGCTGCCCGACACCAGCGACGCCCAGACCCCGCGCGAGATCATCGAGCAGCGCCTACAACTGATCGGCACCCTCGCCTTTGCCCTCGACAGCGTGTACGAGACCTTCATCAAGCAGCGCACCGCCAGCGGCTGGGGCGCTAAACGCGAAGCGATGAGCCGGTGGATCCGCGAGCGTGGCAGGGCGGATCGCGATATCAGACGCGCTATCGAAAAGTCTGAGGCCGCAAGGGTTTAGCCTACTTGAATATGACTAGGGTATCGTTTGACCTAATGCTATCACCTAAGCAGGACCATGCAGACCTGCCACGATCTCGCGATCTATACACAAAAACCCTAGCCGGATGCGTTTAGTGCTCCGGCAAGCCTGTCTGCAATTCGAACCGCAGTGAAGCCTCGTACGAGCCCTCGGGCTCCAGCGAGACCAGCCGGCCCGCCTCACGTTCAACCGGCCGGGGGTTGGGCAGGGTCACGCAGGGCTCCAGGCCGGTGACGTAGGCGTCGCGCTCGTCCATCAGCGCCTTCCACAAGGCAAACTCGGGCAGCTGTTGCTTGGGCCAGCTCACGGTCAGGCCGCGGTCCTTGGCCGCGTTGTACAGCCCAACGGCACATCGCCCCGCCTCGTCTGGCGAGAGGTCGAGGTAGAACACCTGTTCCGGCGTGCCGGGGGCCGGCGGGCCGAAGTGCTTGTATTGGGCGATCGCTTGCTCGCTGTACCCCGCGTCGCGCGGCTGGGCGTTGGCGACGTCAGCGACCAGCCGCGCGCCGTCTTCCAATAGCGGTCGGCCCTGGTTGATGTGGTAGAGCAGCGCCATCTCCTGGGTCTGCCCGCCACGGTTGGTGATGGTGTCGGTGATCTCGAAGCGGGTGCTGCCGGGCTGGATCGATAGCTCGGTGTGCAGCTCGAGTTTCGGGCCGAACATCGCGAACTCGTTGACCACGCCGCGCACCGTCAGGGTGTAGGGCGGCTCGTGGAGCACTTCAACCTCAACCTCGCTGGCGGGGATGTTGGCGATCTTGCCGTGGAGCGTGAGGTCGCCGACCGGCGGCTCGCCGACCGCGCCGTGGTGGCTGTCTTCGCCCGGCGGGCCGAGTTGTTCCAGGCCGCAGCGGACGACGAACTCGTTGAACCCCTCCAGCCAGCCGAAGCCGCGGCGTCGGCCCAGTTCCATGAAGGCGGGGTGGACGATCTCTTTCACGGGCGAGTCCCAGCCCAGCCGGAGGTCGCCGCTGACCACGTCGATCACACCCATACCCCGGGTCGGGCACAGGCGGATCGTCAGCCTGCCGTTGTCGATGACGACCAGGTCGACGCCCTCCTGTCGGCCGCCGTGCAGCCGGACCATACGGACGGACCAGGGTGTGTCACAAGTGGGCGTAAGGGCTGACCCGGCCATCTCGAGATCACCGGCGTGCAGGTTCTTGGAGACACTGATCAGGGACTGGGTGGTGGTTTCAGGCATCCCAGCAGTCTACCCAGCCGGGCGGAGGGTGGCACAGCCCAAAGCCAAGCATTGCCACATACGGGGCGGCGAATCCCCATACCACGCCGCCTCAAACCCAAGCCATCGCGTCGAGCCGGCGGCGGGTGTAACACTATTGGCGCGTCCGGTTTCTTGATGGGGTACAGCCGAGGCGTTCGGCGCGGTACACTCGTATTTCCCCGAGCCGGTCCGGCCGGGCGATTTCGCGATAGTGTCCGACCCAGAAGGAATACCGATGACCACGATGACCGCGACTAACGTCAAAGAACTCTCGACCGTGGACAGCAATGTCCGCGCCGCAGCGGAGGCCGCCCTCGAGGCGACCGGCGGGCTTCTGCGATTGGCCCCGAACTGGGTGCCGCGCTCGTTCCTCCAGCCGGGCCTGCGGCTGAAGCTGCACCCGGACGATACGTACGCCTTTGGTTTAAGCCGCGGCGGGATCGACGAGCGCTGGTTCGGCTCAACGACCGAGGCCGCCAACGAGGGCCGGGTCCACGACGAGGGCCTGTCTTACGTTGTCCACGAAGGGTCGCGCTTTCTGTTGCGAGATGTGGTCAGCGAACTGGGCGGCTCAATCATCGGCGAGTCGATCTTCGGCAAGTACAACAAGTGGCCGGTCTACTCCAAGTTCTTCGATAACATGGGCCCGATCCCCCACCACATGCACCAGACCGCCGAGCAGGCCAAACTCGTCGGCCAAGAGGGCAAGCCCGAGTCGTACTACTTCCCGCCGCAGCACAATAACGTCGGCAACAACTTCCCCTACACCTTCATGGGCTTTGAGCCCGGGACCACCCGCGAGCAGGTACGCCGCTGCATCGCCGACTGGCACAAGGGCGATAACAAGATCACGGCACTGAGTAAGGCCTACCAGCTCGTGCCCGGCACCGGCTGGCTGATCCCCCCCGCGGTCCTCCACGCGCCCGGCTCGCTGTGCACCTACGAGCCGCAGTGGGGATCGGACGTCTTCGGCATGTACCAGAACCTCGTCGAAGGCCGTGAAGTGCCCTGGTCGCTGCTCGTTAAGGACATGCCCGAGGACAAGCACCAGGACATCGACTTCATCGTCGACCAATTGGACTGGGACAAGAACGTCGATCCCAACTTCAAGGACAACAACTACCTCGAGCCCATCGTCGATACCTCCGACGATGCACACGTGGACAAGTGGATCGTCTACGGCAAGGTCGGCGGCCAGCAACTCTTCTCCGCCAAAGAACTCACCGTCAAGCCCGGCGGGAGCGTGACCCTCACCGACAACGGCGCGAGCTCGATCACCGTCGTCCAGGGTTCGGGCTCGATCAACGGCGTGACGCTCGACTGCCCCAAGCTCATCCGCTTCCACGACCTGACCCAAGACGAGGTCTTCGTGACCGAGCCAGCGGCAAAGGCGGGCCTGAGCTTCGTCAATACCTCCACCACCGAAGACCTCGTCATGCTCCGCTACTTCGGGCCGGAAGTGAACCCCTCGGCCCCGAACATCGGCGACTACAAAACAGCCTGACCCCGCAACCCTCGATCAACCCACCCAGGAAGAAGCAACCTTATGAAGACGATGCTCCTTAGTGTTACTGCACTGGCCCTTGTGTTTGCCCCCGTACCCCCCGCCCAGGCCTGCCAGACCTGCGCCAAACACAACACCTCGACCGCGCCGTCTGAAGGCGAACACGGCCACGAACACCCCGACGAGGAAGAAGGCTTTGTCACCATCCTCGGTGAAGGCCACACGGACGGCTGGACCTTCGATGACGAATGGTTCTCGATCAACGAAGACGGCGTAATGGTCGCGGGCCACATGGAAGGCAACATCCCCCGCACGCTCTACGCCCACTACGAAACCGAGTATTACAACTTCGAGCTGCGCCTGCAGGTCAAGCTCGAAGGCCCGCGCAACGGTAACGGCGGGGTCCAGTTCCGCTCGGAGGTCCGCGAGGAACAGAACGATATGCGCGGCTACCAGGCCGACATGGGGGCCGTCTACTGGGGCCGGCTCTACGACCAGTCCCGAGGCCGGGGCCTGCTGACCGAACATCCCCAGGGCTACAACATCCGCGAAGAGATCAAGCACGGCGACTGGAACGACTACGTCATCCGATGCGAAGGCGCTCGCATCCAGGTCTGGATCAACGGCACGCTCACCGCGGATTACACCGAAGCCGACGAAGAGATCGCCCGCCAAACCGGGCTCATCGGCCTGCAGATGCACGGGGGCCCGCCGTCGATCCGCTACTACCGCAGCATGCGCATCAAAGAGCTGGACTAAGCCATGACCCCGCGAGCCGCCCTGCCGATCTTGGGCCTGCTGATGCTAATCCTGCTCGGCGGCTGCGGGACCAAGACCGGTATCTTGATCCCGCCCAAAGCTGATGCGCAGTTCGTCTCTCTGTTCAATGGCACCACACTCGAGGGCTGGGAGGGCGACCCGAAATGGTTCCGCGTCGAAGACGGCGCGATCGTTGCCGGCTCGCTGGACCGCCTGGTGCCCGACACCGTGTTCCTCAGCACGACGCGGGACTACCACAACTTCGACCTGACCTACGAGGTCAAGCTGGTGGGCAGCCGGGAGCGGGGTAACGGCGGCGTGCAGATCCGCTCGCAGCGCATCGCGGACTCGACGCACGTCCGCGGGTACCAGGTCGATGTGGGCCAGCACTACTGGGGCCGGCTGTACGACGAGAGCCGCCGCCGCAAGATCCTCACCGACCTGCCCGAGTACTTCAGCATCGACATGGACGTCAACCACGGCGGGTGGAACCGCTATCGGGTATGGGTCTACGACGATAACATCAAGATCTGGCTCAACGACACGCTGGTCGCCGACTACAACGAGACCGACCCTGCCATAGTCCGGGAGGCCGGCTTCATCGCGGTGCAGGCCCACGCCGGCCCGCCGACCGAGATCTGGTACCGTGACCTGTTGATCAGGGAACTGGATTAGCTGCCCGATCACACTGGATACGCCAATCGAAAACGCCGCGAATCAGTTCGCGGCGTTTCTCATTGCATGCCATACCGATCCGGTTTCGGACGCGGGTCACTCGACTCACGACCCTTACCAGTCTACGCCGGTGCTCTGCCACGACTTCTCGGCGGCGGACTTGAGCACCGCGTCGCAGACCTTGGTCGTCTCCAGCGCGTCGCGGAAGGTCGGCGGGCAGGGCTTGCCCGCTTCGACGGCGGCGAGGAAGTCGGCGACCTGGTGCACGAACGTGTGCTCGTAGCCGATCTGCAGGCCGGGCACCCACCACTTGTCCATATACGGCATATCGCCGTCGGTAACATGGACGTCGTGCCAGCCGCGCACCAGCGAGTCGTCGTCGTGGTCGAAGAACTCGAGGCGGTGCAGGTCGTGCAGGTCCCACTTGATCGAAGCCTTCTCGCCGTTGATTTCCAAGGTGTACAGCGCCTTGTGGCCGCGGGCGTAGCGGGTGGACTCGAAGAGCCCGAGCGACCCGTTGCCGAACTTGCAGTGGAACAGGCAGGCGTCGTCGATGGTGACGGCCTGCTTCTCGCCGGTGGCGGTGTGGACACGTTCCTTAATGAAGGTCTCGGTCATGGCGGAGACCTCGTCGATCCCGCCGTTGAGCCACATCGCGGTGTCGATGCAGTGCGCCAGCAGGTCGCCGGTGACGCCCGAGCCCGCGGCCTTGGCATCCAGCCGCCAGAGCGCCGCGCCGCCCTGGGGCAGGTCTTCGCTGATGGTCCAGTCCTGGAGAAAGTTCGCGCGGTAGTGGAAGATCTTGCCCAGCCGGCCCTCGTCGATCAACTTCTTGGCGAGGGTGACCGCGGGGGCGCGGCGGTAGTTGTACCAGACCGTGTTGGCGACGCCGGCCTTCTCGATCGCCTCGACCATGGGGACGCTTTCAGCCGCGTCACGGGCGATCGGCTTCTCGCAGAGGACCATCTTGCCCGCCTCGGCCGCGGCGATCGCGATCGGGGCGTGCGTGTCGTTGGGCGTGCAGATGTCGATCGCATCAATGTCGTCACGCGCGATCAGGGCTTTCCAGTCGGTCTCGACCGATTCGTACTGCCACTGACCGGCGAATTCCTGGGCCTTGTCTTCGCTGCGGCCGCAGACCGCCTTGAGGACCGGGCGGGTCGCGAGGTCGGGGAAGAAGTCGTTGACGCGCTTGTAGCCGTTGGAGTGGGTCCGGCCCATGAAGCCGTAGCCGACCAGGCCGATTCTTAGTTCTTTGGTTGTTGCCATGTTTACGCTCTCTTGAGTTCGTGTTTTGCACCGCCAAGGCGCCAAGGACGCCAAGGAAGGCAGGGGGTCATTTAAGAATGGACGATACGTTTGATGCCATCGCGTAGGACGGTTGTGTTGAAGTTAATGATCAGGGCGAGTTGGTGGCCGGTGGCTTTGAGATAGGCGAGTGTCTGGGCTTTGTGGATCGGAGCGATCGAATCGACAGTCTTCAGTTCAACAATGAGTTCATTGCCAACAAGAATGTCAATTCTACCCTCGCCAATGGATTCGCCTTTGTAGTCCAGATGGACCGGTGATTCCACTGCATGCTCAATCCCTCTGATGCGTAACTCAATCGCCAGGGCTTTTTGGTAGCTTCTTTCAAGAAAGCCTGGCCCAAGTACACGATGCACTTCTATCGCGGCCCCAATCACATCATGAGCAAGCCGGTCTAGTTTTGCACCAGGTTCTTGCATTAGGTTCGCCAAATGGGAGGCCTTCCTTGGCGTTCTTGGCGCCTTGGCGGTTCAATCAGCCTTGCTTCACCAGCCACACGCGTCGCGGACCTCGACCATCTTGGCGAGGATGGTGTGCCAGGTCTTGGCGGACTCGAGGGTCTGGTTGGGGAACATGCAGCCGTCCCAGCAGACGTGCTCGATCCCGCGTTGCTGGGCGTCCTGGAGCCAATAGCTCGAGCATTTAGCGATATCGATTTTGCCGTTGGGGTCGTCGGCCGGGCAGTGCTTGCCGGTCTTGTCGTGCGAGCCAGTGCCGTGGACTTCGCCGTCGTTCTGGGCGACGTGGAAATCGATCGTCCAGGGGCGTAGGGCGTCGGTCATCTTGGCGTAGGCCGCCCAGAAGGCCTCCTCGCCTTCCGACTCGTCCCAGAGCTTGTGCTCCGGCGCGTTGTAGCCCAGCAGGTAGAGGTAGGTGTGGGCCAGGTCGGCCTGGAAACCCAGGGCGTCGGGCATATCCACGGCTTCGAGCAGGTCGAGCATGTCCCGCCACGAGTGCATGCCGCCCCAGCAGATCTCGCCCTCGGCGGCGAGCCGCTCGCCATGGGCCTCGGCGATCTTGGCCGCCTTCTTGAAGGTGTCGGCGATGCGTGCGGTTCCGGCCTGCTTGTCTTTGACCCAGTCGGCGGTCGGGGTCGCCGAGTCGATGCGGATCACCCCGTACTTCCGCACGCCGTGGTCGTTCAGCAGCTTGGCGATGCGGCAGGCCTTCTCGATGGCAAGCAGGAACTTGCCCTGGGCTTCATCATCGCCCATCGCAGAGTCCCCGACGGTGCCCGGCCAGATCGGCGCGACCATCGAACCCACGCTCAGCCCGTAGCCGGCGATCTTGTCGGCCATGGCCTTGATGTCGTCGTTGCTGGCATCGGGGTCGGTGTGCGGGTGGAAGAGGAACAGGTCCACGCCGTCGTACTTCACGCCGTCGGCCTGGGCCTTCGCGGTCATCTCCAGCATCCGGTCCAGCCCGATTGGTGGGTGGTCGGTGCCTTCTTCCTTTCCGACGAGGCCCGGCCACATCGCGTTGTGCAGTTTGGGGGAGGCGTTACTCATGGGTTCACTCCTGTCAGGTCTTGGATGGGTGGTCGTGATCTAGCCAAAGTGTTTGGCGAGCATGGTCTTGATGAACTGGTAGCCGCCGGCGTAGATCGTCTCGGGCGGGTCGTAGTCCCGGTAGACGTGGATCATGCCGGCGAAGTCGGGGTCGTCGGTGCTGAAGGCCTCGATGGTCATCCAGCCGTCGTAGTCGATCTGTTTCAGGGCCGCGAAGTTGGTTTCGAAATCGACCAGGCCCGTGCCCGGCGCGCCGCGGTCGTTCTCAGAGATATGGACGTGCTTGATCGCGCTGCCCCCGGTCGAGATCGCCGCGGCGATGTCTTTCTCTTCGATGTGGGCGTGGTGGGTGTCGTACAGGTAGCCGAAGTTGGGCATGTCCACGAGGTCCGCCATGCGGCGGGCCTGGGCCGAGGTGTTAAGCAGGTAGCACTCAAACCGATTGATCGGCTCGGTGGCGAGGGTGATCCCGGCCTGCTGGGCGTACTCGGCGGCCTCACGCATCACGTCGCAAGACCAGCGCAGCTCGTCCTCGGTCGGGGCCTTGTTGGTAAAGATCGCATAGGCGGAGTGGAACGGCCCGCCGAGGACCTCGCCGTCCATCGCGGCGGTCGCGTCGATCGCCCACTTCATATGGTCCAGCCCCTTCTGGCGCGCGGCGGGTTCGGGGCTAACCGGGTTCGCCTCGGGCGGCGGGCAGGTGACGGTGGTCGCGCCCAGCCCGTGGTCCTTGAGCACCGGGGCGAGCTGTTGATAATCCGACACTTCCGGCAGGCCGAGGAACATCTCGACCCCGTCGTAGCCGACGCCTTTCATCTTGGCGAAGAGGTCGGCCCGCTCGGGGGTGATGCTCGCGCTCCAGAGCAGCAGGTTGAATCCAATCTTCATGATGAACCTCCAGGCTAGGGCGGATCGGGTCGGGCTGCCCGGCAGGTCTCCAGATTGATACAGGTTGGAGATCGTCCGGCGGGCAACACTGTCGGGGCACTGTACGGCCGGTCGAGCATTTGCTCAAGCCGTGAACGGCACTTGCACGCACGTGGCACCGGGCGGCAGCCCAACCCGAGGGTTGCTTTTCGCAAACCCTCCTCTGCCTGATGCGCACAGAGCGGCCCGGACCGCTCTGTGCGGGCTGTAGCGGTCGGGTCGCGGCCCCGCGAGATTGCGACGGCGATCGGGGGAGTTTGGGTTTGCCTTAGGCGTTTTCCTATTCGTTGCTATCCGTGCCGACTGTCGCAAACCGACCCTTGGCCTCGGCTCTGCCCGGTAATCCGGTCAGGTCCGTTAAGCAGGGGCTTACCAGCGTCGATAGGTCGGTTGCACGACGCGCGAGGTCGGCCCGTTCCCGGGTGTTCCGGGTCGGGGAGGCCGGGAGCCAGCCGACAGCGCGCTGGCGTGTTTCACGGGCCACGTTGGTCCGGCACGCCGAATAGTGGATCGACGTTTACTCATATGAGGAGAGTTGAAATGAATCGTGCACGCACCGCCGTGGCCAAGGGCTTTACCCTGGTCGAAATCCTGATCGTCGTGGTCATCCTCGGCATCCTTGCCGCGATCGTGATCCCGCAGTTCACCAACGCATCGGAGTCCGCCAAGTTCTCCAGCATGCTGAGCCAGCTGCAGACCATCCGCAGCCAGGTCGAGCTGTACACGAACCAGCACAACGACGACTACCCGACCGCCGATGGTGGCTCGGACAGCGCCTGGGACTGGGCCCGCCTGACCAGCGAGACCGAGCTGGACGGCACCGCGCCCGAAGCCGGCGACATCGTTTACGGCCCCTACCTGCAGAAGACCCCGCTGAACCCGTTCGAAGACAGCTCGACGGTCTCCGGCACCCCTGACACCGACGGCACCGCCGCCGCCGGCGTGGGCTGGGTCTGGGAAGGCGGCTTGCTCAAGGCATGTATGGAAGCCGACAAGGCGACCGAACTGGGCGCCGCGGCGACCGACGTGGCCACCTACTAAGCCTCGGCTTGGATGAATCACCCAACCTTCGCAGCCGGGGCCCGACCGCCCCGGCTGCGTTTTGAGGCGAAGACCTGACCGGCACCTAAGTGCCCGCCCGATCCCGCCGATAGCCTCCCATGCCCGATGCCGGGCGCAAGGAACCCGATCATGCCCAATAACCGCTACCTCCAAGGCGTGCTCACCGCGATCGCCCTGCTGCTCGCGATGAACCTCTGGGTCAACCTGCACCAGAACGATGCCTCGGCCTCGCTGGACCCCGCCACCGAGGCGATGGCCCAGGGCATCGTCAGCCCCGCCCAGCAACGCGAAGCCATGATCCGCGAGATCAACGCCCTGGGCTCAAAAATCGACGCGATCGGCGACAAGCTGACCGACGGCTCGGTCCGGGTCAAGGTCGATTCGATGCCCGAGGGGGATTGAGTGCACATAGACCACCGCACATCCGTGCGGTGATCGCCTCTCGAAGGGGCACCTCATTGACGTGCGGTGCTGAAAAGTCATGAGAACACCGCGCTCAACCCGCCATGCCGCGTACACCCTGGTCGAGGTGCTGATCACCGTGACGATCATGGGGCTTGCCGCGGCGATCGTGGTACCCAACATGCTCCAGGGCGGGACCATGGGCGTGCAGGCCGGCGCCCGCATGGTCGTGGCCGACCTCCTCTTTGCCCAGAACGAGGCGATGGCCCACAACTCGGCCCGCCGCATCGTCTTCAGCCCGTCCACCGACAGCTACCACGTCCAGAAATACGACAGCACCGCGGGGGCATGGGTCCTGGACTACAACCCCGTCATCGGCGGTGATGACAAGAACAACTACGAGATCGACTTCACCAAGGACCCCAGGTTCCGCGGGGTGGATATCGTCTCGGCCGACTTCGGCGGCTCCGCCACCATCCAGTTCGACGACCTGGGCAACCCCTCCTCTGGCGGGACCGTACGGCTGCGGTACGACCAACACATCTACGACATTGACGTCGCGCCCTTTACCGGCCGGGTGACCGTCGAGAAGGTCGACCCCGCCGACTGATCCAGCATCGCCGACAAGCCATGCGGCTGTGTCGGCGTCATTGATCGGCCTTGAGACCACTGGGGAACGATTCAGGCATGGATACCAAGCGATTCGAGCAGCTCTGGCGGCAGGTCCGCTCCAACCGCGCCCGCACGGGGGTGCTGGTCAGCGTCGCCGCGCTGGGCCTGCTGCTCTGGGGCCGGCTGATCCTGCTCGAGCGCGTGCCCCGCATCGCGACCGCCGACCCCGAGCAGGCCGAAACCTCCAACGGACAAGACACCTCGCAGGACGGGGCAGGCGATAACGACGAGCAACTGCCTGACCCGCACAACCGGACTGGGGTGGACGAATCTTCATCACCGCTACTGAAGCCCTAAACCCCCACTGCCGATGACCGGCAAGGCCCGGACAGCCAAGCCCCGTGCGGCTTGTTGCCCGACCCGGCCCCGATTGGTCCAGTGGCCAGGGGCCGAACCCCGCCGCGGCGGGGACCCACTCAACGTCAAACCCTTTACGCAACGTTTACACCTGAACCCGCGAGGCCGACAAGGAGTCGATCCGTCATGCGAAGCAAGTTCTCCAATCGCCACCTGATGTCCGTCCTCGTTTGCTCTGCCGCGATGGCCCTGGGCACAACCGCCTTCGGGCAGGACGCCCCGCCACCCGTCGAGCCGCTCGAATCCGACCCCGTCGGCGAGCAGGAGATCTCCCAGAACGAGACCGGCGGGATCGACCTCTCGGTCAACGACACCGACATCACCAAGATCCTCCAGCTGCTGAGCTTTGAGCGGCAGGTCAACATCCGCGCCTCCAAAGACGTGGCCGGGAAAATCAGCCTCGACCTGTACAACGTTACGTTCGAACAGGCCCTGGACTCGGTCCTGCTTCCCAACGGCTACCGCTGGGTGCAGGAAGGCAACTTCGTCACGGTGATGACCGCCGATGAGTTCGAGAAGATGGAGCAGGCCAACCGGCCGATCCTGACTAAGATCGTTCGGCTGAACTACCTGCGTGCGTCAGACGCCGCCAATTTCCTCACCCCGCTGCTGACCCAGGACACCGGCACGATAACCGCGAGCGGCGACGTCGAAGAAGGCTTCCAGGCCGACGTCTCCAGCGGCGGGTCCAACCAGTACGCCGGGGCCCCGACCCTGATCATCCGCGACTACGAGGACAAGATCGATGAAATCCTCAGCGTCATCGAGCAGCTCGATGTCCAGCCCAAGCAGGTCATCATCGAGGCCACCATCCTCACCGCCTCGCTGAGCGAAGCCAACGCCTTCGGCGTCGACTTCGCCTTGTTCAGCAACCTCAACAGCGCCAACCCGCTGGGGGCACTGGGCGACCTGGTCTCCGGCACCACCGGCGAGGGCCTGGTCTCCAGCGTCGGCAACACCGCCCCCGCAACGCAGGAAGGCATCAAGCTCGGCTTCGTCGCCGGCGACGCGGCCGTCTTCGTCCGTGCCCTGGACAGTGTTACCGACACCACCCTGATCGCCACGCCCAAGACGACCGTCCTGGACCGTAACCGGGCCGACATCCTCGTCGGCCAGAAGATCGCCTACCTGTCCTCGACCGTGACCGAAACGGCCACGACCGAGACCGTCGAGTTCCTCGAGGTCGGCACCCAGCTCTCGGTCCGCCCGTTCGTCTCCGACGACGGCAAGGTCCGACTCGAGCTGCGGCCCAGCGTCTCCGACGCCACCATCCGGGACCTCGGCGGCACCACCGCCCCCGACGAAGAGACCGTCGAACTCATCACCAACGTCATCGTTGAGTCCGGCCAGACCATCGTCCTCGGCGGCTTGTTTACCGAAGACACCACGGTCGATCGAGACCAGGTGCCCGGCCTGGGTAACATCCGCGGCATCGGCCGGGCCTTCCAGGGTCAGGACGACACCGTCGATCGCTCAGAAGTCATCTTCCTGGTCAAGGCCACCGTCGTGGATAACCAGACCCTGATCGACCTGGGTGCCGAAGGCTCGGCCCGGGTCGACGCCTCCGCCGTCGCCGAGCGGAGAAATCTCCTACCCTGGTCGCGGTCCAATGTTACCTCGTCGCACCTGATCAACGCCCGCCGGCACTTTGACGAGGCCCAGAATCTCAGTGGTGCCGAGCGTGAAGATAAGCTGAGCAAGGCCCTGTACTGCGTGGACATGGCTCTGCACCTCAACCCGTCGATGGTCGACGCCCTGCTGCTGAAGCAGGAGATCACCGGCGAGCAGATGCCCCTCTACCTGGAAAGCCACGTCAACCAGACTTTCGACGCGGTGCTTCAAGCCGAGATCGAAGAGCTGGGCCTGCCCGAGCTGCCCGAACCGGAGGAAGTCGGCCAGGACGAGCTGCCCGACCCGACCGAACTGGCTCAGGCCGGCCCGCAGCTGGATGACCCGTCGCTGGCGGAGGTCGTCGCGCAGGCCTTGGCCCAGAGTGATGCCGAGCAGGCCGAAGCCCAAGCCCGGGTCGAGGCCGAGGCCGAGCCGGCCGCACCGCAAGGCCTGACGAGCGTCGAGGTCCACGACCGGCAGTTGGATGAGGTCTGGCTCCAGCAGATGCTGGAAGCAGACGAAGCACAGACCGCCGAACCGGTCGAGCCCCAGGTCGTCGCGGCCCCGGGCAAGCAGGCCGAACCAAGCGAGTTCGAAGACATCGAGCCGATCGATGTCCGTCCGCAGGACCCCGAGTTTGCCGAAAACCCAACGCCCGAAGAATTCAAGGTCTTTGGTTTCTCCTGGCGGTCGCTGACGACGGCCCAGCTGCTCCAGCTCGCCGCCCAGGCGGGTGAGGCGGAACAGCCCGAGGACGAGCCCATCGACGCCACCCAGGCCGAGGTTCAAACCGACACCGACTAAGCATTGACGGAACCCACGGCGTCGCTCCGGGAACGGGGCGACGCCGATTGACAAAAAACGTCCGAGTCACGCCCCCACGCGGGCTACACAGAAGTCCAAGGAGTTTCATCATGGGTCTGCGCATGGTTTTGAAGTCGGCGTGCCTGGTCGCGGTTGTGGGCGGCCTGTCGGTCGGCTGCGGCGCGCTGACCAAAGACAACCACGACGAGTGGGTCAAGAACGCGACCGAGGGCTGGTCGCTGACCAAGGCCGAGATCGACCTGCAGATGGCGACCGACGCGTTCAACAGCGGCAACCTCGACCTGGCCCAGAACCACGTCAACAAGGCCAACACCTATGCGCCGGAATACGCCCCGATGTGGCTGATGAACGGCCGGATCGCGCTGGAGAAGTCCGAGCTCGAGTCGAGCTACCGAAGCTTCGACAAGGCGATCGAGTTCGACCCCGAGCTGGCCGAGGCCTACTACTACCAGGGCGTGGTCAGCCAGCGTTGGCAGCGGTACGAGAACGCCCTTGAGAAGTACACCAAGGCGTACGAACTCGACGCGGATAACCCGGCCTTCTACCTCGCCAAGGCGGAGATGATGATCGAGCTGGGCCGGCTTGTTCAGGTCGCCGCCGAGCTGGAAGAAAAGGCGCGGTACTTCGACCAGAACGCCGCGATGCGGGCGATGCTGGGCCACGTCAAGCGTCACCAGGGCGACCACCACGCCGCCGCGATGTGGTTCAAGCAGGCCACCATGCTCGCCCCCGAGGACATGAAGCTGCGTGAAGAGCTGGCCCGCGAACAGATGCAGACCCAGGACTACTTCCAGGCGTCGATCACGCTGCGTGACCTGGTCCGCACCGAATACGCCAACGGCCGCGCCGACCTGTCCCGCATGCTCGCCCAGGCCTACGTCAAGCAGGACAAGCTGCGCGAAGCCCGCGGCATCTACAGCGAGCTGACCCACCTCGACCCCGCCAGCGTCGAAGACTGGTTCCAGCAGGGCAACCTCGCCTTCCGCCTTGGCGAATACCCCGCCGCACTGCAGTGCGCTAACCGGTTGATCACCCTGTCACCCGACGACCACCGCGGCTACCTCATGGCCGGGATGTGCTGGTCCAAGCGTGAGCGGATCGACCGGGCGCTGTCGCTCTTCGACCGGGCCGCCGAGCTCGCGCCCACCGACACGACACCGCTGATCCTGCGTGGCATCGCGCTGCAGAAGACCGACCGCCCCGCCGCCGCCGCCGATGCCTACCGCCGCGCCGTGCAGCTGAACCCCGACGACACCCGCGCCCAGCGGCTGCTGTCCAGTGTCAACGAACAACTGCGCTGACCCAGGAAATCAACCGGAGCCCCGGCATGGAGATCCAGCAGCAAAACCAGGACGGCCTGACCGTCCTCACCGTGCGGGGCGACCTGTCGCACGACGCGGCCGAGACCCTCCGCGCGACCGGCATGGCAACGCTCCAGGGCGACAGCCGCCACCTCGTGCTCGACTGCCAGGACGTCAAGTTCATCGACTCACGCGGGCTCCAGACCCTGCTCTGGCTCCAGGAACGCTGCGGCGAATTGCTGGGCCAACTCCGCCTGGCCCGATGCCCCGAGCACATCCGACGCGTCCTGGAAGTCACCCGTCTCAGCAGCTGCTTCGAGTGCCACACCGACCTCGACGGCGCGATCGCAAGCCTCGGCATCAGCCCGGCCTGAGCCAGCTACGATCCGCTAAAATAAATCGATTCATGCCCTGCGGCCCGCGGCCGGCCCATTCTCGCCGCAAAGACGCCCCGCGATGCCGACCAAGCCACACCCCCAATTCTACGCGCTAGTCGATCCCTACCGCCAGACCTACCGTTGGATGGGACAACTCAAGAGCGCATTCGCAAAACGGGGCATCTCCAGCCAACGGGTCAGCCAATACAACATCAAAGACAAGGCCGCACGCATCTGGCGCAACCTCAACTTGGACCGGCCCTTTCCGGGTAACAAGAGCGCCCGCACGCCCTTCATCGTCCCAGTAACCTGGGGACGGATCGACCGCGCATTCCCCCACTACCTGACCCACCCGATCATCCCGATCATCAACGACTGCTGGGAGCCACAATTCGACCGGTGGGAGAAGATGATCCGTCAGCACCGCTTCGAGACGGCCTTCTTCACCGCGCGGATCGCCGGCCAGGTCCTCTCCGAACGCGTGGGCGGCATCGACTGGGTCTGGATGCCCGAAGCGATCGACCCGAGCATCTGTGACCCAAGCAAAGACCTCGCCCAGCGCGGCGTGGACCTCGCGGAGTTCGGCCGGACCGTGCCGGTGGTCTACGAGCGGTGCGAGCCGATGTTCAAGCAGCGGGGCTACACGATGCGGGCCGCGCCTAATGGCCAATGGGTCGTCAAGACACCCGAGGAGTTCTACCACCTGCTGGGCGATACCCGGCTGTGCTCCTGCTTCCCCAAGACGATGACGCTGTTCGAGGGGCCCCAGCGGGCCGGGTGCGTGGAAACCGTGACCTTCCGCTACTTCGAGGTCATGGCCAGCCGGGCCCTGCCCTACGGCCACTGCCCGGCCGAGCTCGAAGACCTCTTCGGCTACAACCCCTGCATCCAGGCCGACCTCGATGACCCCGCCGGCCAGGTCGACGATATCCTCCAGCACATCCGTGACTACCAGCAGCTGGCCGACCGCAACTACCAGCGGCTGCTCGAGGTCGGCGTGTGGGACTGCCGGGTGAAGACGGTCATTGAAACGCTGCGCGAGCGCGGGTACGACGTGCCGGAAACCTGAGGGCGTGGGTTATAATTCAGTGGTGACCAAGCCCGACGACCAGCCCGAAACGATCGATCCCCGCGACCTGACGCTGGAAGAGATCCTCGCCCTGCCCCAGCCCAAGCCGACCTTCCCCGAGCAGAACGCGGACGGGGTGGATTTGTCATTGATCCGAGGCAACTTAGAGATCAGTGTTGAGGAGAGGATCCGCCAAAGCGATCGTTTCCGATATGAGATCGAGGGGTTCAAAAAACATGTCAAACGAGTCTGATCCTGCTGGTTTTGAGAAGGTCTTGGATTTGCTGATCAGGCACGATGTGCGATTTATCGTCATTGGTGGCCAAGCTGAGCAGATCATGGGTAGCCCACGCGTTACATACGATGCAGACTTTTGCTACGAGCGTTCTGTTGATAATCTCGAAAAACTAGCCTCGGCACTCAAGGAACTCAAGCCTACCCTGCGCGGCGCTCCACCAGATCTCCCTTTTCTTCTTGACGCAAAGTCACTTGCTCTCGGCAACAACTACACCTTCAAGACACCGCTGATCCCGCTTGACCTGTTGGGCTGGGTTGAGCCAATCGGCACATACAATGACCTGATTGTGTCGGCAGAATACCACCCTTACAAAGACGGGCAAATTGCTGTCATTGCACTCGACGACCTGATCCGAATCAAGGAACACATCAACCGCCCAAAAGATCGCGACTCCTTGTTTCAGTTACGAGCGATCAAGCAGGTCCGGGAGGAACAAGGTGGCAAATGACCCCTCAGAGTTCAGATTGCAAGACCCGATTCAGCTAGATGACTGGGAGCAATACTGGATCGAACGTACGCTGCGTCCGTTTGAACTAAAGGCGTTATCGCGCAAGCGGTGCAAGCTAGAGACCATTGAGAAAGCACAACACGCAAGAAAATCAGCACAGCAAATCTTGAAAGAGCTCTCAGTGGATGCAAGCACGTCAGCGATCTACCCGTTCAGCGTCGATACCGAAGAGCAAGGCATGGCATGGGGCGGCTACGCAATCGTACAGAATGGAAGGATCATGTCTTGGTATAAGACTTGGCTCGCCTAAAACCGTGAAACGGACTAAACATCGATCTCCTCCGCCTGGTCCGCGTGCTCCATGATGAAGCGGAAGCGGGCCGCAGGGTCTTTACCCATCAGGTCGCTGATGACCTGCTCGGTCTGGAGAGGATCGGCGATCTCGACGCGTAGCAGCCGACGGGTCTTGGGGTTGAGTGTCGTCTCCCACAGCACCTTGGGCATCATCTCGCCCAGGCCCTTGAACCGGGTGATGTCGACCTTGCGGTTGGCCTTGGCGTGCTCGGCGAGGATGCGGTCCTTGTCGGCATCATCGGCGGCCCAGTACGTGTGCTTGCCAATATCCACCCGGTAGAGCGGGGGCAGCGCAATGAAAACCCGGCCCTCGAGGATCAGGTCCTTGAGGTGGCGGTAGAACAGCGTCAGCAGCAGCGTGGTGATGTGGTGGCCGTCGGAGTCGGCGTCGGCGAGGAGGATGATGCGCTGGTAGCGGAGCTTGGCCAGGTCGAAGCTCGGGCCGATGCCGCAGCCCAGCGCGGTGAGCAGGTCGCCGATCTCCTTGTTGTCCAGGACTTTTTTGAGCGACGCGTTTTCGGTATTGAGCACCTTGCCGCGCAGCGGGAGGATGGCCTGGTGGCTTCGGTCGCGGCCCTGCTTGGCGCTGCCGCCCGCCGAGTCGCCCTCGACGATGAACAGCTCGCTGTCGTGGCGGGTGTTGGAATGGCAGTCGCTTAGCTTACCGGGCAGCGTGAGCTTGTTAGTCGCGCTCTTGCGGGACACCGCGGCGCTGGCGGCACGGGACGCGGCGCGGGCGCGGGCGGCGGCGAAGATGCGGGCGCAGATCGCCTCGGCGACGGAGGTGTTCGAGTTGAGCCACTGCTCGAGCGCCGGCCGGACCGCGTTGTCCACCATGCCGGTGGCCTCGGGGTTGTTCAGCCGGTCCTTGGTTTGGCCCTGGAACTGGGGGTCGCCGATGAAGACGGACAGGATGCCGTGCATGCCCTCTCGGATATCGTTGGTCTCGACCTTGACACCGCGCGGCGTGAGCTTGTGCACCTCGATGTAGTTGCGGATGGCCTTGTTTATGCCGGCCCGCAGGCCGTTCTCGTGCGTGCCGCCGCTGCCGGTGGGGATGCCGTTGACGTAGCTCTTGAGGTATTCCTCGGTGTGCTCGGTCCACTGGAAGACCAGCTCGATCCGGCCCTCGGCAGACTGCTTATCAAAGGTAAAAGGCTGCTCGTGTGTCGGCCGGGCCGAACGTTCCTTCAGCGTTTTGCCGAGGAAATCGAGGATGCCGTTCTCGTGGATGAAGACCGTCTTCCCCGTGCCACCCTCGGCGGTCTGATCGAGAAAAATAAACCGCACCCCCTTGTGGATGTAGCTGGCGATCTCGATCCGCTGGCGGACCGTCTCGGCGGTGAACTGGGTGCGGGCAAAGATCGTCGGGTCGGGCTCGAAATAGATGGTCGTGCCGGTGCCCCGGACCGCGCCTTTCTTGCGTAGCAGTTTGGTGGTGGGCTTGCCGCGTTTGAACTCCATCCGGTATTCGTGGCCGCCGCGTTTGACGGTGGCGACGAGTTTCTTGGGCAGGGCATTGACCACCGACGCCCCAACGCCGTGCAGCCCGCCGGCGGTCTTGTAGTTATCTCCGTCGAACTTGCCGCCAGCGTGGAGGGTGGTGAGGATGATCTCCAGGCCCGACTTCTTCAGCTTCTTGTCGATTTCGCAGGGGATGCCGCGCCCGTTGTCGCTGACGGTGACGGACTGCCCGTCGCCGTGGAGCGTGACGGTGACCTCGGTCGCGTGGCCGTTCATGGCCTCATCGACCGAGTTATCGAAGACCTCCCAGACCAGGTGGTGCAGCCCGGCGCTGCCCACGCCGCCGATGTACATGCCCGGCCTTTTGCGCACGGGTTCGAGGCCTTCGAGGACGGTGAGGTCTTGGGTGGTGTAGGTGGTCATGAAAGACGACTCCATTCGTCGTGAAAGACCAAAGGGTGCCAGAACGAGGCCGCCAACCGCTTCGTGTTGATAGCCAGCGTACGCGATCGATAGCTTGCACACGCCAACGTTAGGCTACAGCGCGGCATCCTAAGCTCGGGAGTACTGATATCCGTCAGTCCCCGCGGAGGCTGACCCGGTTCTTGCGGTCGATCACCAGGGTGAGGTCGCCGCCGTAGCCCTGACCCAATTGGCTCCAGACGTAGACCTTGCCGACGTGGCGGTCGCCCCGGCTGTCGGACCAATTGACCTCGAGCCACTCGGGCGTGCCCGGCTCCTTGTGGCTGATCGACCCCGATTGGCCGTGCTCGATATCGCGGTAGCCCATCGGCCGCTCGGCACCACGCACGCCGATGCTCTTCATCTCGCCGCCGGTACGGTTGACGAGGGTGAACGTGATCTTGCGTGGCTGGTTGACCGACGAGGCCGCCGAAGCCTGGTCCGGCTCGCAGCCCGGAAGCAACAACAGCAAGCCCACCAACAAGACGGTCCATAGCCCTGAGATCATCCAGCGCATCGCGTTCTCCCAGTCGGAGGATCAATCGTCTACTCCTTTGCATCGGGAAGTGGCGGCGGCGCAGTGATCGGGTCAGGCAACAATTCGCTGATCCGGCCGTTCTTCTGGATCTCCCAATCAATAACATCGTCATAACCAAATTTGTGGCTGCACTTAGTCAGTCTCATTCTGAGACAAATCAATAGCGGGAAAAGGCAGAATCCATCCCGAAGCGCAGCCCGCCACGGACGATGCCCTTGGGTCGGTTCTTGCCCGCGATCTGAGATAAGGGACCCGAGTACTCGTCGCGGTAGCCGAAGGTCGTGAAGTTCTGCTTACGGACATGCCCGTCCTCGACGATGTATCCGCGGTATGGGTTGGAGATAAAGAACAGGCCCAGGCCGATGTAGGCGCACTTCTTGGAGGGCATCGTAGGGTTTCCTTAATAGGGGCATCAGACTCTAGCAGGCCTTTGTCAGCGGTTGCGGTTGCGTTCACCTGCGGCTGGCCCCGTGCTTGAACTTGAGCAGGAACACGCTACGGCCGTGTTCATCGACTTTGTAATACGCAAGGTAGCCTTGGTAGTTGAGCTTGCGGGTTTCGCAGCCGTTGAGATCGGTCTGTCGCTCGTCTATCGGGTAGCGGTGGGGGAATTCGTTCAGGCTATCCAGTCGCTCAAATACCTTGGCGTACCAGGATGCAACGGTTTCGGTCCCCGCGCCTTCGCCGATCAGGTAATCGGTATGGCGCTCGATGTCTTGGAGGAACTCCCGGGTGTAGGTGACGCGGTAAGTCATGCGGGCCGCTGATAGCCGATCTTTGCGTCTAGCCGCCTGATCGCCTGGGCCGAGTCCATGACGCGTCCTGCTTCCACGTCCTGCATCGCGCGTTGAATGCCCCGTGCCGCCTCTGCCTGCCATGCCGGGTCGTCTTCCATTGGCATGCGTTGGGGCAGTGCGGCTTTGACTTCTTTACGTAGCCAATCCACAAGTTCTGCTTTCTGTGCCGCGTCCATACCATCCGGGATGGGGATCGTGATATGGTCCATACTTGCATATCCTGTCGGTTAGTACCTCTTTATTTTAAGATCGAATGCATCATCGTCAAGACAGCAAGCGCTCAGGCCTTCTGCTCGGGCAGGGGAACTGAGGCCTGAACGGAGTCGGGAATGATTGTCACAATTCGCCCGTTCTTCTGGATCTCCCAGCCCTTACCACCCCTACCGGTGACACGGTACTTCGCGGTGGAGACGGTCTTCTCGGCGCCGCGGTTGGTCTTGACCCGCAAGAGGTCGCGCTCGCCGGTCGAGGGCTTGAACCCCAGCAGGCGATCGGTCTTGGCCAGCTTCATCAGCATGACCCCCTTACCCGGGCCCGAGAGGTAGTTGACCTCCTCGGCGGCGCAGACCATCGCCCGGCAGTCGGCGCTGACCGCGAGCAGAGTCTCGTGGCCTGAGCAGAGGTAGACGTTGGTGACCACGGCGGCCTTGCTCGGCCGGGCGTACTTCCGGCCCGATCGGGTGCTGGGCTCGACGAGCGTCTCGATGCCGAAGCGAAGCGCATAGCCGTCGCTGGACGCGGCGATCGCGTGGGTGGCCGGGCAGGCCTCGGGGTGCTTGGGGTCTTCCCGGTAGCCCTTGAGGACGCGCGGGTCGGCGGAGTAGGCGGCGACGATCTTCTCGCCGTCCTTGAGCTTGAAGAGCTTCTGGATCGGCTCGCCATAGCCGGTGGTCGCGGGGATGTCGATGATGCGCGCGGTGTAGCAGGTGCCCAACGAGCTGAAGAACATGACGGCCGCGCGGGTCGACCCGGCGACGCAGGCGAGCACGCGGTCGCCCTCGCGGATGCGGGTTGCCATCGGGTCCTTGATCTCTTTTTGGCGCTTGACCCAGCCGTCGGCGGTGATGAGCACGTGGGCGTCTTCCGCGACGATAAAGTCCTCGGCACTGAACTCGGGCTCTTCCCCGACCGACTCGATGCGGGTGCGGCGGTTGCCGGAGTCGTCCTTCTTCCGGGCGTTGCCGCCGTGCTTCTCGAGCAGCCCGCTGATCTCGTCGCGGACGATGCCCCACCGGCCCGAGGCCATGTCGTCCTCGTCGTCGGCCAGGAGCTTTTGGATCTCCCGCTCGCGCTGCTGCTTGGCCTTGAGCTCATCGAGGACCAGGTTGATCTCCAGCCGGGCCAGGCGGTAGAGCTTCAGTTCGAGGATGGCGTCGGTCTGCTCGGCGTCGAGCTGTTTGAACCGGTCCATGATCTTCTTGGCCGCGTCTGACTTGCCGTCGGACTTGCGGATGATCTTGATGATCTCGTCGAGGGCATCGAAGATCAACGCGAAGCCTTCGAGGATGTGGATGCGTTTGTTCAGCGACGCCAGCTCGTGCTCGAGCCGGCGGGTGACGACCTCGTGGCGGAACTGAAGGAAGTAACGCAGCACCTCGAGCAGGCTGCAGCGCTGAGGAGCGCCGACCTCGGGGTTGCTCGTCGGGACCAGCGTAGTAAGGTTGACGCTGAAGTTGGTCTGCAGCGCGGTGTGCTTGTAGAGATAGGCGAGCACCTTCTGCTCGTCGGCGTCTTTTTTCAGCTCAAGCTCGATGCGGACGTCGTCGGTGGACAGGTCCTTGACATCCAGCAGCAGCGGCATCTTGCGCCCGAGCACGACCTGCGCGATCTGCTCGACGAGGGTGGCCTTGACCACGCCATAGGGGATCGAGTCGATGACCAGGGTCTTGGACGCGCGGGACTTGCTGGGGCCGGGGGTGGTGGTGCCGCGGACCTTGATGGTGCCGCTGCCGGTCTTGTAGATGTCCCGGCGTTGTTCCTTGGTGTTGATGATCTGCCCGCCGGTGGGGAAGTCGGGGCCGGGGATCGCGTCTTCGCTGACGAGTTGGTAGTCCTTGATCTCCCAGTTGTCCAGGACCTTGAGCAGGCCCCGGCAGACCTCGCCGAGGTTGTGCGGGGGGATATTGGTGGCCATGCCTACGGCGATGCCGGAGCTGCCGTTGACCAGCAGATTGGGGACCTTGCTGGGTAAGACGACGGGCTCGGACTTGGTCCCGTCGTAGTTGGGTCGGAAGTGGACGGTGCCCTGGGCGATGTCGCCGAGCATGTCGCCGGCCAGGGCGTCGAGGCGGCACTCGGTGTAGCGCATGGCGGCGGGCGGGTCGCCGTCGAGGCTGCCGAAGTTGCCGCTGCCATCGATCAGCCGCACGCGCATGACCCAGGGCTGGGCCTGGCGGACGAGCGCGTCGTAGATCGCGCTGTCGCCGTGGGGGTGGTAGTTGCCCATGACATCGCCGACGACCTTGGCACACTTGCGGTGCTTGGCGTCGTGGCGGATGCCCTGCTGCCACATGGTGTAGAGGATGCGCCGCTGGACCGGCTTCAAGCCATCGCGGACGTCAGGCAAGGCCCGGCTGGTGATGACCGACAGCGAGTAATTGAGGTAGCGGGTCTGCGCGGCTTCGTGCAGGGCGACCGCGGAGATGCCAGCGCCCTCGTCATTGAGCGACACGCCCCGTCCGGCACTGTCCTCACCAAACAGGCCCGGATCGTCGGCGGGGTTGGTCTTCTTTTTACGGGTGCTCTTTTTGCGAGCCAAGCGTCAGCCCTCCGTGGCTGGCGAGAGATGCTGGGTCGGGGAAGATGGTCAGGCCGCCTGGCCATCGCCGGCAAAGGTCAGGCTGGTGACCAGAAGGAGATCGATGATCTCCAGGCCCTCACTATCTGCGTCACCAATAGCGATCAACCGGCCTTTCCCCGTAATCGCAATGAACTCGGGGTGTGGGACAGAAAAGGTGCGTCCGTCAGCCAGGTAGACATTGAAGGGCTGAAAAGGATGCGCCTGAACAATTTCCCGGAGTTTTTCTGTCGTCATAGTGTAATCATACCATCCAGCCATCCCCGCGCCATGACCCAATACACTGTAGTGATGCGTATCCTCGGCATCGACCCCGGCACCCGGCTGACCGGCTACGGCGTGGTCGAGCTGCGGGCGGGCAGCATCGAGCCCGCGCTCATCGAGGCCGGTGTCATCAAGCTGAACGCCAAGGACCCGCTCGCCGACCGCCTCGCCCAGCTGGCGGATGACCTGGCAGGGATCATCGAGTCGACCGGCGTCGCCCAGCTCGCCGTCGAAGAGGTCTACGCCCACTACGCCCACCCCAAGACCGCGATCATCATGGCCCACGCGCGCGGGATCATCCTGCTCTGCGCCCGCCGGGCGGGCCTGCCGATCCACGAACTGGCGGCCACCGAGGTCAAGAAGGCGATCACGGGCAACGGCCACGCGTCTAAGGAGCAGATACAGCTGGCCGTGCAGTCCCAGTTCCGCCTGCCCGAGCCCCCCAGCCCCCCGGACGTCGCCGACGCCATCGCGATCGCCACCTGCTATGCGCGCCGGCTTGCGGTCCAGGGGCTCTCGGCGCGGTGAATCTCGCGAGCCCCCGGCCCGGTCCAGATGCGATACGATGTGAACGCCGGCGGTTCCTTCTAAGCCGGCGGCCTGACGCGGATCTGAGCTTGGGAGTACTCGCGAGATGAGTATCAAGATGGTATCGATCGAGGACGACGGGGTCGCGGTGCTGGCGTGTGACCAGGAGCTGGACGGCCTGGCGCTGTCGTCACAGGACAACAGCGCGATGCAGAAGGTCCTGGGAGAGAAGTGGTCGACCAAGCGTGTTGCGCTGGACCTCTCAGCCACGCAGTACATCGATTCGGCGACGATCGGCTGGCTGCTCTCGACCCACAAGCATTTCAACGAGGGCGGCGGCCGGGTGGTCCTGCACGGCATGCAGCCCAGCGTGAAGCGCGTCATCGAGATGATGCGTATCCACCAGGTGCTCGAATTGGTCGCAGACCGCGAGCAGGCCATGGCCCGCCTTCGGGAGACCCCGTGATGAGACCCCAGGTACAGACCTCCTCGCAGATGATCGATGTGGCCGACCTGCCGGTCGAACAGGCCGTGGACAAGATTATCGATCACGCGGTCCAGCTCGGTGCCAGCGACCTGTTCATCCTGGCCAACGAGCAGTTCTTCTCGGTCCAGATGCGGCACCTGGGCATCATCCGCCCGCTGAGCATCGTTGGCAGCGACCAGGGCCGACGCTTTGCCCAGCACATCAAGGCCCAGGCCGCGATGGATGTCGCCGAGCACCGCTTCCCCGCGGACGGCCGATGGATCTACGAGAACCTGCCCGAGGGGGAAGACGACAAAGAGCAAGAGCAGCACACCGTCGACCTGCGCATCTCCACCATCCCCACGCTCTACGGCGAGGACATGGTCATCCGCCTGCTGTCGCGGAACATGGGGCTCTTCGGCCTGGACGAGCTGGGCTTTACCGACCGCGAGCTTGCCTCGGTCAAGCTCATGCTCGACTCGCCCGGCGGGCTGATCCTCTGCTGCGGGCCGACCGGCAGCGGCAAGACCGCGACGCTCTATGCCGCGCTCCGCGCCCTGCACGACGGGACCCGCAAGATCAACACCATCGAAGACCCCATCGAGTTCGCCATCGAGGGCTTCCGACAGTCGCAGATCCGCCCGGGCATCGACCTGACCTTCGGCGACCTGCTCAAGGGCGTGCTCCGCCAGTCGCCGGACATCATCATGATCGGCGAGATCCGCGACGAGCTGACCGCGCGCACGGCCGTCCACGCCGCCAACTCCGGGCACCTGGTCCTGTCGACGATCCACGCCCCGGTCGCCGCGGCGGCGATCGAGTCGATGCGGTCCCTGGGCGTCAACAACCACTTCCTCGCCACCGCGCTGCGCGGCGTCATCAGCCAGCGGCTGGTCCGCACCCTCGACCCCGAGCGCCGCGTCGAATACGACATCGAGCACGCCCCGGAGGTCTACGAGCCGGTCAAGCACCTGCTCAGAGAAGGCGAAGGCACCAAGTTCTACGCCCCCGGCGCCGGCGAGAACCACACCGGCTACCTCTCGCGGACCGGGGTCTACGAGGTCATGACCATGAGCAGCACGCTGCGAGAGCTGGTCGCCTCGGGCGCCCACACCGGCGCGATCCGCAAGCAGGCGCTGTCCAGCGGCATGCTCGACTTCAAGTCCAACGCCCTGCTCAAAGTCGCCCGCGGCATCACGTCGATCGAAGAGGTCTTCCGTGTCATCCCCTCGGAATACCTCGACGAGGACCAGACGAGCGATACTTGAGCGTGGTTATTACTAAATTGGCAGTCAAATACAAGTCCGAAGAATTTGAAGCATTACTACACCTTGTTTCGCAAAGATGCATTACGTTCTCGCGCGACTACCTATTAAATGAACTGTTCGAATCCGTTCAGTACTTTGTTATCCCTAACGCTTCATATGATGGCAACCAACTGGTTGGTGATGAAGAAGTCTTTCTAGAAGACTCGTTACCGGACCATCAATATCATCAATTTACTGCGAAAGAGGCTGTCCGATTTCTATGGCGAGATGGCAAAGTGCCCGAATGGATTGATCTATCCGTTGTTGGCGCTAGCAAAGAAACTACATTTATCGAATTAAGGTGCTGTGGACGCTTCTCATGTGATCCAAGCAAATACTACTACGATCATAGAGGCACTGGACCATTCGGAATCAAAAGCCCTACCCTTCCCGTTGCTTGGGACGAAAAGAACCCAGTCAAATTTGCATTGCCCGCGTATAAACCGCTTACTTAGCTCAAACACCCACAGCAGTTTTTATATACAAGTTCTGCTACCCACCCATCACCTCGATCATCGCCCGGCAAAACGCGGGGCAGTCGTCGGGCCGGCGTGAGCTGACGTGATGACGGTCCACCACGACTTCTTCGTCCAGCCACTCGGCCACGCCGGCATTGATCAGATCGTCCTTGATCCCCGGGGTCGAGGTGTAGCGGTAACCCTTGACCACGTTGGCCGAGATGTTGATCCACGCGCCGTGGCAGATCGAGGCGATGCATTTGCCCTGCCGATGGATGTCGTCGGTGATCGAGAGTACTTCTTCGTAGCGGCGGAGCTTGTCGGGCATCCACCCGCCGGGCACGACCAGGCCATCAAAGTCGGCGGCAGAGAGGTCGGCGAGCCTTGCCTCGCTGAGCTGCGGGTAGCCGTGCTTGCCCTGGTGGGTGACCCCCGCCTCGAGCCCGGCGACGACGACCTCGGCCCCCGCTTCTCGTAGCCGATACTTGGGGTACTGCAGCTCAAGGTCTTCGTAGTCATCGCCCACAAAAATCAGGATGCGCTTGCCCTTGAGTTGCATCGGGATGCTCCGTCGGTTGGGTGTCTGGTCGGCATGGTATCGCCGGGGCGGCAACGGGTCATACGTATCCCACAATAAACCAAGGCGTTCATTGCTTCATGAGCCGCCGGGTAACCCCCGGCGGAAAAGCGTCAGGGAGCTCGTCCGCCACGTGTTACGTGGCGGCTGGCCATGACCTGACGAGCGTATGAATTTTGGGGATGCGTATCAGTTCGCGTTCGGGTCGTTCCACGGATCGTCCCGCAGCCCGCCGTGCCGGGCGGCGAAGTCGGGCGGTTCCAAAACAGGGGGCTCACGCATCGCTGGCGGCGATTGGCTTGGTCGCGGGCTGTCTTCGCCGCTCGCAGATTCGGCAGGAACTTGGCCGAGCGGCGTGTCTGATGCGGCCGGCGCGGTTGTCAGAGGAACTGGTTTCGGCTGCGGCTTGTCTATATCCCGCCAAAGAAAGGGCCGGCGGAGCAGGATCAATAGCGCGACCGGCAGGAGCCACATCATCAGCAGCGACGTCACCCCCTGGGCCAGCACGCTCAGGCGCGTCAGTTCGACGTTCTCGACCGCCGCGACCTGGGGCAACAGGTAGTTCGCCGACAGCCAGGTCAGGATCGGTGCCGCCGCAACACCGTACGCCCCCCACACCGTGAGCAGCCGCCGCGAGACCCGCTGGCCGGCAAGCAGCGCGAGCCCACCGAGCCCGAGGCAGCACGCCGCCAGCAGGCCGACCAACGACATCACCATCGATACCCAACGGTACACCCCCGACCGCATCGCCTCGGATAAAGGGCCCATGGACCGCTCGGCAAACTCCTTCATGAAAGCCGGCTGCCCCTGCGACATGCCCGCAACAAAGTCCGGGCCCATCAGCATCACCCCGGCCCCCGATGCGTTTTCCAACGCGGCAACGAGGGCGATCAAGACCGCCGCGATCCCAACGATGATCCGAAATTGGCTGGGTTTCATCGACTCGCACTCCGCTCAAGAAACAGTGCCTTGACGCGCCGTAAAAAAAAGCTTCACCTCGTCACGGTTCATCAGGACCAGGAAGGTGATCTGATAACCCAGCGCCATCGCGAGGCCCATCACCATCCCCATCACCATGGAACTGGTTTGGATCATCTGCATCAACCCAGGCGGGGGGAGCCGCCGCGCCGCCCGAGGCGCTACTGGAGTTATTCATCGATGCCTCCATCGCGGCGGGCGAAACGAAGAAACTGTTGATGGCCGCGGCGATCACACCATAAAACATCGAGCTCCATGCCCAGATGATCCCCAGGCTCCTGCCGAAGGCCTGTCCCCGAACCAGGCCGATCCCCGAAAACAGCATCATCGCCTTGGTGATCAGGCCCACCATCGGCAGGGCGACCGAGGCCGCCAGCACGGCCCCGGTGTAGACCTTGCCCATGTCGGGGCTGAGCTCTTTCATCAGGAAGATACCCGCGACCCCAACGAGGCTAAAGAAGATGCCGACCGAGGCCAGCACGATATTGAGTACACCGAGGATCCTGACGTTCTTTGGCATCTCCATCGCCGCATCCTACCCGACCTGTCCCATGCACCGGGGGCGGACGTCTCGGGGGCTGTTGCCGCCTGAGCCCTATGGTCGATCACTTGACACCCCAAGCCCAAGCAAGCAGAATACGACGTTTCCAGCCACCACGCCCCAAGCCTCCTTAGCTCAATTGGCAGAGCAGCTGACTCTTAATCAGCGGGTTCTAGGTTCGAGTCCTAGAGGAGGCATCACGACCCGCCGAGAGGCGGGTTTTTGTGGTTGACCGCGTTCTTTTAAACCCTCGGCCTCACCCGGCATTGACCCGGGTGGTCAGTCGACACACTGGCAAACCAACCTCGAGCTCGAAGCTGGCCCAAACGCCGCCGCTCTCAACCGGGTCTGTGTTCCGCCAGGCTTTCGGGGTGAGCGAGGCTGAACAGCACGGGCGGCGGCAGCTTTGATGCCGTTATCGACTCGCGGATGACTTCGGGTTCCTTCATCTACCGGGTGGTCATCGGCCAGCCTGAACGTGCCGGCCGTAGCGTATTCGGCGGGACAAGATACTAAGAATCTCTTGCCTGGAGCGATCTATTCGTAGCGTCGTGATGTGCGACGCTATCCTTCGTAGGCCCCGGCAATAACGCATGCTGTTGATCTCTAAGCCTCGATTGGCCCGGCTGCTCCTGCTCGCCAGCGCGCTGGTGTGGGCCACGCCTCTGCTGGCCGAACGGCCCGCGCAACACCTGGCCCCGCCGGTCACGCGCGAGATGTTGTTTGAGCCCAGCCGGGGGGTTGAAGCGCGGGTCGGGCATGTCCACGGCGGGTTGTCGGCCGAGCGGGTCGGGGACGGGCGGTGGGCGGTCACCGGGCGGATGACCGGGGGGATGACCGGGGGGGCCGGGGGTGTCCAGTTCGTGCCGACCGGCGAGAAGTGGGACTTCACCGGCCACAGCCTCTTTAGCATGCAGATGACTAACGCGGGCCCGGGCATCGTCCGGGTCGATGTCCGGCTGGAGAACGGCGGCGCGGTGGACTGGGCCAACAACTCGTCCAGCCAGTCCTACCTCATGCCGGGCGAGACGGGCGTGGTCACCGTGGGCTACCCCCTGGGCTGGCGGGACGACAGCCCGCCGGCGTTCCGGGGCATGGCCGCCAAGCCCAACGGCTGGCGATCGCATTGGAAGAGCTTCAACGCCGCAGACATCCGCATCTGCCGGGTGACGGTCCGATCTTCTCACCCGCAGGTCAGGCTGACCGGGGTCGAGCCCTACCTCGCCTGGCCAACGGGGGCGGAAGCGAACCACGCGATCATGGTGACGCCTTATCTCGATCGCTACGGCCAGGCGATCCCGTTTGACTGGCAGACCAAGGTCCAAGACGACGCGGACCTGCATGCGCTACGAGAGGCGGAGGCCGAGCAATTGCGCAGTGACCCCGGGCCAGCCTCGTTCAATCGTTACGGCGGCTACGCGGCCGGGCCCAGGCTCGAGGCCACCGGCTACTTCCGCACGCAGAAGGTCGATGGCAAGTGGTGGCTGGTCGACCCGGAGGGCCGGCTGTTCTGGTCGCACGGGGTCTGCACGGTCAACAACACCGCGCGGACCCCGATCCGCGGGCCCCGCCGGGCGCTGTTTGGCTGGTTGCCTGCCCCGGGATCGGACGAGCACCGCGTCGGGATGACCACCCACCGCGAGCACGGCCCGATGCTCGATTTTCTCCGCATCAACACGATGCGGAAGTACGGCCCGGACTGGGAACAAGCCTCGCTTGATGTCACGCACCGGCGCATGCGGGCCTGGGGGCTGAACACCCTGGGCGCCTGGTCTAACGCGCGGATGTACCGCCAGGAGCGCACGCCCTACACCGAGATCACCCACATCTGGCACGGCCCGCACTCGATCGATGGCGCGGCCGACCCGTTCGAGCCGGGGTTCGAAGAGCGCTACCGGGAAGCGGTCGGCGCGATCGCAGAGAGGCACGGCGATGACCCGTGGATGCTCGGCGTCTTCCTGGACAACGAGGTGCACTGGCACAACGACATGGTCGAGCGGGTCCTCGGCCGTGGCCCCGAGCAGCCGGCCTACCGGGCATTCGTCTCGTTGTTGCAGCAGCGCTACGACGACCCGGCCGCACTCAACCGCGCATGGGGGACCTCGGCGACGGACTGGCTTTCGCTCACGCCGGGGAATACCGAGGCCTGGCGGGCCGACCGCGAGCGGCTCTACGCCCACCTGGCCGACCGGTACTATGGCGTCTGCCGACAGACGATGGACGAGCTGCTGCCCAACCACCTCTACCTCGGTTCACGCGTACACAGCTGCCCGCCGATCGTCGCCCAGCAGATCGCAAAGTACGTCGATGTGTTTTCGGTCAATCACTACTGGCCCCTGGCCGGGACGGGCCGGCTCCCGGCCGACGCGGACCTGCCGGTGATGGTGACCGAGTACGACTTCGGCACGATCGACCGCGGCGTGCTGGGCATGTCCCTCTGCCCGGTGCACGACCAGGCCCAGCGCGCCCGTGGTTACGCCGCATATGTTGTTGCCGGCCTCATGCATCCGAAGATCGTGGGCACCCACTGGTTCGCCTACACGGATCAGCCCACCGTGGGCCGGCCCGGCGAGAACTACCAGATGGGGCTGATCGATATCACCGACACGCCCTACCCCGAGGTGACCGCCATGACCCGGGCCCTGGGCGAGCGGATGTACCCGCTACGGCTGAGCGCCCAGGCCAAGCTGCTGGATGAGGTCCGGGCGCTGATTGAGGCCACGGAATCTCCGCCGCGATGATCGATCACGAGCCCGAATGTTTCCCAATGCCCACCCACCTTCCCTGATCTACCATTCAGCGCGACTGGGTGGAGACTAAAGATGCCGCAGAATCGCTCGCGCCGCTGGAGTCATTTCTCAAATCGCCCTCTACGGGTCGGTCTATAATTGCTCTGGATTGAGCCCGTTTCGACGGAAACTTAAGCATGCGAATTCTTTTATCCGTTTTCATTTCTGCCCTCGCCTTAGCTATCCCGGTGCGCGGCGAACCGGTCGATTTCCACACGCAGGTCGCTCCGATTCTGGTCCAGCACTGCTACGAGTGCCACGGCGGGGACGAGTCGAAGGGCGGGTTCTCGATCAACACCCGCGGGCTGATGCTCGATGCCGACGCCGCCGAGCCGGGCAATGCCGACGCGTCCTACATGATCGAACTCATCCTGGAAGAAGACCCGGCATTCATCATGCCGCCGCAGGGCAAGCCCCGCCTGACCGCGGAGCAGGTCGCGACGCTCAAAGCCTGGATCAACGAGGGGATGCAGTGGGAGGCGGGCTTTACCTTCGCCAAAGCGCGCTACGAGCCCCCTCTGGAGCCGCGTCGGCCCGACCTGCCCGACGCGGTGGGTGACCGGACCAACCCGGTCGATCGCATCATCGATGCGTATTTAGCCGAGCAGGACCTGGCCCCCACCCCGCCGGTCGATGACGCGGTGTTCTACCGCCGGGTCTCGCTGGACCTGGTGGGCCTGCTGCCCGGGCCGGCGGATGTTGAGCGCTTCGTCGCCGACGCGGGCCCGGACAAGCACGCCAAGCTGGTGGACCAGCTGCTGGCCGAAGACGTGGAGTACGCCCGGCACTGGATGACCTTCTGGAACGACCTACTCCGCAACGACTACCAGGGCACGGGCTACATCACCGGCGGGCGCAAGTCGATCTCGAACTGGCTGTACCGCTCACTCCTGGAGAACAAGCCCTACGACCAGTTCACGCGTGAGTTGCTCGCGCCGACCGGCGGGTCCGAGGGCTTTATCAACGGCATCAAGTGGCGCGGCGATGTGAACTCAAGCCAGTCCGTCGAGATCCAATTCGCCCAGAACGTCGGGCAGGTGTTCCTGGGCATCAACATCAAGTGCGCCTCCTGCCACGACAGCTTCATCGACCGCTGGACCCTCGAAGAGGCCTACAGCCTCGCGGCGGTCTTCGCGGACCAGCCCCTGGAGATGAACCGCTGCGACAAGCCGACCGGCGAGATCGCCCAGCCCGCCTGGCTGTTCCCCGAGCTGGGGCAGGTCGATCCCGCGGCCCCGCGCAACCAGCGGCTCCAGCAGCTGGCCCAGCTGATGACCAGCCCCGGCAACGGCCGGCTGAACCGGACGATCGTGAATCGGCTCTGGCACCGGATGATGGGCCGGGGCATCGTCGAGCCGGTGGACGCGATGCAGACCGAGCCCTGGAGCGAAGACCTGTTGGACTACCTGGCGGTCTATCTGGGGGACGAGGGATACGACCTCAAAGCCGTCATGCGGCTGATCACCACCTCCCGCGCGTACCGCGCCCAGTCCCTGGTGCAGGATGAGCAGGCGGAGAGCGCGTCGTTCGTGTTTGCCGGGCCGATCATCAAACGGATGACCGCCGAGCAGTTTGTCGATGCGATCCGCCAGGTGACCCAGACCCAGACGACGGGGGTGGACAAGAAGTTCGCCGCCCGGAGGATCGAGCAGGAGCTTGGTCTTCAGACGCCGCACAACATCTCGCGCGCCTCGATGCTGGCCAGTGATTTCCTGCAGCGGGCGATGGGCCGGCCCAACCGCGAGCAGGTCGTCACCAGCCGGCCGCAGATGCTGACCACGCTCGAGGCTTTAGACCTGGCCAACGGCGAGGCGATGAACGAGAAGATCAAGGCCGGGGCGGCCAAGCTGCTTGAGCTGCACGGCGACAAGTCGGCAGACGACCTGATCGACCTGGTCTTTACCCGCTCGTTAAGCCGGGTGCCCGATCCTGCCGAGCGTGCCGTCTGCCGATCCATGCTGGGCCAGCGGCTGACCGCGACGGGCGTGGAGGACCTGCTGTGGTCGGTCTTCATGCTGCCCGAGTTTCAGTACGTCCGCTAGCGACAGACAAGGACCAAGCGATGCAAGACTGGTACGACCCGACCCAACCCGACCTGACCCGCCGACGTTTCCTGCAGGCCCTGGGCGCTTCCTCGGCGGCGGCGCTGATGACCGGTGCCCCACGGCTGGTGCAAGCCGACCGGGGCGATGGCCTGGTCCAGCCCGAGCCGAAGGCCGACGCCGTCATCCTGCTTTGGATGGCGGGGGGCATGGCGTCGCCCGAGACGTTCGACCCCAAGACGTACAAGCCGTTCGAGATCGGCCTGCCGGTCGAAGAAATCATCAGCACCTTCCCGGCGATCGATACCAACGTCGATCACATCAAGATCAGCCAGGGGCTGGAAAACATCGCCCAGGTGATGGACCGCGCGACGCTGATCCGCTCGGCCGTACAGCCTGACCTGGGCCACATCCTCCACTCCCGCCACCAGTACCACTGGCACACCGGGTACGTCCCGCCGCTCACCGTCGCGGCGCCGCACATGGGCGCGTGGATGGCCAGCCTGCTTGGTGCGCAGAACGATGTCATGCCGGCGTTTGTCAACATCGGCCAACGCCTCGAAGGTGTCGGCGAGTCCGAAGAACTCAAGGCCTTCACCCAGCCCGGGTTCCTGGGCAGCGCCTACGGCCCGTTCAACATCCCCTTCCCCGAACAGGCCGCCCGCTCCGTGGCGACCCCCGAGGGGATGACGCCCGAACGGTTCGAGCGCCGCTACGACCGGTACCGCCAGCTCGCTGAGCAGCGCGGCGGGGGCATCAGCGACTACCACGAAGCGTCGATGCGGCAGGCGATCGACCACGCCCACCGCCTGCTGGGTTCGGAGCACAAGAATGCCTTCGATCTCACGCTTGAGCCCAAGGAAAACTACGAGAAGTACGACACCGGCCGGTTCGGCCGAGGCTGCCTCCTCGCCCGCCGGCTGGTCGAGGCGGGCTCGCGTTTTGTCGAGGTGACCACCGAGTACGTCCCCTTCCTGCACTGGGACACACACGAGAAGGGGCACGAGACCGTCGTCCGCCTCAAACAGGAGATCGACCGACCGATCGCCACGCTGGTTCGCGACCTCGAAGAGCGCGGCATGCTCGACCGCACGCTGGTGATCGTCGCCAGCGAATTCTCCCGGGACATGATGATCGAGGGCGTCCCCGGGTCCAACGCCCGCGACCAGTCCCGCGCTAAGACCGACGTGCTCAAGGAGATGCAGCACTACGGCCTGCACCGCCACTTCACCGGCGGGACCAGCGTGCTGATGTTCGGTGGCGGCATGAAGAAGGGTTTCGTCTACGGCAAGACCGCGGAAGAGCGCCCCAACATCGCCGTTGAAAACCCGATGTCGGTCGAAGACCTGCACGCGACGATCTACACCGCGATGGGGATCAGCCCGAAGACCCATTTCGAGGTCGAGCGTCGGCCGTTCTACGTCACCAAGGACGGCCAAGGCAAGAGCGTCAGCGATGTGTTCGCCTGATCAACACGCCGACTGCTGCCTATGCACAGGCGTGCCCCAAGCGTGTGTGGCCGGGCTACTGCTGCGACCATCTGCCGATCGGTAGCGCGTGTTGCTCGATGTCGGCTAGCTGTTGTCGCGCACGTTCGAGCAGCTCGGCGACGATGTCGGGGTGTTTGTCGCTGAGGTCGGTGGTTTCGCCGGGGTCTTCCGCGAGGTTGTAGAGCACCGGGCCATTCCTAACGTTCGGATCGCCCTCGCCGGCATCGAAGAAGAGCTTGAATTCCCCCGAGCGGATCGCGCTGGCCTTGCCCTTGCCGTGCCAGTAGAGCAGCTCATCACGGGCCTGGGCTGGGTCCTCGCCGGTGATCGATCCCCATACGTTCAGGCCGTCGAGCTTCTGCCCGGACTCGGGGATGTTGATCGGCACACCGCAGACATGGGCGAGGGTCGGGTACAGGTCCATCGCCGAGACCATCGCGTCGCTGACCCGCCCGGCCTCGAGGCTGCCCGGCCAGCGGATGATCCCCGGCACACGCAGGCCGCCCTCCCGGGCGTTCCACTTGCGTCCGCTGAACGGTGCGGCGCTGTTGAAGCGTCGCTGGTTGGGCTCCGGCCCGTTGTCGGAGATGAAGACCACCAGCGTCTGAGTATCGATACCACGCTGCTTGAGCGCGGCAAGGATTTCTCCCACCCGCGCGTCGAGCTCTTCGACCACGTCGCCGTAGGCGCTGTTGTTGGATCGGCCACGCCAATCCGGGTGGGCGCTAGCGGGGAAGTGCGGCGCCGTGAAGGGGACGTAGATCAAGAAGGGCTGGTCCGAATCAACATTGATTAGACGAACGACTTCCTCGGTAAAGGCCTGGGAGAGCAGCCGGTTGTCGTAGTCCTCGTGGATACGTCGCTGGCCACGGAACATGTCTCGACTCATGTTGTTGCTGGCGAGGATGAAGTAGCTCTCGTCGAATCCCTGGTGCATCGGGCCCAGGGTCTGAGCGCCGACGTGCCACTTACCCGCCATGGCCGTGCGGTAGCCCGCGTCACGGAAGGACTCGGCGATCGTGACCACATCCAGCGACATGCCGGTCCTTGGCTCCATGAGATAGCCCAGCACGCCCCGCTCCCAGCCCAGCCGCGCCGGGTAAGAGCCCGACAGCAGCGCCATCCGTGACGGGGAACACACCGACGCCCCCGCGTAGAAGCTGGTCAGCCGGACGCCTTCATCCGCCATCTGGTCTAAAAACGGGGTCCGGTTACGCTCGCTGCCGTAGCACGACACGTCGTTGTACCCCAGGTCGTCGGCCATCATCAGGATGACGTTGGGACGCTCGGCACGCGCGGTTGTGCAGAGCAGAGCGAAGAGCCAGAGCTGTAGGACCTGCTTCATCATCGGTTCAGCCAGTTAACAAAGACAGCACGTGCGCGAAAGCCGGTACAACTCAGCCCATCCTCTATCCGCGAGGCAGGGCATCACGCCAGGCCGACCCGATCAGTCCAGCTCTTTGATGCGGATGTTGCGGAACCACATCGGGATGCCGTGGTCCTGCAGGGCGATGTGGCCTTCGAGTGGGCGGTCCTTCATCGCGCCCTCGTCGAGCTGCAGGTCCTGGACCCGCTCGCCATTGAGCACCACGGTCAGGTGGTGGCCCTTGCAGGTGATGACGAGCTGGTTCCACTCGCCGGCCGGCTTGGACATGTTCTTCGACGGGGGCGAGGTGCGGATGACCCCGCCGTTGTCGTGGTGGGTCAACCGCTCGTCCGGCTTGCCAAAGCTGTCGAGGATCTGGACCTCGATGCCCCGGGTCACCGGCTCGGCCGGGTCACCGATTCGAAAGTGCACGCCGCTGTTCCCGCCGCGCTCAAGCTTAAACTCCAGCTCCAGGATGAAGTCGGCGTATGTCCGCTGGGTGGTCAGGTAGGCCTCGAACCGCTGCCAGCCGCGCTCGCCCGGCCGGGGGTCGATCTTCAGGATGCCGCCGTCCTGCGGGACCCAGTTGCCGGTCGTCCGCCAGCCCGTGAGGTCTTCACCGTTGTACAGATCGACAAAGCCGTCGTCGCCCGCATAGCCAGATGCAGTGTGATCGTCGGCTTTCGTCGGGCCCGTACAAACCATGACGAGCAGAAGCATGGCGGGCAGCATGGGGCATGTCTTAAACAAGGCGGCGTCCTATGTTGATCGACACTTGATCGTTTCCGGCGTGTGCATCTCGTGGCCGTCAGCGGCTCAGGGTAGCGTTCGGTCGATCTCCGCGAGCAATGTGCGGGCGTCGGTGAGCACCGCTTGCGGGAGACCGGGCTTCTGGAGAAAACGCTCGACCAGCTCACCGATCTGCTGCTTGCTACGCTCGGTCGCGGGGGTGCTGCCTCGCTGGGTCTCCTGCTCAATGACGCGGTCGAACTGCTCGTAGTAACGCGCCAGCATCCGGATGTCTCGGTCCCGTCCCATCTCCCCGAGGCGTGCGACCAGGGCCCGGGCGTCGGGCGAGTTGATCCCGGACAATCGGCGGACGTATTCACCCGTGCGGGCCACGGACATCCCGGGCCGCTCACGGGCCTGCTCCATCAGCCGCGCGTTTTCTGCGGTGATCCAGGCCCGTAACCGGCGGGCGAACTCGGCGGCTTCCGCCCCCTCTGCGTCGTCCTGCTCGGCGGTGCTGTCCAGCGAGCGGAGGACCTGGGCGTAGGGGGATCCGCGCTCGATGAGCTGGGCTTCCCGAGTATTGTGGGTGACCTTGAAGTCCGCTCCAAGCTGGGCAAGGCTGCGTGGCACCGTGGCCTGCGGCCGGGGCCGGGGCCGGGGCTCTTCGGTGTCCGTAGGATTGGCACGCACCGGCGGGTTTTCTGCGCCGGTGATCATGATGTGGCCGTCCTTGATGCCGAGGATCAGCGCGGCGGTCGCGGTGGGCATGTTGCGGTTGGCGTAGACGTGGTCGGTGGAGGCGTAGTCCCGTCCGGGCATACAAACGAAGCTGCCGTCATGGGTCTGGGCCATGATGAACCACCACTTGATCCCGTCCATGTAGTGGCGGACACCGCGGTCGCTGGCGCGGGCGGCACCGAGCGAAGCCCAGAGCGTGTGCATCAGCGTGCTGGCGTGGCCGTCGAGCAGGCTGTCGGGGTTGGCCGCGCAGGCCGTGGCCAGGTGCATGCCCATGAAGCCCCAGGACACGTTGTCGGCGTTGCCGATCAAGTGCGCCAGCGCCCCCGTCCCGCCCCGGACCAGGTGGTTGATGGGGCGACCGGTGGTGTTGTACGGGGCCGTCGGCTCGGGCAGGGACATGTCTCGTATCGCGAGCCGGCGCGTCTCGGAAAGCACGTAGACCCGGACACGATCGGTCTCGGTCTTGAGCCAGTTGGGTGGCCGATAGCGTGGCTCATCTGGTGTAGGCCAGACCACCTCATACTCGGTGATCTCCTTCATGTCGGTGGGCACGCGGTAGCCGATCCCGCGCTCGCTCTGGGCCTTGCCAAGGGACTCGCCCTTGAGCTCAAGGAAAGCGTAATCCCAGCTCGCAAAGCCATATCCGACCGCCCCGTTCTGGTTGGTGGTCTGGAGGTAGGCCTGGTGGATCCGCTCGTAGCATGCCGAATCAATCTCGACCCCACCCGCCTTGAACAGGCTCAGCCCGAGCATGACCAGACCGCCGGGCGCGGCCATCGAGCCGTATCCCCGTGTGCCGCCGTCGGCGACGCGCTTCCAGATGAAAGGCTGGGGCCGGTGCGAGAACCCGCCGGTGATCCAGTCCTGTGACTCGGCCATCGCGGTGTTGAGCGACTGCATCGCCGGCAGCAGCTTGCGGTCCTTGCTCAGCAGGTAGTACTCCCCCAGGACGATGCCGTCATAACCGAAGTTCCACGACGGGAACCCGCCACCACTGAAGCTGTTGTACCGCTTGTTGTAATACCCGGCCATGATGCGGCGGATCAGCGGCGCGTAGCGGTCATCGCCGCTGGCCATCAGCGCGAGCACACACGCCGAGTGGGCGTGGACCCGTCCCTCAAACCGCCCGGCCCGCTCGTACTCCTTGGCGAGCCATTCGCACAGCTGCTCCATCAGCCGATCCGAACGCGCACAATTGAAGGGGTACGTCCGAGAGAATCGGCCCACCGGCTCGATCTGGACCTCGACGGTTTTCTGGGCCGACCGGTTGCCGTCGGGCCACACAATCAGCTCGAGCTTGCCTTCCTCGGCCTGGCTGTCCTCGATGAGCTTGGCCATCTCGGTCATCGGCCCGTTGAAGCCGCGTACGGTTCGTCGCCCGAACTGGTGCGGCACGTCCATGACGCGGCCGTTGGCCCCGATGATGATGTCGCCGGGCCGGACCTTGCCCGCCGCGGGTGAATTGCGGAAGACATAGCGGACGGTGAACCAGTGCGGGTGCTCGTGGGTCACCTGCGCACGGATTCCCGTGGGCCCGACGTTCAGGAAGAAGCTGCCGTTGGGCAGCGCCTGGACCATCTCCGCGTCATGCCAACCATTCAAGGTCAGGTTCCACGGGAAGCCGTTGGGCTTTTCGTAGACCGCCTGCACCGAGAGCGGCAGGAAGCAGATCACAAGCGTCAGCAGCAGCTTCAATCGGCTCATTCGGTCTGTCCTTCATTGATCTGTGGGGGCCGGATCCGTGATCTCGTCACCTGACGGGTATCAGCCAGACCCGTGACCGGGTCGATACGCATCAAGTTTCTAAGATAGCCGTAAGGGCGTTGGGATGAAATAAGTTATTTGTTGTACAACAACCACTTATTGGGCCGGGGCCGCCTTGCGGTACATAAACGAATCAGAGGTCAGCAGCGAAACGATCACCGCCTGGAAGCTGCCGCCGCTCTCGACGTAGGCCCGGTCGGCATCGATCAGGGTCTGTGAATCCGACAGCATCTCGTTGCGCCCCATATAGAAGCGGAAGGCTTGGCGGATGATCGACTGGCGCACGCGGTCGGACTGGGCCAGCTTATCGATCATCTCCAGCGCGTCATCGACCGGGCCGTCCAGCGCCGGGTCGCCGGTGCTGTCGAGGATGCCGTGGAACTCGATCGGCTTGGTCGGGTAGACATCGAAGCTCGTCTTCCCGTTGCCCGACTTGATCAGGTTGTCCGGATGCTCGAGCACCTCTTCAATACGGAAGCGCCCGAAGTCGTCGTACGCCTCAAACGGGAGGCCCAGGTGGTTCATGTACTTGTGGCACTTCCAGCACTCTTCCGGCCCCGTCACCTCTTCAACCCGCTCGCGGAAGGTGCGGTGCGGGTCTTCGGGGACCTGGGCATCGACCGTGATCGGCACGTCCGGCACCCGGCCGGCCAGCAGCTTCTCCCGGACCCAGCGGCCGCGGCGGATCGGGTCGCTGTGGAAGTTCGTCGAGTGTGCGATCAGCCAGGCCGGGTGCGAGAGGACCCCCTTGCGGTTGGGGATGCTGAAAGGCTGCTGGACCGGGAAGTCCCACCAGTCGACCGCCTCGACATTGGCCCAGTACTCCGGCGATTTCCAATTGACGTGGTAACGCCCGTACCTCGGGCTCGGCGGGAGGCTGTAGAAGATCGAGTGGTTGATGAAATAGCCGTGTGTCCAAGGGCCACGCGGGTAAGGCGTCTTGCCGATCCCGAAGGACTCGGAGAACAAACGCATGTAACAGACCAGGTCCCTGCCGGAGCGATCGTCGACCTTGTTGCTCCGCAGTGACAGATGGCGCCGAATAAAATCGAAGTGCCGCTCGAGCACCGCCTTCGGTTCGGTCTGCCAGGGCTCGTCCTTGAGCGTCTCCCAGACCAGCTCCCAGTTGGCGAGGATCCGCTCGCCCCTCTCGCCGCTGTCCTGGTCATACACGAAATACCGGTCCGACGTCAGCAGGTTCTCGAAGACGTCCTGGTCGTTCTCGACGTGCCAGGTGACGATAAGGTCGGCCTCCCTGATGAGCCAGCCCGCCGTGCCGAGCGTGCCGCGGGAGAGGTTTGCGTATCGCCCTTCGGCGCGGGGCGGGTCCTTGAACACCTTGGTCGCGGCCATATAGCCGAAGAACTCTCGGAAGAAGCGGATGATTTTCGGGTGCGAAACAACGTTGGATTGGTAGTGGCGGCCGTTGATCGATGGATCAACAGCGCCTCGGTAGTACTTCTTGTCCGCGAGCAGCCGGCGGACCTCGCGTTCGTAGTCTGCTTTGGTTTCGAGCCGGCCTTCCGCCGCCGCCTGCAGCAGTGCACTGTCCGGGCCGCGGTCGCCTAGAGCGTAGGAGATGGCGAACGCCGCTTCGCGTGGGGTCAACAGGCGACGCCCGTGCAGGTCGGTTTCTCCCCCGCCGAACTCAAGCCGGTACATAAACTCGGATTCAAGCAGCACCGCGATGCAGATCTGCCTCAGCGCCTCTTCGTTGCCGCCGAGCTCCACCAGGTCCCGGGCCAACGCGAGATACTTGTCCCGCTCCCGCTGGGTCGGGGGTCGCTGCAGGGCGAGCTCAAACTGCGTCGTGATCGCCGCGGCGAGCTGCTCATCCGTTGCCGGCTGCTCGCTGGCGAGCATCGCCTTGAAAGACTCGGGCCCAAACGCGCTTGGGAACCAGCGGTCCTTGGGGTTTTCAAACACGAGGCCACCCTGGTTCGTGCCGTGGTGCTTGGCGGCGAAGACCTGTTTCCCGGCGATCCACTTCGCGTTGCCGAGCTGGATCAGCAGGTGCCCGCCGGTCAGCCCACCCAGGGCGTAGTCCCGGACGCCCGATTGATCGGGCAGGACAAACGGGTTGGTCACGCCGTACAGGCTCCGCGAGGCGTATTCCCTCCGATCGCGGTCGCTCATCTCCAACACATCGAAGACACGGTTCATGTAGATCTGCGGGCTCACCAGCCACCGCCGCGCGGGCGTGTAGGCCAACTCATTGATCTCCCCACTGAACAGCGTGTCGTGGTCCACAACATTGCCATAGTGTGGGTAGCGGATCTTGTCCTGTACCGACTGCTCGCCGGCGTCGTTGAGCTGATCGTTTAGCCAGCCCATCAGCCGTTGCCGCTCGGCTTCGGTGGGCTGGGGCTTGTTCGAGGGGGGCATGTCCTGGAAGTGGATCGCCTCGTGCGCCCTGGTCATCAGCGCGTCGCGCTCGGCCTGGGCCAGCGACATCAATGTGTCGAAGCGGACCTCGCCCTTCTGGGCCAGCTCGCCGTGGCAATCCGTGCAATATGCATTCATTAAGGCCCGTACATCCCCGGGCATGGAGGACGCCGCATCCTCTCGCTCCTTGACCGGTGACCGCGGACCCGCCGCAACGGCCTTGAGCTTAGAGGGCGCGAGCCCTGTCGCCGAGGCTTGGTTCCGTGCCTCCGGGCTTCTTAGCATCGGGAGCAGAAGCAAAGCCGACACGCCAAAGCACGCCACGGACGCGACAACAGACAGTCGAAGAGAGATCAAGTGGTTTTCTCGCGGCTCGTATCGTCGGGTCAAAGCGGTGTGGGTCAGGCCAGCAACTGCGGGATAGCGCCGGTCTGGTCGATGCCGTACTTGTTCAGCGCCAGATCGAGCTCACCGTAGTGTTCGATCGGGTTGCCGTAGGCGTTGAGGACGGTGGTCCAGAAGTTACCCAGGGTCTTATGGCCCGGCCGGCCGTAGTTGGGCAGGCGGACGTACCGGCGGCCAAGGCTCATCGGGGTGTTGTCACCGGCCATCACGATGAAGGGCCACTCGCTGCCCTTGCTGTGGTGCGTCTCGCCGTTGTCCGGGAAGTAGAAGACGATGGTGTTATCAAACATCGTGCCCCGGCCGTCGATCTCGGGGGTAGCCTTGAGCCGGCTGACGATCTTGTCCACCAGCGTCATGTGCTGGTGTCGCACCAACTCGCGGATCGACAACGCCTCCATGCCGCCGATGCCTTTCCCGTGGCCGACGTCGTGCAGGTGAACCCGCTCGTTCTCGATCTGCGGCAGGCCGGTGTAAGGCGTCCCCAGCTCGTCGGCGGTCAAAGCGACGACATGGGTCATCCCCGCGATCAGCGTTGACAGCATGATCTCGCACAAGCCGTCCTGCCGATCAAGGGTGCTCAATGAATCTGAGTTCATATACGCATCGGGCAACTCGGGGATGTTCTGCTGGATGACCTCGGCCATGGCCTCGATCTTCCGGTTACGCTCGCGGATCGCCTCGACCGAGTCGGCGTAGCCCTGGACTTTGAGATGCTCGATGCCGTCAAGCTGTTGGGCGATCGTGCCCTCGTTGCCGGCGACGAAGTCCAGCACCCTGCGGTCCATCTGGTAGAGCACCTGCGCGGCCTCTTGCTTCGAGACCGACTTGAACAGCTCCTGCATCGCGACCTTGGGCGAGCCGAAGGCGTAGTTCGGCTGCATCGGGCCGCGGGCGGAAAAGCCCTTCTCGATCCCGTTGATGTTGCCACGCGAGTTGCCCCCGCTGCCGGGGAAGCAGGCCAGCTCGATATGCTCAAACGGCGAGGGGAACATCTTGGCCAGCTCGAAGTCGACGGTGGCCCACTTGATCGAGCTCAGCCGCTCGTTGGCCTTATAGGCGCCCAGCGACGAGCACCAGGTGTGATGCCCGGTGGTACACATCTTGCCCGAAAGGCCCTGAAGGATCGTCAGGTTGTCGCGGTGGTTGGCCAGCGGGCTCATCCAGGCGGGGAGCGTGTGGCCGTCCAGGTCAACGGTGTAGGGCTGCTTGCGTTTTTCCTGTTCGACCAATGACTCGTCGAAGCTCGGGGGGACCAGCGTATGAGGCAGCAGGCCGTTGCCCTTATGGATAAACACAAAACGCATCGGCACCTTGCCCGATCCGGCCAACGGTGCGGCGGCCTGGCCGAATAGGTGCTCGGGCCACATCGCCGAGGTCCCAAGAGCGCCGGCGGTGTAAAGGCCCGCCCGGAGAAAATCACGTCGCGTTGGCATGGTTAATCCTTAAGAAAACGTCAGGGGCAAATCGCATCGCCCGGTTGGTCAAGTCAAGCAGCAGGCCCAATGCCCTGTTCGTCGGCACTCTGTCCGACCCGTCAAAACACCCCGGCATCCCCGAGCAACGACCGCGGGAACGTATCGTCTTCGATTGTAAGGCTGATCGGTCATCGACCGGGCCAGCCGTGCCTTATTCCGATTCCAACTCAATCATCGCCTTGCCCATGGCTTCGCCAACCAAGGCGTAGAACTTGCCGTTGTTGCCGTAGTGGCCGTTCGAGGCCCCGCCCTGGTGCATCGCGTGGGTGTAGACCGTTGCCACGTTGCCCTCGAACTGGGGGTACTTCTCCGCGTCAGCGACGTTCATCATGGCTTGGAGGATCTTGCCCTCGTTGCCCTCGGCCCCGATCTCGGTCTGGCCGAGCGTGGCGATCACAAACTTGGCGTCGGGGGCGTCAAACTCTTCCCGCAGCACGTTGATCAGGCGGACCAGGTTCTCTTCGTACTTGACCGCGTGGGCCTGGTTGTAACGGTCCTTGTCGCCCTGCCACCACATGAAGCCGGCGATCTCGTAGCCCTCGGCCCCGGGGTAATACCTGTCCAACTGCTCCAGGATCTGCTTGGCGCCAGCGACATCGGTGTCGTACTGCTTGCCCGCGTACCAGCCGATGGGCTCGGGGTTGCTGCCAACCTTCCACTTCAGCGGCGACTCGGTATACCCCGCGTAGTAAAAGCCCTCGTATTCGTAACGCTCGCTCCCAGGAGGGAGCAGGTCCCAGCCCAGCGACCGGTTGCCGATGCAGCTCTTGAGCATCAACACCGGGGCTTCGTGGTCCTCGGCAAGCACGAAGCCGGCACAAAGCTCTGGGCCGAATCGACCACGGGACGGTACCCGCAGCCAGGTGTTCGCACGCTCACGACCGGACATGATGAAGGCGTACCGGGCGTCGTCCCGAACCACCCAGCCATGACGATCCTGGAGATACGGGAACAGCCCGTCGGTGGCGATGGCGTACTCGAGCGTGCCTTGCTTGTCCGCCGGGCCGACGGTGCCAAAGCCGAGCATATTCGACTGGCCCATCATGATGTAGACCTTGACCTTCTCGGCCATAGCCGGGGCGGAAAGCACAAGCGCCACCTGCAAGGCCAACACGGTTGAAAACCCGGTCAGTTTTCTCAATCGCAGCATCTGCTATCTCCCAAGATCATTGGCGAAGCACATTCAATATATGCCGGTCACGATGTTTGAAGGCTGATTTTACGATATCCTTCTTGACGAGAGGAAATTCCTTAACGTTACGCGGCACGATACCGCCGCACACCACCGGGTCCTGAAATTAACAAAAACCCTCGATTCTAACCCATATCACGGGCCTTAATGCGCTTTTACTAGATTGCTGGTACGGCAAATCTGATACGTATCGGTTTCAAATCCCTGCCCCTCAAAAGTCATTGTAGCCGCCGTACTCGTCATGCAAGCTCTGGAGCGCGCGATGGCAATCTGGGTGCCCATCGGCCGCAGGAAGCGTGCCTGAGTTTGGGAAAGGACGTACCGCGCTCTGACCCGTGAATCATCCTGAAGCGAAACGCGCCATCGCGAAAAACAAAGGCGAGTTCATCGCCGATGAGCGAGAATGCGTTATGATGATCGACCTTGGTTTCAAAGCAAACTAATCCTATGATTTAGGAACCACCATCGGATCGCCGAGGACCTAACACGACGTTGGCCAACCTCCGAGATCCTAAACGGGAGTCTGAAGTTGGCGAAGACGCCTTATCGGATCGCTCTGATGCTGGACCTGGAAACGGGCTCTGGCCGACACATTGGCCTGTATACCGGTGCCTACCGCTACGCCGAGGAGCAGGAATGGGAAGTGACCATCGATGAGTTTGCCGAGCATCAGTTGCCCGCCGAGCCGGGGGGCCCGGTGCCATACGACGGCATCATCGCTCGTGCGACCAAGGGGCTGGTGCACAAGGCACAGCGGGTCGGCGTGCCGGTCGTCAATGTCTGGCGCAATTCGCCGGTTGCCGATCATACGCCGGGGGTCTACCCGGACTACGCCGCGGCGGGCCGAATCCGGGCCGAGCACCTGATGTCACGGGGGATCACGCGTTTCGCGGCGCTGATCAGCAAAGCCGCGGCCCAGAAGATCGAGTGCGACTCATTTATCCAGACCCTGCGCGCTCAGGGTCATACCTGCATGATCGGCCGGGTCGCACAGGACACCAATCGCTCCATCGCGCAGTGGCAGCGGACGACCTCGGCAATCGACCGCGTGTTGAAAGAATGTGAGCCACCGATCGGGGTCTACACGGGCCTGGAAATCGTGGGCCGCTTGCTGGCCCAGCGCTGCCGAAAGTTCCAGCTCCACGTGCCCAATGATGTCGCCATCATCGCGGGCTTGAACGAGCCGGCGTTCTGTGATCGGCCCCGGCCCTCGCTGACCAGCATCGACATCGGCAGCGAACGACTGGGCTACGAAGCGGCGCGCATGCTCCACGAGCTGATCGGAGGCGGCCCCGCACCGAACCGGCCGCTGATCCTGCCGCCGGTGGGCCTGGTGGTACGCGAGTCTACGGACTTCCACGTGGTCAGCGACGACATGGTCGCATCGGCGCTGAAGTTCATCGCCAGCAACTTCCAGGACCGCATCGGCCCAAACGAGGTCGCTACTGCGGTAGGCGCGCAGACCCGTACGCTGCAGAACCGTTTCCAGAAGGCGCTGGGCTGGCCGGTGGCCACCGAGATCCGTCGGGTCCGTGTCGAGCGGGCCAAGCGCGAGCTCACGGAGAGTGACCGCCGCGTCGCTGATATCGCCAAGGAAGTTGGCTTCGGCGACCCGATGCGGCTCTACGAAGTATTCCGGCGGGAGTTTGGGCTCTCACCCAGCGCGTTCCGTAAGCAGCACCGGCAGGCGTCGGACTAGTCCGCGTCGCGCCCGCCGCTCACTCGCCGGGGATCTGATTGAGTGTGTACCAGACCTCGCCGGACCAGATGGCCTGGCCGGTCTTTGAGGTCGGGTCGGTCCGCAAGTGGACGACGTAGCCCTCCTTAAGGTCCGGGATCGTCAGCGTCACCGAGCGGAGATCGTCCGACGGCATGGCCTGGGCGACCGTGAGCGTGTGCTCATCGATCTTCGGCCCGCCGTACTTGTGCGTCGCAACATAGGTCCACGATGCGACCTTGTAGGTCTCCGGGTCGGCCAACACGTCCTGGTCCAACGGCTGGGTGAAGGTCAGGACAAAGCCTTCGGGGCTCGCCTTCATCGCGTGGATCTCGAAGACCTCCTCGCCGGTGGGGGTCAGGCGTTCGAGGCCCTGGTACTGCGGCTCGCCCCGGGCGTCCTGCCAGCTCCAGGTCCCGCCGTGCTTGCCACCGATCCCGCCGACATACAACGACCCATCGGGCCCGAAGAACACACGGTTAGGCCCGGCCTCCAGGCCCTGGGTAAACCGCATCACGCAGCCCTGCCAGACCCCGTTGACCTCTTCGAGGAAGATGCGGTTGACCCCGCCGTACCGCATGTCACCCATCGCCATCTGGCCCTCGAAGATGTCACCATCGGGGAACAGCAGTGGCTGGGTCGGTGAGTTGCCGATCTCGTCCTGGGGCAGCCAGACCGCGGCCTCCATCACCTCGCCGGTTTCCTTGTCTTCGGGCTGGAACGGGCTGGGGTAGCGGTCGGCCTCGGGGCGGTCGGCCAGGTAGAAGCCGTAGAACTTGCCCCGCTGGACGTGGTTGAGTTCGTTGGCCGGGGTCCAGCCGCCCTGGTTGTCGATGACAAAGGCCTCACCCTCTTTGTTCAGGCCGATGCCGTTGGGCGTGCGGTGCCCGCCGGTGAGCACCTCGACGTTTTCGCCGGCGGGCTTGGACAGGTCGATCAGCCAGACCGAGGCGTGGTCGGGCGGGTTCTTGCCGGTGCCCAGGGCCGCGCCACGGGTCATGTAGAAGAAACCGGGGTGGCCCGGCGTCGGGCCGGGGATGTGAGGCAGGCCTACAGAGATCTGGTGGAAGTCGTTGGTGGTCCAGCCCGAAGCGACGACGGACTTGTCCCACTGCCCGGTCGATTCGTTGTAGGTGAATTTCGATATCTCCGCCCGCTGGCTGACGTAGATGTGGTCGTCGATGACGTGAACGCCCGAGGGCTCGCGCAGCAGGTCGGCGATCATCTCGCCCTTGATCTGCTCGGGGTCGTCGGCGGTCGGGTTCGAGATCAGCCACAGCTGGCCGTTGGGGTCTTCGGTCGGGTGCGGGGCCTTGAGCGTGGTGGCGTCGAACCGGGCGACGACCAGCCGACCATCCGAGAGCATGCCCAGCCCGCCGACGGGCATCTCCATCCCGCCGGGGCGGATATTGGTCAGCCGATAACCGGGGTGGACATCGACCAGCTTCTTGCCCAGGCCGGGGCGGGCGTCGCCACTGACCAGCGCTTTCCTTCCCGCCTGTACCGGCCGGAAGTAGAACGCCGGGGCACGAAGCATCTCCGTCGGGATCGCGCCCGGTTCGCCGCCGGGGACCGTCCAGCTCATGCTGATCGCCCGGCCGTCGTCACCCGGCACACGCTGAAGCAGGCGGAAATCGTGCCAGCCCTCGGCCAGATCGATCTCACCTTCCACGGCCTGTCCGTCGATCGTCAGGCTGGTCAGCGACCCGGAATCGACCGCAAAACGGTAGTCACCGGCCTTGGGTGCCTTGATCCAGCCGGTCCACTCCGCGACATACTGCGCGTCGATCTTCTCCTCGCCCTCGGCGATGATCGCCTGCTGGTCCTGGTAGACCACATCCGCATCCGCCACAACGCCCGGCACGGTCTTGTCCACGTTCGAGGACTGGCCCGGCTGGAGTGGCAGCGCTGGGTCAAAATCCTTGCCGATGTAGTAAATCCGCAGCCGCAGCCCCGGCTCGGTGTCCAGGCCAAGCGAGTCCAGCCCGCCATCGGTCGTGGCGCTGGCCGAACAACCCGAAAGGCACGTCAGGCAAAGCAGGAGAATCGAATAGACAAGCTTGTTCATCGAGGTTCGGCTCCGCTAAAAAAGTACATGCTTCAGATGAATCGATACGCATCGGCGTTACGCCGGGGTCGGGCAAGTCAGGACTTGATCTGCCAGACCGGGTCGCCCAGCACATCCATACGCGGGGTGATGCCCAGGCCCGGCTGGGTCGAGGCCTTCATCTTGCCGTTCTCGCGTTGCGGGGCGCCGTCGGCGATGCTGGTCGTGACGTAGCTGTTGAAGTCGGTCGAGGTAAAGCGGTTGTCCTCGGGCGTGCTGTGGGCCAGGTGCGAGATCGCCGCGGTCACGATATCCCCGCCCCAGCTGTCTTCCAGGGTCATCGCGAGGCCCAGCGACACGCACAGGTCGCGGGCCTGCTTGGCCTTGGTCAGCCCGCCGAACTTGCTGATCTTGATGTTGACCACGTCCATCGCCATGTCTTGGGCGCCCTGCAGGATCGAGTGGACATCGTTAATCACCTCGTCCATCACGAACGGCAGGTTCGTATTGCGCCGGATGCTCAGACACTGCTCGTAGGACAGGCAGGGCTGCTCGATGTAGACATCCAGGTCCGAGACCGCCTTGGCGACCCGCATCGCGTCGTGCATCAGCCAGCCGGTATTCGCGTCGGCCACGAGCTTGTCGCTGGGCTCGAGCACCCCGCGCACCGCGCGGATCCGGTCGATATCCGTGTCCGCCAAGCCACCAACCTTGAGCTGGAAACGGGTATAGCCCTCGGCCTTGTAGCCCGCCACATTCTCGGCCATCTCCTGGGGCGAGCGCTGCGAGATCGCGCGGTAGAGCGTGATATCTTCGCCAAACCGCCCGCCCATCAGGTTGCAGACCGGCATCCCCGCCGCCTTGCCCAGGATGTCCCAGCAGGCCACGTCGAGCGCGGACTTCACGTAGGGGTGGCCCTTGAGGGTGTAGTCCAGCTTGTGATTGATCCGCGCCAACTGGGTCGGGTCTTCGCCGATCAACGCCGGGGCGACCTCCTCGATCCCCGCCCGTGCACCATTGGCATAGGCGGGCAGATACACCGGCCCGAGGGGGCAGACCTCGCCGTAGCCGGTGACCCCCTCGTCGGTCTGGATTTCAACCACGGTCGAATCAAAGACATCGACCTGCTTGCCCTCCGACCAACTGTAGTTGCCTTCCTTTAACGGCAGGTCAACCTGGTAGACGGAGATACCCGTAATCTTCATCGTGATGATCCTTCTCGGATTCTGTCATAACGTCGAGACAGAAAGTATCGCGTTTTGTGTGCGATATCAATTTCAGGTTCTAAGAACGTGTACGAGAAGTGCCTGAGGTGGGGTAGGCTTCCAGCTTGCCGTCGCGACGACGTCGTGAAAAGGCCTGTTTCGAGCGGCGCTCGAACGGCGGACAAGATGCCCGCCCCACCTTCTCGTACACGTTCTAAACGAGGCAAAGCGGCGAGTGCCCGATGCATCTAAATCCATAACGCCACCGCCTAACGCGAGGCCCGGCCAGCAGTTTCAAGACCGCCGCAAACATCAACATCGTTCGGGACAACTCGGCCACCTGAGGGGAATCGGTCATGGATCAGGGCACGATCGGCCGGACCTCGTTGCCTTGCGCGTCAACGGGGTAGAGCGCCTCGTGTTCGTCGAGTTGGCCGGTCATCTGCCGCACCATCTGCCGCAGCTTCTCGGGACGGCCCTCGGCCAGGTTGGTGGTCTCATACGGGTCGTCGGCGAGATTGAACAGCTCGTAGCGTGTCTTCGCGGGGTTCGCGTTGGGGCGGTAGTGGTAGATCAGCTTCCAGTCATTCGCGCGGTAGACGGTGTAGTAGCTGCTGCGGTGGGCGTGGGGGAAGTGCATCAGGAAGCGGTCGGACCGATCGGGGTTGGCTTGGCCCAGCAGTTGGGTCTTCAGGTCGTCACCGTCGATGGTGTGGCCCTGGGGGTTGTCCAGGCCGGCGAGCGAGAGGACGGTCGGGTAGAGGTCCATCACCGTGCCGAACTGCGTCTGCACGCCCCCGGCCGGGATCGGCCAGGCCCGCTGGACGGGGTGGTCGGGGTTGGGCTTGGCCCAGGCGGCGATAAAGGGGACACGCATGCCGCCCTCGTAGTGGGTTCCCTTCTTTCCGCGGAACGGGGCCGAGGGCCCGTGGCCGTGGGTTTCTCCCAGCGGCGCGTCACCGCCGTTATCACCGAGGAACAGGACCAGGGTATTCTCGGCCACGCCCGCCTCAACCAGGTGATCAAGCAATTCATCAAGCGACTTGTCCATCCCCGCGATCAGCGTGGCATACGCTTGGGCCCGCGCGTCGTACCCACGGTTCTTGTAGTCGTCCACAAACTGCGGGTCGGTCTGGAACGGGGTGTGTACCGCGTAGTGACCGAGGTAAAGGAAGAAGGGCTGCTCCGCCCGGACCGCGACATCGACCTGCTTGATCGCTTCGAGTGTCAGCGCGTCGGTCAGGAAGGTATCCGTGCCGTGGTAATCGGCGAGGTCGGGGACCGCGCGTCGTTTGTTGCCCTTGATGTGGCCGTAGCCGTCCTGGCCGAAGTAACTGCCGGGCTGGCCCCAGGAGCAGCCGGCGATGTTGACGTCGAAGCCGAGGTTCTGTGGAAACTCGCTCGGTTCGTCGCTGGGGCCGAAGTGCGCCTTGCCGACAAAGATGGTCCTATAGCCCGCCTCGCGGAGCACGCCGGGCATCGTGGTGTCGCCCGGCTCCAGCCCGGTCCAGTTCCAGTCCGGCGGGCCGAACTCACCGCGGTTGTTCTGTTCGCTGCGGATCCATTGCGTCACCCGGTGGCGCGACGCGGCCTGCCCAGTGAGGATCGAGGTGCGCGTCGGCGAACAGACACTGTTGGCGTAGAACTGTGTGAAGCGGATTCCCTGGGCCGCGAGCCGCTCCATGCCCGGGGTCCGGTACCACGCGTTGAGCGGCTGGGCCTCGGGCCGACCATCCGCGCCCAAGACAAAGGGCACCGAGGTGTCCATCAACCCCATGTCGTCGATCAGAAAGACCACGATATTGGGTGGCTCCTGCGCGGCCACCCCAATGGCCGGGCCACCAAGAAACAAAACCGGGACCATCACCCATAGAAAACGAAAACCAATAGAACACTTTTCACTGAACATGCGGGCCTCTCTCAACTCGATCGATCAATGAACCGTCGGCTTAAGGCAAGATGGGTGAAGCCGTATAAGCATCTGCCCATAAATACACGGAGCTGCGGGCAGAATTGACTGGGCGTTTGCTACGAAATGACACATCAATAAGCCCTGCGATAGGTGCGAGCGTCCTGCTATAACTTGGGCATAGACGAATCAGTCCACGCAAAGTCAAAACCGCCTGCGTATCAGTCCGGCAGTAAACGACGATTTGGAACCTGCTGTGGCCCCGGCGAGACACCCTCAACGGGGGTGAACTGTTCTTCCGCTTCCTCCGGTTCTTCCGGCTGCTCGGGTTCCTCAGGCTGCTCGGGTACATCCGGATCGGGGCGGTCCGGCTCGTTCTGTTCCGGGGCTTCGGGGGCCTCGGGGTCGTCCGGCTGCTCCGGGTCCGGCTGTTGTTGCTCTTGTTCCTGCTGTTGTTGCTGTTCCTGCTGCTCCTGTTCTTCCTGCATCTCCTGCTCAGAGGGACCGGCGGGGCCGTCAGATTCCTCTTCTTGTTCCTGCTCCTGCTCCTGCTCCTGCTCCGATTCCTGATCCTCTTCGGATGCTTGTTCCTGTTGCTGCTCGGATTCTTGTTCCTCCGACTCCGATTCTTGCTCGGACTCTGACGCTTGATCCTGTTCCGATTCCTGCTGCTCGGGCGATTCAGAATCTTGCTCGTCCGCGATGTGCCGCTCGTTGGGGTTATGCCCGGGCTCCTCGGCGTCCGGATCGCCGTCCGGGTGGCCTTCGGGGTGCCCCTCGGGTTGGTCTTGCGGCTGCGCGTCAAGCGGGCCTTCGGGCTGGCCACTGGGGTCTCGCTCGAGGCCGTCCTGTGCATCGGTATCTTCGGCGTCTTCTGTTTCCTGTTGCTGTTGCTCGTCTTGCTGCTGATCTTCTTGCTGGTCTTGATCCTGCGGCTGCGTTTGTTCCTGTTCTTGCTCCTCTTGCTCGGCAGGGTCGATCTGGGCGACCTGCTGCTGGCTACTGCTGGTTTGCGATGGCTCGCTGCGGTTGGGGAAGACCAGCACCACATCATTGGCCGAGTCGGGAACAATCAACTCCGGCTTCTCGTCGCCGTCCAGGTCGGCCAGGGTCATCCCCGGGCCGGCCGCAGCAATGTCCAGTGTGACCGGCTCGGCAAAGCGCCCCTCGCCGACGCCCTGGGCGATCAGCACCTTGGGGGCCTCGGCGTCCTCGGGCAGGCCGACTACGACCAGGTCCGGCAGGCCGTCCTGATTCAGATCGGTCAGCTCAAGGTAGACCAGTTCGCCCAGCTCCGGTACGTTTTCCAGACGCTTCATCGTCGGCTCGGTCACCGCCTGACAGATCGCGATCAGGCGGAACACGCCCGGGTCCCCCGGCGACCTCACCGCGAGGACCAGGTCCATCGGCTCGCCTTGGTCGAGCTGGCCCGCCGCGATCCCAACGGGGACAAACCCCTGGGTGTCGCGGCGCGTCTCGGTCCAGGTCAGCCGGAAGGGCTGGTTGCGATGCGAGGCGTTGAAGCTCGGCCCGGGCCAGATATCCAGCCCGGTCTCCCCAGAGGGTACGGCCACGTCGGTGACCCCGTCCCCGGTGAAATCGGCAAAGCAGTACGCCCGCAGTTGGCCACGCACATCGGCCGCGGGCACCGGCCAGGGCACGGCGGGGAAGCCAGAGGACTTCGTGTTGGGGTGCAGCACCCCCCGCCCACGCCCGGGGTAAGGCTCGAGGACCAGATCGACCCGGCCGTCGAGTTTGGTATGCACCGCCTGGATGTTGGCAAACGCCGGTTGAAGCGAGGGGTACGGCGTGGGCTGGGTGAAACGCCCTGGGCGTATATTGAAGATCACGGTGAACGCATGGCCCGGGGGCAGGTTGCTCTGCGCGTCGGGCTCGCCGAGCGAGGCGAGGTCCAGGTCGCCATCGCCATCGAGATCGGCCAGGGCCAGGGCCGTGGGCAAGCGGTTGCCCACGCTCGAACGTGGGGTCAGGCTGAGCGGGCGTTCACGATCGAAGCGCAATTGGCCCCGGTTGAATACCAGGCTTGCATCACCCCGCCGGTAGTTACTTACGACCAGGTCACGGTTGCCGTCACCGTCCAGGTCACCGGCCACGGCCGACCTCGGCTCGTCACCGACGGCGATGCGGATCGGCTCACCAAAACCGATCGTCGTCTTCTGCGGCGCCTGCCCCAGCACCGGTCCGACCACCAGCACCGGCAGGCTGGTCAGCAGGCTCATCGCCAGATGTCGTCGGATCGGTTTCATGCGTGATCTTGGGCCTCGCCACAAACAGTTAGTGATATAGATCCATGATAAGCCGAGCGGGTTCCACGAAAAACCCCATCGCTTGGGAAAAAGCCGGTAAACTCAGGACGCGTTCTGTTTGTTTCTCCGCCACGTCGGGCCCAGGGATGCAACTGCTCAACCCACAACGCGGCACGAGCTTCTACGAGTCGTTCAGCGACCTGATCTTCGGCACGCTGATCATCTTCCTCGTCGTCGTCCTCGCATTGATGGTCCGGCTCAAGGTCGCCCAGGACAACCGAGACGACGATCTGGATCAGGAGATCGCGATGAACCAGTACGCCGGGGGCGCGAGCCAGACGGACTGGGCCATGTCGTTTGTGTTGATCCAGGGCGAGCCGAGGCTGGCGATCTACCCCCGGGACGCGTGGTCGAAGATCGGGGTGGTGCGGTTTGAGGAGTCCAACCCGGTGCTGTCGTTGGCCGAGTTGTTCGTCAAAGACCCGGCGCTGATCCCGACGTTCGATATCGAGGCGTTCCGCGGCCTGACCAACGGCATGAGCTTCCGGCTGTGGAAGGGCGCGGTGATCATCACCGGGCTGGGCGACATCCTGACCCGGATGTACGCGGTCCAAGAGGCCGAGGGCGGAGCGCTAAACGGTTGGAGCGCCCAACGACTGGTCGAAGCGGTGGGCGGGATCGATGCGGGAACGCACGTGGAAAACGATCGGCCAACCCCCGCCGCGGCCCAGGCCCGCGACGACTACTACGCCTTCCTCGCCGGGCCTAATGAAGCGCTGCCCAACGGGCACCCGGACCAGTTCTTCAGGCAGTACGACCAGCTCACCGAGCCGATCGAGCCCGCGCTCGAGCCGACCAAGAACCTCCCGCCGCGCATCCTCTTTTCCGTCGAGGGCGAGGGCCGTGTCCGCCTGGGCCGGGCGGTGCTGACAGCGGCCCAGTTCCGTGGGCTGCTGGATTCGCTGAGCGTCGGCAAGGGCTTTGTGCTTGAATACGAAGTGCTGGAGCAGAACAAGCAATATGACGACAACGGCAATGAAGTTCTGCACCCCCCGTCGTGGGTGATCAAAGAAGTCCTGCTCCCCGCCGGGTTCGACCGCCGGCTCCCCACGGCCGAGGCGCTCGAATACCTCGACCGGCAGCGTGCCAAGGAGCGGGAATGAAGATCGCCAAGGCCACCGGCGGCGGAGACTTCTACGAGTCGTTCAGCGACCTGATCTTCGGCACGCTGATCATCTTCCTGGTCGTCGTCCTCTCGCTCATCATCCAGGTGCAGAAGACCGTCCAGGGCATGAGCATCGATGTCGTCTCGCCCAACCGCTTCACCGGGTCCACCGGCGACCCGATGTTCACCTTCTTCCTGCTGCCCGGCGATAGCTACGGGCTGGACCCCGAAGAAACCGTGGTTGTCTTCCTGCCCCTGGAGGTCGCGGCCAAGGTCAAGCTGACACCCCAGGCCTATACCACCGACGTGGAGCTTGATGTAACCGAGTTGTACCGCGACGACAAACTGCTGTGGATGACGACCGATCAGTTTGTCCAGATGGCCGGGGGGCTGACGCCGCAGGCCACGCTGCCCAATTACGAGACCTGCCCCGCGCTGGGCCTGAACAACGAGGGTTTCTTCGTCTACGCCTACTACCAACTGACCAAGATCGATCCGCAGCGTGCCAAACAACTGAACATCGGCATGATGCGCGACTTCATGTGGGGCACCGACTGGTACTCCGACGCCCTTTCTGCCCAGGACCAACGCGACCTGGACTGGCTGAGGACGATGGACTTTGGCCAGACCTACAACTACTACGACGAGTGGCTCGGCGGGCTGAATGATGGCCGGGTCCCACGCAAGATGATCGACCCGTTCAACAACGCCTCCAACAGCATGCTCGACCCGCCCACGGGCTTTCGCATCACCATCCCCCAGGGGACGGAGAAGAAGGTCATGGTCGGGCAGACCAGCTTCGAGCCCGACGCCTTCCGGATGCTCCTCCAGGCGATCGCGCCGGGCAAGGACTTTGTCGTCGAGTGCGTAGATGATGCGGGTAAGCCGCTGCCCCCGCCGCGCTGGGTCGAGGACGAACTGCTGTTCCCGGCCGGGTATGACGCGCGGGTGCTCAAGCAGGCCGAATTGCAAGCGGGAGACGATTAGACAAGACGCACCGCGATAGGCTTCGGTCAGATCCGCAACAGCACCGGCTCTTCGTCGATCTTGATGATCTTGATGTCCTCGGCGTCCGGCTCGGGCAGGACCTCGGGTGCGTCTTCAGTGCCGGGGGCATTGGTGGTCTCGGTTTCGATCGCACGCTTGGTACTCAGGGCATCCCGCTGCTTAGGCGTGACATTCGGCTTGCTCTCCAACTCCTCCTGGACGTCCGCGAGCGTGGTGCTCTGCTGGAGATCGCTGACATTGAGGGTATAGACCTGGTCGTCCACAAACTCGCCGGACTCCGGGTCCTTGAGCATGATATCGACGGTGCCGGCCGCTTCGTCCTGATCGACGATGACCGCGATGTTCGCGCCCTGCTCGGCGGCGATCGTCCGCTCACCGTTGGTCAGGTTCGCCACGCGGGTCTCGTAGGCTTCTTCGGCGACGACCTCTTCCTGCTGGGTTGCTTCGCGGTTGGTGTACTTGATCACGCCGTAAGAGATCGCCCCGACCGCCGCCCCGACGATCGCCGCCTCCTCGGGGTCCATGCCCAGTCCCCACGCCGCGAGGAACGCCCCGCCGCCGATTAGCAGGGCCTTCCACCCGTCGCCCATCTCATTCCACCAGTCCTCGACGACGGTCCCGCAGCCGGTGGTCATCAGGCTGGTCGTGGAGATCGAGGCAACGAGGATGGCGGTCGTGATTTTTCGTTTGGTGGGTCGCATGGTTGAAGTCGCTCATCGTTTGGTGAAACTAGCTAACCGTTAAGGAATCAGTCGCAAGAGACCGGGCTCATTCGTCGACTCCCCGGTTGGGTTGCCGCTTTGTTAAAAAACATAGAAACAGTGAACTTCATCTCTTCGAGGGTGGATCATACACAAATGCCATGAACCATTCATGCGATGGACCATCCGCGACGGGGGCTTCGCGCGATGCGGTAGCGGTGGGTCTGTTCACGTTTGCATAGTCATTCTGGAGATTGAGTTGACTTAGAAGCGAAAGGTTCAGTGGTCCTGAAAAAATAGACCGCTCGGGCGAACTCAATCCAGCCACGGGTAATCCTTCCTCAGGCGGTCGAGCCGACGGCTCTGCTCGCGGGTGAGCACGCTCTGGCCGCCGCCCAGGTCACCGTTCACCAGACGGAGGGTTTGCTCGATGATGCGGACGCATTTGCGGGGGGCGTAGCCCCACTCCGCGGCGACCAGCATGTTTTCGAAGACTGCCCGCACCGAGGCCGGGTCCCGGGCAAACTGGCTACGGAGCAGGTCATCGTCGCCCCGACGGAAGTACCCGTCCGGGTCCATGTAGACTTTGCCCCAGGCCAACCAGAACTGGGCCCGGCGGTGGATAAATCGCTCGGGTGCGCGTCGGTCGGCTAAGGGCCCGATCAGCCTCAAACCCCAACGCATCCAGTAGCTAGGCGGCACCAGACGATCCGCGGCATTCATCCCCGGCGCGGCCGAGAGGACGCCCTCCAGTTCATTCCACTTCGGCCGTTGGATCCCCCGGTTCGCCAGCCTCTGCTCCATGCGGTTGCCCCAGATATCAAAGTCTTCGACCGAGGCCTCTCCTCCGGCTGTCGCCTGGAAGTGACAATCTGAAAGATATCGCGCCGCCATATCGGGCCCCTTGCTACTGATCCCGCGGAAGCAGTCATCAAACAACCCAACGTACTCGTCTGCGGTCAAAGGGCGCGCTAAGGCGACGATGTATCGCGCCCGGTCGTAGGAGATGAAGATCAGCCGGGCCGCGACATCGCTCCCCTTCGATAGCTCGCGTGCCTTGCCCAACTTCGAGATAAAGTCGGGGTTAGCAATAGGCTCACGAAACGTCATCACGTCTTGATCCACAAACTCGTGCCCGCGTTTATACCAAGTCGCATACAGTTCAACCCGCCATCGGTAGGCCTCGGGGGTGCTCATCTCGATCAGCCGATCGAGCAGGGCCTGGGGGTTACGGCCGGGGACGTGAGCCGTGCCGGTGGGGTCGTAGAGCACCGCGTCGCCTATCGCCGCGATCGCGTCGTTTGCCAGTTGGGTCTGGATGGTCCCGCCTTCACTTTCAAGACCACGGACCGCATCCAGGCCCACCAGGGCTTGGCCCCAGTCCTTGGCGGCGATGCCTCGCTGGGAATACGCCAGGAAAGCGTCGAGGACGGCCTGACGGGTTTGTCCCGGCGAATCGTTCGCGATCTTGTCGAGCAGCGTGATCGCGCGGGCGTGATCTGCATCCTCCTGTTCGAGCCGATCGGTGGCCTGCCGCACGACACGGTCCAAGACCAGATCGTCCATCTTGAGTTGGCCGCCAAGCTCGATCAGTTTTTCCAGCGTCTCGAAGCTCGGATCAAGCGCGTCGTTGATTTCAACGAGTTGGATCAGTTTTTCGAAATTTTCATCACCATGCGACTGAAGATCCTTCAGAAGGTCCAGGGCGTCTTCGGAAACCGCGGAAAAACCGGACGTGCGCATCTGCCCGGTGATCCGACCATAGACCAGGGGCGCGATCTCTTTCGGCAGGCCGACGGGCAGTGCCTTGATCTTGTCCAACTCAACCAACAGCGTCTTCAACGATGCCCAGTCTTGATCTTCGGCACCGATCCGGGCTTGGGCCTCGGCTTTGACCCATGGCCCATAGTCATCGACTTCGTCGTTGTTGAGCCGAGACAGGATTCGGGGGGCGTCTTCGGGGTGGTCTTTGAGGAATTGCGATGGCGTGATCGGCTCGCTCACGTCGCTCGAAGTCAGCCACTTGGCGGTGACATTGAACAGTTCGTTCTGAGCCTGGTCGCTCGGGAGTTGGGCGAACTCATCCATGAGCTCGGCGATCCCGGGGACATCCTCTGCCGCGATCGCGGCTTCCAGGCGTTGCAGATTAGTCAGCTCTATGACGACATCCTGGCCGCGCTTCCACTCGAGATAGAAATACGCCCCCGCCGCTGCCCCGCCGCCGAGCAGCATGAGCAACAACAGGCTCGTGAGGACCGCGCCGCCCTTGCCCCGCTTCTTGACGGGGGCGGACTGCACCGTGCGGTCGACGGCTGCCTCCTCGGTCATCACCGCGTGGATGTCCTGAAGGTCTTCGCTGGGGATATGGATGCAGCGGTCGCGGTGTTCGCCGCCGGCCTGGGGGTCGGCGAGGTTGGCCTCGCCGTGCTTGCGCAGCAGCACGTCCAAGCGGGAAGCCATGGCTTCTGACGAGGGCATCCGCTCTTCGCGGTCACGCTGGGTGGCGGCCTGGATGAAGTTGGCGACGTTGGCCGGGACATCGTCACGGTAATCCCGGATGTCGGGCAGCGATTCGTTCTCGACCCGTTGCATCACCGCGTAGGCGGTGGACCCGTGGAAGGGGTGTTCGCCGGTCAGCAGGTGGTGGAGGGTGACGCCCATCGAGTAGACGTCGGTCCGCCCGTCGAGCACGTCGCCCTTGATCTGCTCGGGGGACATGTACTGCGGCGTGCCGAGGAACTCGTCGGCCTGGGTGTACATCAGGTTGGGCTTCTCGAACGACGTGGCGATACCCAGGTCCGCGAGCAGCACGTCGCCCTGGGCCGAGACCATGATGTTGGCGGGCTTGAGGTCGCGGTGGATCGTTTCCTGGCGGTGGGCGTCGGCCAGGCCGCGGGTCGCGTCGCGGATGATCGTCAGGGCTTCGCTCACGCTGAGCATCCCGCCCCGACGGACGACGCGGTCCTCGGCGTTCTCGCCGTCGATCAGGTCCATCACCAGGTAGTGGATGTCCGTGTTGGGCACGGTGCCGGCGTCGGTGACGGGGATGATGTAATTGGACTTCATCGACGAGGTAAGGATCGCCTCGCGTTCGAAGCGGGCGATGGCCTTGTCGCTGAGGTTGAGCACGGCGGGGTTGAGCACCTTGATCGCGACCTGCCGCTGCAGCTTGACGTGGTAGCCCATGAAGACGGCGCCCGCGCCGCCGGCGCCGAGCTGGGAGCAGAGGATGTACTGGCCGATGACCGGGTAGCCACGGGCCTTGGGCAGGCCCGCGATCAAGCGGACGGTCGGGTCGTCGGTCTCGGGGCTGAATCCGGTGCTCTGGCTCATGGCTTCACATCTTGGTCCACATCGGGCCGGCGATCACATCTCGGCCAGCCGGGCGTTGACCTCATCGCACTGTTGCTGCAGGCTGCCCATATGCGACGCGCTCGACATCGCCGCCGCGAGGTCGGGGTGCTCCGGGTCGAGCGCCCCCGCCCCGCCCTGCTCGACCAGGGCCCGGCCAAGCTCAGCAAAGGACGGGTCCAGGGAGGACTTGACCCCCTCCAACTCGCGTTTGCCCTGATCGATCGCGCCCTGAGCCTCGGCGCAGGCCGCGTCGTGTGTAGCGCGGTCAGCGGCGGTGGCCTGCTCATTGGCCTGGTGCGACGCGCGGGCCGACTCAAGGGCTTTGGTGGCCTTGTCTTTGGCCTTCAGAGCCTTGGCCCGGTCACCCTTGGGCTTGGTCAATTCACCCCGACCCGCCCGGACCAGCTCGGCCGCACGATCCATCGCCTCGGCGAGTGCCGTCAACTGCTCGTCAGGGTCGGCCGAGGCGTCCTGGCCTTGCAGGGCATCGATCATCGACGACAGGGCCTTGGCATCGGTCAGGCAGGCCTCGACGGTGTCGCGCACCGCCCGCTCGGCCTCGGCCAGCTCGTTCGAGGCCGCCTCGTGCGCAGCCTTCTTTTCCTGCAACGCACTCGACGAAGCCGCGCACTTCTGTGACCACTCCGCCGCGGCGGTGTCCCGGGCCTGGGCCGCTTCTTCCAGCTGTGAGGTTACTTCGTTAATGCTGGTCTCAAGGGCAACCGTCTGCTCCTGGCTGGCGACCAGTGCCTGACCCCCGGGCAGTTCGGCGAGCTGGTCCGCCGAGAATTCCCAGGCGGATCGCCCCAGCCGGACGGCGTCGGCTTGTGCCCGGCTGCGTGTCTCGTTGAGCTGATTCTGCAGCAGGCTCAGGCGGTCCTGAAGCTCGCGCTTCTCACGGAAGTTGCTGACCGCTTTGCGCATCTTGCCCAATAGGCCCGGGGCCTGTTCCTGGCCCGGATGCACGGGCTGGGGCGGGGCACCCCCGTGGGTCGAGGGCGGCGCGGTGGCCTGGCCGGCATGGGTCGCCCCGGAGTCAGGGGTGGAGAAAAGCTTGGTCGAGATGGGCACCTCGAACGGGGCACCGCAGGACTCGCAGTTGATGGTCCGGCCCATCATGGATCGCGAGACGATCTGCTCGGCCGCGCAGCTGGGGCAGGTCACGGTGAGGTTGTTGCCCCCCATCGCGGTCTGCCCGGCAAGGGTGGCGGTGAACCCGACCGTGCCTTCGGCGGCGTCCTCACCCAGGACGATGGTGGCGCCGTGGTCCAGGCGGACCGGCTGGTGGGCCTGGACGGGTCGGCCGTTGACCAGCGAGCCGTTGGTCGAGCCGGTGTCGGTGTAGTAGAACGCGCCGGCCTGCTGGGTGATGGCCGCGTGGTGGCCGGAGACCTTGACGTCGGTGCCGGCATCGACCTGCAGCCCGCAGTCGCCGGCGCGGCCGATGACCAGCCCCTGCTCGGAGACGGGGATGGCCTGCCCCCGCATCGAGCCGCTGGTGCACTGCAAGACCAGGGGGGCGGAAGAGGTATCGGTCTGCGAGGCGGTCATGGGAGGCTCCGGGGCGTAGTCATGGTTCGGCGGTGCCGGGTTACAGCGGGCCGGGGTCAGGCCGGGTTCATTTTACTTCAACCGTTGGTCGCGCCTCGGGTGAGATCGGGTCTGGGTCATGCGGGATGTGGCGTGGTGCACGGGGTCAGTCGAGGTTGGAGTAGTAGCCCTGGGCCTGGAGGGTCGAGGCCATGCGGCGCAGCGCGGGAAGGACATTGACCTCGGTCAGCTCGGCGAGGTGGGCCATATAGCGCAGGATCGCGGCGTCGACGACATTGGTCAGCAGGCGGAGGACAACGCCGCCGAACAACGAGCCGAGCAGCGTGGTGTAGAAGGCGGTCTTGAGGCCGCCGAAGGTCGTGATCATGGCGCTGCCGAGGATCTCGTCGCTCTGTTCGCCGTCACTGTCGCCGAACATCGAGGTCATCGCGTCGCCCAGCCCGGCGGTCGAGTCGATCAGCCCGATGATCGTGCCGATCAGCCCGAGGGTGACCAGCACGCTGGCGAAGAGCTCGACCAGCTTGTTGCGGGCGATCAGGCGGGCGTGGGTGACCTCGACCAGCGAGTCCTGCTGGATCTCGGGGTGGGACTTGAAGATGGTGTAGAGCGAGGCGATGTGGTTGCGAAACAGGCTGGGCTTGGCGGTCTGGATGAACTGGCCGACGTCGTTGATCTGGGCGAGCTGCTGGACCTGCTCGGAGGCGAGCTTGGTCTCCTTGTCGAGGAAGGAGACGTCCATGAAGCTTCGGACCAGGGTGACCAGGAAGAAGCCGGCAATCACGCCGAGCACGCTATAGAGGAACAGCTGCGAGTTCTTGGTCAACCACGCCCCGGAGAGCATCGCGATGACGATCAGCGTCCCGCCGAACCACGAGAACCAGATGCGTCGGCTGGACCCGGTGCTGAAGCCGGCGTGCATGTTCATAACGATGGGTTCCCTGGTTAAAGACCACGAGTCCTACTGCGGTTTCTTGATGATCCGGTATACGTAAACCGATAGCTCAGTGCGCCCAGGTTCGGCGTCGGGGGACGCCTCGACGATCACCGGCCCAACAAAACCCTGCTGCACGTTCTGTGGCTCATACATATAGAAATACCCAGGAAACTGGATACCCTGGCTGGGGCGCTGCCGCTCAGGATACAACGTGATCGGGGTCGGGCGGTTGGTCGCGACCACGATGTAAAAACATAGGCCTGGCTCGGCTTTCACCCCATCAATCTGAGCTACCCGCTGATTGCCGGTGATGTCCAGCACGCCGTTGGTCTTGCTGACCAGTTCTAAGACCTGCTTCTCAGGGTCGAAAAAGCCCTCGACGATCGAGTTAATACCGATGATCGTTTCAATCATGATCATCCGGGTCATATCGTCTGTGTGTTGGGTCCCCAGCGTAAACAGCTCCTGCAGGTCACGCTCCCACTCGGCATTGCGGGCCTGCTGCTTCTCGCGGGCCTCGTCGTTGAGCAGCTCCTTGACAAAACGCACGTGCGGGCCCAGCGTCGTGCCGCCGGCCGAGATCCGCGCCTGCCCGACGATGCCGATCACGTTGCCCGCCGAGACCAGCGAGACGACCTCGCCGTCGGTGTTGAACACCGGGCTGCCGCTCGCACCCCCCGCTGATTCCCAGTTGTACCAGACGAACTCCGCGTCCTCCGGCTCGGCCGAGGCGAGGAAGAAATCACCCACCTTGGAGACCACACCGTACCGGCCCTCCGGCTCGGGCTGGATGATATTGATCTGGATCCCCTCCGAGGGATAGCCGAAGGTCGCCAGCTCCCGGCCCGCACCGATATCCGCCGCACGCTCCTCATCCGCCAGCGTCAGGTACGGCGGCTGGTGCTCCCAGTCCGCCCGGTTGATCTTGATCAGCGCCACATCGCAGGCACCAAACAGCCCGCCCATCAGGAACGACTGCTCCGACGGGACATAGGGGTTGTAGGCCTGGAGCAACTCGCTCCATTTGTTGTAGCCGGGGTGGAGTACCACCGACTCGACCCGCAGGTCCTTAGGCTCGGCGCCCGGGGTGCGGATGATCATCTCGGGCGTCTGGCCCCCGTAGATCTCGGTATTGAGGAAGATCTCCGCGACGTGCGCGTTGGTCGCGAAAAGCCCCTCGCCCACCGACCAGACCGTGCCCGCCACCTGCTCGGCACCCGAGGTCCCCCGCTTGCGGTGAAGCGCGATGCAGATCGAGGGCTTAACCTCTTCGGCAACCGTGGTCCAGTCTGTTTTGTCAGACTTCACCGTGCGGACAACGGGTGGGGATTCGGGGGCGTCCTTATTCCGGGTCACGAAGTAGACACCGCCGGCAACAAACGTCCCGAGCAGCGCCATGACGACAACCACGGAGACGAGCTTGGCGGTATTGCGGCCGCGCTCGCGCTTGGTCACCGACTCGACCACACCCATCAGCGTGTTCATCCCGATGCCCGCGCCGGGCGGGCGGTTCTTCACGTGCTCGGGGATGAAGCTGTCGGTACCCGAGGCTTTAGGTGCAGTGGGCGGGGGAGCGGGCGCGGGCGGGGAACTGGCGGCACCGCCCATGCCCGGGCCACCCATGTTCACGCGGACCGGCGGGGGCTGGCCGGGGATCGGCTGGGACGGACGCTTGCCGACGATGGTCGGGGCGATGTCGCCGGGCGGGGGCGGCGTGGCGGGCGGGGTCGCGCGTCGGCCCGCGGACGTCTCCGGATCTTCGCCGCGCCGGCCACCCATGACCGTGCTCGTCGGGGCGTCCGCCTTGGGAAGCTCGAGCCCGGTCACCCGCATCTGCGGCCCGTCCTCCCCCAGCCGGATCACGTCCTGCTCTTTCAGCGGGCTGGAGTCAGCGACGCGATGGCCGTTGACCAGGACGACCGCCCCACCGAGCGCCTCAACCCGAGCCCCCGCCGCTTCGAGCCAGACCACCGCGTGGTCGTCAACCACGGCCGGGTCTTCGTCCGCGTCGAACCCGACGTGCGCCGTCGCCGCCGTGCCAAGGGTCACCTTGGGCCCGGTATAGCCCTGGCTCATCCCGGCGAGCGAGCTGCCCTCGAGGTGCTGGATCGTGAGTTTGCCGTTCATGCGTCGACCATCCAAAAAGAGCGAACCACCACGCCGACCTAACGGGCTTTGACGTGGATCAGGTGGATACCCACGGTGGTGGTGCCTGCGGGCGTGCCTTGTTCAGCAAAGACATGCAGGTTGACCGTCCGGCCGCGCGCCTCACCAAAGAGCAATGCGTAACCCGACATATCGTCCGGAAGGCGCGCATTCTGATTAAAGCTGACCGCGATTGGCGTGAACCGGTCTTTCGTCACCGCGACCAGGACGAACCTTCCGTCCGGAGGCAAACGAATACCGTTGGCAACCGCCTGCCCCTTGCCATCCTCAACGGTCAGCTGCACTTGGGTCGATGAGTAGGGCTTGATGTCATAGGTCCGGCCAGCAATCAGCACCCCCTGATTGTCCCAAAAACTGAAGACCTTGTAAGCGAACCCTTGGGCGATGCGTTCTGAAAACGCGGCGCCCTCTATAAACAACGCCTCATACTCCTGCTCCCACAAGGCGGTGCGCTGGGCCTGATCCGCCTCGACCGTCTCGTTCAGCAACTCTCTAAGGAAATCCACGTGTGGCCCCAATGAAGAACCCGACGGAATACGCTCACCCTCGGGGGTGAAATGAAACTGGTTGGCCGCTATCAACGCAACGACCTTGCCGTCTCGGTTAACCACCGGGCTCCCGCTGGCACCCCCGGTGATCGCCCAGTTGAAGTAGATCAGGTCGCGGCGGCCGGGGCCAAGAAAACTATCGGTCCACTTGTTAATCACACCAAACTTCGCCTCGGGCGAAGGCTTGTCGGTGTTGATGAGTTGGCCTTCCTTCGAGTAGCCAAAGCTGGCCGCTTCGTAGGAGACATCGATGGACGCCGCTTCGCCTTCTGAAGCCAGGGGGATGGCCGGGGGCATGTGCTCACGGTCGTCGGGGTGCACGCGCATCAGCGCGACATCGCAGTTCGCAAACGTGCCTTCCGAGAAAAACCGGCTCTCTTCGGAATTAAACGGGTTGTAATACTCCGCAAGCTCCGACCACTTGTTGTAGCCGGGGTGGATCACCACCTCGGTGATACGAAGGTCCTTGGGATCGTTGCCCGGCGTCCGCGCGATCATCTCAACCCGTTGCCCCCCCACCTCGTTAAAGAACGGCTCGGCGACGTGGGCGTTCGTCGCCAGCCAGCCACTCTCGGTATCCACCGACCAGGCCGTGCCGTAAGAACGCGCGGTATGCGCCTCGTCAGGCGTGCGCTCGATGACCAGGCAGACCGACTGGCTGACCCGCTTGGTCACGGCTGGCTTCCAGTCCTCAACCGTCTCGATGACGGTCGTGCCCCCCGAACCCGGGGACGCAGGCTCGGGCCAAAAGAAATAAGCCGCGCCCGCACTCACACCGCCCAGGCAGATCAGCACGACAAACAAGGCCGCCATCCGCAGGGTGGTTCGGCCGCGCTCTTTCTTGGTCGCGCGGTCGATCATGCCCATCACGGTGTTCATCCCCAGGCCCGCGCCGGGGGGGCGACTGGACGGCTGAGGCATGCCAAAGCCGTCGCCCTTCTTCCCGCGTTTCTTCTTGGCCGGAGGCGGTGGTGGCGGCGCATTGGGGGTGGTCTGCATCCCCCCGCCCATGTCCAGGCGGACCGGCGGCGGCTGGCCCGGTGTCCCGGGGCCGGCCCGCTTGCCGACAACCGTCGGGGCGACGTCCGCGAGGCCGGGGTAGCGCGGCTTGGGCGGCAGGCTCGTGGGTGCCTCGCCGGTCGGGGCGTTGGTCGGCGCGTTGGTCGGCGCTGGAGGCGAGGCCGAGGGGGGGGACGAGGGCGAGGGGGGGGACGCAAGCGGGGCTTTGCGCGGGCCGCGCCGCCCGCCCATGACCGTGCTCGCCGGCGCATCGCTGCTGGGCAATTCGTGGACGCTCACCACGAACTGCGGCCCCGAGGGTGCTAGTTGAACCGTATCGCCGTCCTGCAACAGCTTCGGGCCATCAACCGCTGCGCCATTGACCAACAACGCGGCAGACGTCTTCGGCTCCAGCCAGACGCCGTCGGGGCGGAGCGAGAGCGACGCGTGCTTGGCCTCCACGCCCGGGTCATCATCTGGATCGAAGCAGATGTGGGCCGCGGCCGAGGTCCCGATCGTAACCTCCGGGCCCGAGTAGTCCTGTTCCAAACCCGCCAGCGAGCTTCCGTCTAGATGCTTAATGCCGATTCGGCCGTTCATGGTGTTGCCCAACTAGAGGCGATTCTTAATCATCTAGCCCCACTCCGATCTGCGCAGACCTAGAACAGGGTCTACAGATTCCAGGACGCGAAGCACGATCCCCGCATCCGAATGACGGACAAGCAGATCGTGAGAATATTACCCCGTAAACCCTATCGCGCCAATTGATTTATAGCTCGCAGGGGCGGTGGTAGCGAGCCTCTAGCCGGTCCCAAAATCGACCGGGCATCAGAGAAATCTCGACCAAACGAGAATCGAGAATCACAAATTGAAGCAAAGCAGAGCGTCACTCGAAGCCAAGCCTCAACGGGTCAGCCCGCCCGCGAGTCGTGCGCAAATGGCTGATCAAATGGGCTCACCCTATCGCCCCAGACCCAGCAGCCAACTGCCTTACACCAGCAGCCCGGCCGGGTTCTCCAGCAGGCTGCGCAGGGTGGTGAGGTACTCGGCGGCAACGGCCCCGTCGATGACCCGGTGGTCGCCGGAGAGGGTCGCGGTCATCTCGGTACCGATGACGACCTGCTTGGTGCCCTCAACGGTGCGGACCACCGGCTTCTGGATCGCGGCGCCGACGGCGACGATCGCGGCGTTGGGCGGGTTCACAATCGCGGTGAACTGGGTCACGCCGTACTGCGGCATCCCCAGGTTGCTGATCGTGATCGTCGAGTCGCTCATCTGCTCGGGCGAGAGGCCCCGGCCACGCGCGGCACCGGCGAGTTCCTTGACCTCGGCCGAAATCTGACGCAGGCCCTTGTTCTGCACATCCCGGCAGACGGCGACGACCAAGCCCCCGCCACGCTCGGCGGGCAACGAGATCGCCGTGCCGACGTTGACCGTGCCGTGCTGCTCGATGGTATCGCCCATCCACGAGCTGTTGACCGACGGGTGCTGGAGGCAGGCCAGGGCGACCGCGCGGGTGATGAAGTCGTTCACGCTCAGCTTGATGCCCTGGGTCTCGAGCTGGGTATTGAGCGTGCGGCGCAGGTCCATCAGCGGGTCCATGTTGATCGCGACGCTGACCTGGAAGTGTGGGACCGTGGTCTTGGACTCAACCAGGCGCTTGGCGATGGTCTTGCGCATGCCCGGAACAGGGATGGACTTGGCTTGGAGAGTAGTCGGCACGGCGACCGGGGCCGGGGCGGCCTGAGCGGGGGTTGGGGCTGCAGCCGATACGGGGGGAGGCGGGCTTACCCCGACTTCAGCGGCCTTGAGCACGTCACGCTTGATGATGCGGCCGTCCGGCCCGGTGCCGGCGATCTGGGCGGGGTCCAGGCCGTGCTCCTCGGCGATTTTGGCGGCAAGCGGGCTGATCCGGACCCGGCCACTTGATGCCGCGGGCTTGGTCGCCGGCGCGGCTTCCTGGGCTTGGGGTTGCTCCGATGCGGCCTGCTCTTTCGTCTCCGCCTTGGCCGCGGCACTGCTGGCCCCAGCGGCCGCGGCCTGGGCGGCGTCCTCGACCGATTCGCCAGCCTCGGCGATGACGGCGATCGTGGTGCCCGTGTCCACCGTTGCGCCCGGCTCGATCATGATCGCCGCGACCGTCCCGTCGTCGAACGCCTGCAGGTCCTGGACCGCCTTGTCGGTCTCGATGTCAGCCAAGGAGTCGCCGGCCGAGACCTTGTCGCCGACCTTCACATGCCAGGCCTGGAGGGTCCCTTCTTCCATGGTGTCGTTGAGGCGGGGCATCTCGATAACGATCGGCATGAATCAGCTCCGTTGGGTCGGGCGGCGGTTCTTGCGTCATACGGCGGCATCGCCACCGGTGCGAGCGTTGACAGGCATCGCGACACGATCGACCGATTGTAGAGCGTCGCCTCCCCACTCGCCACGAGGCCGCGCCATCAGTCAGCCGGAGGCGCACAAAACAGCCCCGCACGTACGTGCGGGGCTGAGGGGAAAAATCGAGTGTGGGTCGATCACGCCCGGCGGCGGCGACGCAGGCCCGCGAGGCCGAGCAGCGCCAAGCCGGCGGCGGCAGCGGTCGGGGTCGGGGCACTGGTGACAACGACGGGGGTCGGGTCAACGTCCGGCTGGACCGGCATGCTGTCGGCCAAGCCCCAGCCCGCGGCCTGGCTGTCGCTGACCACGTCCTGGATCTTGACGCCGACGTTGAAGCCAGCAACGCCGAGGGCCGCTTCGAGATCAGCCAGCGAGGCCGATGAGCTAAAGGAGAAGACGCCCGAGGAGCCTTCTTGGATGCCGGCGGCAATATCGTCACCGAAAGTGTTGTAGGTGGTGCTGCTGCGGCCGTGGAACACGGTGCGACTGCTGACCACGGTCTGCCCGACAGTGTACGACGAGCTGCTGCCGGCCCAGCCCGAGACGGCCGGGCTGTCCGTCCCGGCATTCAGGCCCGAGCCGCCGAACGACCCGCCGCTGATCAGCGACGACCAGCCCGACTCGAAGTACACGCCGGTGACGCTGGCACCGGGCGCAGCCGAGGCGTTGTTGATGACAAAGTCATAGTCGTAGCCGGTCCGCGTGGACGACACGATGTCCACGCTCAGGTCCACCCCGTCGTGGCTCGCACCACTGACGATGCTGATCGGGGCGGTCCCGGCCGAGGCAGCGGCGGTCATGACAGTGCAGGTCAGAGCGGCAAGCAAGGTCTTGTTCGAGAGCATGTTCGAGTCTCCTTTTTCCCCAAGGCGTTGGTATGATCGCACTTTGATCGGTTTTCCCCAAGGTGAGTCATACACCTTGTTATCCCTCCCCGCGTCCCGGTCGTTTGCACAATCCAAGCCGCGTGATAGTCCCTTAATTCAATCACGTAAACGAATCAGGTCAAGCAAACTGATTCGCTTTTGCGATGTTTTTCTCGGACCAAACCCAGTACCGCCGGACAACTATCGATTCCGAGGATATTTATAAGATCTATTAATTGATAGATTTATGACTTATATGGGCCGCCACTTGGGAGGATCGATCGCCAAAATGCTGCCCAGCCGTAGCGGCTGTATCAGTTATACACCCGCACGTCGTGCCGATCAGGCATGATAGGTAACCGACCGGACCGCCTCGATGATCTTTTTTGCGTTGGGGAGCATGTCCTGCTCGCGCTGGCGGTTGTAAGGGGACGGGATGTCGTCGTTGTTGACCCGGATGACCTGGTTGTCCAGATCATCGAAGCACTGCTCGTAGATCTGCGAGGCGACCTCCCCCGCAACCGACGCGAAGGGCCAGGACTGGTCAACCACGACCGCGTAGTTGGTCTTGCGGACGCTCGCGGCGATCGTATCTATATCCAGCGGGCGGTAGGTCCGCACATCGACAACCTCAACGTCGATGCCTTCCTGCTCAAGCTGCTCAGCCGCTTCGAGCGCGAAATGAACCGGTCGGCCGGCACTGACGATCGTACAGTCGGTGCCTTGCTTCTTAATGTCGGCCTGGCCCAGAGGGATCACAAAGTCCTCGTCGCCCTCCGGCGGGGCCCATCGGCCCTCGGAGAGGTACCGCGAGAAGTCCTTGTCCCCGCGGGCGCCCAGCCCCAGCATGCGCTCGGACTCAAGATTGAAAAACGGGTCGGGGTCCTGGATCCCAGCCTTGAGCAAGCCCTTGGCGTCGCGCGGGGTCGAGGGGACCGCCAGCTTCAGGCCCGGCACGGAGCTGAACATCGACTCGACCGACCAGGAGTGGGTCGAACCAAGCTGCCCGCCCGCGCCGTTGTTGCCACGGAAGACACAGGGCACGCCGAACTGCCCGCCGGACATGTAGAGGATCTTCGGGGCGTTGTTGATGATCTGGTCGGCGGCGACAAGGCAGAACGACCAGGACATGAACTCGATGATCGGCCGAAGCCCGTACATCGCCGCGCCAACGCCCAGGCCCGCGAACCCGGTCTCGCTGATCGGTGAATCGACAATCCGCTTGGGGCCGAACTCTTCGACCATGCCCTGACTGACCTTGTAGGCCCCGTTGTATTCGGCGACCTCCTCGCCCATCAGGAAGATACGCTCGTCCTTGCGCATCTCTTCCTCCATCGCTTCACGGAGGGCTTCGCGGTACTGGATCTTGCGGTCGGTGGCGATTGCGGTCGGGGTGGCCATTTATTTCTCGGAGGGTGGGTTGATGGATAGATGCTTGCAAATGCTGCGGATCAGTTTTGCGGACACTTCCGTGTGCCGCGGGATGGCCTCCTGCTCACCTGTTTCCGCATTATGCCAAACGCTGTGTCTCCCGCCTTCACGCAGCGGACGACACCCGTTCTGACGCAGATGCCTCAGAAACTTCGTGCGTTTCAATCCAGGACCACCGTGGCAGAACGGGCAGAAGCAGGCAGATTTTTCAGCCCCTCTTCTAACCGAACCTGTAGCACCAGGCGGATGGCATGCTTTAAGTCTTCAAGCGCAGTTTCTTCCGTCTTACCCTGTCCGTTGGCTCCTGGAACCTCGGGGCAATAGGCAACCCACCATGGATCATCATCGGTAGCAGGTTCGAGTACCGCAGTAAACTGATGCTTAGTGGTTTTAGGCGCAACCATGATTTACTCCCCGCTGTTCTCGTTCGTCACGATGTTCGGCATACCGCCCTTTACGTAGTCACCGAACGGGTTGGCATACACATCCGTGAACATCTCGTCTTCAGGCATGTCCGGCGAGCTCTCGGCGAACGCGACCGACTCAGCGCTGAGCTGCTTGGCTTTGTTGTCCAGCTCGGTGCACTGGTCCTGCGTCGCCTTGCCCGACTCGATCAGGTGGTTGACCAGGATGTTGATGCAGTCACGCTCCTTGTACTCACCGACCTCGTCCTTGGTGCGGTACTTCTGAGGGTCGGACATCGAGTGGCCCTGGTAGCGGTAGGTCTTGACGTTGATGAACGCCGGGCCGGGGTTGGCGCCTTCCCGGGAGTAGGCGATCTGGTCCCAGCCGCCCCGCTTCCACTGCGGGTTCTTGGCGTTGCGGGTCATCGCGACCTGCTCGCTGAAGCAGTTGTAGACATCCAGCACGTCCAGGCCATCGCACTCGGCATATCGCATGCCAAAGGCCTCGGCCTTGGCGCCCAGATCGTTGGCCATCGCCGTGCCCCGGCTGATGTGCGTGCCCATCGAGTAATTGTTGTTCTCCAGGACAAAGATGACCGGCAGGTTCCAGATCGCCGCGAGGTTCATCGACTCGAAAAACCCGCCCTGGTTCAGGGCCCCATCGCCGAGGTAGCACAGCGCGACATTGTCTTTCTCCTCGTACTGGATGGCAAAGCCAAGCCCGGCCCCCAACGGGCACTGGCCGCCGACGATCGCGTGGCCGCCGTACATGTGCCGGTCTTTGTCGAACATGTGCATCGACCCGCCCTTGCCCTTAGCGCAGCCTGTGACCTTGCCGTACATCTCGGCCATGCAGTAGTTGGGGTGCATGCCCCGGGCCAGCGCAAAGCCGTGGTCGCGGTAGGCGCCGACGATCGGGTCGTCGTCCTTGAGGGCGGAGATCGAGCCAACGGCGCAGGCCTCCTGCCCGATGTAGATGTGGCAAAACCCGCCGATCTTCTGCTGCATGTACGACTGCATCGTCTTCTCTTCGAAGCGGCGGATGAGCATCATGTCGTAGAGCATCGTCAGGAGCTGATCGTCGGAGAGCTGGTCGGAGGGCCGGCCGGCCTTGGCAACGTCGGAC
>JBCDHS010000007.1:0-117108 GCA_038749735.1 Planctomycetota bacterium
ACCACGCGGACCTGCGGACGTTCGGCCGGCTGCTCACCGCTCAGCGGCTGCGCGGCCGGGCGGTGACGATGGGCCCGGCGCATATGGGCTTTGACCTCGATCAAGCCCTCCGCGGCACCAACCGCGGCGCAGACCATGAGCGGTGAGCAGCCGGCCGAACGTCCGCAGGTCCGCGTGGTCGGCCGGGTCATCGCCGAGCAAGACCAGCAGGCACGCCAGCTCGACCCGCGTCTCAAAATCGTCTTCCCGCGCTAGCCACGCGGCGATCGGCCCCCGGGCTTGCGTGCCCCGAAGCACCGCGCTCGCCCACGCCGCCTCGATCCCCACCGGCCCGTCGCGACCGACCTTCTCCATCACCGCGGGGGCGAGTTCCTGAAGCTGCAAATCAACCACCGCCCGCATCGCGCGGATGCGGGTGTGGTCATCTTCACTCTCCAGAAGCGGCCGCAGCGTCTCGACCAGCCCGTCCGTCCCCGCGAGTCCCTGATGGTGCCCGGTACGTACCGCCGGGTAGAGATAGTGCTGGCTGGGCGCAGCCGGGTCTCGGTAGAATTGATTGTTCCGCCACGCGCTGATTTGCCCCCCGTTGACATCCCGAGTCCGCGTAGCCGAGGGCTGGAACGGCACAAACCATAATGGGCGGGCCGTGGGGATGTCTGGCAGCGTGAAGCGGTATGTCAACGGATCCATGATCAATTCCGGATCCGTGCTAATCTCTGCGGTGAGTCTTTCGAGTGTTCGTTGTCGGCGCTCATCGGCCGGCCTTGCCGGCCTCAGAGGCGGCGTGTATCCCCAAGGCGGCGGCTTCAAGAACCACTGAATGTCAGCAGGTTCAGGCTTCATCAAGGTTTCAAAATCCTCGGTGAAATACCAAACACTCGGCCCGTCCGGGGTAACCCGACGTGCGGCATAATCAGACTGATCGATCACCATGAGATTCAATTGATCGTACGCCGCGCCCCAGCTATCGCTGTACTGCTCATCCGCAACCAACGCCCACTGCTCCGGGCTGAGTGACTTGAAAAAGCCACGGGCCGCGTCGGCGTCGAGGCTGGTGATCGCTTCGATCAGATACTTGCGCTGGTTGCGCGACCCCCAATCCTCATCATGTAGTGAACCGAGCGCCGCCAGCAGCCGGGGCGCAATTGCGGGGTGTGGTGTGTGCTTCAACTGATGGATAAGACTGCGGTTGGTCGCAAAGCTGGTCCAGTTCCCGTCTTCCGCGAGCGTCAACGCGCGGTCCAGCAGCGCTTCGAGCGCCGCCTCGTCTCGGTCCAGATGCCACAGCAGCAGCGCCGCGACCAACCGGCCGTCGCGGGTGTCGGCGAGTGATTGCTTGAGCCGCTCACGCACCTCGGCCGCCGCCGGCCCGGCCGTGTCGATCAGCGGCAGCAGGTGCTCGGGCGTCCAGCCGGCGTACCGCTGCGACCAGTGGCGGGCCATCGCGTCGAGGTAGCCGGCCAGGTCTTCGGCCGCGACCTGATCGATGAAGCCCATCTCGACCAGCGTGCCCAGCCGGGCGTCGCCGCGGCCGACCAGCCGGCGCGTCGTCAGCTCAACTAACTCATCAACGCCCTCGTCTCCGGGCCGGGCCTGGCCGAGTTGGGCGGCCAGGATGAACTCCTGGAACTGCCGCTGCTCCAGCGCGAGGCGTTGCACCAGGCCCGGGTGGCCATGAAGGACCCGGTTCGGCACGATCCGGAAGATGCGTGGCTGGCCCTGGTTCACCGCGGCGACCAGCGCGAGGCGGAGCAGCGTGTTGTCGTAGGCCTGGTTGCTCCGGATCGCGCCGATCAGCACCTGGTCCGGCCGGCCGGGCAGACGCTGGTTGGACGCCGCGGCGTAACGCAGCAGCGCGGGGACCGACGTGGCTTTCTCGGCATCAACCGCCAGCAGCCGCTGCGGGGCGAACTGGTACAGCACCTCCGCGCATAAGTAGGCCGTGAATTCGTGCTCGTGCAGGACCCCGGCGGCAAAACGCTCGACCTCTGCCTCGGTTAGCTCAGGACGCTCGATCAGCAGCGTGTGAATCGCCAGGCCGCGCAGCGCCGCGGCGGAAAGGTCGGCGTTGTCATGGTCCAGGTAAGGCCGGATCAGCGTGTCCCCGCCGTCCCACTGCCCCGCGGCCGAGAGAAGGTAGCCCTTGGCCAGGTCTGGGAGGGCGTTCATCGCCTTTGCATCGGCCGGCCTGGCTGCGGGGTGCCGCGTGGCGTGCTCAGCCACCAGCATCTCCGCCCGGGCGCGGGCACGCTCGGAACGGGGCGTGAAGGCGAGCAACTGGTCAAAAGAAAGCTCATCCCCGACATGGACAACGCTCAGCAACTCGGCCTGCATCGGCCCGGGCAGCTTGTTGATCGATTCAATAAACCGAGGCAGGTAATCCGGCTGGTCATCCTCGCGATAGATCACCCACTCCCCGACCTGTCGCCAGGCCGGGCTCGCGGGGCCATCAAGTGATGTCGCGGCGTTTAAGACCAGCTCGACCATGGCATCACTGGGGTTCATCTGCACCAGCCGGGCGATCGCCTCCTGCTGATCCAGCGGGTCGCCGACCAGCTTTGCGCCGATCATCTTGGTCGCCCGCTCGGGGTCGAGCGCGATCAGCCGCTGCTCGATCTGCTGGGTCAGGTAGTCACGCCGGTAACGGGGCTCGTTCGACTGCAAACGGCGCTCGAGCTCGGCCTCGAGCAGCGGGACCGCGGCCGGGTCGTTGCTCTGCAGGACCGTGCGGAAGACCGACTCCAGGTCCCAGTCGTCGGTGCCGGGGTTCTCGGCGTACGCGGGCATCAGCGTGGCCGCGGCGGCGATGTTCTCACTGACCAACTGCTCCATAAACCGCCGGACGTAGTAGTCGGTGTCGGTGCGGAGGCGCTGCTCTAACAGGTCCAGGGCCTCTTTATTGCCCGTACCAGCCAGGAGCAGGAAAAAGTCGGACCCGGTGCGGAAGTCGATGTCTGCGACCACGCCCGCGACGGCCTCGACGTCGCCGTCGGTCAACAAGACGACCACCGCCGCGGCGTTGACCGCGTCGGGCGGGAGCGTGCCGCTGTTCATCAGCGCGGCAACATCGACCCCGGCGACAAGTTCGCCCGGCTCGGCCGTCGCCGCCCGAAGCGCCATCGCCTGCAGCAGCGGCAGGTCGGACTGCAACGCCGACCGCAGGACCGCTGTGACGCGCTCACCCCGGTCCGCCCCACCGAGGTACAACAGCGTCGCGGCGCGGGTGCGCAGGGGGATGTCGTTGTGGTCCAGCAGCGCCAGGAGCGGGTTGGACGCGCCGGTCGCACGGATACCCCACACCCGCTCGTTGTCGCCGGGCGCTTCGGCAAGCGGATCAAACTCATCGACGTATTCGCCTCGGTCGGGGCGGTACGGCAGGTCGGTGATACCCAGGTCGTAGCCCAGTTCGAGCGAGCCGAGCATGGCCAGCGCGCGGCTGATGATCTGTGGCTCGGGGTCGGCCAGCGCGGCGATGAGCACGTCGGTCGGCTGGCGGTTGTAATGCATGAAGTGGGCATCGAGCCGCCAGAGCCGCTGCAGGGTATCGCCATCGGCCAACTGGCGGTCGATGGCCGGGGTGATCGGGCGGTTGCGGAACAGCCCGCCGCCCGAGATCGCGCCCCAGCCCGCCTGGCGCAGATCGGGGTCGGAATCAACCAGTATTGCGGTGACCAGGGCCATCAGCCGATCGTTGTCACTGAATCGATTGGTCAGCAGCAGCGCGGTGGGCCACTGCGCTCGCCGGGCTTCATCGGCGAGCACCTCGATCAGCAGCCGGCCGATCTCGACATCCTCGCCGTAGCTGCGCAGCAACGACAGCCAGCGGCTGGCCGCGTCGTGGTCGGCCAAACCGTTGGCGGTGGCATAAAGCACAAGGATCCGGCGCTTGGCCCGGGGGTCCTTGATCTCCGCGAGGATCTCAAGGCCCGCCGCTTCTTCGATCTGACCCGACTCGATCTGATCGAACACGATCTGTGCCGCGCCCGGCAGCTCCAGCTCGGTCACCAGCCGCAGGGCCGTCGCCGCGATGAACGGCTCGGGGTCGGCCAGCAGCGGCATGACCAGCTCGGCGACCTTGTTCTTGTCGGCATTGGACTTGATGTCTTCGAGCGCTTCCAGACCCGCCGCGCGGATACGCCAGCGCGGGTCCTTGAGCGCCCGTTCGATCAGGCTGATCGCTGACGCCTGGCGCGAGTAGCCCGCGGTCAACAACACGGTCCGCTGGACCTCGGCTGAGTCGGTCCGCTCAAACAGCTCGGCTAATACATCGATATCAACCCGCCCCAACTCACCCAGCCCGGCGACGGCCAACAGCACGACCGAGTCGTCGTTGTGGCTTAGCGCCGCCCGCTCTAATGCAGCGACGGCGGCGTCCTCATCGCCGATCCTGCCGACCGCGACCAGCCCATCGACCCCGCGCTCTCGGATGTAGGTGTCGCGGTCGGCCAGGCACTCGTTGAAAAAGCCGGCCGCGTCGTCTTCACTTGCCGCAACCAGCTCGATTACCCGGTCTACCTGCGCACGGCGGGCAGGCTGCTCATCACCCGCCATGACCCTCGGGATCGCGGGGGCCTGCGCGAGCAGGCTTTCACTACACACCAGCCGCCACCGCAGCCGACGCGCCATCGCCCCCGCCCGGCTGCGGAGCTCGAAGTTGTCACCCAGGGCCGCCAGCTTCAGCGGCACGAGCGAGACCTCGCCCAAGGCCGCGAGCTGCAGCTCGATCTGCCCGACCTCCTGGTCGTCGGCATCGGCCAGCCCGGCGATCAATGCCTCGGCCTGCTCACGCTTTTGCTCGCGGGTGAGGTGGTCATCTACGTCGAGAGGGTCGGCTAGCTGCTCGGCCGCGGGCTGACCGGGCTGGGCACCAACCGGGGCGGGGCGAAGCGATGGAGGTTCCGGCAGCACGACAGCGTCCGGCAGTCGCGGCGCTTCATCGATCTGGACCTGCCCAAAGGCCGTGGACATTGGCATGGCCAAAAGTAAAGCCGCCGTGGTCATGCCTTGCCACGTTCTGCCGGATGGATGCTGCATGGGTGTAGGTCCTCAAGAACCGGTGGCGCCGGCTTAATCGCCTGGGGCCTGCGGGGCTGATGGTTCGGCGGGTGCTGGCGCGGCTTGGGCGGCGGGCTGAGGTTCCTTGGGCGGGGCCTCCTCCGGCTGAGCGTCACCGGCTTCATGTTCCGGGGCGGGCTGATCACGGGCTTCGATGGCCTGCTCATCCACCCACGCCCGCCAGGCGTCGCGCATCGGCTCGCGCTGCTCGGCCTTGAGGAACGGGTCGAACGGCAGGTCTTGGCCAGAAGACCGCAGCAACAGGTCGTACGCCGCGGCGCGGATGGCCAGGCGATCGTGCCCCATCGCCGAGACCAGCCCCGGCCTGACCGTTGGTCCCATCCCAATAAGCCGCTCGGTTGTCTCTTCGGCGCCGACCGGGTTCGGCTCGGCCAGCAAGGCGACAAGCTCCAGCACGTCCGTCGCTTCAGCGGCACCGCCCCCACCCATCTCGCCGACACGCTCGGTCAGCTCACCGAGCTGGGTGATCCGGCCGCGCACCGCGCCCGGGTCGTTGGCCTTGTCCGGGTAGTCGCCGAGCAGTTCGAGCATCGACGAGACATTCAGCGCACCGCTTCGCTCATAGAGCAACTCGCCGTGGACGTTGAGCAGTGCGAAGTGCGGCACACCCCGGACCCCGAACATCGCCGAAAGCTCCGGCTGATCGTCGATATCGACCTTGGCCCAAGCGAAGGGCGTGGCCGCGGCCCGAACGCCCGGGTCGGCGTAGACCACCCGCTCCATCTTCCGGCAGACCGCACACCAATCCGCGGTGAAATAGACGACCGTGACCCGCTCCTCGGCGACGCCCCGCGCGAAGGTGTTCTCGATCTCACCAAACTGGATCGGCCGATCAGCAGCGTCCTGGCCCGCGGCCGGGGCTGCCACCAACGTGACCAACATGAGTAGAGCAAAATGCTTCATCGCGGGCTCCCGTTCACGCCGCTCAGTGGGTCAGGGCGTAGGCGAGGATATTGACGTTCAACTGCTTGGCGGACTTGACCTCGTTGCCGCCGCAGCAGCAGCAGTTCGGCCCGGCGTTGCTCGAGTCGTTTAGCCCGTCGGGCGACCAGACCATCACCACCCGCCCCTCGAGCTGCATCGCGTAAAGCTCGGGCAGCTTGGTCTCGCCCCGCTTGTAGCGCGACGACGAGATGTCGTAGACCGTGTGGTAGATCGCGTGGTCGGCATCGAGCACGGCCAGCTCCGCCTCGGGGAACATCGTCTGCATCTCCCGGCGGAAGCTCTCGTTCCAGGGCCGGCTGGAGCAGCCGGCGGAGGCGATCACGAACCCGCCGTAGTTCAGGTAGTCCTTCAGCGTGTCACGCTGGGCTTGGCTGAGCGTGAACGCGCCCTCGCCGGTCATTACGGCAAAGGGATACTCGAACAACTCCTCCGACTCCATCTGCACGGGGAAGAAGCGGCGGTTGGTCTTGATATTGGTCTGGGCCTCGACATCGGTAAGGAACTGATCGGCGAAGCAGACGCTGGTCCGGTTCGTGCCGTAGATCAGGTTGGCCGCGCGGACTTCGCCGGCCTCGGCGGACTCGGCGTCCTGGGCCTGGGCGAGTTGGCCGTGGTGGAAACTGAGCGTCAGCAGGCCCACGGCGGTTAGCAGGCAGAAGCCGGTCAGGCCCCATCGCAGGTTCTTGGATCGCTTCATCTGAAAAACTCCCGGTGGAAGGAACATAATCGTTGGCTTGTATCAAGGCTATGCCATTGTAGGCAACGGGGCATCAGCGCCCTAGCGGTTCTCATCGGCCAGGCGGCGGAAATAGGCCTCGGCCTCTTCGCGGTATTCCTGAGGCACACCGGTGACGTAAGCCCCCGACGCCTCGCGCCCCCCGTCGGTGCCGGTATCGATCGACTCGCTGCCCGGGTCGAGGTCAATGGTGCCGACGGCCTGCTCGGTCCGTCCGTTGCGTCGACCCTCTCGGCCGCTATCGGGCCGGGCGTTGGGTCCGCGCACCGCCATCGGCGCACGTGAGCCGCCCCCCTGGCCCATGCCCTGGCCGCCCATGCCGGAGCCGGGGATCTGGCCGGGCATATTGCTCATGCCCGGGATGCCACGTGCCTGGGCCATCTGCTGCATCATGTTCTGCAACTGCGCCTCGGTCAGCATCAGCCGACCATCGATCTGCATCATCTCCATCGGCGGTCCCTGCCCGGTCAGCTGCGGCGGGGCCTCCTGCAACAGCGACTCGAGCTTGTCGGCCGCGATGTCTGCCGACCGGTGGGCCGTGCGCCCGTCGCCCGCCGCGGCGAGCTTGCTCGCGTCCTTCATGTCCCGCACCACCGCGAGCTGCTCGAGCTTGCCCACAAACTCTAAGGCCGATGCGCTCATCATCGGTAAGAGCGCTTCCGCCTCGTCCGCGGCCTCGCGCAGGCCGCGGATCGTGTCGCTTAGTTCACGCCGCAGGCCCGACTGCTCCTCACTCAGCTCGCGGGCGCGCAGCTGCTGGGCCGGGTCGAGCTGCTCGGTATTCTCAAAGGCCGACAACCGCTGCTCCAGCTCCCGCTGGGCCTCGATGATGTACTTGAGCCGGTCCATCTGCGCCCTGATCTGGTCGGCCAGACGCAGCTGCTCGAGCTGCTTGGCGGTCATTTTCATCTCCTGCATCGCCTGCTCGTCAAAGGGCGTGCCCCCGTCGTCGCTGAACCGGTCCGACTGCTCCTGGAACGCCTGACGGCGCTGCTCATCGTTGGGCTGGTTCTCCATCTGCTCCGCCGCCTCGCGGAGGTCGCCCGCAAGCTGCTCCTGCTCGGCCAACATCTCGGCCAGCTCACGGAGCTGCTCGTTATACGGCCCCTCGAACTCGTAGAGCTCGGGCATCTCCGCCCGCTCTTCCAGCTCTTCACGCAGATCGCTCGCTTGCTGCTCAAACTCATCGAGCATGTCCTGCAACGCCTCGAGACGCTCCATGTCCTCAGGAGATAGCTCGTTGCCCTCGGCAAGCTGATCCAGCAGCGGCTGCATCTCCTGCATGATCTGTTCGCGCAGCTCCGACATCTCCGCGATCTGCTCCAGGAAGCCGTCAAACTCCTCGTGCATCTCGTCGATGCGGTACTTGGTCCGCTCGTACTCCAGGTACTCCTCCAGGGAGATGACCTGGATCACGTGGACCCGGCTGTCGGCCGACTGCACATCGCCGAACTCGACGCCACGGTTGTCCCATCCGGTGGCAAAGTAGGTGATCACATCGCCGCTGACCACGCCGAGCGAAGCCAGGTCAAAGGCGTAGGTCGCCCCGGCGGCGGACCGGTCATCGGACAGGTACTCGACGGGCAGATCGATACGGACTGGGCCCCAGCCATTGACCCCGCGGACCAGTTCGATCCGGCTGATGCCCACGTCGTCCCGGGCGGCGACGCGGACCTCAACGGTGTGGTTCTCGGGCACAACGATCGAGAGCGGCGGCTCGGTGATCGAGACGCGGGGCCTGGCGTCGGGCACGGCGGTGATCGAGCCGGTCAGAGGCTGGTTGCTCGGGGTCCCGTCGATTGCCCGGAGGTGGACCTGGTAGCTGGCGTTACTGAGGATCGGCAGGGTGACGCTGGCGAGCTTGGGCTCGCCGCTCTCGGGGGTGAGCTCGTAACGCAGCTCGGTGGTCGGGTCGTCGTCGGGCTGGACCACGATCTGGCCGCCGCCGAGCGGGACGCTGCTGGTGAAGGTGAGGGTCGCGCGGGTGCCCCGGAGGACGCGGATACCGGCGCTGTCCAGGGCGCCGCCCTCGCTGGGCCAGCCGGTATAGGCGGGGTAGTCGTAGTGGACGGTTGCCGACTCGAACTGGGGCACGGGGTAGACCGTCAGGTCGTAGATGCGGGATCGGCCGCCGGGCGTGTCGATGTAGAACCGGCGTGACTGCTCGACCTGCCGCAGGGCGAGCCGGAACTTCGCCTGGCCGGGTGATGCGGCGTTGGCGTCGCGGGCCGTGGCGGACGAGACGCTGGCCCGGCTCAGCGGGGCGCGCTGCGCGGGGCGGTCGTCTTCATCGACAAAGACCACCGTGGCCTGGCTCGGGGGGTTGGGCCCCTGGATGGTCACGAGGACCATTGCGTCCTTGCCATAGAGCACGCGGTCCGGCTCGATACGCACCTCAAAATCCAGCAGCGTAAACGGCGGGTGGCTGGCGGATGGCGCGAGGTAGCGCGGTAAACCCGCGTGGAAAACCCCCGGGGCGGCGAAGTAGGTGATGGCGATGACCAGGCCGACCAAGCCCAGGTTGCGCAGGGCTCGACGCAGCGGGGTCGTATCGGCGACCTTGCCGGCATCAAGGTCCACGGCGAGCTGTTCACCCCGAGCGATCGTGGCTCGGACCAGTCCGGGGCTGTGCATCGCGTTACCGGGCGAGGCGAAGTCGACCGCGTTGATCAGTTCGCTCCCCTCGACCCCCAGACGCTGTTCGACCAGCACCGCCGCTCGGCGCGGCTCGTATCGGCAGCGCGCTATCGCCCGAGCGATATAGACGAGCCCGCCGACGAAGACCCCGACAAACAAGACGTCCAGCCCAGCCCGCACCCACCAGGCAAAGGCGAACGCCGCGTCCAAGAGCAGCATCGTCAGCGCCGCCGCCAGCAGGACGGTCAGCGTCCGCGCCACCGACCAGCCCGCCGCGACCATAAGCAGGCGCTGGTTCGCGCGCTTGAGCAGGGATTGGATCGTGGACGGGATATCGGGGATGGTGGCCTGGCTCATAGCATGCCTCCCAGCTTACGGCCGATCCACTCCGAGCCGGCCAACAAAAGCAGCAGAAACAGAAAGATACCCCGGTCCCAAATGTAGGTGGGCTGGGGGGGGATAGTCATCATCGCGAGGTATCGCTCCAGGACGCCGCCGAGTTGCTCGGGCTCGTAGGGGCTTAGCACCTGGCCGCCGGTCTGCTCGGCGAGCATCCGAAGCGAGCGGGGGTCCGCCGCAGATTCGAGGCGCTCGAGGTTGATATCCTGCACCGTGAACTTGGCCTGGATCGATGCCGAGCCGTTTGCATTGCCAAGCGACGGTTTGAGACGGAGCGTGTATACCCCGGTCTGCTCGGGCCGGATCAGCGCGTTTTTGCGCAGCCCGCCCTCGCCGCTCAGGCCGATCGGCAGGGTGTTGCCTGACGGGTCGAGCAGCTCGAGCGTTGCGCCGTCGAGCATGCTCGGCGTGCGGCTGATGATCTCGGCCCGCAGTTCGTCACCCAATTGCAAGCCGCGCGAAGATAGCCGCAGCGACAGGTCCTGGCCGGGCCTATAGTCGCTGCCCATCGCCAGCCAGCGGATCATGTTGGACCAGAAGCGGTCGTAGACCCCGGCCAGGTCGGGGTTGCGCCGGGCCAGCATACTCCACTGCCAAAGGCCCTCGCCGACGATGGCGACGACCCGGCCGCTGGGGTAGGGCATCGTGACGATGACCGGCTGGCCAGACCCGGCCTGCCCGCGCAGCCGCGCCCGGGCGAGCACCAGGGCCGACTCCTTTTCCCGCTCGATCGCCGGGACCCGCCGGAGCCGGGGCAGCATCGCCTCGAGGGCCTGCTCCGAGCCGTCGGCCTGCTCACTGAGGAACGACAGGGCCGGGTGCGATAGCGCGGCGGGCGCAACCGCGAGCTCGGCGTTGAACGCGTCCAACCCCTGGCCCCAGACCACCGGCTCAAGCACACTCAGCTCCCGGCCGATGGGCCGGCCCGCCGGCGAACCCGCGTCGTATGCCCGGCCACGAGCGAACACCAGCCGACCGCCCTGCTCGCTCACGTACCGCGGCAGCAGCGACGCCACACCCGGGCTGAGGATGTTCTCCATGCTCCCGCCCAGGATCACCACGTCAAAGCGGGCAAACTCCTCAAGCGTCGCCGGCAGGCGGGCGTCGGTCGGGTCGACCCGGGACACGACGATCTCCTGACGATCGGGCGTGACCTGGGTGATCTGCGTCAGCTCCACCCGCACGTCCTTACGCAAGGACTGGGCGATGAACTTGGTGTCCCAGTACGGCTGACCCTCAATCAGCAAGACCTTGAAACGCGCCGCGGTAACCTCGACAAACACCGTCTGCCGGTTGTTGGCCTGCTCCAGTTCACCCGTCACCGGCTCGCACCAGACCTCGTACTCGTAGATGCCCGGCTCGTCCTGCTCGATCCGCAGGTCCAGCGCGACCTCACGACGCCCGTCGAACGCGACGGCGTGCGTCTGCTCTTCGCCGTTGCAGCGCAGGTGGATCGTGGTCTGGGACTCGTCGGCGTTGGCCTGCAAGACGCGGACATCGAGCCGGCCGGGCTCGCCCGCGAGCAGGTAGGGCTGGGCCAGTGTGGTGTACAGCGCGAGATCGCGGGTCAGGCTCGACCCGCCGAGCGTGACGGTGTGCACCGGGACCGAGCGCTGCTTGGCCAGCAGGGCCGCGGCCTGGTACGAGGCATCGTCGCTGTCGCGCCCGTCGGAAAGCAGGAGCACGGCCGATCCGTCGGCCCCGGCGGGCAGCGACGCCACGGTCTGCTGGACCGACTCGGGGACATTGGTATGCCGCGCCGTCGCCGCCGATTCTGCTTCAACGGCAAGCCGGGCCAGGTCGCCCGTCCGGGGCTGGGCGTCGAAGGTGACCAGATTGATATCAAAGGCTTCACCCAGCTTCGCGATCTGTTCATCACTGAGCCAGTACTGACGGGCAAAGTTGTAACGTGGCTTTTCGGTCATGTCCGGCGTCTGCATGGAGCCGGAGGTATCGAGCATGACCGTCAGCGTCGGGCGGGCGGGGGACTCGCTGACCGGCGGCAGGTTGCTCGGCCCCATCAACAGCGTGACCAACGCAGCAATCACCCCAAGGCGAACCGCGAGCATCCCCAGCGAAACGCCAGGCCTACCGACCCAGGTCCGCCAGCACACGACTAAGGCCAAGACCGCCAGCACCGCGCCGGCCAACAACACCGCCACCGGCGGGAAGTACGGCCGCCAGATCAGGCTCGCGATCAGTTCGGGCATTGCCTTCATCGTTTGAAGTACCCCACAACCATCATCTCCATCGCCAGCAGTGCCATCGCCGCCATCGCCATCCAGCCCCACAGCGGCGTGCCGCGCAGTTCAAGCAACCCGCCGGTCGCCTGGGCGTCGACCTGCCGGGCGATCGTGCCGGCCTCGGCGAACCGTCGGGTCAGCTCGCCCTCATCCATGCGGCGCGGGTCCGACTCGCGCGGGTCGGTATTGACCGCGGCCAGAGCGAGTGTTCGGCCGCCCTGGTTGACTTCATAAAAGCCCACTTGCTCGGCCCGTCGGACCGTGGCGACGGGCAGATCGCCGAGCGTCTGGATCCCGGCATCAGCGATGACCGCGCCGTCCGGGCCGATCACCACCGGCGTCGGTCCGGCCGGGTCGTACCCGGCGATGTTGCCGAAGGTCAGCGGCAGGCCCGCGAAGACCGGCGAGGACCCGCCGAACTGCGGCATGAGCTCATCGACCAGGGCGTGGGTCAGCGCGACGAACGAGCCGTACTTGCCCAGGTCCGAGGCGTTGAGCGCGGGCGAGAAATTGCAGACCACCAGTGTGCCTAAGCCGACCGGGATCTGGCCGACCGCTGGGCTGCCGTCCTCGAAGTTCAAGAGCACCCGGGTGTAGTCGTGAGGCGAATCAACCTGCCAGACCCGGCGGAAGGCGATCTGGCGGAGTGACTCCTGGCTCGCTGGATCAAAGGCGTCGAGTACGGCCGAGGTCCAGTCCCCCTCTTCGAGGGTGATCCAGTTGCCCTGCGTGCCCAGGTCGCGGAGGCTGATCGGCTCCCAGGGCATCACCCCGCCATCCGCCTCGTTCACCAGCGCAGCCAGGTTGTCTCGGATCGGCCCATCATCGCAGAACAAAACCACACCGCCGCCGGCCTCGAGGTGTTGACGCAAAGCGGTCAGCAGCGAGCCGTCCAGTTGCTTGCTCCCGCCGATGAGTACCGCCGCGGCCCCGTCGAACTGACCGGCCACGGGCTCTTGGCTGGTCACGTAGCGGACCTCGTGGGCGTCGTTCTGCCCACCGCGCGGAGCCACCGCGCGGGACAGGAAGTAGGTATCGGTGCCCGACTCGTTGGGGTGGTTGTCGCCGATGATCACGACCGGGACGCGCTCGTAGACACGCACGGCGAGATAGGCCGCGTTATCTCCGTCCAGCGCGTCCTCGTTAATCGACACCTCAACGCGGTGGTCACCGACCGATTCAAAGCGGTGGCTCAGCGCCAGTTCTCGTTGTTGCCAGGGTTCGAGTGTGATGGACCGGCTCTCGACCTGTCGGCCGTCGATCCGCAGCGTCAGATTGACCACGCGCTGGCTGTCGGCGAAGTTGTTCAGCTTGGCCCGCAGCGTGACCGGCTGGTGGGTCACCGGTGTGGCCGGCTCGACCCGCAGGTCGCTGAGCGAGGTGTTCTCGGCTTGAGGCGTCGCGGGAGGAACAACGGTCACGGTCACACCATCGGGCAGCTTGCCTGACGCGGCCTGTAGGTCAAGGTCCTGCCAGTTGGTCTGCTGCAGGTCCGAGACGACGACCAACTGCCCCCCCGCCCCGCCGGTCTGCTCGTGCAGCAGCGAGCCCGCCAGGCCCAGCGCCGAGGCGAGGTCGGCCCGCTGGGGCGTGACTTCGAGCCGATCCAACTCCTGCCGCAGCACGTTGAGGTTGGTGGTCATCGATGGCAACGCGGCGGAGGGATTCGCGTCGGCATAAACCACGTTGGCCAACTCCACCCCCGAGACCATCTCGGCCAGGACCTGGTCGGCCTGCGCCCGTGTGGCCTCAACGCCCAAGACCCCGCCGCCCTGTGTGCCCACCGACAGGCTGCGGTCCACGAGCATCACCACCGCACTGCCCCGGTCGCCCTGCGCCGCGGCGCCGGGCTGGTCGGACCACAGCGGCTGGGCAAAGGCGAGCACGATCAGCAGCACCGCCAAAGCACGGAGGATCAGCACGATCCAGCGCCGCAGCTTGAACAACGAAGACTGGCTGGCCGAGCAGGCCCGAAGCAGGGCCAGGTCCGGGAAGACAAGCCGTCGACTCGCCTTGCGATTGAGCAGGTGCGCGATGACCGGCAGGCTGACCAGCAACGCGCCCAGCAGCATCCAAGGCGCGATCAGCCCCAGCGCGGCGATGGTCGGGTTGTCCACAGCGAGCACGCCCATCATCAGCCCCCCCCGATCCGCTTGAAGAGGTAACGCTCCAGCGCCTGGTAGTAAGGCGTCGCGGTGGACACCACGTTGTGGTCGATCTTCTTGGCCCGCAGCGCGGCGGACCAGGTGTCGATCCGCTGGCGGACCTTCTTCTCGTAGATCACACGCACATCATCGACGTTCAAGCGAAGCTTCTGCCCCGTCTCGCTGTCTACAAATACCGCGTCGGACAGGTCCGGCAGCTTGAGCTCTTCCTCGTGCAGGATCTGGAAGATGACCACCTCGTTGCCGCGATAGGTCAGCAGCGACAAGGCGCGGAGGATCTCGTCCATCGGTTCTTCGAGATCGCTGAAGACTACGATGACGCCGCGTCGCTTGAGCCGACGGGACAGGTCCTCGATCGTCCCGGCAAGGTTGGCCTTGTCGCTGGGGGGGTCCGATTCCATGTGATTCAGCAGCTTGTAGAGGTGGCTGATCGACCCGGCCGGGCGGAGGTACTGTGCCAGGCCGTTGCGGGCCAATGCGAGCGCGACTTTGTCCTGCTGCTTCACCGTGAGAAAGCCAATTGCTGCGCCCATCTGACAGGCAAGATCATACTTGCTGGGGTTAGTGATCCCGCCGGCCTTGTTCGGCTTGACCCGGCTGGTCACGCTCGATGCGGCGCGTCCCAGCCAGGAACTACGCTTGGTCGAAGAAGACGACGCGGCGAGGCCACTACCGCTGTAGTGCATCGAGGCCGAACCATCGATCAGCAGTGTGACGGCCATGTCCGAATAGTGCTCGAAGAGCTTGATAAATAGCTTGTCGGACCGGCCGTAGATCTTCCAGTCGACATCGCCGACCTCGTCACCGGGCGCGTACTCGCGGTAGTCGGCGAACTCGACCGAGTGGCCGCGCTGGGGCGAAGCATGCCGGCCGGCGTAGGCCCCGGTAACCATCCGCCGCGGCGAGAAGACCACGTTCTTAAACCGCGCCATCTCCTGTACCCGCAGGTAGCGGTGGGCGATGGCGGTCGAGCCGGTTTGTTCCTGGTCAGACAAGTTTGGAATTCAGATTAGGGATATAGGGATGCTTCAGGCAAAAAGCTGATGGCTGATCGCGAACGGCTAACCGTTTAGCCGTACGCCGGCTCACTGATCTCGTCGAGGATCGTCTTGATGATCTGCACCGAGTCGATGCCCTCGCCCGCGGCCTGGAAGTTGGCCAGCACACGATGGCGCAGGACCAGCGGCGCCGCTTTGCGGATGTGGGCGGTGCTCACGGCTGAGGCACCCTCCAGCAGTGCCAGCGCTTTGCCCGCCAAAACCATGTGCTGACCGGCCCGGGGTCCCGCCCCCCACTCGACGTACTGCCTCGCGATCGGGCTCGACGCCTCGCTGTTCGGACGCGTCGCCCGGGCCAGCGCCACCGCATAGCTCACCACGTGCCGACTCACCGGGACCCGGCGGACCAGGCCCTGGAAGCCGATCATCTGCTCCTTGGTGAACACCGAGTTCAGCTCGATCGTCCGCTGGACCGTCGTCTCCATCACCACCTGCTCTTCCTCGGTCACGCTGGGGTAGTCGAGGTAGACACTGAACATAAACCGGTCGAGCTGAGCCTCGGGCAGCGGATACGTGCCCTCCTGTTCGATCGGGTTCTGCGTGGCCACGACGATGAACGGCGGGTCGAGGTCGTACTTCTTACCCATCGAGGTGACCTGCCGCTCCTGCATCGCTTCGAGCAGGGCCGACTGGGTCTTGGGCGGGGTCCGGTTGATCTCGTCGGCGAGGATGATGTTGGCAAAGATCGGCCCGGGCACGAACTTCATCTGCCGCCCCCCGGCCGATTCCTGCAGCAGTTCCATCCCGATGATGTCGGCCGGCATCATGTCCGGGGTGAACTGGATGCGACGCCAGTTCCAGGCCATCACCTCGGCCAGGGTCTTGACCAGCAGTGTCTTGGCCAGGCCCGGAACCCCGACCAGCAGCACGTGCCCCTCGGCAAAGGTCGCCGCCAGCAACGCCTCGACCGTCGCCTCCTGGCCGATGATGACCTTGCCGATCTCGTCCTTGAGCCGGGCGTAGCCGTCGGAGGCCTGCTTGAGCAGCGCCATGTCGTCCGCGGGGATCGTTGTCTCGTCGCTCATCAAGGGCCCCTTGTTCCAGCCGCCGGCCCGTGAGCCGAACGATGAATCACCTAGTTCTCTCACGAATGCTCACCGGCCAAACTAGCACAGTAGGCCGGTCCCAATCGCCGGTTCGTCCATATTCATAACGCCCATATCATCCCGGCAGTTCCCCGATCGTTATAAAACAGCCCCCCGCATCGTAGTGGCACCGCTCCACCCGCACAAGGATAAATGGTCCAAGCCGGGGCTACTGTGATTCAGAAGCCCCCGCCGAATTCGGGGGCAGCAGCCCCGCCTCCGCGTCGATGAGAAGCCGGTCGAGGTTGTCCGGGTCAAAGACCCGCCCGATCAGGTGCTCGGGTGCACCGGGCGCGGTCATGATGGGCACGTAGCGCTCGCCCTCGGGCATGACGGTCAGCAGCTGCATGTTCCGGTCGATCACCGCGTCGTGTCCGGCGGCGGCTTCACCGGTCAGCTGCTGGTTCAGCGTCTCCTCGCCGACCAGTTCGACCGCCTTATCCCGTGCCTCCTCGATGCTGCGCGGGAAGTCGTCGATCGAGTCGGGGGCAAACATCCAGTGGTCAAACGCCTTCCACTTCTCGCGATCGATCGCCGCGACGGCGAGCGCGAGCCGAGCCCGCTGCTTGCTCTGCACAAACCGCTCAATATCGACCTCGGTATACGGGTTGTCTTCGCCGAACATCGTCAGCGGCAGCGCGACCACCGCAAACCGCGACGGGTCGTCCGCCACCGCCTGCTCCAGCAGCTCGTGCAGCCCCCGGCAGAGCGGACAGGCATAGTCAAACACGACCCCGACGACCTGCTTCGCCCCGGCGTTGCCGATCACCAGCTCGTCTTCGAGCTCGAAGCGCAGCTCACCGCCGAACATGCTCACGAAGCGCTGGCCATCGATCGTGGTGTCGCCGTCGCGGTCAACAAACGGGTTCTCAGTAGTCGTCGCGACATCCGCCGGGGCGAAGCTCTGCACCGCCACCAGCCCCGCCACGCCGAACACACCCGCCACCAGCGGCAGCGCCGGCTTCACCGACGACTGACCGATCACGATAACCGGCAGCAGCAGACCCAGTACGACGCCCAGGCCGTGGTCGATCATGCAATACGGGCAGAACGCCTCGATCTTGACCGCCTGGACATAGGTGAACCAGCCCGCGGCGAGGAGCATCAGCGGCGCGCAGGCCAGCAGCAACAGGTCGGCGAGCTTGCTGCGACCATGCGATACCCAACGCAGGCCAAGCCCGCCGAGCACGGCGATGTACGTCACCATCCCCATCAGGCTCACCGGCACCGGCCCGACCTTCGACCACGGACTGGCCAGCACCGCCCCGCAGCCCGAGTCGCCCCCGCAGCCCGCCACCGCGCTGCCGGTCATCGACTGGACCGAGAGGTATCCCGCGATACCCAGCGCAACCAGAGCCAAGGCTCCGGCGAGCAGGACCGGGACGGCGTTCAATCCCGAAGCCGAGCCATCGTCAGGCGGATCGGTCATGGGCGGATCGTCATAGGACATAGCTCGTTTCTCGGTAAAGGCGGACCGTCGTGCGTCGGATGCACTATACTCCCGACCCACTGCCTCGGCGGGCAGCGACGCGCTCCGGCGGCCCGAGCTCTAGCCCATCGGTCTGATGCGGAACGCACCCGTACCGGACCTATACCGCCCCGGACGTTCCCACAACGGGCCGACACGACAACGTCTCCGTCGATTGCAACCACCCCGGAGCCACCATGCGCTTTACCGACCTTCGGCTCGCCGAGCCGATCCTCCGCGCGGTCGCCGCTGCCGGATACACCAACCCCTCGCCCATCCAGGCCCAGACGATCCCGCACACACTGGAGGGTCGGGACGTGCTCGGCTGTGCCCAGACCGGCACGGGCAAAACCGCCGCGTTCGCCCTGCCCGTGCTTGACGCGCTCTTCCGGGACACCCCCAAGCCCCACGGCCGACGCATCCCGCGCTGCCTGGTCCTCTGCCCGACCCGCGAGCTGGCCAGCCAGATCGGCGAGAGCTTCGACGAGTACGGCCGACACACCGGGCTTAAGCACGTCACCATCTTCGGTGGAGTTGGGCAACGCCCGCAGGTCGAGGCGATCAAGCGTGGCCTGGATGTCATCATCGCGACCCCGGGCCGGCTCATGGACCTGATGAACCAGGGGCTGATCGACCTGCGTGAGATCACCACGCTGATCCTGGACGAAGCCGACCGCATGCTCGATATGGGCTTTATCCCCGACATCCGGCGGATCACCAAGAAGCTGCCGCCCAACCGACAGACCCTGCTGTTCTCGGCCACGATGCCTAAACAAATCCGCAAGCTCGCGCACGACCTGCTGACCAACCCGGTCACCATCGAGGTCGCCGCCCAGTCCACCACCGCCGACCGCATCGCCCAGCGGCTGTACCACATCCCCAAGAAACAGAAGACCGCCCTGCTGGCGCACCTGCTCTTGACCGAGTCGGTCAGCCGGGCCATTGTCTTCTCCCGGACCAAGCACGGCTGCGACCGGATCGTCCGGCAGCTGCGCCGGTACAGCGTCCCGGCCGAGGCGATCCACGGGAATAAGAGCCAGAACCAACGCACCCGCTCGCTCGACCGCTTCCGGTCGGGCAAGGCCCATGTTTTGATCGCCACCGATATCGCCTCGCGGGGGATCGACGTGGACGATGTCTCGCACGTGTTCAACTACGACATGTCTAACGACCCGGAGAGCTATGTCCACCGCATCGGCCGGACTGCGCGGGCCGGGGCCTCGGGCATCGCCATCTCGTTCTGCGATGAAAGCGAAGCATCCCAGCTCCGGGCGATCCAGCGGCTGATCCGGCTGGACATCCCCCTCGCCGCGACGCCCACCGACCTGCCCGAACCCACGAAGAAAACCCCAGCCAATCCGACCCAAAAGCCCCGCAAGCCAAAAGGGGAGGGGCATGGCGGAGCACCGCAGCCTACGCAATCCGAGGGCGAAAAGACGAACAAGAAGAAGCGGTCAAGGCGTCGACGAGGCCAGCGTGGCGCTTCGAAATCGGGCGGCTCGGCCCACGAATCCCACGGCCAGCACGCCCCCGGGAAAAAGCCCCCCCGCCGCGGCGGGAACAAGCCGAACAACGGCCCGGGTCGGCGACGGGGTAAACGATGAATCCATGTGCCCTTTCGCTCACAGCAAAAACCGCGGCGTAAACGGCCGCGGCTGACGTAGCTTGTTTGAGTGGCGGGGTGTCCTTACGGGCGGGCGGCGGTTTCTGAGCCGGGGTGGGCCTGCTTGGCTTCGAGAAGGATATTCACCATCAGGTCGCGGGCCGAGTCGACGCTATACCCATTGATGCCGTACTGCCGGACCCCGAGCATGCCCAGCGAGATATCCTGCTTTGAGACGAGCACGGGCACACGGTCGCCGATCTTGTAGCCACGCAGCAACGGGAACCGTCCCGGGTCGATCCCTTCCAGGGTCATCCGCCGGTAGGTAACCGTGGAGTTGTTCTTATAACCCGCGGGCATCGTCTCGCTGCCCAGGATGACGGCCTCGGTCTTCAGGCGGTTATCCACGCCGACCAGCACCGTGGCCAGCCCGGTCTGGACCGAGGTGACAAAGTCGCCCCGGCCCCCGAGGTTTTCGATCAGGATCGTGCCGCCCGCCTTGACGTAGCCGTCGATCGCCTGGCGGTCGGCCTGCGAGAGCGAGACCTCGTCGCTGCCGATCATGTGCAGCAGGGAAGGGTTGGATTCGACGAGCTGGGCGAGGGGGCGCTGCTCCACCACGATCTGATAGCCGGTCTCGTTGAACATGTAGTTCTTCATCGCGGCGTAGACGTCGGACTCGGGCAGGGGCTGGCCCTCAAAGGTCGGGATCATGACCTTGATGGTGCCGACCCTGGATCGCTGGGTGTTACGCGAAACAATCGGGTTATAGAGGCGCGGCCGCAACTCGCCACGGTCGGTGGCGACACCGTAGATGTTGGTGATGTACCGCCAGTGCATCTGCCTCGGGTCGTTCGGGTCGGGGTTCTGATCCGCCTGGAAGTTCATGCCCCAGTCGTCGTCGGGCATGATCATCAGCACCCGCGCACCGTTGCTGAGCACCTGCACCGCCGGCTTGCGGCGCAACTCGCCGCCCACCAGCAGCTGGGCCATCGGGTGCTCGGGGTCGAGCGTCTCGAACTCCAGCCCGGGGTACATCTGTGCGGCCAGATCACGCACCGCCGCCTTGAACCCGGTGTCGCCTTTTTCCGGGTTAAAGATCACCGTGCCGCCGTAATCGATATACCGCTTGAGCTTGTTACGCTGACCGTCGGTGAGCTGAAACGCGTCGTCGCTGGAGTACCAGGTCAGCGGCGCAGCCATCCAGTCCCGGGCGGGCATGGTGTCGAGGTTGACCACCTGCCAGTTGACCTCGTGCTCTCGATAATTACTGATGTACTCGTTGAGGAAGTACACGTCGTTGGGCCGGTTGTTCCAGCGGGTCGTGTCTACCTCGAGCTTGTTGATCCATACCGGGACCCGGCCGCGGGTGAGGAACATCAAGGCAAACGCGGCGTCGTGGATCGAGTTTCCGTAATTGCCGTTGCGTGCGATGATCTTACGGGCGATCGTCTCGAACCAGTCGTACTGCTTATTGCCCGTGCCGAAGTATTTCCGGCCGCAGGCCAGCGCAACGCGCTCGTAGCCGTAGTAGGCGTATCCCCCGCCGCCGTGATTCCCCATGTCATTCGGGTCGAAGTTCCGGTCCAGGTAAGCCAGGCCTTTGTTGATCGACTCCTGAAACTTCTGATTCGCGTTGTTCTCTCTTCGGAACAGTTCCTGCTGGGCGACCAGCATGCAGGTCAGACCGGCACAGGTCATCGTCTGGGTCGTATTGGGCTGATTCGCGTAAGACCAGCCTCCATCGGCTTTCTGCATCTTCAGGAAACCGTCGCCAACCGCCTCCCAGAAGCCGCGACCGACATCCAAGCCACGCTTACGACATTGCCACAGGCTAAGGATGCCGTACTGAGTGGTCGAGTTATCAATCCGGGGATTGCCGGGGAACCGGTCGCTGCCATAGACGTAATAGTTAAAATTCGCTTGGTGGACACCGTTAACCGGACTGAGCGAATTCATCAGCGTGTCACGCGACTGGCTGAGCAGCGGCATGTAGCGGTCGGGCAGGTACGACCAGACGTGGGTCCGCATCGCGTAGGCGTAGGTGCCCTCGATGTCGTTTTCTGACAGGATCTTTAGTGCCTTGGCGATCTCGGGCCGCTGGGGTGACTCACCGGCAACAATGAGCGAAAGGACCGCGATCGAGGTCGGCCCCCACGCGTTGCGGTTCTGATCGGTGTCGGCGGGGCCCGAATGGTGCGACCCGAACCACGCCCCGCTCTGGTGCTGAGCCTTCCAGAGATAGTCCTTAATCCGATCGATCGCCCGATCGATGTCCTGGTCGGTCAGCGGCACCTGTTTGTTCTGCTGGGCAGAAACACTGGGGGCAGTGATCACACCCAGCAAGAGCAGGACCAGAACCATCCAGAACGACTTTCTTTGCAGGTTTTGCATGCCCGAAGTATAGCCACGATCGCGTGTTACTCACAAGTGATAATTCATGTCAAATGAAGAATTTTCACCTGAATCGACTATGCCACGGGCTTCGGCTAATCCGTTTGAATCAGAGTTATGATGTAGAACATCAGCTCGCTTCTCGGTGAGGCGAGGCCTCAGCCGACGCCACTTTGGCGCGTTCGGCCTGACGGCCGGCGATCTCCATCCGGTCGATCAGGGCTTGCATGGTCTCCGGACGCTGACGCGGATCGGTCTGGACACAGTCCAGGACCAGGTTCGACAAGGCCGGTGGCACGGTCGGGTCCACTTCGATCGGCGGACGCAGCGAGCCGTGATCCTCGGTCTTGAGCTGGATCCCCGCTTCTTTCTTTGGGATCAGCGTCGGGACGTAGCTGCCCGTGAGCATCCAGTACATGGTCGCGCCGAGGTTGAACACGTCGGTCTGATAGGTGATCGCCCGGCGGAGGACCTGCTCGGGGGCGATGTAATCCGGGGTGCCCTGGATCCGCTCCTTGATCGTGCCGTTCTTACAGCTTTGGCCGAAGTCGATGATCTTCACGTGGCCCTGCCCGGTGAGCATGATGTTGTTGGGCTTGATATCGGCGTGGACAAACCCTGCCTCGTGCATGGCCGACAGCCCACTGGCGGCTGCGCAAAACAATTTGATGAACGCGGACATCCCACTGAGTTTGACCAGCTCCAGGGTCTTGCCCTCGACCATCTCCATGACCACAAGCACTTCGTTGGTACGGATGACCGCGCGCTGCTTGATCAGCCGATGGACCTGACGCAGCAACGGGTTGTCAAAGTGCTTTGCAATGTCGTACTCGCAGATCGCCTGGTCAATAAAGCGCTGCTCACTGGGCGATTTTTTGACGACCCGCTTGAGACAGTAAACCTTGCCATCACGATCCCGGACCTGATACAGCGTACTCGCCGCACCTTTGCCGAGGGTTGCAACAACGTCGTAGCCAGCGATCTGATGAAATTCAGCCATAGGAATACCGGGAAGAGACGACGTAAGATCTTGCTAAACAAGACCCTAGGTCATCCCGGCGCCTTTCCGTGTTGTCGGACAATAACCGTATAACGGATGCCATACTCTATCCGTGCATCCACCCCGTCGCAAGCACAACGCCTGGATTCGCGAAGACTTGCATGCACGAAGTGCTTTTGGTGGGATCGGGCAGGGCCGGTAATCGGCATGATCCGGGGTGTGGTGGTAAGCCAGGCAAACCCAGGGAAAGCCCGGCAGCACACACGTGCAATATCATGACGCCTGCCAAGGCATAACGATTCGCGTTCACTGAATTATTTCGTGATTTGATGCCAGCTAGGCGATGACGGGCAGGCGGGCCAGAGGTCTAGCCACCCGGACGGCGATCAGGAAACCAACTAGTCCAAGATACTGCGCCGAAATTGAGCATAATTGAAATACGTTGCCGGACCCTGAGAGGTAGCGCTGCCGACCTGGATAATCACGTTTTCACGCGGGATGTCGAGCTTGCCTTGTAGCTCCTTAACCAGTTCGGTCAGGGAGTCGCCCTGGGCGGTGGAGAATGGGGCCGATCCGGCGTCACCCATCACGCAGATGCCGACCGCGATGCGGTTCCAGTTGTCCGCGCCCTCGGCATCAATGAATCCACCGACCCGCTGGTCCTGCCAACGGGGGGTGATCTGGATTTCACCATCGCCCAATGGACTCAGACCATCGTTGACCACGAAGTGGTAGCCGTGGCCCTTGCGGTCCAGGCCCTGGCGGGCGTATTCGGCGTCCCAGGCCTCGTTGAGGTCCCTCTCAGAGCCGGCGATGCCGAAGCTGTCGTGGATGACGATGTACTGCCAGGGATAGACCTCGCGGGTCTTCCAGAGCTTCTCGGCGACATCTTCCTGCTGGAAATCGACCGCCGAGAGCGAGATCATCGATCCGCGGTGGGTCGGATCGGGTTCGAGGGCAAGGAGGATCGAACTGACGATCGTCATCCCGACGACCAATGCACCCAGAACTCGAATGGTTCGCTTATCCGGCACCCTGCGACTCCCGCCCCAAACATCACGAAGAAAAGGACCGCCGGCTTTGCTCCGGCGTTTTCCTGTCCTTGTTCTCATCGGTCGGCGTTGCATTTGGCTTTGAATATTGCGAAGGTCAAGGGCGATAAAACGAGCAGGAGTAACACTTATAACGCCTATCGACGGTCGGGCGGGGTTAGCCGGGGCCTCAAGGCCGGCTGCCGGTTGCCGTAGGTGTCGTACTCATAGCGGGGCGCATCGGTGCCACGAAGCATCTGGTACCGCTCATAGGGCGTGCGGGGGTATTCGTTGTAGAACGGGCTCTTCGTGCAAGCACCAAGGCCAAGGGACAACAAAATCAACACGCCAAGGACGGATCGCATCTTCAATCTGCTCCGATTGCTCCTATCTCCTTCCAAGTCTATCTGTCGAGGGGCGTTACAACAACTCGAAACCCTTGTTTTCAACACAATCGGTATAAATCACCGCCCGATTGAGCCGAACCGCACCATACCCGCGGCTGTCCGATACACTCCCGGCCATGCCCGGCCCGCAGCCCAATACCCGAGATGCCGCCGTGGCCATCGTCCGGCGACTGTCCGAACATGGCCACGTCGCCTATCTCGCCGGCGGGTGCGTGCGCGATGCGCTGCTGGGCCGGGCACCGAAAGACTACGACGTGACGACCGACGCCCCGCCGGATATCGTCCGCGGCTTGTTCCAGCATACCGCCGCCGTGGGCGAGGCCTTCGGGGTGGTGCTGGTCTATGTCCCGGGCCTGCCCGGAAGCCCAAAACACACCATCGAGGTCGCCACCTTTCGGGTTGAGAGCGGCTACACAGACGGCCGACACCCCGACCAGGTCCGCTTCACCAACGCCGAGGAAGACGCCAAACGCCGGGACTTCACGATCAACGGCCTCTTCGCCGACCCCGCGCCGACCAAGGACGAACAAGACCGGATCATCGATTTCGTCGGCGGACAAAACGACCTGGAGCGGGGCATCATCCGCGCGATCGGCGACCCGAGCGAGCGGTTCGGCGAAGACTACTTAAGGATGCTCCGGGCCGTACGCTTCGCCGCCCGTCTTGGATTTGTAATCGACCCAGTAACCTCAGCCGCGCTGCGGGCCCACGCACGGTACCTGGGCCAGATCAGCCGCGAACGCATCGGCCAGGAACTGCAGGCGATGCTGACCGGGCCGGCCCCGGCTCAGGCCTTGGAATTGCTCCAGGGCCACAAACTCGACGGCCCGACCCTCAACGAAGACCACCAGGACATCGAACTGCCGATCAGCCGGGCCCTGCCCCACCAGGCGGTGTATCCGGCGCGGCTCGCGGGCTGGCTAATCGACCGACACGGCGTCACCCCGGGCTACACCCGTGTGATCGAACGATGGCGTAAAGCACTTTCACTGAGCAACGATACCCGCGACACGATGAAGGCCCAACTGACCCTCCTGAACGACCTGAACGGCTGGGAGCAGCGACCCATCGCTCAGCGCAAGCGGCGGATCGCCCGGCCGGTCTGGGCACAGACCCTGCTGCTGTACGCCGCCCGGCGCGGGGACGCGGGCCATCTAACGGAGGATGCGGAGCGGTTAGCGAGCGACGGCATCGGCATCGCACCCCAGCCACTGATCACCGGCGACGACCTGATCGCGCTGGGGCTCAAGCCAGGCCCCCGCTTCCGCGATTTGCTGGACGGGGCATACGACCGGCAACTTGAGGGTGGACTGATCAATACGGGGCAGGCCCGTGATTGGGTTAAAGGGCGGGTGGGCTAGGTAAGTAAGACACGACAGATGCCACACACCCGCCGCGACGCGGGTAAAGTGTCGCCCACCGCGCTAGACGCCCAGACGCAACGCCCGGGGATATCGCCGTGATCGAAGACTGGCTAAGCAACTACGCACCCAACGCGCCCTACCTGGTCATCTTTGGTGTCCTGCTGATGACGGGCTTTGGCCTGCCCCTGCCCGAGGACATCCCCCTGATGATCGCCGGGTACCTCTGTGGCCAGACCCCTGGCAACCACCCCCACATCTGGGTCATGATCCCCGGCTGCATGCTCGCTATCCTCGGCAGCGACTTGATCCTCTACTTCCTGGGCCGACGCTTTGGGCCGTCGATCCAACGCCACCGCTACCTGATCCGGCTGGTGGGCAACCGCAACCTCACCCGCGTCCGCTACCTGTTCCGAAAGCACGGCAACAAGTTCGTCTTCTTCGCACGCTTCCTGCCGGGCGTCCGCGCCCCCGCCTTCTTTACCGCCGGGTCCTACAAGATGCCGCTGAGCAAGTTCCTGCTCTGGGACGGGGCCGCGGCGATGCTGAGCGTGCCCTGGGTCCTGCTGCTGGCCTGGTACTTTCACGACAAGATCGAGTGGGTCCGCGACGCCGTCAGCAAGATGAAGTGGTACGGGATCTTGATCATTATTGGGGTGATACTGTTCTTCCTAAGCTACCACCTGCTCGTGTCCAAGAAGATCAGCAAAGTGCCCGAGGCCAAGCCGGACAAGCCCGTAGACACCGAGAAACCCGAGGCCGGGGCCTAGCCGCATCACCCTAGATCCTTCTGCCGGCCGATAAACACCTTGCGTGCTTTTCCTATCCCGCCTAACCTTTCGCTATGCCGACGGAGAACCTCACCGGTCCGACCGACCTCAAAGACGCGTACCGCCGGGTGATGGACCGGATCGCGGAAGCCTCGGCCCGCGCCAACCGTTCTCCCAACGAGGTCGTCCTCGTCGCCGTGACCAAGTACGCCACCGTAGACCAGATCCAGAAGCTGCTGGAGCTGGGGCAGATGGACCTGGGTGAGAGCAAGGTCCAGCACCTGCAACAGCGTGTCGCGATGATCGACGAGTACCTCGGCCGACGACGCACCCTCGCCAGCGCGGCCCCAACCTCCAAACAACTCGTGCCCGAGAACGTCCGCTGGCACATGATCGGCCACCTCCAGCGGAACAAGGTCAAGCAGGTCGTCCCGCTGGTCTCGCTGATCCACAGCGTGGACTCGCTCCGCCTGGCCGAGGAACTGCACAACTACGCCGCCCGGCACGACCTGACCATCGACATCCTGCTGCAGGTCAACGCCTCGGGCGAGATGAGCAAGAGCGGCGTCGCGGCGCCCGCGGCCGTGCACCTGGCCGAACAGATCGACTCGATGGTCCACCTCCGCCTGCGTGGGGTGATGACCATGGCCCCTTACTCAGAAAACCCCGAGGACGCGCGGCCCTGCTTCGCCCGCACCGCCGAGATCTTCCACGACCTGCGTAACGAGAAGATCGGCGGAGACACCTGCAACGTCCTGTCGATGGGCATGTCCGGCGACTTCGAGATCGCCATCGAGGAAGGTGCCAACGTCATCCGGGTCGGCTCGGCCCTGTTCGGCCCCGGCGGCGCCACGCCCGAAGACAACGCCTAAGCCAAACGCCCTATTGACCTCTTCTGGGCTCGGTGAAGCCGCTCGAATCGGACCCGATAACGCAAGCTTCCCCGTGGATCGTGGCGACGGCGACGCGACGGTTAAATGCGGGTGGGCATCGCGTCGATCAACATGGAGAGGCCCTTCTCCACCGGGAACCTGCCATGCAGACCAGTCCGATCCAGGTCAACCGGACCAACATCCGCTTCGAAGCCGACGACCGCCGGGTCATCCCCCGGTTCTTCGGCGTCGGCGGGGAAGATCGCCAGCAGCGCGTGGTAGAGCGGGTCATGTCCATGCCCGAGGCCGACGTCGCCGAGGACCTGCGGCGGGTCGAAGAAGACTTCCAAAGCCGTCACAAAGACATCCACGCCTATTTCCGTCAGCACTTCGACCACGTCCAGCGCTTCGTCCCCGACCCCGACACGATCTCCGAAGAACGCAAACTCTTGATCGGCGCCTACTTCACGATGGAGTACGCGATCGAGTCGGCGGCGCTGTTCAACCCCTCCATCGTCCCGCACTACGACCAGACCAACCTCGCGCCCGGGCAGATGCGATTCCTCATGTCCCTCCGCGCTACCGGGGAGGGGCACGTCTCATCGATCGTCTTCCGTAGCGGGACCGTCAATATGCAGGGCAAGGTCGAGTTCGCCCCGCCCTCCCGGCTGGTCGCGCCGATGCAGCAGAAGATCGACCGCGCCTTCCAGAAGAAGCTGTTCTTCTCCAAGCTCATCGAGATGGGGGCGTACACCGAAGACACGCGCATCATCCTCGACGAGCTGCCCGAGACGTTCGACTACCCGCAGATCGAGGCGGTGACCCGCGCGGTCGAGTCCCGACACAGCACGCCGAGCATGGGCGAGACGGCTAACAACATCCGCTGGCTGGCGCGGTCCAACTACGAGTTGTTGATCCCCCACGAGTCGGCCCCGGACGAGATCGTCATCTTCCCCACCAGCGAGAACGAGTCGCGCGGCATCGAGGACGCCCGCCTCACCCGCTTTGTCGACGACGACGGCAGCGTCACCTACTACGGCACCTACACCGCCTACAACGGGTTCAACATCCTCCCGCAGATGTTCGAGACCACCGACTTCGACACCGTCCGCGTCCACACCCTCAACGGCAAGCACGTCCAGAACAAGGGCATGGCCCTGTTCCCCCGCAAGCTCAACGGTTTTTACTACATGGTCTCCCGGCTCGACGGCGAGAACATGTTCATCATGAAGTCGGACAACCCCTACTTCTGGAACCAGGCCGAGCGCCTCCAGGCGCCGATGTACCCCTGGGAGTACATCCAGATCGGCAACTGCGGCCCGCCGATCGAGACCGAGCACGGCTGGCTGCTCTTGACCCACGGCGTCGGCCCGGTGCGGACCTACTGCATCGGCGCGTCCCTGCTGGACCTCGACAACCCCTCGCGGGTCATCGGCCACCTCGAAAAACCGCTGATCGTTCCCGAAGAGCACGAGCGCGACGGCTACGTCCCGAACGTCGTCTACACCTGCGGCGCGATGCGCTACAACAACCACCTGGTCATCCCCTACGCCGTAAGCGACAGCGCGACGACCTGCGCGACGGTCAACATGACCGAGCTGATGGACGTGCTGTTGAACTCGACCAAGAGCTGCCCCCTTCCGGACAGGCGGGTGACCCAGCGGGTCTGATGGGCACGACGCAAGCGGCGGGTGAAACCGCGAGCGAGCCGGGGGCTGTGCCCCCGGTCTGCCACAAGGCATCGCAAACGTAGCGCCTGGCTTTCTCCAAGTGGTCGAAGACCGGGGCCGTAGGCCCCGGCTCGCGTGATCGCCCGGTAGCATGTCGTGATGCCGCAGGGCCAGACCGATCGACCCGAATACCTGCGTGACGACACACCGATCGACCAGGACCTGTTCTGCGCCGGCTGCAGCTACAACCTCCGCGGGCTGAGCCCGCTGGGCCGGTGCCCGGAGTGCGGGGTACCGATCGCGGACTCGCTGGACGCTCGAATGCTGCCAGGGGCCAGCCACGCGTGGATCCAGCGGGTGCGCATGGGGGCGATCCTCGGCGCGTTGGCCTGCTTCAATACCGTCGCCCTGCCGTTTTTTGGCTGCGCGCTGGCCGTGTTCAGCATGAACAGCACTTCGGGGCGCGAGCCGATCACGGCCTATATCTTCCTCCTGGCCTTGATCGGGCTGCTGGTGTTGGCGGGCTTCGCCGCCTGGCAATTGACCAGCACCGACCCGAGTGCTTCCGACCAATACGACCGCCCGGCGCTCACACAGGTCTGCCGCTGGACGCTGATACTCTGCCTGCCGCTGCTGGGGCTGCCGCTGATCGTCAACCTGATCCTTGGCCTCGCCTGGTCGGTGTCCTGGCCTTGGGTCGGGCTGGTGTCGTTCTGGTCCGTTATCTTCGGGCTGGCGTCGCTTGCCACCGGGCTATGGTCACTCAACCTTCTGATACGTTCGCTGGCTCAGCGGTTGGGTGATCGCTCGCTTGCGCGATCGTGCAAGCTGCTCGCGGGATTCCAGGCGGTGTCGTTTATGGTGCTGGTCATCTCCCTGCTGGCCAGCCTCTACCGCATCGGCCCGGCGGGGGGATGGGCTTCGAACCTGGGCTGTGTCGTCTGCGCCCTGCCGGTGAGCCTGCTGGTCGCCGGCATCTGGCAGATGGTGGTCTTGAACATGGTCTCGGACCGGCTAGACAAGGCGCTGCCGCATCGGCTCAGGCGGCGGCAGGTCCAACGCGAGCCCGCGGTCCAGAAGGGCTAGCGAGCCGGGGGCTGTGCCCCCGGTCTGCCACAAGGCATCGCAAATGTTTCGCGTGACTTTCTCCGGCTTGCACAAGACCGGGGCCGCAGGCCCCGGCTCGCTGGGGAACTACAACAACGAAACCGGATCGACATCGACCGCGGTGTGCTGGTCACTAATGAGTTGGCCCTGGTTGCGCAGCTCGGTCATGAGCTTCTGGATCGGGCCGGGGGTGTCGGCGGTGAGGGTGATCTCCAGGCGGTGGTGGTCGGCGACGCGGGCGATCGGGCAGGGGTGCGGGCCGCGGAGGTGGACGTTGAGTTTTAATGCCGCGTTGGCGGCGCTCAGGTGGCCGGCGAGCTCGCGGGCGTGACGGGTGACGGCGACGTGGTCTTTGTCGCGGCAGACGATACGGGCCAACCGGCCGGCCGGGGGCAGGCCCATGGCGACGCGCGTCTGGATCTCGTGGGCGGCGAAGCCGGCGTAGTCGTGGGCGGCGGCCCGGGTGACGGCGTGGTCCTCGGGGTTAAAGCTCTGCAGCACGACCCGGCCGATCCGGTCGCTTCGGCCCGAGCGCCCCGCGACCTGCGCGATCAGCTGGAACGTCCGCTCGCTGGCGCGGAAGTCGGGCATGTTTAGCGAGGTGTCGGCGGAGACCACCCCGACCAAACGGACCCCGGGGAAGTCCAGGCCCTTGGCGATCATCTGCGTGCCCAATAGGATGTCCAGCTCCCCGGCCCGGAACCGGTCGAGGGTCTGCTGGTAGTCCTCGGCCCGGCGCATCGTGTCCGAGTCCATCCGCGCTATCCGGGCGTCGGGGAACTTTTGCCCCAACTCCGCCTGCACCTTCTGTGTCCCTAAGCCAAAGACACTGACCTTGTGCCCCGAGTCGGGGCAGGTCTTGGGCAGGACCGTCTCGTAGTGGCAGTGGTGGCAGCGGACCAGCCCGCCCAGGGGCAGGCGTTTGTCTTTGTGGTAGACCATCGTCGCGTCGCAGTGCGGGCAGGTCAGCATCCAGCCGCAGTTGTGATCCGGGCAGGCGATGTAGTTGGCGTAGCCCCGGCGATTGAGCAGGAGCATCGCCTGGGCGCCTTCTTCGAGCACCTGGGCCAGGCGCTGTTCGAGCCGGCGTGACAGGAGATGGATCCCCCGCCGGGCCTTGCGTTCCTCGACCAGGTCGATGATCTCGACCTCGGGCAGCCGCATCCCCGGGACACGATCGGGCAGGTGGAGGTAGGTGTGGCTTGGGGATTTGGCGATTGAGAGCTGGGGGTTGGGTGCGCGCTTCTGCTCCGAGCTTGCATCCACCGCGCTGAGGCCGACGGCGTTGGCGTAGGACTCGAGCGAAGGCGTCGCGCTGCCCAGCACGACGGGGATGCCGGCCATCTGGGCGCGCTTGATGGCGACATCCCGGGCGTGGTAGCGGGGGAGCTGGTCCTGCTTGTACGAACTGTCGTGCTCTTCATCGACGATGACGAGCTGGAGGTTATCGAGGGGGGCGAAGACGGCCGAGCGTGCGCCGACCACGATGCTGACCCGGCCCTGCTCGATCCGTCGCCACTGCGCATGGCGTTGGGCGGCGGTGAGCCCGGAGTGGAGCACGGCGACGGAGTCGGGTCCGAACCGGGCGAGGAATCGGCCAACGGTTTGCGGGGTCAGCGCGATTTCGGGGACCAGGACGATGACGCCCGGCGGCGTTTCCCGTTGGCCCCGGAGCGCTTCGATAAGGCGCAGGTAGACCTCGGTCTTGCCGCTGCCGGTCACGCCGTGGAGCAGGTGGACCCCGAAGCGGCCCAGGCGCCGGCTCAGGCTGTCGAGCGCTTGCTGCTGGCCCTGGCCGAGTGTGAGACGGGTGGCAGGCTCGGCGAGCTGCTGGGCCCTCAGGTCGAGACTCGAGACGACCACCTCTTGGTGTTTGGTTTCGAGCATGCCTTTGTCGATGAGCTGTTTGACCGGCGAGGTGGATTTGGCCCCGGCCAGGTCGGCGAGGTGCTTGAGCTCGGCCCAGCCGGCTTGGTGACGCGCAGCATCGAGCACGGCTTGCTGAAGCTTGGTGAGTTTGACGGCAGATGCATCGGCGTCGGCGTTTGGCCGGACAACCTGGCGTCGGGTCGCGCCGGTGCCACGGGTAACGGCGGCGGGCAGCATCGCCCCGAACACCATCCCCAGCGGGCATACGTAGTACGACGCGACCCAGCGGGCCAGCTCGACCAAGGGCTCGGGCAGCGCGATCGCGCCGGGGGCCAGGGCCTGGATCGGCTTGAGCTTGCCCGCGTCCAGCTCGGTCTTGGTGGTCAGGCGGACCACGTAGCCGGTCGCGGTCTTGTTGCCCCGGCCCAGTGGGACGAGCACCCGGTGGCCCACCGACAGGCCCATGCCTACGGGCACGGCGTAGGTCAGCCCGGTCGGCGAGGCGTCGATGCCGCGCTCGATCGCGACATCGGCGAAGTGGCCGGAGGCCGTGTGCCTTGGCGGGTCGACCGGGTTACCAAACAGGTCGGTCTCGGACATCGCCGGATTGTACGCCCCTGGGTCGGCTCGCTTGGGTCAGGCGTAGCTCACCCGGGATCAGATGCGACCGCCAGGCCTTGTGAACTTGCGGAAAGGCGTCTGGCTACCGGGTCTTACTCGACCGGCACGCCGAAAAAGAGGATGGGGCCATCATCCGTCTCGTCCTCGGACCCCGCCTCGGGCCGAGCATGGACATCGGCCTGCGCGACCGGCTGGGCCGGGTTCGGGTCCAAGGCGGCGGGCGGCTCAACCACGATGGGCGGGGCGGCCGGTGGTGGTGCCTGGACATCAGGCCAGGCCTGGTCCGGACGCGTCCGCGTGTCGGGGCGATGAGGGCTCGAAGAGGCGTTCGTGGCGGGCTTGACCTGCCCGGGCGCGGATGTGGTCAACGGGGTCGGGGTCGGGGTCGGCGGCGGCGTGCTAGCCGCCGGCTGGTGATTCTGCAGATCCTTGAAGCCGATCACGACGGTCAGCACCGTCAGATTGATCAGGAGCACGCCGACCAGCGTGACGGCCAACGGCCCTTCGCCGGGGCGAGATAATGAAAACCAGTCCTGGGCGCGCGGCATGGAGACTCCCTAAAAAACAATCGAGTATCAAGCCTATCGGCCCACCAAGACATTACCCAAAGAGTATAGGTTATGCTTGCTCGGTGAAGGTCTTGCCCCTGCCATTTCCCCGTGCCAACCGTTACAGACCGCAGCGATCTTACCGAATCGCTTGCCCGTGTCGACCTATGGAAATAAGGTCGGGGTATTGAAGAATCGATCGAAATCCAGGACCCCGCGATGAAACCGCAGAGGATGAAGTTCGTGCTGATGGCCCAACAAATGGATCGGGCCGAAGTTTTCTATCGCGACGCGATGGGCCTGGTGCTGGCGTTCTCCTCGCCGCACTGGACGGAACTGACCCATGGCGACGCCGTCCTCGCCCGCACAGCGGAGGTGACGGCACGCGCCGAGCCACCGGCCTGTCACTGCAGTACGAAGAAGTTGGCGAAGTCTTTGCCCAAGCCATCGCCGCCGGAGCTACCGCGATCTAGGCGCCCGCGCGGCGTGAAGGCGAGCCAATTATCCTCGCGACGCTCGCCGACCCGGAGGGCAACGAGATCATGCTGACGCAGTACGTGGGGTGAGTGAAAAGTCACTATTCTTTCCCATGGTGGGTATTCAAATATCTGTTTTGGATGTGAATATGAATGCGGTAGGAATACTTCGCTGTTGCTTTTGCGAGATGGAGAAATTGCTTTACCCCGGCACCATGACCCTTGATTTAGAGTCCAGAGTATTGGAGATTCTTAACGAAACGAATGCCGTTGGATATTTCAAAGGCTACTACGGTTACCCGAACATTATCAGCGTTCCCATTAACGAGGAAGTAGTCCACACGCCGCCGTCTTCACGCATGATTCGCGATGGCGACATCGTTACCATTGAACTTGGCGTTCAGAAAGATGACGCGCATGCCTTTAAGGTATGGACATATCCCATTGGTAACGTCGACTGGAAGACAACCTCTCTATTGCAAGGAGCGCATGCCGCATTGCTTGCAGGTGTCAATGAGGTTCGATACAAAGCGCCGGTGTCGTTCATTTCGGAATCAATCCATGATTCGCTACAGTCGTACAAACTGCAGCCCAGTCAGGATTTCGTTGGATACCGAATCGGCCATGTACCGGTGATGAATCCGAAAATCCCCTGCTTTTTTAACAAGAGGAAACATTCCGCCTCAGAGCGCCAACCTCTAGGTAATCTGGTGATTCTCGTTGTTGCACACAGCGGCAAATCCAAGATTACAGTTAAACCAGATGGCTGGACAGTAGTTGCGAAGGATCGCAAGCGATCTGCCGTGTTTTCTCACATGGTCAGTCTTTCTCAATCAAACCGCACGGTGCTGACTGATTTCCACTGATTTTCTGTGAACTAGACCCGCGTGACAGATTCGTTTCCCATCCGTTACAGTGAGCCCATGCCCAGCCCGCCCACGAGCTCGGCCGCGACCGGAGCAAATACGTCTTCCAACCCAGCGGCAAAACCGGCGAAGCCGAAGCAAGACACCCCCGCGATGCGGCAGTACAAGCACTTCAAGCAGCAGCACCCCGGCTGCGTGCTGTTCTTCCGGATGGGCGACTTCTACGAGATGTTCTACGAGGACGCGGTGCTGGCGCATAAGACGATGGGCGTGACGCTGACCCAGCGGACCGAGGGCGTGCCGATGGCCGGCGTGCCCTACCACAGCGTCGAGGGGTACCTGCGGAAGATGATCCAGGCGGGGCACCGTGTGGCGGTGTGCGAGCAGGTCGAGGACGCGGCCCAGGCCAAGGGGGTGGTCAAGCGGGACGTCACACGGGTGGTCACACCGGGCACGCTGACCGACGAGTCGCTGATGGACGAGGGCCGGGAGAACCCGCTGGCGGCGGTGGTGTTTCACACCGAGGCGGTATCGCTGGCCTGGGTGGAGCTATCGACCGGGTCGTTCTCGGTGGCGACGCTGAGTACCGAGGAAGCGGCCGACGAGTTGGCTCGGGTCGCACCTAGCGAGCTGCTGTATTGCGAGCTGGCGACCGGCGAGCTGCCGCCGCGCGTCGATGAACTCAAGCAGGCACTGGGCTGTGCGGTGACGGGTCGGCCCGGCTGGCAGTTCCGCATTGAAGAGGCCGCCGAAACGCTGCGTCGGCAGTACGGGGTGGCCCAACTCACCGGGTTCGGCTTTCGCGACGACGACCCGGCCCTGATGGCCGCCGGCGCGGTGGTGGCCTACCTCAACGAGACCCAGCGCAGCGCAGCGGCTGGCAACGACGCCAGCGGCGACGGCGTGACCGCATCACGCCTGGGCCACCTCCGACCGCCCCGGCGGTTCGAGCGGGCCGCGCACCTGGTGATCGACCAGACCTCGCTCCGCTCGCTCGAGGTCGATCGCACCCTCCGCACCGGGCAGGTCGACGGCTCGCTGCTGGGCTGCTTCCGCGGGCCCAGCGCCCCGGCCACGGCCATGGGTAAGCGTCAGCTGCGTCAATGGCTGTGCTACCCCTTGGCCGACCGCGGGCCGATCGAACTGCGCCAGCGAGTCGTCCAGGCGATGGTCGACGACCCACGCTTCCGCGACGAGCTGCGCGAGGCGGTCGACGCGGTCCACGACATCGAACGCATCGCCGCCCGCCTCTCCGTGGGACGGGCCACGCCCCGCGATCTGGTCGCCCTGGGCAACAGCGTCGGCCAGGTCCGCCGGCTCCACGAGGTGCTCGACGGCCGACCCAACGAAGAGGCCTACCTCCAGCGTGTCACCGCCTTGCTCGACCCGCTCACCAAGTTGAGCCTCACGATCCTCGATGCGTGCATCGACGCACCCCCCGCCCACCTGCGCGAAGGCGGGCTGATCGCCGACGGCCACGACGCCAAACTCGACGAGTACCGCGCGCTGCAGTCCGATAGCCACGCCTGGCTGGCGCGGTACCAGGCCCGCCTGCTCGAAGAGCATCAGATCCCCCACCTCAAGGTCGGCTACAACAAGGTCTTTGGGTACTACATCGAGCTCTCCGCGGTCAACCGGGACCGGGCCCCGGATACCTGGTCCCGCAAGCAGACGCTGAAGAACGCCGAGCGTTTTATCACCCCCGAGCTCAAAGAGTTCGAGGGCAAGGTGCTCAGCGCCGAGAGCCGAGCCGTGGCCCGCGAACAGGAGCTGTTCGCGGGGCTATGCCGGGGCGCGGCGGGGCTGATCGATCAGCTCCACGGCTTCGCGGCGGTGGTCGCCGAGCTCGACGTGCTCGGCGCGTTTGCCCGGCGGTCGGTCCTGGCCAAGTACGTCAAGCCGACGATCGTCGATGAACCGGTGCTTCACATCGAGTCCGGCCGGCACCCGGTGCTGGACGAGCTGCTGGGGGATCAATTCGTGCCGAACGATCTGGAGCTAAGCGCCACGGACGGCGGCAAGACAGCCTCGCTGGCTTTGATCACCGGCCCGAACATGGCGGGCAAGTCAACGTACATCCGCCAAGCCGCGCTGATCACCCTGCTCGCGCACACCGGCTGCTTCGTCCCGGCCGACTCGGCCACCGTCGGGCTGACCGACCGCATCTTCACCCGCGTCGGTGCGAACGATGAGTTGCACGCCGGGCAGTCGACCTTCATGGTCGAGATGACCGAGACGGCCAATATCTGCCACCACGCCACCGAACGCTCGCTAGTCATCCTCGACGAGATCGGGCGTGGCACCAGCACGCTCGACGGGCTGAGCCTGGCCTGGGCGATCGCCGAGCACTTGGCGGGTGGTGAACAACACGCCGGGCCCAGGACACTTTTCGCCACCCACTACCACGAGATCACCACTCTGGCCCAACGCTACCCGCAGGTCACCAACCTCAGTGTCACCGTCCGCGAGTGGCAGGACCAGATCGTCTTCCTCCACCGCATCGCCCCCGGCGCGGCCGACCGGTCCTACGGCATCCATGTCGCCAAAATCGCCGGCCTGCCCGACCCGGTGATTACCCGCGCCAACCAGCTGCTTTCCGAACTGGCCGTCAACCACGCTCAAGACGGATTCGCCCACGCAGCCGCCTATCCACCCGACCCCAAGGCAAACCCCAAGCCGCCGCCACAGATGTCACTCTTCACCGAGTACCTGCCCCACCCAGCCATAAAAGAGCTTCAAGCACTTGAGCTGGACAGCATGACCCCGCTGGAGGCCTTCGATGTGTTACGCAAGCTTGATGATCAGGTGAGGCAAATCGGCGATTAAACTCAATTCAACAAATGGTTTACGAGACTCAAACATCATTTTTCTCGACCGATCAGGTATTAACCTGATTCGACAGGATTTCGCAGAATTTGTGTGATACCTCCACCTCATCTAGTGCAAGGAATATACGATCCTCCGCCATACTTGTTTACGCGGTACGCATCGTTTTAATCCCCCTCGCGGTCCGTTGGCCACTCCCCCCAGCCGACGGGCCGCTTTTCTATTCTGCCTGATTCCGGCCCTTACAATTCCGCCCATGCGCCACCTCACCCTGCTTCTCGATGCTGTCTGGATGGTCGCCATGGGTCTGTTCCTGGGGCTGGGCGCTGGGCTGGTGCTCGGGGTGATCCTCGTCTTCCGAGGCAGCCGGCACATGCAAGCGAGCCCCGGTCTCTCGCCGTATGCCGACCCGCGCTTCGCCGAGTACCACACCGAGGCGGTCGCGGGCTCCATCGGTCAGTCGCTCTTCGCCCTCGGGGGCAGCGCGGCCCTGATCCTCCTCGCGTTGGCGGTCACCACACGGATCGCCGCCTGGGCGCTCAACCGACGAGCCGGGCATGCCGACGGAGGCAAGGTGCTCGGGGTGCAGCGGGGAGCACTCGTGCTGGCCGTGCTGCTGATGGCTAGCACCGCGGCGACGACCATGCAGATCAACGACCGCTGGCCGGGCCTGTACGACACCCAGGCCACCGACGCCCAGCTCATTGAGCGGCGCGACGCGTTCGACGCCCTGCACCAGCGCTCCGAACGCCTCGCCTCGCTTGCCTGGCTGAGCGCGCTGGTTGCATTGGCCGTGACGCCTTGGTGCCCAAGAGAATCCGAGGCGTTCGCAGGCGACGGCTAACCTACAATCACCCCATGCCATCCGCCCAAGCCGACCCGATCAGAAAAGCGCCGATCAACCAACGCCGCCGGGCGATGCGCATCTACAACCGCCTGCTCGAGCGCTACCCCGACGCCCACTGCGCGCTGATCCACAACAACCCCTTCGAACTGCTCTGCGCCACCATCCTCTCGGCCCAATGCACCGATGTCCTGGTCAACAAGGTCACCCCCGGCCTGTTCAAGCAGTACCCCACCCCCCGGAAGATGGCCTCGGCGTCGGTGGGCGAGATCGAACGAGCGATCAACCGCATCAACTTCTACCGCAACAAGGCCAAGTCCCTCCATGGCACGGCCAACATGCTCGTCAAGGAGTACGACGCCGCCGTTCCGCAAGAGATGGAGCAGTTGATCAAGCTCCCGGGCGTCGCCCGCAAGACCGCCAACGTGGTCCTGGGCAACGCCTTCAACATCAACCACGGCGTGGTGGTCGACACCCACATCGCCCGCCTCAGCCAACGCTTCGGCTTCACCGAGCACACCGACCCGAAGAAGATCGAGCCGGACCTCATGGCCCTGTTCCCCCGCGACAAGTGGTGCATGCTCGCCCACCTGCTGATCTACCACGGCCGAGCCGTCTGCAAGGCCCGCCACGCCCTGTGCCAGGACGACCCGATCTGCCGGGCGTACTGCTGCCACGACAAATAGTTTTCTTCTACAAGCCTCGATCGTATAATCCGTTGATGCACGATCGTGAAGCCATCCAGAAGGTGCTTACCATGCCTCGGGAGCTTCGCATACATATCGTCGAACAGTTGCTGGAAAGCCTGGACGATGAGCACGAGTTCGACGTCTCGCAGGAGGTCATCGCCGAGTGCCTTCGGATCCGTGAAGCGATTCACGGGGGGACGATGAGAACGCACACATGGGAAGAGGTCAAAGCACGCTTCGAGGCGATCCGTCGTGCATGAGATCCAGTTCTCCGACCGCGCACTCAAGGATTTGACCAAAGCATTCGAGCACTACCGCTCCGCATCACCCCGTATCGCAGATCGCTTCGAGCTGGCACTCGCTGAAGCCATAAGCTGTCTCTCGGCTTGGCCTGACTCAGGCAGGCTCATCGAGCAACTTGCAATCAGGAAAATGAGGCTGAGCCGCTTCCCCTTCGCGTTGCTTTACGAGGCGACCTTGAATACGGTTAACGTCCTCCGGGTGATTGATCTGCGAAGCGACCCGAAAAGATGGATCGAGTAATTGGCGACAAGTAGTGCATGCTCGCCCACCTGCTGATCTACCACGGCCGAGCCGTCTGCAAGGCCCGCCACGCCCTGTGCAAAGACGACACGATCTGCCGGGCGTACTGCTGCCATACAAAGCCAGCAGACCTTAGTTAGTACGCCCCAACGCCATCGCGTCGTCGACGGCTATCACGCGGGCCAACGTGGGCATGACTCGGTCCCCGAGGCCCGACACACGCCGCAGATGAAGTACGCCGAGAGGTAGCGATACAGATCGCAGCCACCGGGATGCCTAGATCATCGATCATCTGGCCAAGTAGCGGCGCGGTGGCCGAGTCCTCACCGACGTACCCGAGAGTATCGTCTTTAGGCGGCCCTCCATGTTGGACTGACCGGCGAGTAAATCAACCCCTCTGTGGCCTGTTCTCCGCGGCTGCCTGTCCCACGGGTTTCCCGAGCGCCGGCTTGCTCGAGCGACCCGACTGTACCGAGTTTAGTCCAGTTCCAGCCGCTGAACCCAGACGTTGCGGAACCGCACCGGGTTGCCGTGGCCCTGCAGCTTGATGGGGCCGGGCTCGGGGCCTTCAGCGGCGCCGGCGCCGGTCTTGTTGGGCAGCTCGACGTCGTCGTGGATCCGCACGCCGTTGTGGTACACGGTGATGCGGGCGTTCTCAACCTTCTCGTCGCCATCGAACCGGGCGGCACGGAAGACGATGTCGTAGCTCTGCCACTGCCCCGCCGGGCGGGCGACGAGCGCGTCGGGCTTCTTGAACTTGTAGAGGCTGCCGCAGTAGGTATTCTTTAAGTCTTCTTCCGAAACGCCGTGGGAATTGTGGATCTGGACTTCGTAGCGTTTCTGGATGTAGACGCCGGAGTTGCCGTTGTTCCCAAAGTTCAGGCCGGGGTTATCGTTACAGTTGAACTCGAGGTGCAGGCGGAAGTCGGTGTAGTCTTCGGGGGTGACGACACTGTCCCGGGAGGGCGAGGCGGTAAGGACGCCGTCGGCGAAGACCCAGCGGGATTGGATGCCTTGCTTCTCGGGGATAAACAAGTGCTCTTGCGCACCCACGAGGTCCAGTGCGTCCTCCGGCTTCAAGCCAAGGTTGTCCGGATCGAGGATGCCGCTGCTCGTGCCGCTGGCCTCTTCTGCGGCGTCCGGCGCGGCCTGGACGAAGGCCGCGACAAGCAGCATCCCCGCAATCAGAGCAATAGAAAGATGAGTGGTCATGGCATGGCCTAGGTTCGGGTTGATGACAAGACCATGGTAGCAGACGCATCTTGCGGCCTAGTTTTAGACGCCGGCCACGCAACAGGACGGGCGCCATAAGCACCCGCCCTGGAGTGAATAAAACGGTTGAAGTTGAGATTTACTCGTCTTCAGGCTTCTTGCAGCATTCGCCGCCCTCACCGCAGCACTCGCCCTCGGGGTGGCTGTGGCCGTGGTCTCCACCGCAGGTACCGCAACAGCTTGATGACTTACAGCCAACACCGGCAAAGGCAAAACAGGTCGCGGCGATGAAGGGGATCAAAAGTTTCATGGTTGGCTCCAAAGATCGAGGAAATCGAGAATGTGAATTACTATTACTTTACTAACAAAATTAGGTTGTGTCACGGCGAGTTAGCAAGAATTTTGCCGCGGCAACGATTGGCGCAGGCTATGGTGGGCTGGGCTGAACATCGATTGGTTGCGGATATGGACGACCCGACCCCGACAAAACGCACAACCGAGAATCACCCAAGCGCGTTTTGGCTGGTGGCGATCGGCCTGCTGGTCCTGCCGCTTCTGGTCCACGCCGGCTCGATCGGCCACCCTTTCCTCATCGACGATCACTTGGCCATTGCCGAGCACCCCCAGGTCACACGCTTCAACGGCGTGTTCGAGCTCTGGACGAGCGACTACTGGGCCGATCGGACCGAAGACGCGAACCTATACCGACCGATCACGGTCCTGAGTTACTGGTTGAATTGGTGGGTTACGCCCGATGCGCCGGCCGGCTTCCGCGTAATCAACCTGCTGCTGCTGGGTGGGATCGGCCTGGTCCTGGTCGGCCTGTTGAAGCCGAGGACGGGCCTGGCTGCGGCGTCGATCGCGGCGGGTGTCTTTGTGGTCCACCCGGTGCATGGCGAAGTGGTGAACCACATCGTTAGCCGAGCGGACCTGCTGGCGGCGCTGGGGATCGTGAGCTTCCTGGCACTCCAGGCCTGCGCGTTGGAGCACGGCTGGACGAAGCGCAGGATCGTCTTGGCGGGGCTCTGCACGCTGGTGGCGCTGGGCAGCAAGGAGAGCGGGTACGCGCTGCTGCCGCTGGCGTTGGTGCAGTGGTGGGTGACCGCTCGGAGACAAAAGACCATCGACACAGCCGGGCCATCCGAACCAAGCGACCCTGACTCAACGCCAAACCCGTGCGGGACCGACCTGGGCGTCTGCCGCAAACGGGCGCTGCTCTTTAGTCTGCTCATCCCGGCGGCGCTGCTGATCGGGGCGCGGCTGGGGGTCGTCGGCGCGGGGACGGTCTACCTGCCCGGCAGCGACGACCTCACCGGCAACCCGCTGCGGGGGCTTGGCCTTGTCGAGCGACTGCCCGAGGCGTGCGCGATCTTCTATTGGTATCTCAAGCAACTGGTCTTCCCATCGCTCTCGTTCACCCAGGCCCCGCCACCGGGCGGGGTCGGGGGGTGGACGGTCGCGGCGGTGGTCGGCGGGCTGCTGCTGCTGGACTGCGTGATCGGTTCGGCCTGGTTAGCGCTGAGCCGGAAGCGGCACGAGGTGGTACTCGCCCCCGCCCTGCTCTTGTTCCATTTTCTGATCGTCGGCAACCTGCTGCTGGCCACCGGGGTCTACGCGGCGAACCGACTGACCGCTGCCTCGACGGCGGCGGGCGCTATCGCGCTGGGGTTCGGGCTCGCCTGGGTGATGCGGCGCAGCTACCGAACAAGGCTGGCGGCCCTGATCGTCGGGGGGGGCGCGGTGTTGGTGGCGGGGCTGACGACGGTAAGTCACACCGGAGACTGGGCCGACGAGCTGGCGCGGATGCAGGCCGATGCCGAAGCCCAACCAGACAACCCGGTCGCGCTGTATTGGCTGGGGCAGGCCTATCTCCAGGCGGAGCAGCCGGCCCGGGCGATCCCGGCGCTGCAGCGGTCGGTCGCGCTCGAGCCCGTGCCGGTCCAGCACCGTGGGGCGCTGGTGCGGGCCTATGTCTTTGCCGGCAAGGATGAAGAGGCCTGGGCGGCTTACGAGAGGATCCGCACCCTGCCCGGGCTCGATGCGCAGACGCGGCTGTGCGGGGCCATGGCCGCGTTCAATCTTGAGGACTACGACCAGGCGAGGCGGGAGGCGATCCGCCTACCGCCCGACTTGGCGCAACAGATTCTTGAGCCGCTGGATAAGCTCGAGCCTCCCCACCCGTCCGACGAAGCGAACCCAAGCAGACCCGGGCCTTGACCACCGTCAGCTTTTGCCGCCCTGCTGTCCGGACTGTGCCTCTACGCCTCGGCCCAGCCAGCCCATGATGCGTCGGAGGCATACCCGCAGAACACTAAGCAATCTACGCGCGGCTGACTACCGCGCCGGACCGGCACCTAGCCGTAACCCTGGCCCACGCCGCACTCATCAACAAGAAATATCGGCAGCACGGGGCGTAGCCGGGCGGAGTGGCCAGAAATCGGGATGGAGCCCAATCAAAGCAGGCCCGCGGTCTCTTCGATCTCAAACACCACGTTCATGTTTTGGATCGCCTGGCCGCTGGCACCCTTGATCATGTTGTCCTCGGCCGCGAAGACCACCACGGTTTTCTGATCCCCCTGCGTGGCCAGCCTGACACTCAGGTCGCAGAAGTTGCTGCCAACGACGTCTTTGATATTCGGCAAGCCGGCGAGCACCCGGACGAAAGGCTCATCGACGTAGGCGTCCTCGAACGCGTCGTACAAATCCTCCTCGGTCACATCCGGGTCGGCCGGCTCGAGGTAGATCGTCTCCAGGATCCCCCGGTCCACCGGCAGCAGGTGCGGGACAAACAGCGGCTGGATGTCGTGCCCGGCGACACGGCTCAACGTTTGAGCGATCTCGGGCTGATGACGGTGGCCCCCGATCACGCCGTACGGGGCGTACGCCTGGTTCCACTGCGGGAAGTGGAGGTTGGGCTTGGCCGAGCGACCAGCCCCGGTGACCCCGGAGTTGGCGCTGATGATGATGCGCTCGGTCTTGACCAGCGCGTGGCTGAGCAGCGGCGCGATCGCGAGCGCCGCGGCCGTGGGGTAGCAGCCGGGGTTGGCCACCAGCGTCGCCCCGGGCAGGTCCTTTCGAAACAGCTCGGGGATCCCATAGACCGCCTCGGCCAGGTTGCCCGGGTCGCCGTGCCGTGTCTCGTAGACCGATTCATACAGGGCCTGGCTCGCCAGACGATAGTCGGCGCTCAGGTCGATGACCCGCAGCCCCGCGTCGAGCAGCTTGGGGGCATACGCCATCGCGGCTTTGTGCGGAAGGCCAAGGAAAGCGACGTCGGCCTCCTCGGCGATCGCCTCGGCGTCGATCGGGCGGCACTGTGCGACATCCTCAGCCAACCGACCGCGTAGGGCCGGGAACTCGTCTCTTAGGTCCGGCAACGCCTCGCGGTGGGACGCGAGATACGTCAGCCTGGCCGAGGGATGGCCCAGCAGCAGGTCGACCAGGTAGTAGCCGGTGTACCCGGTACAGCCGATGATGGCGGCGCGGGTGCGAGTCTCATCGATCTCGGTCATAGGCCAAGAGTGTAGGCCAAGGGACTAACTACGTTGCAGACATCAATGAACGACCGGTCATTCTGGGGATTTCGAGCCCTGCCGCGGAGTGCAAGCCTGGCTCGGCTTAGCCCACTTGCTGCCAAAATGGCAGAAATACAAAGATCGAATTAAATCTTAATAACTTACAATTAAACAACTTATAGATTTGCTGCTTCGGCATCGCCCTTGCGGCAGTAAACCCAGCGGCACCGTGCCGTGATACTCAGTGATGTTGACCACCCGCACCGTTTTTAGGAGACCCAACATGATGCTTCCCCACCTCAACCGTGTTTTTGATAACCCGATCGACCTGCTGCGTGACGTCGACCGCGCATTCAACGGCCGGTTCGGCCTGGACGACACCGAGGCCACCGCGAAGTACCCCGTGGACATCCACGAGGACGAGCATGGCCTGACCGTCGAAGCCGAACTGCCCGGCTTCAGCAAGGACCAGGTCGAGGTCAACGTCGAGCAGGGCGTGCTGACCATCACCGCTGAACGCGATGCGTCCGCCCCGACCGGCGGCAAGAGCCACCTGCGCGAGCGACGGTTTACCCGAGTCGCCCGTAAGTTCTCGCTGCCGACCACGGTCGACACGACCCAGGTCGACGCGACGCTGGCCGACGGCATCCTGACCCTGAAGCTGCCCAAGCGCGAAGAAGTCAAGCCCCGCAAGATCGAGGTCAAGTAAGCGAACAACAAGGCCTTTACCCTGAAGGAACCCGAAACCGCGGTTGAGACCCAGTTGTTCTTGGAAACCAATCCATGCCCCGAGGCGTCTTACCTCGTGAGTACTGATCGTGTTGTCCGGAGACCGGGCCGCCAGGCGTGTTCTACCTTCCCGTGGCCCGGCCCGGCTACACGAGACCAGCCAGCAAGAAAGTGATCTTCTCCTCCACCGTCACAGTCCCTTCTGGGGGTTGTGGCGGTTTTTTGAACGCTCAGATACCGGGCGGCCCACCTACTCTCCATCGTTAATCCACGCCCGCATCTGCTGGCGGACCTGTTCGAGGTCGCGGTCGCTCAGGCCCTGCGCGGTCAGGTCGAAGTGGATCGCCGGGACCCAAAGCCCGCCCACGACGCGGTAGCCGAGTTGGTCAAAGAGTCTTTCTTCCAGGTCGGCCATGTGCCCGGCGCCGTAGAACACCGCGATCGATGCCGGGGCGTCGTCGGCCGTGAGCACGCGCTCCAGGTCGTCGACCACCACCTGGTTGCGTGCCTCAATGATGACCTTCTGCATCCCCGGGTCGAGCTGGGCCCCGAGGGTCTCGGCCTGGCTGAGCTGGGTCACGAGCATCAGCTTGAACGACGTCTTGATCATCGGCGAGGCGTTGATGAACTGCTCCATCCCGCGGATGAACTGTTCGAGCAGCGGGTTGTCGCCGTCCATCAGCGAGGTCATCACCTGGCCGGTCACGCTGCCCTCCTGCTCCAGCGCGGCCTGGACCTGGGACCAGTCCATGTCGCTGTTCTGCCACGCGGCCTGGTCGGTCAGGATGTGCTGGCCCTGGAACCCCAGGCCCAACAGGCGGGCCAGGCGCAGCTGGATCGCGCCATCCAGGTCCTCGGCGACCTCGGCGGTCGACACGCTCAAGTCCGCCGCGAGCCCTTCACCGCCCGGCTGGCCATCGTCGCCCAGGCTCGTCAGCAGCACGCCGATCGGTCGGGCCCCATGATCGGTGTTGATCCCCGCGACCGACCAGCCCAACGCGTTGCCCCAGGCATCGATCGAGGCAGCACGGGCCATACGGCGCTGGATCGCGGACAGCCCGGCGTCAGCATCAAAAAGCTCATCGATCGAAGCGGGCCAATCGCCGTGCTGCTCGTGATACGCCAGCGTGACCGACGCCAACGCCTTGAGCCGGCGCGTGGTCACGGCGACCGGGTCGTCGGCCTCGGTGTCGGCCGGCCGCACGCCCTCGTACAGCACCAGGTCCTGGGCATCCAGCAGCGCCTGCAGCATCGCGTAGTACCCCGGCTCGCCGACGTGGATCGCGCCCACCAGCGTGACCGTTGGCCCATCGCCCTGGATCGGCACCAGCACCCGCGTCGCCACGTCCAGCCGAATGACATCGCCATCAAGCTGGGTGCGCAGGTAATGTCCCGACGGCTTAAACGCCGGCTCTGCCCATACGGAAAACGCAAGGCAGCAAGTCACTGAGAGCAACAGCAAACGGGAGATCAGTCGCATGGGATAATCCAGAAGGGTGGAGGATTACCCGTCATCTTAGGGCAGGTTGCACGAAATCCGATTCATCATGTCAGAACGTGTACGAGAAGCGCCTTAGGTGGGATAGGCGTCCCGCCTGTCGTCGCGGCGAAGCCGTGAAAGAACGTACTTTGGGCTGCGCCCAAACGGCGGGCGAGACGCCCGCCCCACCTATTCGTACACGTTCTCAGAGCACGTAGTCCTCGATGGCCTGGCCGACACCCTCCTGGTCGTTGGACTCGACCACGGCGTCGGCCACCTCGCGGACCTCGGGGAAGGCGTTGCCCATCGCGCAGCCGTGCCCGGCCCAGCGGATCATGCCGATGTCGTTGGGCGCGTCGCCCAGAGTCATGCACTTTTCGGCGGGGATGCCGTACAGCCGGGCCACCCACGCGACGGCTTCGCCCTTGTCGACCTTCGGGCTGGCGACCTGGAGGCAGTGGTCGTCGCTGCGGAGGAAGACCGCTTTGTCGTTAAACTGATCGCGCAGCGCGTCGGTGATCGCGTTGAGCTGGGGGGTGTGGGTGAGGAACATCAGCTTGGTCAGGTCGTGCTGGAGCGGCACGTCGAGCGGGCCGACGAAGTCGGGCTTGAACTTCTTGGCCGTCTCGTTGCGGTGGTTGGGGTCGTCGTGATCGGTGTACCACTTGTCGAGCACCTCGATGCTCACCACGACACGCGGGTCGATCGCGCGGGCGCGGTCGATGATGCGTTTGGCGATGTGTCGGGGCAGGGGGTTGTGCTGGACGTGGTGGTTGTTGAGCCGGTCGTGGATCAGCGCTCCGTTGTAGTTGACCATCAGGGTGTCTAGGCGGAGCAGCTCGTGGATGTAGCGGGACGAGCGTGGCGGCCGGGCGGTGGCGACGACGACCTTGACCCCGCGGCGCGAGGCCTCGCGGATCGTGCGGACATCGAAGCTGGAGAGGCGCTTGTCCGAGCGGAGCAGCGTCCCGTCCAGATCGATCGCCAGGAGGTCGAAGCGTGGCGGGCCGGTCGGCCGAGCAGCGCGCGGGGTACGCTTGGGCTGGGTCTCCACGACCTCCACGATCTTGCCGAAGTCCTGGTCGTCCGGCCAGTACTCGGCGGTCATAACGGCCTGGGCGTGGCCGGTCAGTTCATCCCGCTCCGCCTGATCGCGGGCCTTCTCCTTCGCCTGCCGCTCGGCGAGGATCGTCTGCACGCCGATGTCAAAAATCGATGGGCCCCGGGCCGCTTGCTCGGCGGCTTTTTCTGCACGCATCTTCTCGACCTGGGCCATCGGATCGGTAAACAGGTCGTCCAGGTCGACCTCCGCGGCCGAGACGCCCGTGTCTGCCGCTGGCTCGTGGTCTTCCGTGGGCGCGGCGGGGGCCAGGTCACCGAGTTCGGCGAACGGGTCGTCGTCCACGGTCGAACCCGAGGCTTGAGGCGTCTCGCGCGGTTCGCGCTCCGGCTCGGTCGGGGGCTTGGGCGCGTCGGCGGCGGGCGGGGAGTCGAACTCGTCCGGCCAGTCGAAATCAGATTCTTCGTTACTGATCGCAATACTCCCTGATGGCTCTGGACATAATAGAGCACTGGGCCGAGCCGGTCGGGCGGGGGCTACACTTGACCGGGTCGGCGTCGTGACTCAGACGCCATGCCCGCTGCCCAAGGAGACCGCCGCGTGTTGCCAACCACCCCCGCCCGCCACGGATCGAGCGCCGGGACCCACCCGATCAACGACGCCAACCGCCTGGGGTTGGACTTCAGTGAGGAGGCGGGCTGCTTTGGCTACGACGGGCCGATCATCGATGTCCACACCCACGTCAGTTCGCCCGATGCCGCGGCGGTGTACCTCAAGGCCTGCGACGACTACGGTGTCGAGCGTTGCTGGACGATGACCGGCCGGCCAAATGTCCAGCCCATCCGCGATTCGCTGGGCGACCGGGCGGACCGGGTCCAGTTCATCTGCGTGCCCAACTTCGCCGACCGCGAGAACCCGAGCGTTTTCAACACCGGCTGGTACGAAGATATCGAAGCGTTTTATGCGCTGGGCTCGCGGGTGATCAAATACTGGGCGGCACCACGCGGGCGGGACTTTGTCGGCGACGACCTGCTGCTGGACTCGCCCACCCGGCTGCAGGGGATGAAGATCGCCTACGAGACCGGCTACCGCGTGTGGATGACCCACGTCGGCGACCCGGACACCTGGTTCGCCACCGCCTACCGCGACGCCGCCAAGTACGGGACCAAGCTCGATCAGTTTGTCCCGCTCGAACGCCTACTCGATCAGTACGACGATGTCACCTGGATCGGTGCCCACATGGGCGGCAACCCCGAGGACCTGGACTGGCTGCACGAATTCCTGCAGCGCCACCCCAACTACGTCCTGGACTGCTCGGCAACCAAGTGGCAGGTCCGGGAACTAAGCAAGCACCCCCGCCGGCTCGCCCAGTTCATCGATGCGAATCCCGGCCGGGTCCTCTTCGGCAGCGACATCGTTGCCGGCGACAACAACGTCAAGCCCGACCCCGCAGACCCCGAAGCAGGATTTGGCTACGACTTGTACGCCTCGCGCTACTGGGCGCTGCGCACCCTGTTCGAGACCGGGTACGACGGCCCGAGCCCGATCGTCGATCCGGACCTGCACAAGGTTGATCCATCGGTCGATCCCAAGTCTACGCCAACCCTGCGCGGGGCCGGGCTGACCAAAGACTTGCTGAAGATGGTGTACCACGAGGCACCGCAAAAGATTCTGGGTCACACCGTGACATCGCGATCAGGCTGACGGGATTCTGGATCGCCCGGGAATACTTCGATCCCCCGGGAGATTCCCCTTTCAACCCCTGCCAATGAGCCGGCCGCAGCGGCGGACCGGGAGGTTGGCACCCACCGCCGATCACGAGGTACGCACGATGAATACGACCATTCTTTTCTGGGCCAGCCGCTTTATTGCCGCCGGCATCATGCTCATCGGCAGCCTTCCAAAGTTTACCGGCGGTGCCGCCGCGCTGGCCGACAAACTACCCGGCGGGGTGGCGGCGGTGTACGCCATCGGCGTGGCGGAGTTGGCGGCGCTCATCCTCCTGCTCGTACCTCGGACGGCTTTGATCGGCGCGGGCCTGGCCTTCGTGCTCATGCTCGGCGCCACGGCTAGCCACATCGTCGGGCCCGTTGGCTTTGAGGGCGACTTCGCCATGATGTTTGTTCTGGCCCTGGTCGCGCTGGCGGCCTCCGGCTCCTACCTCGCCCTGGCCATCAAACAACGCGATCCCGCACCCACGGCGATCGCCGCGGAATGACCGGTTCGGCGCATGACCACGCGATAGCCACTCAAAACCAATGGCCCGGCAACCCCGCGCTGAATGGCTATCCCTCGACCTGTTCAGCCCGCCGCCTTCGCCGCTCCCAGAGCCTTGTCGTAGTCCGGCTCCTGGGCGATCTCGGGAACAAGTTCCTGGTAGACGATCGTGCCGTCCTTGCCGATGACGCTGACGCTCCGGGCGATGAGGGTAGCGAGTGGGCCGTCGGCCATCTCCAGGCCGTAGGCCTGACCCACCGAACGGGACTTGAAGTCTGAGGCACAGACCACCGCATCCGCGTCGTTGGCCCCGCACCAGCGCGAGAACGCGAACGGCAAGTCGCAAGAGACGGTGAGCACCACGAAGTCGTTCTCACCGGCCGCCTTGTTGAAAGCCTTGGTCTGAAGATCGCAGATGCCGGTGTCGATCGACGGGACGGTGGAAAGGATGACGACCTTGCCGGCGTAGTCGGAGAGCTTGACGTCGGACAGGTCGTTGCCGGTGGCGGTGAAATCGGGGGCGGTGTCGCCGACGCCGACTTCGCTGCCGGAGAGGTTGATCGGGTTGCCTTTGAGGGTGACGGTGCGTGCCATAATGGATTCTCGGTGAAAAGGGTCGTCTTCGGATCGTTTGGTTTGGGCGGCATTGTAGGCCGATTGAGGGCAACGACAAGCGGCTTGGCATTCCGCAGGTTGCTTCCTAACATATTTACTGGCCAACCATCAAGGAGACCCGCTATGACCACGACCGCAACCCTGCTGCACAACAAGACCTACGACAGTGTCATCGACACGACCTACAACACCCCCCTGATCAAGCTCTCCCACCTGGTGCCGGACAACGGGTCGAGCATCGCCGTGAAGTGCGAGTTCTTCAACCCGCTGGCGAGCGTGAAGGACCGGATCGGCCGGGCGATGATCGAGGCGGCCGAACGCGAAGGCAAGATCAACGCCGACACCCACATCATCGAGCCGACCTCGGGGAACACCGGGATCGCGCTGGCGTTTGTCTGCGCGGCCAAGGGGTACAAGCTGACGCTGACCATGCCCGAATCGATGTCGCTGGAGCGGCGTTCCATGCTCCGGGCACTAGGTGCCAACCTAGTCCTGACCCCGGCGGCCGAAGGCATGAAGGGCGCGATCGGCAAGGCGGCGGAGCTGGTCGCGGCCGGCGATAACGCGTGGATGCCCCAACAGTTTGAGAACCCCGCCAACCCCGACGTGCACTACCGCACCACCGGGCCGGAGATCTGGAACGACACCGCCGGGAAGGTGGACATCTTCGTCGCCGGCGTCGGCACGGGCGGGACCATCAGCGGCGCGGGCAAATACCTCAAAGAACAGAACCCCGAGGTCAAGTGCATCGCCGTCGAGCCGGTCGAGTCGCCGGTCATCTCGGGCGGCCAGCCGGGCCCGCACAAGATCCAGGGCATCGGCGCAGGCTTTGTCCCCCGCAACCTCGACCTCGACGTGGTCGATGCCACCCAGACCGTCACCAGCGAAGAGGCCTTCGACTACGCCCGGCGGGTCATGCAGCAAGAAGCCATCTTCGGCGGGATCTCCACCGGGGCGAATGTCTGCGCCGCGAACAAGATCGCCGAGCAGAACCCCGGCAAGACCATCGTCACCATCGGCTGCTCCTTCGGTGAACGATACCTGTCAACGGCCATGTTCGCCGACCTGCAGAGCTAAGACCCACCCCATTAGAGCCGAGTTGTTTTGACGGCCCCCCGCGAGGGGGCCGTTTTTTTTGTTACAACACCGGTATGAAACCCCTCACCGCCCCGGCCTTCTGCATCTTCCTGATACTAACCATGGGCTGTTCAAGCAGCCCGGACGCGATGAGCTTCGACGCAAGCGACCTGCCCAACGGCACGGGCGAGCGCGTCTTTACCTACGAGAACGGAGCTATCATGCTGCGCGAGGACTACGTCGCCGGCACGCTCGAGCGCAGCCGATGGTTCAAGCCCAACGGCGAACTGATCCAGCAGACCGACTGGGTCAACGGCGGCGGTGAGGGGCTGTTCCTGAATCAGGACGGCAGCATCCGGATCCGCATGCCGTTCAAGAACGGGCTGGCGCACGGCCCCGCGGTGTTCTACAACAGCTCGGGCGGGATCGCCGAGGTCGTGTTCTACGAGAACGGCCAGCGTGCCGATTACTAATCCGTCACAACCACACGCGAGAGAAACACGCCTTACCGCTTTGCTGATCCTGCCCCTCCTGCTCATCGGCTGTCCCTCCTATCCAAAGCCTGGACCGACCCGATACATTGACCGACTTTGCAGAGCAATACCCAACGCACCGGCGACGTCTGTCTGCACTACATCCGTGAATCGCAGAGACCGGAATGGCCCGGACAAAGAGCGTCTGCCTCATCTCACCCCCCGGCTTCAGGGCATCTCCGCCTCGACCGCCTCGAACCACGCCGCGAAATCCGCCCCCATCGCTTGGACGATCTCTGGCTTCTCTGCCGCCAGGTCCTCCGACTCGGCCGGGTCGGCGACGAGGTCGTAGAGCTGCCATGCACCCCGGCCGTTGCGATAGATCTTGTAACGCTCGCCGATCCAGGCCCGCTGGTTCTGTGACGCGAACCCGATCGCCCGGCCGCGGCGGTCCGCCTTGCCTTGCAGGATCGGCAACAGCGAGACCCCATCAATTGGTCCCCGGCTGTCGATCTGCTCGATACCGAGCACCTCAAGGATCGTGGGGAGGTAGTCGCTGGTGGTGGCCGGTATGTCAATCCGCCTGGGCTCGGGGACACCATTGGGCCAGACCAGCAGCCCCGGCACACGGACCCCGCCTTCGTAGAGCGAGCGCTTGCGACCCCGCAGGCCGTTGGTCGACCCGGGGGCCCGGTCGCTCTCGGCCCGGCCCTCCGGCCCGTTGTCCGAGCAGAACCACAGCATCGTGTTTTCGGCGACCCCGAGCTCGGACAGCGTTGCACGCAGCCGGCCGACCTGCTCGTCCATCGCGGTGAGGCAGCCGTAGTAGTCCGGCCGCAGCCCCGCCTGCCCCGCGTACATCCCCCGGTAGGCCGGGCCCGCCACGACCGGCAGGTGCGGGGTGTGGAACCAGATCACCGCGAAGAACGGCCGACCCGCCCGGGCCGACGACGCGATGAATGGCACCGCCCGGTCCATGATGACGCGGGGGTTGGCTTCCTCAAGGTTATCCGTCGCCATCGTCTCCGGCCCGGTCCAATAGTGCGTGCCGTAGGGCTTGCCCGGGTTGCCGGGCGTCTTCATCGGGTCCCACGTGGGGACCTTTGCTTCGGTGCTGAAACAGACTTCAAAACCATGCTCCCACGGCGGCGCATAGTGGGCGACGCCGCGCGGACCGCCCCGGTTGGACTCGGTTAACTCGCGTGTCACCGTGCCCAGGTGCCACTTGCCGAAGTGACCGGTGCGGTATCCCCGGGCCCGGAGCAGTTCAGCGAGGGTGAGCTCGGCCTCGAGCATCCGCCCCGCGTTGGCGAACGGGATGCCGATGCGGTACGGATGACGCCCGGTCAGACAGCTCGCACGGGTGGGTGAACAGACCGGTGCCTGGGCGTAGAAACGGGTAAAGACCACGCCCTGCTCCGCCATCGCGTCGAGGTGCGGCGTCTTCAGGATCGGGTGCTCGTTGTATCCCACATCCCCCCAGCCCTGATCATCGGTCATCACCAGGATGATATTGGGCTGTGCGGCGACGCCGAAGGCGCAGCCCAGAACAAGCAACAACACGTAAACGATTTGTTTCATCAGTATGCCCCACATCAATACGGGTCCAAAATCCGCGTTACAAACCGACCAGCTCCAGCGGGTCGCCCGCCGAGACCATCCAATCGCGCAGCGCCTGGTCCAGCCGACTAACCCGGTTGGCGGCCCCGTCCTGCTCCGCGAGATCGTTCATCTCCCAGGGGTCTTGCTCCAGGTCGAAGAGCTGGCTTTCACCGATCTTAGGGTAGCGGATGAGTTTGTAGCGATCGGTACGCAGCATGCGGATGGTATCGGTATAGGCCCCGTAGATCGATCGGTAGCTGCCCTGCTCGCCGCGGATCACCGGGACCAACGAGGGCACATCCAGGTTCTCGGGCATGGCAAGCCCGGCCAGCTCGCAGGTCGTGGGGTAGAGCTGATGGAGGTAAACCAGCTCGCGGCTGATCTCGCCCGGGGCGATCCCCGGGCCGCGCCAGACCATCGGGACGCGGACCGAGTGGTCGTACAGGTTCTGCTTGCCCAGCAGGCCGTGCTCGCCCATCGCCAGGCCGTGGTCGGAGGTGAAGACGATGTAGGTGTTATCGAGTTGCCCGATGGCCTTGAGCATATCGATCAGGTCGCCGACGCGGTCGTCGATGTGGCTGATCATGGCGTAGTAGCGCAGCAACTCGAGCTTGACCACCTCCGGGTCGCGTGGGTACGGGAGGTAGGCCTCGTCCCGGATGCGGCGCACGCCGAAGTCGAACGGGTGCTCGCCGAGGAAGTTGGGCGGCAGCTCGATCTCGTCGAGGCTGTAGTGGGCCAGGTACTGCTGCGGGGCATGCCGGGGGTCGTGCGGGGCCGCGAAGGAGACGTAGGCAAAGAAGGGGTCGTCCGCGCCCCGGCGGGACTCGATAAACGATGCGGCGGCATCGGCGTAGAGATCGGTGGACCAGGCCTCGCCGGTGTCGTAGCGCTCGAACGAGCCGGCCGCGCCGTCGTAGTGGCGCAGGTCCGGGCCGACGTGGCCAAGGGTGATCGGCCCGCCGGCGTTGCCGCGCTGCTTGTTGTACGGGTGCATCCCGCCGAGGAACACCGCGTCGCCGTGGCTGAACGAGCGGGCGAAGCTCGCGCCGCCGTTGTGCCACTTGCCGGTCCCGAATGTCGCGTAGCCGCTCGCCCGGAAGTGCTCGGCCCAGAGCGGGCCATCCACGGACAGCAACCCGGCATCGCGGTGGTTGTGCGGCTCAACGACACGCCAGAGGTGCCGGCCGCAATGCATCATCGCCCGGCTGGCGACACAGATCGCCCCGTGCCACCCGCCCTGGTTAAAGCAGTGCGACATCGTCGTGCCCTGGGCCGCGAGCCGATCGAGGTTGGGGGTGTGCATCCGCCCGTTGCCGAGCATCATGATCGTGTTGTAGGTCTGGTCGTCGGTCAGCAGCACCAGCACATTGCGGCGTGGCCCGTCACCCGCGCGCGCCTGACCCCGCAGCGACCCCGGCCAGGCCGACAAGGCGCCACCGGCCAATGCCAGGCCCGAACCCTGCAGAAAACGCCGCCGAGAGCATAAGAATTCGCTTCTTATCAAGTCATCACCTCAGTTCATAGGGACCCAACCAAACGACGCCGGTCAATCAAGTCTATTTCACCTCGTAGCGCCCCTGCCGCTATCTCCTCCGGTTCGATACCTACCACTTTCGTGGTAGTGTAAACCCCTCAATTTTGCCCCAGTCTTTTAGGAACTCATCGCTTTTACCGATACTTGTCTCATTGTCGCAACATGAAACATTTCCGAGTCTCGGAGAGTATCCAGGATTGACAGGGGCTGTTGCAGTTTCTTTATGAAATACTAGGTCATTGAACAAGGCCTATTGCAACGACGGGCATCAAGAATTGGATAAAGCGAGCTCTCATTTTGTGGCCAAGAGGCTGTGCGTTACGCAGGCCTTGGAAGCATTAAAACTACTCGACCATGCCGATCCGATCAGGGGCGGACAATCCGACGAGGATGACCGTATTGCCTATCGGCAAGCCAACCTCTTGATGCTTGTCACGCATCCGGGCGGCAGTGTAGGGAAGTATTTAACGCATTCCCGATTCCTGACTTCGACCCGGCTGTCGCTATTGACCAAGGTGTTCATGCATTCTGGGGCAGTCGTCAAAATCTACCTGCCCGATAAACACGGGATACCCGAAGAGCACAGCGCAACGGTCATCCGATGTAACTACGCCTGCAATTCATTGCACGAAACACTACTGACATTCAATGAAAGACTAAACCTGCGTGAATATGTCGATATCCCGGCCCACTACGTCAATCAGGATTGGCCCGCGGTTGAACCAGAGCAACTCGTGGGCCGCATCGTGGTGTATTGCGACGGCGAAGCCGATTTCCGGTTAGTCCAGCACTACCTCCGCAACACACGCGTCCGGGTCAGCCGGGTCGAGAGCATCGGCCAGGCGTTGGACCACGTGCGCTCACAGCGCTGTGACGCATTTCTCTGCGATGATAAGGTTCAGAACTCAGAGGACCGCGAGGTACGCCAGTCCCTGCGTGAAGCCGGGTACATGGAAAGCTTCGTGACTCTGCGTTCAGCCGAGTCGGGAAACCTTGCGTTTAGCGATGACATGCAAGATATCCATACCTTGAGCAAGCCGTTAGATGAATCAGGTGTGATGAATCTATTGGCCGAAATCCTTGGCGTTGAGACCGAGAATGATGAGGATTTGCTGTACTCCTCGCTACCCCCAGACGAGCACCATGCGGACCTGGTCGGTTGGTACGTTGAACACGTCAAAAGCTTGAATTTCAACCTACAGAAAGCAACAACTGATCATCAGATAGACCAAATCAAGCACATTTTGACCACCCTGCGTGACACTGCGTCGAGTTACGGTTTTAACCCCGTCAGCCAAGCCGCCTTGGATTTAATGGAGGAAATCAGGGGTGCGGCCGAGGTGTTGAACTGTGCGGAAAAAATACAGGACTTTATCCGGCTGACACGCCGGATGCGTGCTTTCAAGTAGCTCGGTCGGCATCGTAATAAATACGGAACACGTTTTGATTTTCGTCCTCCCTCTACCCGCAGGAGAGGGCCGGGGAGAGAGAACCAGACCACGCAAATTCAACATGAGATTGGTAGAACAATCAGACAGCAAGAAGAAAACCACCGCACAAAGGCAGGCGATAGATTCCGTGGACGCCATTTTCATTTGCAGCGGATCGGTCTTTTGCGATGCGGACCTATCCAGGGAACAATGATTCGCCGTCCTCATCAAACAATGGCTTACCCGCGGCCTCCTGCATACGGACCCAAAGGATGTATCTCAGCAGGGCCAGCTGACGGGCAGAGCCGGGGGCGTTGGCGACGTTTTGGTTTTCCTGGGGATCGGCCTTGAGGTCAAAAAGCATCTGCTGATCGTCGGCCGGGCCGAACCGGGTGTAGGCGTAGTCCTTGGTGAAGAGGGTATCTGCGTTGCCGTAGCGGACATAGGCGTTGTCGCGGAAGTCGGTTTCGGGCTGCCAGAACAGGCGCGAAAAGCTTAGGCCCTGGATATCCCGTGGATGCTCGAGGCGGCACAATTCGATCAGGGTTGGGAAGATATCGACCGATTCGACGATGCCGACGGCCTGGCCACCGGTGGCGGCGTCGGGCGGGTTGATGGACCTGGGCAATCGGATGATGAGTGGGACGCGGGCGGCATGTTCGAGCGTGTTGTGCTTGCCCCAGAAGTCGTGCTCGCCCAGGTGGAAGCCGTGGTCGCCCCAGAAAACGACGATGGTGTTGTCGGCCAGGCCCAGCTTGTCGAGGGTTTGGAGCATTCGACCGACCTGGGCATCGATATAACTCACCGACGCGAGGTAGCCGTGACGCATGGTGCGGTGGAAGCGATCGGTCCCGGGCCGAAGCTCGCCGAGGAAATAGGACCTGTACTCCGAGCTACCGCGGAGTGCCCTGGGGGCTTCGCGTGGGCGGAAGCGGTTTTCGGCCAGAAGCAGCGTGTCCGCATCATATAGGTCCCAGTATTTCTTCGGGGCATAGAACGGCAGGTGCGGGCGGATAAAGCCACAGGCCAGGAAGAAGGGCTTGTCTTGTTCCTTCAGCCGGCGCAGGTCTTCGATTGTTTTCGTTGCACACTGGCCATCGATATACGCGTCGTCGGCGACATCGGGGGCCTCAACGATAGACCCCCGCCCCCGCGCGCTGCGCTCCGCCATGGTTTCGGGCAGCAGGGCCCCGCCGCCCCTCCTCCGCCAGGGGGGCTCGGACCAACTCCGCCCCGCCGCATCCTCAAGGTCATGGAAGACCTTGCCGTTGCTGATCGTGGTGTAGCCCGCCTCTTTGAAAACCTGGGGCAGGGTGACGGCGCCCGGCGCGTCCTGATCCAGCCGGGTGTCGTACCGCAGGAATCGCTCGCCGGGGATCGGGTAGAGGCTCGCCAGCATGCTGGCCCGCGACGCGCCGCAGACCGGGATGTTGCAGTAGGCCCGCTTGAAGACCATGCCGCCGGACGCAAGCCCATCGATGTGCGGCGTCAACGCCATCTCCGAGCCGTAGCACCCCAGCTCGGGACGCAGGTCGTCCACGGCGATGAACAGCACGTTGACTTTTTCTTGCGCCAGGGTGACCGGACCCAGCCATAGCAACAGAGCTAGCACAACTGTGGAGATACCCCGCATGCTTCCACCGCCAATCTGACAGACACTACTGATTCACAAACTTGAACCAAGCCTCGGTCAGCTTGCGATCGTCCAGTTCGTAGGCCTGCTCGATGGCCTCGGGCATCGTCGCCCCCAACTGCTTGAGCCTCACCGCCTTGGCGAACTTGTCGGGGGCCTGCGCAAGCGTAGTCACCAAAGACCAGGCCTCGGCGTACTCGTGAAGGACCATCTCGGCGGTCGTGTAGCTCCAGACGCGGTGGGCCGAGCGGATCTGGCCATCCTTGAAACGCTGCTGGACGATCTGCAGCCAGCTCATCGTGGCGGCCTCGCCCTCACGCTCGACGTAGCTGTAGACCGTGACCGACGGGTTGCCAAAGGCAAGGGCCTCCGCGAAGTCACCAAAGCCGGTGATCAACGAACTCGGGCCGCCCGCCGAGGCGGGCACCATCATCAGGTGCCCAACGTCATAGGCCGCGAACCGGCCGACAAGCTCGTCGTTTGGCAGCTTGTCGGCGTGGACCGCCGCCAGGTGGGGCAGCATGTAGCCCGGCCCGGCCTGGAGATGTTTATTCCGGTCGATGCCCGGCCCGAAGCTGTAATCAATCCCGTCCTGCTCATAGCTCTTAAAACAAGCATCGATCCAACGCCCCCACTCGGCCGCACCATCGACGATCACGATATGAGCCGAACGCGGGTCGGACGCGTTGCTCAGTGAATCGGGGAACGTATCGATCAGCTTCTTCTCCAGTTCCTGAAGCATCGGCACCAGCCGACGGGCCCGACGGTCGCTGCAGTAGATCGTCACGCGTGAAAGCTCGACCCGGCGGTACCCCAACGAATCCGCCACCGCACGCTCGACCCGGTACTTCTCAGCCGCGTGGAAATCATCCGGGAACACGTACCCCACCGGAAACTCGCCGTCCACCGGGGCGTTGGCTCGATCTTGAAAGGGCTGGCCCGGCACCGGCGGCTGGGGCCCCTCGCCGCCCTCACCTTCGCCCACTCCGTCACGCTGGGGCGGCACGTCGGTCCCGTCGATGATCCGCTTGACCGTCGCGATCTGCTCATCGCTGAACCCGTAAGACTTCAGCCGGCGCTCGGCCGTGCTCGTCATCCGAAAGCCCACACCGTGCTCACGCATCGACTCGATCACCTGCGCCGGCGAGGCACCACCATCGATCATGCTGTTGATCTGGCTCATCCGCATCGGCGCGGCATCGACCGCACCCGCGATCAGCAACGTGGTCAACAGCAAAAACAGGTAGGTCCATCGGGCCATATTCAGGGCTCCCGGTTCGAATAGGATGAGGCAACGCGGCAGGCCGCACCAGTCTAAGCCCTAGCCGCCCACCGCACAATACTTTCCCGCCCAAGCCAAACCCCAAAACCGAGCCAACACCGACCATGGACTACCGCTACCTCGGCCGCACCGGCATCCGCGTCTCGCCGCTCTGCCTGGGCACCATGACCTTCGGCGGCACCACCGAGCCCGCCCAGGCCGACCAGATCCTCCGCCACGCCATCGACCACGGCATCAACTTCCTCGACACCGCCAACGTCTACAACCAAGGCCGATCCGAAACCATCCTCGGCCAAGCCGTCGCCGACCTCGGCCCCGCCTACCGCGACCGGCTGGTCCTCGCGACCAAATGCCACGGCAACATGTTTAAGCCCGAGCACGTCGAAGACCCCAAACTCGCACAACTCGACCCCAACCGCTGGGGCAACTCCCGCCGACAAGTCATCGAGCAGTGCCACGCCTCGCTCAAACGCCTCGGAACCGACTATATCGACCTCTACCAGATCCACCGACCCCACCCCGCCTGCCCGAACGACGAGACCCTCCGCGCCCTGGACGACCTGGTCACCACCGGCAAGGTCCGCTACCTCGGATGCTCCACTTTCGCCGGCTGGCAGCTCGTCGAGTCCCTCTGGGTCGCCGAAAAGCTCGGCCTCAACCGCTTTGTTACCGAGCAGCCCCCCTACAACCTGCTCGACCGCCGCATCGAACGCGAACTCGCCCCCGCCTGCCAAAACTTCGGCCTGGCCATCATCCCCTGGTCCCCGCTCGCCGGCGGCTTCCTCACCGGCAAATACAAGAGAGCAATGAACGCCCCGAGCGGAGCAAGATATTCCGGGGGCGGCGGCAAGGGCCGGGCCGACGCCCTGCTCAACAACGACCGCGCCTTCAACATCCTCGAAACCGTCACCCAACTCGCCAAGGCAAAAAGCTGTACCCCCGGCCAACTCGCCCTCAACTGGTGCATGAACCAGCCCGGCATCACCGCCCCCATCATCGGCCCCCGCACACTCGACCAGCTCAAAGACAACCTCCCCTGCCTCGACCTCACCCTCACCCCACAAGACCACGACCAACTCAACGCCGCCAGCCCCCCCGGTACCCACGCCGTGGACTACTACAAAGGTAGCTGGGAGGCGTACGAATACAGGTAAACCACGCCCGGGAAAGCCGATCCAGTACACTCACCCGGCACGCCAACCCCGCTTCCGCAACCCCTTGCCATGCCCCTCTCCTGGAACGAAATCCGCCAACGCGCCATCACCTTCTCCCGCGAATGGTCTGTCGCCGAGAAAGAAAACGCCGAGGCCCACACCTTCTGGGACGACTTCTTCAAGGTCTTCGGCAAATCCCGCCGCGCCGTCGCCTCCTTCGAAGAGTCCGTCAAGTCCCTCAAAGGCTCCGCCCACCGCATCGACGTCTTCTGGCCCGGCCGACTCATCGGCGAACACAAGTCCCGAGGCAAAGACCTCGCCAAAGCCCACACCCAGGCCATGGGCTACGTCACCGACCTGATCAACAACAACCGTGAAGCCGAGACCCCCCGCTACATCGTCACCACCGACTTCGCCAAGATCGCCATCCACGACCTTGAGCCGCCCGAAGACGCCGAACCTTCTGATATCTCTGTCGAGTTCCCCCTCGCCGACCTGCATCTACACATCCGCCGCTTCGCATTCATCGCCGGGTACGAAACCCAAAAACTCGACCCGGAAGACCCAGCCAACATCAAGGCCGCCGAGCTCCTCGCCAACCTCCATGACCGGCTCGAAGAAGGCGGGTACACAGGCCACGACCTGCAGCGCTTCATGGTCCGCATCCTCTTCGTCCTCTTCGCCGAGGACACAGGCATCTTCGAGCCCAACGCCTTCGAGTCCTACATCCGACAGCGTACCGCCGAAGATGGCAGTGACCTGGGCCTGCACCTCGCGCAACTCTTCCAAGTCCTCAACACGCCCGAAGACAGACGCCAAGCCAATCTTGATGAAGACCTTGCAGAACTGCCCTACGTCAACGGCGAACTCTTCTCCGAAAACCTCGCCTTCGCCAGCTTCAACTCCGCCATGCGCATCGCGCTGCTCGAATGCTGCCGGTTCAAGTGGGAGACCATCAGCCCCGCCGTGTTCGGCTCGCTGTTCCAGTCCATCATGGAGCCCAAGGAACGCCGGCAGATCGGCGCCCACTACACCTCCGAACGCGACATCCTTAAATTGATCCGCTCGCTGTTCCTCGATCGGCTCAAAGAAGAACTCGACAAGGCCAAGTCCAAGACCCAACTCGACAAATTCCTCAAAAAGCTCGGCACGCTCAACTTCCTCGACCCCGCCTGCGGCTGCGGTAACTTCCTGGTCATCGGCTACCGCGAGTTGCGTCGGCTCGAGATGGACGCCATCGCCAAACGCTTCGGCGACAACCCGGACCTCGGCGACCTCCGCGCCTCTGCACAGATGTCTGTCGACCAGTTCTACGGCATCGAGATCGAAGAGTGGCCCGCCCTCATCGCCGAAGTCGCCCTCTGGCTGATGGACCACCAACTCAACAACGAACTCTTCGCCCGCTTCGGCACCGCCAACGCCACCGTCCCCCTCAAAAAATCCCCGCACATCAAATGCGACAACGCCCTATGCATCGATTGGAATGATGTCCTACCCGCAGAAGAATGCAGCTACATCATGGGGAATCCGCCGTTTGTTGGTGGTAAATTGATGAACCCATCTCAGAGGGCTGAAGTTAAGGAGTCTTGGAATAACATCAAAGGGTCGGGATTACTTGATTATGTAACAGCATGGTACGCAGAAGCTGCCGATTACATAGCAAACGGTCAAACTAGAATTGCTTTAGTTTCAACTAATTCAATAACTCAAGGTGAGCAGGTCGGCGTCTTGTGGTCTGAACTATTTGCACGAGGTTTTAAAATCGATTTTGCTCATAGAACATTCCCCTGGGTATCTGAAGCTCGCGGGAAAGCGCATGTGCATGTTGTAATAGTTGGTTTTGGCCGTGGAGAGACGGACTATCCAAAGCAACTTTTTGACTATGGCAATGATGGAATATTCACTGGCCAAGTAATAGCCTCTAACGTCAGTCCTTATCTCACTGATGGACCTGATCGTGCTGCAATAAACCGCTCTACCTCATTGTGTCAGTCACCTGAAATTGGAATTGGCAATAAGCCGATTGATGGCGGGTATTATTTTTTCACACCAGAAGAAAAGCGAGGCTTTTTGTCCATTGAGCCTAGTAGCAAGCCATATTTCCGAAGATGGCATGGCTCAAGAGAGCTACTGCACTCAATTGAGAGGTGGTTTCTTTGGCTCGGTATGATTGAGCCTGATGAATTGAAACGAATGCCTGCTTGTATTGACCGAGTTGAGAAGGTCCGCAAGTACAGACTTGGCGAGATTGGTAGTAAGTCTAATCCTGACAAGAAAACAATAAGTTCTGGAACACGTAAGATTGCGGGCACACCGAGGTCATTTCATGTACAAAATATTCCTTCGCAACGATATCTAGTTCTGCCAAGACACTACACGCAAAAGTATGCTTATTCCCCTTTTGTTTTTGCTGATCCAGGTAATGAGCTTGTCGGTGACGCATGCCTGATAATTGATACCGACCAACTATTTGATTTCGGCGTTTTAATCAGTGAAATGTCGCAGGCATGGATCCGGCAAATTGCTGGTCGAATAAAATCTGACATACGTTACTCCGCCAAGCTCGTCTACAACAACTTCCCCTGGCCCGAAGCAACGGAGACTCAGCAGGCAAAGGTTGAGGCGGCGGCTCAGGCCGTGCTCGATTCGCGGGAGAACCACCCCGGCTCGACGCTAGCGGATTTGTATGACCCGCTGACGATGCCGGCGGATTTGGCGAAAGCGCACAGCAAGCTGGACCGGGCGGTGGATCGGTGTTATCGCAGCCAGCCGTTCCCGGATGAGCGGCGGCGGTTTGAGCATCTTTTTGGGCTGTATGAACAACTCACGTCGCCGTTGACGGCGGAAGCGAAGATAAAACGTACGCGCAAGAAACGCTAAGCGGTCCGCCTCGGCGGGTAAATGGGAGTTTGCCCGCGTGCTGCGGCGTACTAACCCCGCCGCTTTGCCGGTGTTGATGGCGATGCCGCGGAAGGCGAGGAGAGCTTCGCTGGCGGCCATGATGAAGACGCCCGAGAAGATGGGCATCACGGCGAGGACCACGCCCATCAAGCCGGTGAATAACGCTGCACTCGCGGCGGCGGCGAGGTCTGAGTCGCGGCTGGAAGGACAGGTTGCGTTGATGCCGATGACGGCGATGATGAAGATTTGCGGGCTTGGTAGGGCCTCTTGTTTTCTTGGCTTGGTTACACGAGAGGGGCGCATAGAAAACCCCGGGCTAGCCTGTGCCGTGATGGCCAGCCCGGGGCAGGAGGAATCTTGATGGGTTGTTGGAGGCAACGCGAGAGGCGGCGGGAATTAGGCCGGCGCGAGTTGCAGGTCCATGCACGCCTTTTTCACGGTCTTGATGATGACCGCGGCGACCTTGTAGGGGTCGGCGGCGGAGTTGGGCCGGCGGTCTTCGAGCCAGCCCTTCCAGCCCTTCTCGACGGTGGCGATCGGGATACGGATGGAGGCACCACGGTCGGAGATGCCGTAGGAGAACTTATCGATGGACTGGGTCTCGTGCAGGCCGGTGAGGCGCTGGTCGTTGTAGGCGCCGTAGACGGCGATGTGCTCTTTGACGCGGGGCTCGAAGGCCTGGCAGATTTTGTCGTAGACTTCTTTGCTGCCGGCGGTACGGAGCACTTCGTTGGAGAAGTTGGCGTGCATGCCGCTGCCGTTCCAGTCGCCGGGCATGGGCTTGCAGTGCCAGGAGATGGCAATGCCGTACTTCTCGGCACAGCGTTCGAGGAGGTAGCGTCCGACCCACATCTCGTCACCGGCCTTGGCGGCGCCCTTGGCAAAGCCCTGGAACTCCCATTGGCCGGCCATGACTTCGGCATTGATGCCTTCGACGTTGAGGCCTGCTTCCAGGCACATCTCCAGGTGCTCTTCGATCAGGTCACGTCCAAACGCGTTGGCCGCACCGACCGAGCAGTAGTACGGTCCCTGCGGGGCGGGATAACCTCCGGCGGGGAAGCCGAGGGGGCGCATGGTGTCGGGGTCGATCAGGGTGTACTCCTGCTCGAAGCCGAACCAGAAGTCGTCGTCATCATCGTCGATCGTAGCCCGGCCGTTAGACGGGTGGGCCGAGCCATCGGCGTTGAGTACCTCACACATCACCAGGTAGCCATCACCAAGCCGGCCCGGATCCGGGCAGCAGTAGACGGGCTTGAGCAGGCAGTCGGACGAGCCGCCTTCGGCCTGTTCGGTGGAGGAGCCGTCGAAGCTCCACATGTCGCAGTCTTCAAGCTTGCCGCTGAAGTCTGGCACGATCTTGGTCTTGCTGCGAAGACTCTGGGTGGGCTGATAGCCATCGAGCCAGATGTATTCGAGCTTGGACTTTTTGGTGCTCATGTTCCTGTACCGCTCCTGTCTAGTAGCTTGCAAGTAAGTCGTCTCGGGGAGGGTCAACCCGTATCGACCTGTCGTTTCGGCGTCCTCTCACGGCGAGAGGGCCTTTGTTCGCCGGTCACACCACCCATTGACCTGTATCAGGCCACCTCGGGAATCATCGCATTATAAACAGGTGTGGCAGCGGTATCAACGCCTAGAGATCGATCTTGAAAAAAAAGATTTGCCTAAAATTTAGGCGGCCATTGTGTCCGAACAAAAAGATGCCGATTCTGAGTGCGAATTCTGCCGGCGCTCAACCCGGCAGATTTGTTCCCATTGGGCCCCAGAGCAAAGTCGCAGTCTGTCTGGTAGCCCTAGCATTGAAGGTGTGACCTATCCACTTTCTTAGCGGGTAGAGAGCCGGCTGTGCTTTACACCAAGGGGCTTACGCTAGAGATTCGCGACAGCTCTTTGGAGAGCTACCCAATGTATCCGCCGCCCACTAAAGAATTGCGGCAAGATGGCTTAAGCAGATGCATGCCCTGGGATCGATCAAGAAAAGGCCGCGGAGGGATTCGAACCCTCGATAGCTTACGCTAGCGGATTTGCAATCCGCCCCCTTGGTCCACTCGGGCACACGGCCGGGCCCTGACTCGATGAGCCGAGCAAAGGATTGTAGGGCAACAAGCGAAACCTGCCAACCCGGATCGTTCTCAACCTAGCCGTTGTTTGCTCGCCCATAGCCCCAGCGCGGGGTTGGCGATGTAGAAAAACCGTTGGCCATCTTTAGCGGTGTGCCAGCCGGTCGTCAGCCTCGTGGGGTCGTACTCGGCGACGGCGTCTCGGTACGAGCGGTAGCCGAATCCGACCGACTCGATCTCCTGTTGTGTCACGGCATCGCCGGGGCAATAGGTGACCTTGAACCGCCCTTCGCTGGTGCCGTGGATCAGGTGCGCGGCCGCGCTGAGGTTGCCCGCCATCTCGGGGTCCTGTTCGATCGCCTGGAGGGTATGCGGCGTGCCCTTATAGCCGTGGCGACGGATCAGCTTGTCGATCTCCGCGTCTTCGCCGAAGCCCTTGAGTGCCGGCGCGAGGATGATCAGTTCGCCGTCGTCCGCCATCGCCATCCGTGTGCGGTACACCGCCTTGTTGCCCAGCCAGGTCGTATGGAACTCTTCGGGATCGAGGTAGACCACGCAGCGTTCGATCGGCTCATCGAAGACATCGAAGTTGACCTGCCGCGAGAGCTCGCCCGCCGCTTTGAATGTCGCGTCGTCGTCGCCGATATACAGGCCGCGCATCACGTGGTTCTGCTCGGCGTCCGGGCCGATGACCGTCAGGATGAAGTGTACGTTGAGTCTGCCGCGGATATAGCGGTCAAACCCCGCGTTGAGCGCCCGACGCACCGGGGTGTCCGCCCGGCCCATGATCGACTCCATTCCGCACACCGCGCCGAGGAAGTGCGATTTGTTGATCGTGTCCTTGCCGCCGACGCCGATCATCACGTTCTTCGTGTAGTTCGCCAGCCCGATGACCTCGTGCGGGACGACCTGGCCGACCGAAAGGATCAGGTCGTAGTTGCCTTCAAATAGCCGCTTATTGACCGCGACCTGCATCGGCTGGACGAGCTTGCCATCCGACAGCTCGCCGAGGAACTCGGCCGATAGCTCACCCAGCTCGATCAGGTCGTCGCGCCAGCGGTGCGGGAGGATGCGGTCCATAGGGACGGCGTTGCCGAACATCCGCACGCACTGCGCCTCGGTCATCGGCACGTGGGTGCCGAGCGCCGGCATGAGATCGATGTGCACCCGGTCGCTGACCTTGTCCCAAATCGCTGCGGTAATCTCGCCCGCCATCGAGTTCAACCGCGTGATATCAGGCGGCAAGATCAGCAGCCGCTTCACGCCCTTCGCATCGATCTGTTCAGCGACATAGCGATCCAGATGCGCATCGAGTACGACCGCATCAATCACGGTGTCAGATGAACCGGTTGCGAGCCAGTTGGCCATTAGCGCCGCACCCTCGCGTTGCCGTGCCAGATCGACCAGACCTGTTCTTCATCCGCCGGCTGGCCGTAGTCGGTCAGCAGCGTCGCGGCGAGTGCACCACTGGCCCAACCGAAGCGTGAGCAGGATTGGAGCTCCCAGCCCCGGAGGATGCCGTACAGCAGCCCGCCGACAAACCCATCGCCGCCGCCGATACGGTCCACCACGCCGATCGGGCGCGGCTGGATCACTTCCCAGTCTTCGCCGCAGTTCACGATCCCGCCCCAGTGGTGGAGGTTCGCGCTCTCGACCTCGCGCAGCGTCGTCGCGTAGACCGACGCATCGGGGAACTGCTCCTGCACCCGGCCGATCATCGCCTTGAACCCCTCGATCTTCTCGGCGATCCCCTTACCCCCCGCCTCGGGGCCTTCCACGCCCAGGCAGAGCTGGAAGTCTTCCTCGTTGCCGATGAGGATGTCGGTGAGCGATGCGATCTCGCGGAAGGTGTTGCCTAGCTCCTTTTCGCGGCCTTTCCAAAACGAGGCGCGGTGGTTGAGGTCGAAGGCGATCTTCGTGCCGTGGGCCTTGGCCTTGCGTGCGATGTCCAGGCAGAGCCGGCTGGTCTTGGGCGAGAGCGCGCCGACCAGCCCGGACAGGTGCACGAGTTGGGCGCCTTCGTCGCCGAAGATACGATCCAGATCAAAATCATCGGCGCTGAGTTCTCGCCCCACCTCGCCGGCCCGGTCGTTCTGCACCCTCGGGCCACGCGAGCCCGCCCCGCTGTCGGCCATGTTGATCTGGTGCCGAAAGCCCCAGGGGTTGTCCTGCTCAAATTCCGGGCCTTCAAACGTCATGCGTCGGCCGCCCAGATCGTTCTTGATGAAGTGCGAGACCGGGCTGCCCTTCACGAACGCGGTCAGGATATGCACCGGCAGGCCCAGGTAGCTCGCGACACTCCCCACGTTGGACTCGGCACTGGTCGCGGTCATGAGGAATCGCGTCGAACAGTGGAACGGCTGCGCGTTGTCGGGCGTGAACCTCACCCCCATGCTCGTCGGAATCACCAGGGCGTACTTGGCGTTTTGCTTTAACTCAATCATTGGGTTTCTCTCGTTCGTCTTTCAACCACGAAGGTACAAAGAGATTACAAACCGCTAGATGGCCTTGCTTCTTGCTCTTCGTGCCTTCGTGGTTCATCCGTATCGGGGGTCCATCTTGATCCCGAAGTAGTGGTTCGCGTTGTTGAAACACACATCCGCGACAAGCCTGTCGATCATCACGGGGTCGTCGGGCAGTTCGCCGTTCTCAACATCGGTGCCGATCAGGTCGCAGAGGATTCGGCGGAAGTACTCGTGCCGGATATAGCTGAGCATCGAGCGCGAGTCGGTGAGCATGCCGACGAAGTGCGACAGCAGTCCGAGGTTGCTTAGCGCGTTGAGCTGGGCGGTCATGCCCTGCTTCTGGTCGTTGTACCACCAGCCGCTGCCGAACTGCATCTTGGATTTGATGCCCTGGGTGTTGTCCTGGAAGTTGCCGAGCATGGTGGCGAAGAGGTCGTTGTTGACCGGGTTGAGGTTGTAGATGACGGTCTTCGGGAGCGTGCCCTGTTCGGAGAGCTCGCCGAAGAGCCGGACCAGCCCGGCGCCCTGCGGCTCGTCGCACATCGAGTCGCAGCCCAGGTCCGGGCCGACCTCGCGGAAGAGCTTGCGGTTGAGGTTACGGATCGGGCCCAGGTGCATCTGCATGGTCCAGCCCTTGTCCGCGTTGAGCTTGCCGCAGAACTGGAACAGCCAGCCAACGAACTGGCCGGTCTCGGTGGTGCTGGGCGCTTGGCCCGAGCGGGCCTTCTTGTAGACCGCTTCGACATCCGCCAGGGTGAAATCAACATCGGGCAGGCTCGCGACGCCGTGGTCCGAGAGTCGGCAGCCCGCGTCGTGGAACGCCTGGTGCGTGCCTTCAAGACGGTCGATTAGGCCTTGCAGCCCGTCGCCCTCAACACCAAGTTTCTCGAGATAGGCGTTGAAGATCGCGGGGTCGAAAATCTTAGTCAACACGTCTGGACGCCAGGTCGGCGTAACCACGGTGGCCAGCGCGCTGTCCGCGATCGCGCGGTGGTGCGACAGATCATCCGTCGGGTCGTCGGTCGTGCCGACCATCGCGACCTTCATCTTGTCGAACAGCGACCAGGTGTCCATGCCCGGCAGCTTGGCGTTGGCTTCGTCCCAGACTTGTTTCGCGGTATCTTGGCTAAGCAGCACGTCGATGCCGAAGTACCGACGGAGCTCGAGGTGGGTCCAGTGGTAGAGCGGGTTGCGCAGCGTCTGCGGGACGCACTTGGCCCAGGCGAGGAACTTGTCGTAGGGGTCGGCGTCGCCGGTGATGTAGGCCTCGTCGATCGCGCACGCCCGCATCGCCCGCCACTTGTAGTGGTCGCCCTCGAGCCAAATGTCGGTGAGGTTCTCGTAGACGCGGTTGCGCGCGATATCGCCCGGGTCCAGGTGCGTGTGGTAGTCGTAGATCGGCTGGTGCGCCGCGACCTCGTGGTACAGCCGACGGGCGGTGTCGGTGGTCAGCAGGAAGTGGTCGTCGAGGAAGGGCATAGGGTCTAGGGGCTAAGGCCTAGGGTCTAAATCATGACTTGGACGGACGGAACGAACAACAATACATGTGTATTTTGGATACAAACTCCCAGAGCGATCAAGCCTGCGCCACCGCAACACCAACGCTAGACGCTAGATCGTCATCGCGTTGAACCCGCCGTCGACCACCAGCTCGGTGCCGGTGATGAACCTGCCCGCATCCGAAGCGAGCAGCAGCGTCGCACCGATCAGCTCGTCCGGCGTGCCGAAGCGGTTCATCGGTGTGTGGCCCATGATCTGGCCCACACGCTCGGGCGTCAGCACCTTCTTGTTCTGCTCGGCGGGGATGAAGCCCGGGACCAGGATGTTCACGCGGATACCCGCTTCGGCCCACTCACGTGCGAGGTTCTTGCTCAGGTTATGCACCGCCGCCTTGCTCGCCGAATACGTGAACACCCGGCTCAACGGCGTCACACCCGACGCGCTGCCGACGTTAATGATCGATCCCTGCTCGCCATCCTCCAGCCAGTGCTTGGCAAAGACCTGGCAGGCAAAGACGACACCCTTGTAGTTGATCGAGAGGATCCCATCGAGCTCGTCTTCGGGGATATCCAGGAACGGCGTGGCCGAGTTGACCCCCGCGCCGTTGACGAGGATATCGACCCGGCCGTGCTTGTCCAATACATTGGCCAGTAGGTTTTCGACATCTGTTTTCTTTGACGTATCGCAGGGCTCAAAGAAGGCCTGGCCGCCCGCCTGAGCGATCATGTCGAGGTTGGCTTTGGCCTTCGCTTCACTTCGGCCGACGAGGACGACCTCGGCCCCCGCCTCGCTCAGGCCCAGGGCCATGACCCCGCAGAGGGTCCCGGTCCCACCGATGACGACGGCTACCCGCCCGCTTAGATCAAATCGCTGGTCTATGGTCATGCTTGATCCTACCAAAGCGTATGCCTGGCCGGGCACGCTCAAAACTTCGCCAATCAGAGCCCAGCCGGACGCGAGAGTGTATCCGACATGGTCCCGGTCGCCCTATACTTCAAACCGAACTACTTATTCATATATCACGCATAGATTATATGTCTCGCGAAGTCCCAGGCCCGATCTAGAAGTAATTCAAATCTCGAATATCGATTTCAAAACCCTTTTGATCCTTTAAGCTTGGCTGAAGCGGATGAAATTTTTTGTACCATGAAGTAAGGTTTCACGTCCCACTTGACCGGAGTCTTGTCATGATCCGCCAGCCCATCGTTCTGCTCGCCCTGGGTTCATACCAGCACGCGACACATCGCGGGGTGGCCCGGTTTGCCCGCGAGCAGGGCTGGCACCTAGTCGCGGATATGGCGTACGGCGGACAGATCCCCCGGGGCTGGGAGGGCGACGGCATCATCACGTCGCTGACCGATCGTGACGAGCTGACCGACTTTGTCATCGGCACCGGGGCGCACGTGGTCGACCTGAACATGGTGCGGGCCGACATCCCCCTGCCCCGGGTGGTCGGCAACCACGAGGCGATCGGCAAGCTAGCGGCGATGCACCTGCTCGAGCGCGGGTTCGAGCAGTTCGCCTGGTACGCCGTGCACGAAAATCGGACCGCGTTGGAACGGCGGACCGGGTTCCTCCGCGAGCTCAACGACGAGGGGATGGACCTCTCCCACTGCACCAACCTGATCTGGTCCCACGCCCCGGGGGGGATCAAGCCATCGGCACCCAACACATCGGCCGGCCAAGATACGATCACGGCCAAGGCGAACGAAGCGCCGACTGCAGAGCATGATTGGACCCATCGGCGGGACTGGATCATCCAGGCCCTCGACCCCTTGCCCAAGCCCCTGGCCGTCTTCGCCTACAACGACTACCAGGCCAGCCATGTCATCAACGCCTGCCTGCACGCGGGCATCCAGATCCCCGAGCAGGTCGCGGTGGTCGGGGTGGACAACGACGAGCTGGTGTGCGAGTGCCTGCCCGTGCCGCTGAGCTCGGTCAAGCACGACCTGGAGACACGGGGGTATCAGGGCGCCGCCCTGCTCGCCAAGCGGATGAAGGGCCCGATCGACGCGCCGATCCCCGACCCGGTCCGGATCGACCCGTCGGGCGTGGTCACGCGCAAGTCCAGCGACATCCTCGCCCTGCCCGACCCGCAGGTCGCCAAGGCGCTTCGGCATATCTGGAACCACTTCCACGAGCCGCTGAGCATCAGCGAGGTCGTCGCGGCGACCGAGGTCTCCCGGCGGACGCTGGAGAAAGCCTTCCGCCAGCACCTGCAAAGGTCGATCCTGGACGAGTTCCAGCGCGTCCGCCTCCAACGCGTCAAAGAGTTGCTGGCCCACACCGACTTCTCGATGCGGCAGATCGCGACCCAGGCCGGCTTCGCCAGCCCGCAGTACCTGCACCAGATCTTCCGCAAAGAACTGGGCACCACGCCCGGTGATTACCGCAAGCAACATAAGGCGGGGTAAAGCTCACGCGATTTTTAACCCGACACAAACGTGAAAGAACATCGGATCACCTAAGCTCCGGTCAAGAAAAGGAGCCGAACATGACCGACAAAGCCGCACGCGATATTGAGAAAACTTACCCCATCGATCAGTTCGTCGATAAGTTGCGACGATTAGCCGACGCACTGGAGAACGGCGAGCAGTTCGAGATTCAGATCGCTGGAGAACGGGTCTACGTCCCCGTTCGTGCCGAGTACAACATCGAGCACGAACGCGAAGGCCAGGACGAAGAGATCGAATTCCAGATCAAGTGGTCGAACGGCTAGATCTATAGCACTATCACTTTGTGTGTTGCGGGCGATGCTGCATCCCGGTTGCACCCGAGCGCATCACCCCCTACACATCGATTGATACGCATCCCAAGAAATTCATAGGCTCGTCAGGTCTTGGACAGCCGCCACGTAACACGTGGCGGACCAGTTACATGAAACTTGTCCGCCGGGTGTTACCCGGCGGCTCATGAAGCAATGAACCTCTACATTGTTGTGGGATGCGTATGAATCCGATCTACCCCGCCAGCTCGCGGTTGAACAGGACACGGTAGGTCTCGCAGGACATCATCAGCTCTTGGTGGGTGCCCTGGCCGACAACCTTGCCCTGATCCAGGACGATGATGGCGTCCGAATCGATCACGGTTGACATGCGGTGGGCGATGACGAAGAACGTTCGGCCGCGTCGGATCTGGCGCAGCGCGTCGTTAATCTTGGCTTCGCTGTCGGTGTCGATCTGGCTGGTGGCCTCGTCGAGGATGAAGATCGCCGGGTCGCGGAGGATCGCCCGGGCGATGCAGACCCGCTGGCGCTGGCCGCCGGAGAGCCCGGCCCCGCCCTCGCCGAGCCGGTGGTCGTAGCCGTCGGCGAGCTTGTCGATGAACTCGTGGGCGTGGGCGGCCTCGGCGGCCTCGATGATCTGCTGCCGCGGGGTATGGCCCCGGCCGTAGGCGATGTTCTCGGCGATGGTGCCGGTGAACAGCACGCTCTGCTGGGTCACCATGGCGATCTGTTTGCGCAGCGACCGGAGCGAGACACCGCGGATGTCCGTGCCGTCGACCAGCACCCGGCCGGCGGTCGGCTCGATCAGACGCGGGAGCATCGAGAGGAGCGTCGACTTGCCCGAGCCGTTGGGCCCGACGATCGCGATCGTCTTGCCGTGAGGCAGTTCGAGGTTGACCCGCTCGATCGCGTGGCCCTCGGCATTGGGGTAGTGGTAGCTGACCTGGTCGAAGCGGATCGACTGGGTGTGGCGGGCGAGGTCGGGGGCTTTGGGCTCTTCGACGTTGCCGTCGCGGTCAAGCCGGACGCCGGGCTCGGCGGGGAGCTGGAGGACCTCGTCCAGGCGGTTGGCGGCGGCGGCGGACTCCTGCAGGTCGTTGTTGAGCTTGGCCAGGGGCTTGAGCGACCCGCCGGCCAGGGCGATGCTGATCAGCGCGAAGCCGGTGGACACGGCGTTGCCCTGCCCGACGCGGACGATGTACCACGCCGCGAGGAGCGTCACCCCGATGACGCCACAGAGCGCGACGAATTCGGTGGTGGGCGAGCTCATCGCTTTGGCCGTCCTGGCCTTGAGCTCCTGCTTATAGAGCTTGCGGTTGAGGGTCATGAAGCGGCGGCGCTCGTAGCCCTCGGCGTTGTGCACGCGGACGACCTGGGGCGAGAGCATCGACTCCTGCATCGACCCGACCATCTGGCCCGAATGCTCCATCGCGCCCTTGCTCGCTTTGCGGACCTTCTTGCCGAACTTGCGGGTAAGCAGGCCGATGATCGGCAGCGCGATGAGGAACAGGATCGTCAGCCGCCAGTTGATCAGGAACGCCCAGAGGATAAAGACCAGCCCCATCGTGAGGTCGCGGATCGATCGGCCCAGCAGCGCCTGCAGGCCGATGCTCAGCCGGAGCGTGTCGAAGTTGATCCGGCTGATCATGTCGCCGCTCTGCGAGCCCATGAGCTTTTCGTAGGGGGCGTGCAGGACGCGCTTAAACGCGCGGAGACGGATCTTCATCGCCAGGCGCAGACACAGGGTGATGACCACGGTCTGGTGGAAGTACCTCATGACCCCGCCGAAGGCCGAGAGCAGCAGCACCCCGCCGAGGATGAAGGCGAAGGCCATGAAACGGTCGGCGGGGATGATGTTGGCCAGGTGGCTCCAGTCGCCGATGTACTGGGTCACGGCAGGGTCGGCGAGCTTCTGGGCGGCGATGTCGCGGATCGGCGGCTTGTCGGGGTCGGCGTTAAAGGCGTAACGGATCACCGCGATCGCCCCGCCGAAGCCGCTGAAGGCGGTGATCGCATCGAGGAGCACGGCCACCGCGGCGAAACCGACCATGAGCCGGTAACGGAAGATCTGGCGGACGTATCTCCAGAAGCTGGCCATGGGGCGGGCATTGTAGAGGGGTTTGGTACCAGACGCTTCGCCGAAGCCGCCGAAGTCACCGGGGTGAGGCGCGGCATCTTGGGCCCAAAATTAGAGTGCGGACCGCACCATCAGCCACAGCCCCGCCACCGCCGCGCCGACGTACATCACCGCCATGAAGGGCTTCTCGGGGATCCGGTGGTGCATCGCGATGCCCAGCAGCGAGCCGACGGGCACGGCCAGGGCGAACAACGCCGACTCGATCAGGGTCGTCGGGCTGATCCACCCCAGCATCAGGTAACTGGGCAGCTTGCCGACGTTGACGATGACGAAGAACAGGACGAGCGAGCCGGTGAGTACCTGCTTGCTCATGCGCTGCTCGAGCCAGTAGACGCTCATGATAGGCCCGGCGGCGTGGGCGAGGGTCGAGGTAAAGCCGGCCAGCCCACCGACGGTGATGCCGGTGGGCTTGTTGCCGGGCAGGGGCGGTACCTTCCTCCCGGTGAGCCGATAGACCTGCAGGCCAACGAGGACCATACAGACCGCGCCGACAAAGAAGCTCAGCACATCCTGCACCAGGTCCTGCCGGCCGCCCGAGCGGTCCATCGCGACCAGCGTGAGCAGCGCGGCCGTGCCGAGGACGATGCCGATTGCCCCGCCGATGAGCGCGGGCCGGAGGTGGGGCCAGCTGCGGTGCCGGCGGTGCTGGACCACCGCGAGGGCGTCGGCCACGATCAGGATCGGCAACATCACCCCCAGCGCCCGGCCCGGGGGCAACGCGACCATCACCAGCGGCACCGCAACAATCCCCACCCCCCCGCCGAAACCGGACTTAGCAATACCGATCACCACCACCGCCAGGGATAGTGCCCCGATGTATAGCCACCCCGGCGTGCCCGGGGGTGGGGTGGGCAGCCAGTCGATCGCGGCCAGGTTCATATCGTGGATCAGGACGGTGACTTCTCCAGCAGGACGGACCCCAGGACCGGCTCGAGGAGCGAACCGGCCTGCACCTTAGCGATGAAACGTTTGCGGTCGATCCCGCGCTTCTTGTGAAACCGGTGCATCTCAGCAACAATCCGCATATTCACATCAGGCTTGTAGCATCGGGCGTATCTCGTTCCGCATATAGCAGGTGGCTTTAACCCAAGCCCCGGACATGTTCCATCAGCGCCCGGACCCGGTCGGGATCTACCGGGCGGCCGACCCGCCCGTCTTGCTTGAGTGACGTGCCGACGATCAGGCCATCGGCGTCACGCAGCAGCGCCGCCGCGGTATCGAGCCCGGCGCCGCTGCCCACGAAGACCGCCGAATCGCCCGCCGCCTGCTTCACGCAGGCCAGGTGCTCGGCGTCGGTCGGCTTGCCCGTGCCCGTGCCCGAGGCGATGACCGCGTCGGCGCCGCCACGCAGCAGCAACTCCTCGACCTCATCGTCGATCGGCCGCTCGACTAGGGGAGCAGCGTGCTTGACCCGCACGTCGGCGAACACGCGGACCGACTCCGCCCCGAGCCGTTGACGAAGCCGGGCCAACTCCGCCGCCCGGCCCTCGATCACCCCCTGGTCCGTCACCGCCGCGCCCGAGAGCACATTCACCCGGATAAATGAAGCACCGACCGCCACCGCCACCGCCACCGCGGACAGGGCGTCGTTGCGCAGTACGTTGATCCCCAGCGGCAACTCGATCACGTCGTGAACCGCGGACGCCGCCCGCGTGATCGCGGCGACCGTCTCGGCGGGGACACGATCTTGATAAAACGGGACATCACCGAAGTTCTCGATCATGACGCCATCGATCCCGCCCTCGGCCAGGGCCCGGGCATCGCGCACCGCCGAGGCGACCAGCGCTGGGAGGTCGCCCGTGTAGCCCGGTGCGCCGGGCAGAGGCGGGAGGTGGACCATCCCGATGACCGGGTGGCGGATCGACGCCCAGGCCGGGCATATCGATTGAGCGATCATCGGACAGGCTCCTCCTTTTTGTTGGTATACTCGTGCATCGCCATCGGCGATATCGTATCGGCCAATGCCCGGGGGGACGCGGCATGGACGCAACAACCACCGTCTTTGCCACCGTCATGGCTGTTTTCCTTCACCGGTACGGACCGATTCACCCCATCGGCCAGCCCCCTGCCGGGTCCCACGTCCGCTGGCCGATTGGATCACATGCTCCCGAAAGAACCCCCCCGACGCCCGCAGATGGGCTTCCTCTATTGCCCGCCCTACCGCGTCCAAGGCGTCTCCATTGCCGGGGAAGCCACCGCCGTGCAGGTCCCGGAGCTGGACATCGGCTTCGATATCGGCGAGTGCCCGCGCGCGATGCTGTCCTCCAACATCATCGCCCTGTCCCACGGGCACATGGACCACATCGCTTCGCTGATCTATTACTACTCTCAGCGGCACTTCCAGGGGATGGGCGTAGGCCGGGTCGTCTGCCACCCCGACCTGGAAAAGCCGATCCACAACCTGATGAACGCGCTGGTGGATATCGAGCGGCAGCGCACGCCCTACGAAGTCGTCACGATGCAGCCCGAAGACCAGGTCCCGCTCAAGGGAAATATCGTCCTGCGCGCGTTTTCGACGATCCATACCGTGCCATCTTTAGCCTATTCCTGCGTCGAACTGCGCAGCAAGCTGCGGGCCGACCTGGTCGGCCTGCCCCAGGAAAAGCTTGTCCAGCTCAAGGACGCGGGCGAGGAGATCACCCAGACGCACGAGATCCCGCAGGTCACGTACATGGGCGACACGCTCTGGGGCAATCACTTCGAGCGGCCGGAGGTCGTCGATGCGCGGATCCTGATCACCGAGTGCACCTTCATCGAGCCAGGCCACCGCAAGCGGGCCGGCGTGGGCAAGCACCTGCACCTGGACGACATCGTCCGCCTGCTGGAGATGACCGAGGACCGCGAAAACGAGGCGGTGATCCTGACCCACCTGTCCCGCCGAACAAACCTCAACCTCGTCCGCCGGGTCCTGGACGACCACATCCCCGCCCGGCACCGCGATCGGCTTCACGTGCTGATGGACACGCGGACGAATCGGCAGCGGTACGAGCGCCAGCTCGCCGAGGCGGAGGGCCAGGGCTGAGCCGGCCGATCGCCATCTGCGCCGACCCGCCGCATCACGTGCCGCTGCAGCAGCGGGCCCAGGCCCTTGCCGACCAGCTGGGCCTGCCCAAGACGCGAATGGGTGAGCCGGGCTGCGACCTGCTCCTGGCCGTCACCGAACAACGTCTGGAGCTGCGGGTGCTCGTCGGCAAGCCGGGCGTGGTCGGTGGCAACCCGGTCTATGCCGACCCGGCCGCGATGGACACCGCCTCCCCCGCGGGCAAGAGCCTCAACAGCCCGCTGCTCAAGGCCGTGGGCATCCGCAAGGGAAAGCCAGACCGCCCGCGGGTGGTCGACTGCACGGCCGGACTGGGCGAAGACGCCTGGCTGCTGGCGGCCCGGGGCTGCGCCGTGACCGCGCTCGAGCGACAACCGGTAATCGCCGTGCTGCTTGACGATGCATTGCAGCGCGCGGCGGCTCAGGATCCGCAGACCGCAGACCGGATCAAACTCATCCAAGCCGATGCAGCGGCATGGCTGGCGGGTACCAACACGCAGGCGGATGTCATCCTGATGGACCCGATGTTCCCGGCCGGACGCAAGACCACCGAGCGCAAGCCGATGCGTGTCCTGCGGACGCTGGCCGGGGACGATGCGGACGCGGGGGGTTTGTTTGACGCGGCCCTCGCCACCGGGGCCCACCGGGTGGTGGTCAAACGCCCCAGCCACGCCCCGCCGTTGGGCGACAAGACCCCGACCGTCGTCCACAAAGGACGCGGGCATCGGCTGGATGTCTATGTTCAGGGCTAACGTACCGGGTCAGATGGCTGGCTTGGCCTTGCTCCCCCTCCCTCCCAGGGAGGGGGTTGGGGGAGGGTTGGGTATCCGAAATCGAAATGAAGCATGCGATCAGAACGCTTGCGCCGAGCACCGACCGTCTGACCGTTTGCCGTGGTTGGTCCCGCGCCTTGACCCTCCCCCCGGCCCCTCCCTGGGAGGGAGGGGGAGCAAGTCAGCACAACCCAAAAGACGCCAGGTTCTCGAGAGCACAGCCAAGCCATCCGGCATACCCGTCTCGATACCGCGATGAGGCGAGGCTTCGCCTCGCCTGCTACACGATCACGTATCAATACGTCACACCACTGCGGGCTCGCTGGCGATGTCGGGGTCCGGGTCGTCGGTCTTAGCGGGGCTTGCGCCGGGCTTGCCGCCCTTGCCCCGGAAGCCGAACAGCAGGATCGGCGAAGCGATCGCGATCGACGAGTAGGTCCCGATGAAGATGCCCAGCAGCATGGCGAAGGCGAAGCCGTGCACGCCCGGGCCACCGAACGCGTAGAGGATGAACACCGCGATAAACGTCGTGCCCGAGGTCAGCACCGTCCGGCTGATCGTCTGGTTGATGGACTGGTTGATGATCTGCGGTGTCGCCCGGCTGAGCCGGCCACGGTTCTCGCGGATGCGGTCGAACACCACGATGGTGTCGTTGAGCGAGTAGCCGACGATGGTCAGGAAGGCCGCGACCATCGCGATGTTGACCTTGAACGGGTCGAGCATCAGCAGCTGCACAATCGCCGAGTTCGGCCCGAGCTGGTCATAGAACCACCCGGCCAGCGCGACCAGGCCCAGCGCGATCGACACGTCGTGGACCAGCGCCGCGATCGCCGCCAGCCCGTAGCGGATGCTGCCGAACCGCAGCCAGATGTAGGCGATCACCGCCAGCAGCGACAGGAACATCGCGACCAGCACCTGCTGCTGCATCGTGCCGGACACCTGGCTGTTGAAGACGGTGACATCAGAGAAGCTGGTCTCCCGGGTCAGCGCGTCCTTGACCAGGGCCCACTCGGTGTCCGCCAGGCCGTCGCCATTCAGCAGCGAGTCGGGGGCGGTCTCGTAGTTCGTCGAGCCGTCGGACGCGACAATAATCACACCAGTCAGAAGCGGATTGCCCTCGTCGTCGAACGCGTCCTCGGCCCGCTGGTACTCGAAGACCTGGTACTCGCGGGCGCCGAGCTGGGTGTGCGGCGGCTGGAGGCGCATCCGCGCCAGACGCGCCTCGACCTGGGCCAGCGAGAGCGGGTCGTCGTCCATGCCGGTGACCATGATCGCCACGCCGCCGCGAAACTCGGAGATGTCGCGGGCCGCGGTCTGGGCGGGCAGGTCGCTGGCCCCGTCTTCACCGCCGAAGACCTCGCCGAGCGTCGCCCCGTCGATCGCGCGGATGAACCGGCGTGCGGCGGCTGCGTCGTCCATCTCCTCGCCGTCAAACCCGATCCGCTGGGTCGTGTCGAGGTCGCCCTTGAAGACCAGCTCCTGGAGCATGTCCGTCAGGGCCGTGCTGTCGGTGATCAGTGCGGCGATCGAGAAGCCGCTGGCGTTGATGCCGTCGGCGTTCTCGCCGGTCGTGACGACCTGGGCCTCCGCCAGCCGACCGAAATCCGGGACCGGGTCCGGCTCGTCAACGCTGACCCCCTGCCGGGCCTTCTGCTCGTACTCCGCGAAGGCCTCGTCGTAGCGCTCCTGGGCGCGGGCGATGATCTCGCGGATCGGCTCGGCGACCGCCTGCTGCTCGGCGTCGAGCGGCTCGTCGGCCTGGATCGCCGCGGCCGTCTTGCCGTAGAACTCTAGACGGTCACGCACCTCGGTCATCGGCAATGACATGAGCACGGGGTTGCCGGCCGCGTCCTGCTCCCCGGTCGCCTTGAGCTCGAAGCTCACCTGCGTGCCCGAGCGGAACTCGATGTCCAACATGTCGGCGCCACGGTTAAACGCCTCGGCCAGGCCCAGCACCAAAAGCAGCGCACTGATCGGCACCAGGTACTTCGCCTTCGCCAGCCAGTCCACGTTCGGCGAGAACAGCCGGTGCAGCCCGGGGACAACGGTCGGCAGCATCGCCAACGACTCGCCCCCGCGGTACCGCACCCACAGGTCCAGGATCACCTTCGTGCAGAACAGAGCCGTAAACATCGTCGCCAGGATGCCGATGCCCAGCACCACGGCAAAGCCCTTGACATCGCTCGACGCGGTGTAGCCCAGGATGACACACGTGATCATGGTGGTGATGTTGGCGTCGATGATGGTGGACAAAGCCTTGCCGTAGCCCTGGCGGACGGCGACCTCGAGGGCGGCCTTCTTGTCCATCAGTTCTTCGCGGATCCGCTCGAAGATCAGCACGTTCGCGTCGACCGCCATCCCGATGGTCAGCACCAGGCCGGCGATCCCCGGCAGGGTGAAGGTCGACTGGATCGTCGCCATGATCCCGAGGATGAGCAGCATGTTGGCGGCCAGCGCGAAGTTGGCCACCGCGCCGGCGAAGAAGTAGTACAGGACCATGAAGATGGCCACCGCGATCAGCGCGAAGATCGCCGCCTGCAAGCCGGCCTTCAGGTTGTCCGCCCCCAGCTGCGGGCCGGTCGTCTTGCGGCTGACCGGCAGGTCGGAGAGCTGGCCCTCCAGCGAGCCGGCGTCCATGGTCTTGACGATGTAGTCGACCTCGGCGTTGGAGAAGCTGCCGGTGATGCTGATGCCGGTGCTGAGCCGGCCGCGGATGTTGGGCGAGGTGAGCACGTTGTCGTCCAGGAGGATCGCCATAGGCCGGCCGACGTTCGGGCCGGTGAGCGTGGCCATCCGCGAGCCGCCCTCGGCATCGAGGTTGAACCGCACCGCCGGCTTGCCGGTCTCGTCGGTCGTGGGCCGGACCCCGGTCACCGACCACTCCCCGTCGTTGAAGATCGCGTTGGCCGAGGTGTTGTGCAGCAGCATGTAGAGCCGGCCGGCGTAGGGCCGGATCACATAGCTGTTCTGAAAGTTCGCCGTGACCGCCTCGACCGCCTGGTTGCGGACCGCGTCGTCGACATCGCTCGAGTCCCGCAGCAGCCCCTCGATGGTCTCCCGGCGGTCGTCGTCATCGACAAACTGCTCCAGATTATCGATCTCGAACCAGCGGTACTCGGCATCTGCGTTGGCGCGGGGGCCGCCGTTGTCCAACGCTTCCATGTAGTTGCGGAAGCCGCCGGTCGATGGGTCGGCCGAGATGCGGAACTCCAGCTTGCCTGAGCCCTGTAGGATCGCGATCAGGCCCTCGGCGCTGTCGAGCGGGCCTTTCTCCTTCTCGTAGGCGACCAAGGCATTGAACGCCGCATCGAGCTGGTCCGCCCGCGCGGGGAAACGCTCCCTCAGGTCATTAAGCCGTTGCTGGCGGGGCGTGATCTCACCCTCGGCGATCCGCTCCTCAGACAGCTCAACCACCGGGATGTCCTCGATCTTGCGGAAGTCGGCGGGGTTGAAGGCGTACTTGACCAGCAGCTTCTGCTCGGCGTCGAGGAAACGGTCCCGGGCATCGAAGTAGAAACCCTCGGCCGCCTCGAGCGCGGTGAAGGTCTGGATATCTTCCTGCGTCGGCGAGGCGGGGTCATAGCTGTCTTCCGACTGCCGGGCACCCCAAAGCTTGGACAGCTCGTCGTAGGGGGCTTTGGACTCCTGCTGCTGGTCGTAGAGGTCGGCCAGGCCGGTCAGGTCGGTGAGCAGCGCGTCCCGGCCGGCGGCGAGGTTGGTCAGTTGTTCGACGCGGGCCTCGGAGCGGAGCGCCGCGTTGAGCCGGCCCTCGGTGATGTTGCCCTGCTTAAGGGTTTGCAGAGCCTGGTCGTACTGGTCGCGCAGCTCGCGGACTTCCTTAGGCGGCAGGGCCATCTGCACTTCGAGGCGGTTGCCCGCCACGGGTCGCCAGACCAGGTTCATGGTGCCCGTCGGGTCGACACGGTCGGAGAGGACCTGGATAGTTTTCTCGACCACGTCGCTGCCGATCCTGCCCTCGGGGACCGAGACGTCGTAGACCAGGGAGATCCCGCCGACCAGGTCGATGCCGCCGTTGAGACGCTGCTGGGGGGTATAGACCCCGGGGACCCAGAGCATGGCCAGAGCCCCGAACAGGACCGTCGCGATCAGCGAGACTTTCCACCAGTGCTGGTTGAGCACGTAGAGGACAAAAATGCTGACCAACAGCAGGAGGAAGATGGTGGTAAAGAGGATGGTCATGGTGCAGGTCTGTGCGGCTTAGGCGGGGCCGATCTTAAGGCCGGTCGCGCGTTCGCGAGGGGATATCGGCTGGCCCCCGGAACAGCCCCCGGAGCGATCCCGACGCGGGTTACTTCTTGTCGGTTTTTTCCTGGTCGTCCTTGCCATCGGCTTGAGCTTTGGATTTGCCGGGCGAGCCTGGGCCGGCCTTGTCCTTGTCGGTGACGACGGTGCGGATCGCGTCGCGGGTGAAGCGTAGGCGGGTGTTGGCCGACTCATCGACCTTGACCAGCACCTCGTCGTCTCGGACCTCGACGACCGAGCCCTTGATCCCGCCGACGGTGATGACCTTGCTGCCCTTGGTCATGCCGGCGAGCATCTCGGCCTGCTTCTTGCGCTGCTTACCACCGCCGCGCCCGAGGATAAAGATCCATAGCAACAGCAGCGGGAGGATCCAGATCCAGATACCCAGACCGCCTCCCCCACCACCGCCGGCGCCGCCTCCCTCGGGGTCTCCCGACGGGGGGTCCATCACCTGGTCTTCCTGGGCCAAGGTCCAGGTGACTTCGGCCAGAGGTTGTGGGTTCAAGTCCATGGAATCGGGTTCTCGTGGTGTTCGGTCGTACCCCGCCGGGCCCGCCGATCACGGCGCGGCCGACGCCTCGACGGCCACGGGCCAGTCGCGGGCGAGGAAAGACCAGTCATTGTGAGCGATCCCACGTCGGATGTCCAACATGAGGCGTTGGAAGTGCCGCAGATTGTGCAGGCTCACCAGCACCGGGCCCAGCATCTCGCCCGCCTTGAACAGGTGGTGCAGATACGACCGGCTAAACCCGCCCCGGCAGGCGGGGCAGTCGCAACCCTCATCGATCGGCCGAGGATCGTCCCGGAACGCCGCGTTCTTCAACTTCAACGGGCCGCGCGGGGTGAAGGCGACACCGTTCCGCCCGTTGCGGGTCGGCAGCACGCAATCGAACATGTCCACCCCCGCCCGGACCGCCGCGACGATGTCCCGCTCGTACCCGACCCCCATCAGGTAGCGCGGCTTGTCGGCCGGCAGCTTCGGGGCGGTGTGCTCGACCACCCGGCGGATCTCGTCGGGCCCTTCACCCACCGCCACCCCGCCGATCGCGTAGCCCGGGCAGTCGTACCCGCAGACCGCGTCCACGCACCAGTCCCGCTGATCCAGGTCCGTCCCGCCCTGAACGATCGGGAACAGCGCCTGCTCGCCGTCCCGGCCGGACCGCCGGTGGTAGGCCACGCACCGATCGAGCCAGCGCAGGGTGCGCTCGTTGGCCAGCCGCACCCGCGCGGCATACGCGTCGGGGTCGGCCGAGGCCGCGGCGCCCTGAGGCTTAGCCATGACTTGGGAGGTAAATGATGCCGCCCGATTTTTCTGGTGCGCGGTCTGCGCCATCGCCGGCGGGCAGTCGTCAAACGCCATGATGATGTCGGCACCCAGTTGATGTTGTACCTGCATCGATCGTTCCGGGGTCAGGTCGATCCACGAACCGTCGAGGTGGCTCTTGAACCGCACCCCGTCCTCGCTGATCTTGTTGGTATCTGAAAGAGAGAAGACCTGGAACCCGCCCGAGTCGGTCAGCATCGGCCCGCCCCACCTTGTCCACGCCTGGAGCCCGCCCATCTGCGCGACCCGTTCGCTGCCGGGCCGGAGCATGAGGTGGTAGGTGTTGCCGAGGATGATCTGCGCCCCGGTGTCGCGGACCTGGTCGGGGTGCAGGCCCTTGACCGTGCCCTGGGTGCCCACGGGCATGAAGGCGGGGGTGTCGAAGCCGCCGTGCGGCGTGGTGACCCGCCCGAGCCGGGCGTGGCTGGTGGTGTCCTGGTGGAGTCGTTCGTAAGTCAACACGGGCATCTGGTCATTTTACAAATCAGAATTCCGCTCCGATGCCTTCTGGATCGCCGCGGCATCCAGTAAGTCTTTGTCGCGTCCGACTTCCAATTTATTGTGAAGCAAGTCATCTCTCCCAATCACATTGATCGTGATCCCGACGAAATCTTCAACGACTCTGTTTTCCCACGCCGGCTCGAAGCTCAGTCCCTTCATGGTCGTCAGAAAATCGATACGGACCGGCGGCCTCCCGAGATGCAGGCCGTAGCGGGGCTGGGCAAAATCCGCCTCGGTGATACCCAAACTGTCAACCGGTGCCCCGAATCGGACTAACGCACGCATGACACGCTTGGCATTCTCCGGCGTGGGGCGAACCCAAAAATCAATGTCCTCGGTCAATCGATAGCGAGCATGAAACGTAACCGCCCAACCACCGATCAATCAATAATCAACCCGTTCGTCGTTCAACAGGCCAATCATGTCGCGGAAGTCTTCGTTCAGGATCAGTTCCATAAAGCATCTGCCACATCGAACGGATCAGGGGCCATGTCTGACTCAATCGCTCGCGCGGCGTCAGAGATTCACTCGGGCTATCCTCGTCCCAGTCTCCCGTCGCATCAAACTTCGTGACGGTCCAATCATGACGATCCATCATCAGATTTTACCAGAAACACTCACCCACCCCGCAATCGATCCGTGTCTTGCTGCAGGATCTTTTTCTCCCGCTTGGTCAGGGACTGCAGGCCCTTCTCCGAGACCTTCTCGAGGATGCGATCGACCTCCTCGCGGCTGGCCCGCTCTTTCTTGACCTTCCGTTCGTGCCGCCCCTGGTTGTAACCGTCCTGGATCGCCTGGGCCGAGAAGCGGTCGGCGAAGTTGAGCGGTGCTGGCCATTTGACGAGCAGAAAACCAAACAACGCGCCGCCGAGATGGGCAGTAGCGGAGCCAGCACCGTATGAGCCGGCCAAGACCTGCAGAACGTTGAAAAAGACATAGAGGCCACAAATCAACTGCACCGTCATGCCAAATGGCATCAGGAAAAACCGCAGTTCTTGCTTGGGAAACTTCATCCAGGAGCCAACCATAAGCCCGAAAATACTACCGGAGGCACCTACGAGCGGATTCATGGGCTGCGTATGAGCGATTTCGGGAATGAGCGAAACCAGTCCAAACACAACCGCCCCCCCAATCCCGCAAATCAGATAGAAAGCCAGGAAGCGCTTGCTTCCCCAGTACATTTCCATGAACTGCCCGAAGATCCAAAGAAAGATTAAGTTGCCAATCAGGTGAAAAATACCGGCGTGCAAAAACTGATAGGTCACAAAACGCCACAACTGCCAGCTCTCGGCCAAGCTGAACCAGCCCCAGCGCGAGGGCGAAAACATATTGCCCCGGGCGCTACCTGTAAGGATCGAGTCGCTGATATATATCAGTACATTAATCAGTACCAGCCAGATCAATACACCCCCCGGCCCCCCGCGAATTCCCGGGGCACCTCCTCGATCAAAATTCTCGTCAGCGGTGTAGGGTCGGTCGGACCAGGCCATGGGCGGGATTACTCGGCTTTTGCGTTAGGGTCTTTTTCTGCGGGCGGGTCGGCGGGCGTCTTATCGTGGGTGGGCTTGCCCGGCGGGTCAAGCTTCGGGGCCCGTTTATCGGCGAAGTCCAGCGACCAGGGCCTTTGCATCAGGAAGTAGCCAAAGAGCGCCCCGCCGAGGTGGGCGAGGTTCCCGCCGGTGTTGAACCCAAAGAGGATCTGGGCGACCGACAACAACAGGAAGACCATGGCGAGCCGGCGGACGGTGACCCACATCGGCGGGAGGATGAGCTTGACCTCGACCGTGGGGTAGGCCATGGCGACGCCGACGAGGATGCCGAAGATCGACCCCGAGGCCCCCACGAGCCAGGCCGTGCGCCCATCGACCAGCGGGGTGTAGGCGAACAGGGCCATGAGCCAGGCCCCGCACGCCCCGCAGAGCAGGTAAAACGCGAGGAACCGCCGCCGGCCCCACCACTGCTCGAGCATCGGCCCGAAGACAAACAGGGCCATCATGTTCAGCCCGATGTGCACTAGGTTCGCGTGCAGGAACTGGTAGCTAAACAGCCGCCAGAGTTGGAAGCCGTTGATCCCCTGGGGGATGGTGAAGCTGCCGAAGAAGGTCAGCAGGTCGTACTGGCCCCACTTGCCGGCGAGCCGGCCTTGCACCGTGCCGATCGAGTCGTTGAGGACATAGACCACGATGTTCAGGATGAGCAGCCACTTGACCACCGGGGCATCATCCAGCGAAGGCAGCGGCTGGTCCTCCGCTTGAGCGTCGGCCGGCTTGTCGGGCTCGCCGGGGGTCGGGTTTTCGGGCGTGGCCGGTTCCGTCACATCGGCGATTGTAATCCGAGCTCAGCCAAAGCGCGCCAAGGGCCTTGGATGGACCGCCGCTGCGAGCCGGGGGCTGTGCACCCGGTCCCGGAAGACCGGAGAAGCCACATATCGTGATGCGCAACCCCGCAGCCGACCGGGGCCGCAGCCCCCGGCTCGGTGGGTCAGCCCGCAGTCGTCAGCGCCGGGGCGATGTACTGACTCTTCACCGCACCGCCCTCGGCGAAGGTGCTCTTGTGGTCGCAGGGGTGCGCCCCATCGCCCAGGCCGAAGTCGCTCGGGTACCACGCATCGATCTGGGCCAAAACGTCTGCGGGAAGCGGCTCGCCGGTGCAGCCCTTGGCGTAGTCCTCGACGTCCTCAAGGCTGAGGATGTTCGGCTCGATGCTCACCATGCCCGGCTGGCTCGCCAGCCAACGCATCGCGAACTGCCGCAGGTTCAACCCCAGCGACTCGGCCAGCGGGCGGACCATGTCGTTCTTCTTCAGCCCGTAGATCAGCCAATTGCGGTCGCGGAACTTACGGTGGTCGTTGGGCGGGAATTGATGATCGGGGCTCTTAAACTCGTCGTCGAGCATGCCCGAGTTCGTCGGGACGCGGCTGATCACCCCGCCCCGCCCCAGGTGCTGACAGATCTCACCTAGCTCACGGCCCAGGTCCTGCTCGTACATGTTGTAGACCGTCTGCGCAGAAGCGGCACCGAACTTCAGCAGCCCGTCGTGACCCTCCTCACGCCACCCGATCGCCGGGCCCAGCGCAACGCCCCATTCTTTGATCTTGCCCTGCTGTTTGAGCAGGTCCATCGTGCCCAACAGCTCGTCTTTGTAGTGCGGGTAGCGGATGTTGTGGGCCTGGTATAGATCGATGCAGTCGATCCCCATGTTCTCAAGCGACCGCTCACACTCGGCGATGATCGCGTCACGGCTAAAGTCTTGCTTACGTTCGCGGTGACTACCCTCTTCGCCGGGGTCGGAAACCAGGTCGTAGCCGAACTTGGTCGAGATCACGACGTTGTCCCGACCGGCGTAAGCGATGGTGGGCTTGAGCAGCTTCTCGGCCCGCCAGTTGCCGTACGCCGGGGCCGTGTCGAAGAACGTCACGCCCAAATCGAACGCGCCGTTCTGCACGGCGATGGCCTGCTCGTCGGTCGCGTCGATCCACCAGTTGACCCCGAAGGTGAAGTTGCCAAACCCCAGCAACGAGACGGACAGTTCGGTGCCGGGGATGTTGCGTTGGGCGATGCTCATGTCGGGGCTCCTGTCAAAAGACTTCTGCTATGCGTCCCGATCTAACCCGTGTGTTTCTTAGCCGCCGCGTAACACGCGGCGGAGGTGCGTCCTGTCGCTTGTCCGACACGTCTTACGCGGCGGCTTTATAAGCCAAGTTAGCCTATGAACGAGGTAGGTTGCATCGGAGTTTAATTATAAACCGGTCGTCGGGGCGGTTGGTCAAGCGTGCAAGAAAAACGCTACCCGGGTAAGGGTAGCGTGATCAAGGCGATCGGTCCGGCGGCGCGGCGGCGATTAGCCCTGGGCCAGGTGCTTGATGCGCAGGGCCTCGAACTCATCGAACAGGTCACCGCCCAGGCGGGGGTCGAAGTTCTGCAGCTTGAGGATAAGGCCGGGGATCTCCTTGGCTTTATCCCCGCCGACCGTGTCGTTGATCAGCAGGTTGTAGTACCAGGCCCGCCAGTAGACCGGGGGCTTCTGCGCGGCCTGGTTGTAGGCGGCGATGATCTTCTGGTACTGCTCCCTGGCCGGCTCGTAATCACCGGGTTGGGGGTTGGCCTTGGCCTGGGCCTGGGCGAAGAAGATGCGGCCGGCCAGCAGCGCCAGCAGCGGGTCCTTGTCGAACTGCTCGACCCAGGGCTTGATGATCCCGGCCGCCTGCTCCGCGTTGCCGGCGAGCATCTGCGATTGGGCCAGGTCCCGCTCAAACCGCATCAGCTGGGCGCCCTGCAGGCCCTGGTTCTTGGCCCACTCGACGACCATCTCGCCCATCGCGACAGCCACCGCCGCCCGCGCCTCGATCTTGCCCTGCTGCTGGTCACGCGTCGCCTGTACACGTTCGTCGGCCTGCGACTGCTGCAGCCGAGTAATCTCGTCTTCCAACTCGCCCAGCACCGCGCTGATGACGAACCGGCCCGCGTCGGGGAAGTTATCCATCATCTTGCGGGCCTCGGGCACGGCGTTCTGCTCCTGACCGCCACGCACCAGCGCAAGAATCCGGCTCTCCATCGCGCTGCGGATCACCCCGTCGAGGTTCTCCCGCGCGTTGTCGGGATTGCGCTGCGCCTCGATCAACTGCTTCAGCTCGCCCTCGGGGTCAAAGTCCTGCTCGAAGTTCTCGAGCACCGCGAGCGCGTCGACCACCTTGCCCGTGTCGCCGAGCATCTGCCCGCCGACCACCTTCGCCGCGCCCCGCGCCAGCACGGCGCTGAAACGACGGGCCGGCTCGGCCGGGCTGTCGATCTCGTTCTCCGCGACCGCGCGCAGGTGGTTCGCGTCGTCCAGCAGCTCCCGCCGGACGCGGTCCATGTCCTCACGCATCTCGGCGAGCTGGCGTTCGTAGGTCTGCTTCTGCGCGTCGGGGGCGTCGTCGGCCGGGGGGTTGTTGCCCATCAGCTCGACCTCGTTGTACATCGCCCGGTACTGCCGACGCAGCACCCACATCATCTGCGTGCGGCAGCTGAAGTAGTCGCGGTGATCCACGGGGCAGCCCCGGTACGCCTCCACCGCCTTCTCGAACTCGTCCAACGGCTCGTATACGCGGATGCCGATGTATAGCCGCTGATCGTTGGCCACTTTGGTGCGGGGCCATTTCTCGAATGTCTTCTCGGTCACCGCGACGTACCGCTCGCGGAGTTCGGCGTTCTGGATACGCCCTGACACAACATTCAATCGATTGTCTAACCACTGCGTGTAAACTAAGCCTTCTTGGGAAGCTAACTCAGCTTGTTCCGTCTCAGAGAGTTCCAATACGATTGTGGCAAATGTCTCAGTAATCGGCAGGATCAGGTCAGCCGTTATACGGCCTTCTTTAACCTGGTTCTCAATCTGATAAATAATGACTTGGTTTTTGCCGCGGTTGAATAAGGCCCGCGCTCTCACGCCATCTTCTGTTTCCTCGCCCGCAAGCGTTTCGTGATACACATCAGCCTGCTCGAAGAGGTCGTACATAAGCTTGTAAGCATCACTTTGTTGGGCTACGGCGACACCGTCTGCGCTCGCAATATTCGAGGTTTCGATAGCCGCGGACACGCCGCGCTGGCTCAGCCGCTCGCCCACGCCCATCCGCACCAGTTCGGGCAGCGAAGTGGGGTCCTGGCCCGGCTCGACCATCGAGGCCCAGCGGTCGTACAGCAGCGTCGCGAAGGTCGGGCTCAGCTTGATCAGCGGCAGGTAAGGCCGGGTATACGCCACGGAGACCAGCTCGGTCTTCTGGTCGCCCTGGGCCTTCTCGGCCGGCTCCATCAGCAGCCGATGCATCAGGTCCGCCGCGATCAGTCGGCTGTGGTGCGTCCCGTCCGCGTTGACGTACGGGATGGTCGAATCGAGCGCGATCACCCCCTCCAGACGCTCCACCGCGGTCTGCAGGTCGTTCTCCTGCTTCTTGCCCACCGCCATCGCCAACGCGGCGACGTAGACCAGCTCCGGGTTGTTGCCCCGGCTGACGTCTTCAAGGTACTCGGCCGTGGCCCGGGCGGCGTTGTCCCGACCGCCCATCCACACCATCGAGCTGCCGGCGATCAGCTTGGCCATCAGCCCCGTGTCGTCGCGGTCGGTCAGCCCGCCGCCGCCGAGGGTGAGCTGGCTGAGCACGCGCAGCCGCTTCTTCTCGGCCGCAGGGTCGGCGGCCTGGTTGCTGACCCTTGGGTTGCTGCCCAGGGTCTTGAAGTACCGGTGGTCGTCGGGCAGCAGCGCGACGTAGTGGCAGGCAAAGCCGTAACAGAACGGGGTCGCCACCTTGGCGTACTGGTCCTGGACCTTGTACCAGATGCCCAGCTCTTCGAGCGTGGTGCGGAGCCCGGGGTCGGCCCCGACGCGGTCGGTCAGCAGGTCAAGCCGGCGGGTCGCGTCGTCCAGCATCTCAAGGGCGAGCACGACGCTGTCTTCGAAGGCTTCGGTCTGCTCCGGGCTGGGCATGCCGAACTCGTAGTACCACGGCGCCTTCTGGTGGTAGACCGGCAGATAGCTGAAGATCAGCATCTGTGCGAGATCGGTCTGCCAGATCGGCACCCGCTCGTCCTGCGGGTTCTCCTCGATCATCTCCCGCTGGCTCTTCAGCGCCGTCTCGAACGAAGCGCGGCTCTGCTCGAACAGCTGCTGGCCCGCTTCCGGGTTGCCGGCCTGGAACTGCTCGATCGCACGCTCAAGCGCGTTGTCCGCGGCGAACTGGGACTGGGCAACTTCAAGCGTCCGCCGGGCGATCGGTTCCTCGGGCGCGTCCACCTCGACGAACCGATCGAGCAGGTCGCTCATCCCCTGGTCACGCAGGGCCTGGATGAACTGGTCGTCTTTCTGCCGCAGCGCATCGACCTGTGCGGACGCCTTACCAGCGGGCAGGCCACCACACAACAACACGAGCAGGGCGAGCAGGGCATGGGGGTTGAGGAGGGGACGTCTCATGATGCCTCCCGGGCGTGGGGGGTGGGGTTAGGTTGTCGGGGCGCATGCGGGCGGTCCGTATATCGGATCATAGCCGTGGGTCGCACGTCGATCGCCGGGCCGGGGGCTGGGGGGGAGTGCTAGGGAGCGCCGGGCTTAGGCTGTGCAAACGCGACCGATTCAAGGTCCGCGCGGACGCAGGCGTTGAACACGTTCACCACGTGCTGCCAACGGACCCGGCCCTGGGGGTGGATGGTCACCGGGTCGTCTGCGTCGAGCCGGCCGGACTCAAGCCGGCTATACAGGACGCCGTACAACTCGCTGATGCTTTCGACCGGGGTGTTATCCACGCGCAGCTCGTAATCGATCGCGTCGCCGGAGGTCTCGATGTAGATGTTGGTGGGAATCTTTTCTTCAAGTTTTTTTGCCACTGCCGAGTCACCCGGCAGCTTCGCCTTGATCGTGCCCTCATCGATCACGAAGTTGGCCGTGATAATGAAGTAGATCAGCAGCTGGAAGATCACGTCGATCATCGAGGTGAGCTGCAGCTCCATCTGCTCGCCGCCGACACCCTTCTTGCGTTTCTTGGCTTGCGAGACGTGGTGGACCACCATCTCTTCGCCCTCGTCCTCTTCGGATTCGGGGTCCTGCTTCGGCTTGGTGGGGTTTTCAGCCATCTTTGCTCTGCGGGGTAAGTTGAGTCGGTACGTGACGGTGCGGGCCGGGAGTGGCGCTACTCTTTGGGCGGGGCGTAGGCGATGATCTCGATCTGCCCGGCCAGGGGCTGGGTGGTCGGGTCGATGCCGGTGGCCTGGTAGGCGTCCTGCTCGGCGTTCTGGATCAGCTGCAGCACCCGGGCGGCGTCGCGGTAGAAGATCGCCGAGTCGCAACGCAGGAAGATCATCGGCCGGCCCTGCTTGGGGTTCTGCAGCCGGCCCGTGATCGACTTGGCCAGGAACGCCTGGAACTCGACGATCGCCTCGGTGCTGGCCATCTCCCACTTCCGCGAGCCCATCGTCACAAACTCGGCCGTGCCGTCGCGGATGTCGCCGCCCTCGGTCTTCCACAGGTCCGGGGCCGTGCGGTCCGGACCGACACGCCCGGCGATCGGCTCGAGCGGGACGATGTTGACGATGATCCGGTTCTCGGTCTGGTCACGGAAGGCCTGGGTCGTGTCCGGGTCGGGGAGCTGGAGCTCGGGGACCTCCTCGGTCACGATCTTGCTCACCAGCATGAAGAAGACGATCAGCAGGAACACCACGTCGATCAACGGCGTGATGTTCATCTGCGGCTTGACCGGGCCTCGGCGGGTGGTGTGGGACATAGGCGGGGGCGTCAGGGTTCAGGGGGGGGTGGGGACCGGGGATCAGGCAATGACGGCGTTTGGGTGCGGCGCCGTTGGCGATCGGGTCATTCGGGCTTGGGGGTCGCGCGCGGGCGGTCGCCGCTGCCGGCCGGCTTCTTATTCTTACCGCTGGGCTTGAGCGGGGCGATGAGGTCCTCGGCCATCAGCAGGCCGTCGGCACACTGCGCGTCGATTTTGTTCCGCAGGATGGCGTAGGCGGTCAGCGCGGGGATCGCGACGACCAGGCCCCAGAAGGTGGTGACCAGGGCGGTGGAGATGCCGGCCGCCAGCTCGAGCGGGTCGGCGTTGCCGCCGGTGGACACCAGGGCCTGGAACGCTCGGATCATGCCGTAGACCGTGCCGAACAACCCGATCATGGGCGAGATGTTGCCCATGACATTGAGGTACTCGATCGGGCGGAGGACTTTGACGGCCTCGGCATCGCCCGTCTCTTCCAGGCCACGCTCCATCGCGCTAAAGCCGTTGCTCGCCTCGCTGAGCGCGGCGTGGGCGATCTTGCCGAGGTACGACTCTTCCTCTTCGGTGAATTCCAGGGCGTCTTTGAACTTGCGTTCGGCCAGCAGCGCCTCGACCTCGTCATAGGTCTCCGGCGGCAGCATGATCGCGCGGCGATACTTAAACGCCAGCATCAGGGTGAAGCCGATGCACACGGCCGACATCAGCAGCAGCAGCCAGATGATGATCACGCCCAGGACATCGCTGGACCAGAAGAACATCTCGAAGAGCTTCATCGTCTCCGGCTCGTTCGAAGCGGGCGCCTCGGCGTCCTGTGCGAACGCGGTGAGGGGGCTGAGCAGCAGCGCCAGCACGGTCAGGCGGCTGAATCGGGACAGGGTCTGGGGCAGCGGTTGTGGCATGTTCGGGCGTTCCTCGTAGCGTCGGTCCCGCCGAAGCGGGGTTTGGGGTCTTGCGGGGCGGATCGAGCGGCCTGCACAGATGGCCGCGGCGTCACGGGTTAGGCATCGGGGTTGACGTGGCGTCTTGCCGTTGGATCGACCGGCCTCATGCCGAGCGAATGGTTTTATACTGGCGACCGGGCCGGGCTGCACATCACGCCGGCATGGCGGGGCCGGGATCGGGCGGGCGCGAGGCTACTGGGCCTCCAGGGGTGGGGGCTCTTCTCCAATGATCTGGTAGTACCGGTTGCGGTACTCGGGGTAGTTCTCCACATCGACGCTGATGATCGCGGAGCGATCCAGGAGCGTGCCGTACAGGTCCTCCCGGCCGATCTTCTTGTGGATGTAGGCCAGTTCGAGCTGGGCGGGCAGCGCGAGCTTGTGGCTCTGGCCCGCCGGCGGGCCGAAGTGGACGTAAAGCCGCATCATCGTCAGGCCCGCGTCCGCGTAGTCATCGATCTCCCCGGTCTTCTCGGCGACTTCGAGCTGAGCCCGGCCAAGCACGTAAAGCTTCTCGGGCAGTTCCCCGGGCGAACCCATCCAGGGCGTGATCGCCTCGACCGCTTCTTCCGGCTTACCTTCCATCAACATCTTGATCGCGTCCCAACGGTCGGCGTTGCGCTCGTTTGGATCGACCCGGTCCAGCACGGTCCAGATCGGCTGGGGCAGGATCACCGCCGACGCGATGCGGGCCTGCTGCTGCTGCTGACGCTCGGTCAGTGGCAGGTCGGGGATCGCTTCCTCGCCGGTCACCATCTTGAGGTATGACTCGAGGCTCTCTCGCGACGTGCCGTTGGTCCCGCGGATCACGGCCATCACCTGATCGCGGATGCGGTTCTTCTGGTTATTGCTGGCATCTTCGAGCGACTCGACCGGGGGCTTGCCGAGCAGGTACGGGTCGGCCCCGCTCGCCGCGATCTCGACGTAGACCGTCGCCGCCTGGACCGCATTGCCACGCTTGTCACGGGCCTGCACCAGGTAGTAACCGACGAATTGCTTGACCCAGCGGGCCGTGGCCTCCTCGTAGATCGCGGTGAGGTCACGCTCGGCGCTGCGCCACTGCCCCTGGTTAAAGGACTCCATCGCCTCGGCCAGGCGCGGCTCGTTTTCCAGCTTCAGCACGACGATCTCGTCCAGCGGCACGGTGACGTCGTTCGCCCCCGAGCGGAAGACCAGGTTGCCGTTTTCGATGCCGCGGACGGTGACGTTCGCGAGAGTGAAGTCTTGCTTCACGATCTCGTCGGCGCGGCCGGTGCCGGCCAGCAGCAGCGCGAGACAGGTCAGGCAGGTCAGGCTGATCCTTCGCATGTCCATCATCGTGACCGACTCCCTACGGTGCGAAAACATGGGGTGGACGCGGCACAGGATCGGCCGCGGGGCGGGTTACCTCAGGCCCAGCCGACGCTCGTCGATGAACGTCGGGTCACCGCCGGTGCTCTCGGCGATCAGTTTCATGGTGCCGACCTTGCCGGCCCGGACCAACGGGTCCTCATAGAGGAACTGCAGGGTGTTGAATTTGGCACCGACATCTTTGTTCGCTGCTTCAAGCCGGGCCATCAGCTCGTCCTGGAAGATCTCGTACTGGGTGGCGCCCTGGCCCCCGCCGGTGAGGTTGTCCGAGAGCAGGTAGATCAGCTGCGGGCCGTTGCCGCCGATGGTGCTGCGCAGGGCCTGCTCGATGGCCTCGATCGCGTGGGCCGAGCCCCGCCCGCCGGTGGGGAACTCGTGGTTATCCAGGGTGACCCACTCGCGGGTGGCCTGCTTGAACGCGGGGGTCGCGGACCGCAGCCCGCGGCTCTTGCCACCGCCGGGCACCTCGAAGACACCCTCGCCGGAGAAAAAGATCACCGTGAAGTTCTGCACCGACTTGAGGTCGTTGACCACGCGTTTGAGCTCGTTGATCACGAAGGGCAGGATGTCCACCATCGAGCCGGAGGCGTCGATCACGAAGGCGATCCGGGTGACGTTGCTGCCGCCGGGGCTGCCGAACATGTTCGTGCTCAGCCCGTCGCCGTTGTCGAAGCTCAGCGGGCCGCCCGCCGGGCCGCCGCTGATCGCTCCGGCGCCGACCAGGCTCGAGGTGTCGAGGGTTTCGGCCTCGACCGGCTGGGGCTCGAGCTGGGGGTCGGGGGTCAGGTTGGTCGGCGCGGTGTCGTCGGTCTTCTCAACGTCCGGGGTCAGCGTGGCGGGCGGAGCGATCGTGTCGCTGAGCTTGGCGGTCGGGATGGTGTCCTGCTCTTCTTCGCCGGGGTTGATGACCTGCCAGACAAAGATCAGCGCAACCACCACCAGCACCGCGTGGAAGAGGAAGGAGATACACCAAGGCATCAGGGCGGCGAGCGTGGCGTTGATCTCGTCACCCACGCTGTCTTCATCCTCTTCAAGCAGCTCGTCCTCATCGGTCAACGCCTTGGGGTCGTTGGGGTTGGGGGCGGGTCGTTCAGATGCGGCAAAGTTAGAGATGAACATCAGGCGTCCTCAAAAGGGAGTGGACGGGGTCAGTTCGGTCGCCGGGCCGCACGGCCCGGGTCGCGCCCGGCCGCCGAGGGCGGGGTAGCCGGCGGGGCTGCCGGTGTCCCAATCCTTCCCGCTGCGGGTGTAGCCGGTCCATCAAGGCCAACATCACCCCCGCGAAAAGCCGGAGACAAGAGCGCTAAACAGTATTGAACCCGATTTAGGCCGGGTTGTCCAGCAATTACATGCGTCCGGAGCGGAAAACTTGATACAGCCTGGCGCAGAAACACTCGGGACTAACCCGCTGGGATTACCGCAACCCAAGCTGCCGCTGGGAGACAAAGCGGTATCGGCCACCGGTTCGCTCAGCGATCCGTTGGAGTGCCGAGGCTCCGCCCGCCCGCTGGATGGGGTCTTGGGTCACGAATTGAACCGTATCGATTCGGGTCGGGGTCAGGGCCTGCTGGTTATGCTGTTCAATAAGCGTAAGCAGCGCTTCGAGATCGACCGCGTACTTGCCGTGACCCGTGAAGCGATCCGAAATCAGCATGAGCTTATCCGGCTCATAGCTCAACCCCAAGGCGATCGCCTCAGCAGGTCGGTCAGCGTCGCCGCCGCCGGTTGGGAACCTGTGATTGGCCGGCAGCAGCCATTGATTTACCTTGTCGCGGAAACGGGGCGTCACGGCTTGTGGGCCGGCGATAGCCCCGTCATCGATGAACTCGTACACGCCGAAGCCCGAATAGCAGATCACAGTGAGTTGGTACCTGGGCGTGTAAGAAGACCTGGGCCCAAGGTCCGAGATCGCACGCCTGACTTCACGGTTGACCATCGCATAGAGGGGCATCATTGAGCCGGTGGCGTCAACCACGATCACGACGGATTTCAGCTCGGGCTCGTTAGAATGGGTGGAGCTGAAGTCTGAATCTTGCTGGCCAACAACAGGCGCAACACGTGCCGGGGCTAAAACCACCCCAGCGACGATCCACAGAACAACCCACCGCCACCGTAACCACATCGTTAGTTGACCCTCGGGTCTTTGCATCGGCCTAGTGTTCAAAGCGTCCCCATCGCGCAGCCCGCCGGGCCGGTATTCAGCCTATCGAGGCGGACGCGCCCTTGCCGATTCCGGCATCAGACGATCTCCAGCCTGCCATCCATTATCTCAACCCAAGCTGCCGCTCGGAGACGAAGCGGTGCTGACCACCGGTCTGCTCGGCGATGCGCGCGAGCGTGGCCTTGCGGCCGATCCGGCTCATCGGGTCGGCGTAGAGGAACTGGACGGTGTCGATGCGGATGTCGCGTTGGCCGCGGGCATCGAGGACCGACTTGACCAGCGTGTCGGGGTCCAGGGCGTGGATGCCGTGGCCGGTGATGTTGTCCGACAGGAGGATGACCTGCTGGGGCTGGTAGCGCAGGGCCTGGGTGATGGCGGGCATCGGGTCGGTCTTTCCGCCCGGGCCGATGTTGGCCCCGCCGGGGGAGAGCAGCGCGATGGCGGTGGTGACGTTGGCGGGGGTGGCGAGGTTGAGCCCGCGCGCGAGCCCGGTGCCGGGGCCGCCGAGCTCGAGGACCTGTCCGTTGCGGAAGAAGACGACGCCGAACTCGATCGGCCGGGCGGTATTGGCCTTGAGCCGACCCAGCCGGCTGATCGATGCACGGAGCTCGTTCATGATGAACGGGAAGCTGTCGATCAGCGAGCCGGACGCATCGATCACGAACATGACGCGGTCGGCATCACCGGAGCCGGGCGTGGGGAAGATCGGGCCATCGGAATCGCCATCTGAGTGAGAACGTCCAGGAGATCGTGGTCCCCTATCCACGTCCGATGGGACGACTATGCTGGGCAGGTTCGCACCGATCTGATCAAACCGTACCTCGCTGATCTGCGGCAGGGATGGCTCGAACGACGGGCGGGTTGGGGACTGCTCTTGGGTCGGGGTCAGCTCGGGCTGGTCCTGGACCATCGGCGCCGGCTGGGCCGGGGTCAGGCTCACGGCGGTGGGCGGCTGCTGCTCTTGCGGCGGCTCGATCGTCACCCACACCAGCACCATCGCCACGACCACCAGGCCTGCGTGCAGGAGCAGCGAGACCGCCCAGGGCAGCATGTTCCGCAGGTCCTGATCGATCTGATCGACCTGATCGACCTGGTCGAGGGCCTCGGGGTCGCGGGCGGGGGCTTGCTCGGGGTGGTGATTTGCTTCGGGCATGGGTCTGACCTCGGGTGCGAAGACGGTTGATTTAATTGTTGTATCGCCGAAGGCGCGTTGTGTCGAGGATTATTTTAGGTGTCTGGGGAACTCCGAATCGACGCGTAATGCATCCGTATGACGGCTATCGGGCGAACCTTTGCCGGCCGTGAGCGTTAAAGTAGGAGCATCGGATGGATCGGTTATCGTTGCCGTGGGTGCCGGTCCGCGCTCATCTTGTCACGAATGATCAAGGGGCTTATGACCAGTCAGTCCCATATCCCGCGCCTCAAGGCTTCTGCTCGCTGGCCTCGGCCGCGTTTGAGCGTAGCCCGGCTGATCCCGTGGTGCCTGCTTGCGGGGGGCATAGCCGGAGCATCCTTTGCCCAGCCGTTGGAACAGGTCGATCAGCTTGAATTGATTGGACTCGAACAAGCGGTGGTTGATGGCCCGGGCCGGCCGGTGGTGGGCTTCAGCGAGCGGGCCAAGGGCATCCGTTTCCACCAGGTCCAAGAGGACACGGCCGAGCAGCTCGCCGGGATGCTGGCGCTGCTGGAAAGCGGGGCCTGGGAAAAGGCCTTCAAGCAGTACAACGAGCTGCGCAGCCAGACGGAGGGTCGGCTCACGCCCGTCGGCGGCGAGGGCCTCTATCTCCCGGTCCGACAGCTTATCGCCGAGCGGGTGGAGACGATGCCCGCGCCGGGGCGCGAGGCGTTTCGGCTGTACTTTGACGCGTACGCGGCCCAACTCCTGTCCGAGGTCGAGAACCACCCCCAGCCCGGCTCGTACGAGCAGTTCCGCCTGGCGCAGGAGCTGTTCGACTGGTTCGCGCTGACCGACAGCGGCCCGCGCGCGGGGGAGCTGCTGGCGGACCTGTGCTACGAGCGAGGCCGATTCGCCCGGGCCGCCGCGTGCTGGGAACGGGTGTTGAAGCTGCACCCCAACCGGCGATCCGAGGCCGCGATCCAGTCGCGCCGCTTCACGGCGCTGCTCCGGGCCGGCAACCTCAACGAGGCGAAAAAGCTGCAAGACGGCCTGAGGCAGCGGTACGGCGGAGACAACGAGCCGATCCTTCAACTCGGCGGGGAAAGGCTGGCGCTGACCCGGTACCTCCAGCAGCAGATGGACCAGCATCAGCGCGGCGGCGACCGGGCCCCGGCCAACAACAACCCGCCTAGCCACATGCCCCTGGCCCTGCCCGAGCGCGGCTCCGAGCCGCGGTGGGTCTGCGACATCGTGACCGCCTCGCTCTCCAAGCTGGTTCAGAACAACAGCGATCGGCGGAACTGGAACAGCATCGACGCGATGATCCGCTTCATCCCGCCGGTCGCGTGCGATGAGCGCTGCGTCTATGGGCTCTGGATGGGCAGCGTCTTCGCCGTGGACCTGCAGACGGGCAAGATCCTGTGGAACACGGTCAACTTCAGCGACGCGGTCTTGTCGATCAACGATCGCAAACGCTTCTACAGCGACATCAACGCCTACCGCATCGCGCTGTCCAGCCAGTGCGTACTGGTGGTGGACGCTGCGCCGATTGATGGCGGGGGCGCATTCACACTCACGGCCTACGACAAGACCACCGGCGCGATGCGCTGGGACAGCGCCGCGACGCTCTATGACCGTACGGTGTGCGGCGAACCACTGGTCCACGACAACCGCGTCTACCTCACCACCCGTCCGCGGAATAGCGCATCGGGCGAGCTGCGCCTGCACTGTGTCGACCCCAACACCGGCGAGGCCGATTGGTCGGCTTCTCTGGGCGATGTGGACACGCTTGCGTCCCCCTATTCGATCATCTCTGGGTCGATCCAGCCGGTGCTGCACGCGACGGACCAAGAAATTCTGGTACTGACCAATCACGGCGGGCTGGTCGCGGTGGACCGCAGCGCGGGGGAAGTGACTTGGGCCTTTGAGCTGATCGCCCCGGCACACCTGGAGGCCGACGAGCCGCTGGTGCGTGCCCGCGTGCCCGACCGCGACAGCCTGTCCGACGCCAGCCCGGGCGGGCTGATCCAGGTCGGCTCGACGATCTACCTGAAAGAATCGATGAGCCGCAAGGCCTACGCGATCGACGTGGACACCCTGAGCCTGGTCTGGTCCCGGCCGATCCAGTCGCTCTACGCCGAACTCGACGGGATCATTGACGATCGACTCATCCTGATCGCCAACAACGTCGAGTTGCTCGGCCTGGACGGCGAATCGCGGCGTACACTGAGCACGAACAACATCGGCAAGCCCGGCAGCAACGCGCTGGTCGGCCGTGACGCGCTCTACCTTTTGACCAACGGCCGGATCGTCCAGGTCGCGACCCAGCACCCGTACGCGACGCAGGTCTTCCGGGAGGATGACATGTACAGCAACGAGGGGGGCAGGCTGATCGCGGCAGAGGGGCTGCTGATCTGTGTGAGCCGAAGCGGCCTGGTCGCCTACCCGGCCAAGACGCAAGCCGTTAACCCCGTCGAGAAGATCACACCATGAAACGACCCACGACCCTCGCGCTGATTGCGGGCCTGCTCACCCTGGCCTGGGCGATGCCACTACCGACCACCGCCTACGCCCAGGACGAGCCGGCCGGCCCAGCCGATCAGCCAACCGACGAGCAGGCCAAAGACGCCGGGTCGGCAGACGACATCGACGTGGTCTTCGATGAGGACGGCAACATCCTCCCCCGCCACTTCACCGCCCAGACCCAGGCGACGATCGAGAAGGGCCTGGCCTACCTCGACTCGGTCCAGTCCAACCGCGGCTCGTTTTCCAACACCCGAGACGGCGCGAGCTACCCCGTATCGATGACCGCGCTGGCGGGGATGGCCTTCATCGGCGGGGGCAACACGACCACCCGCGGGCCCTACGCCGACAACGTCCGCAAGGCGATGGAGTACATCCTCAGCCAGGCCGAATCCCGCAACGACAAGATCATCGCCGCGGGCAGCGAGAACGGGCGGACCATGTACCCCCACGGCTTCGGGCTGATGTTCCTCGCCTGCGTCTACGGCATGGAGAACGACCCGGCCGTGCGCGAACGGCTCAAGAAGGTGATCGACGACGGCATCGTCCTCGTCTCCCAGGCCCAGTCCCCGGCCGGGGGCTGGTACTACACCCCCAACTCCGGCGACGAGGGGTCGGTCACGGTGACCCAGCTCCAGGCGCTCAAGGCCGCGTCCAACGCCGGCTTCGTCGTCCCCCAGGACACGATCGACAAAGCCATCCGCTACCTCGAGCTCTGCCGGACCCCCGAGGGCGGGATCTACTACTCGCTGAGCAGCCGGGGCAATACACGGCTGCCGATCTCCGCCGCGGCGTTGCCGTGCATGTACTCGGCCGGGGACTACGACTCGGAGATGGCCGAGGCCTGCCTGGCTTACGTTTTCCGTGAGTTCTGCGAGAACGGCAACAACAACCGCTGGAACAAACAAGGCGGCCACGACTTCTACGGCCACTACTACGCCGCCCAGGCGTTCTACCAGGCCGGCAATGAATACTGGGACGTGTACTTCCCCGCCGCACGCGAGCAGCTCATCGGCATGCAGTCGGCCGAGGGCTCGTGGAACGGCGACGGCATCGGGCCGGTGTACGGCACGGCGCTGGCCCTGACGATCCTGCAACTGCCCTACAAGTACCTGCCGATCTACCAGCGCTGAACCCGACTCCTCACCCGATCTGCTTTGAGCAACCTGCAGAACCTGCACCCCCATCAGGTCGTAACGACTCATACGCCCGTATTCCTTGGAGATACCCGCTCGTGACCGAACCCACCGCCGCGCCGGACCTGAAAGACCTCGAAACCCTTAAGCAGGCCTACGAGAACACGCGCACCCAGATCGCCAAGGTGATCGTCGGCCAGGACGAGGTGATCGAGCAGCTGCTCGTCTCCATCTTCGCCCGGGGCCACTGCATCCTCGAGGGGGTCCCCGGCCTGGCCAAGACCCTGCTCGTCTCCACGCTCGCCAAAAGCCTGTCGCTCGACTTCACCCGCATCCAGTTTACCCCGGACCTGATGCCGTCCGACATCACCGGCACCGAGATCATCGAGGAGAACCGAACCACCGGCGAACGCGAGTTCAAGTTCGTCCACGGCCCGGTCTTTACCAACGTCCTGCTCGCCGACGAAATCAACCGGACACCCCCCAAGACCCAGGCGGCCCTGCTCGAAGGCATGCAGGAGCGGCAGGTCTCGGCCGGCGGCAAACGCTACCCGCTGCCCGACCCGTTCTTCGTGCTCGCGACGCAGAACCCGATCGAGCAGGAAGGCACCTACCCGCTGCCCGAGGCGCAGCTCGACCGCTTCTTTATGAAGGTGTTCGTCAACTACCCGACGCCCGATGAGGAGAAGGCGATCTACAAGATGATGACCGGCGCGACGACCGAAGAGCCCGAGCCGCAGCTCAGCGGCGAGCAGATGATCGAGCTGCAGAAGACCGTCCGCCGCGTGCCGATCAACGACCTGCTGCTGGACTACGTGATGCGGTTTATCCGGTCGACCCGCACCGCCGACCCGCTGGCCCCGGACTTCATCAAGCGTTGGCTTTTGTGGGGGGCCGGCCCGCGTGGTGGCCAGTCGCTGATCATGGCCGCGAAGACCCGCGCCGCGCTGCAGGGCCGGCCCGAGGTCAGCGTCGAGGACCTCCAGGCCATGGCCGTGCCCGTGCTGCGCCACCGCATCGTGGTGAACTACAACGCCGAGGCCGAGGGCGAGAGCGCCGATACCGTGATCGGCAAGCTGGTTGAGGCTGTGCCCGTGGGCGGCGACGCCGGGGCATCCGACCCGGCCGTGCAGCGTACCCTGGCGTCTGCGTGATCAAGTCAATGGTTTAGCTTCCACGTATAAGCGGGCCGCCGACGCAGGCGGCGATGCTAAACGCCGATCCACTCATCAAGAATTATTACATGGCCTCACCCTCCCGCTTGCTCGACCCGACGGTGCTCGCACGCATCCAGCCGCTGGGCATCAAGGCCTCGCGCGTCGTCGAGGGCTCGATCACCGGGCTGCACCGCTCGCCGATGCACGGCGTCTCGCCCGAGTTCGCCGAGCACCGTGAGTACGCCCCGGGTGACGACGTCAAGAACCTGGACTGGAAGGTCTGGGCCAAGTCCGACCGGTTTGTTATCAAGCGGTACGAAGAAGAATCCAACCTCCGCTGCACGCTGATGGTCGACGCGTCGCGGTCGATGCAGTACGCCGGGAAGTCGGCGCAGAACGGCCGGACCAAGTTCGAGACGGCGTGCACGATCGCCGCGTGCTTTGCGCAGGTGCTGATGAAGCAGCGTGACGCGGTCGGGCTGATCACGATCGACACCAAGCCCCGCCAGGTCCTGCAGCCCAAAGCCACCGCCCGCCACTTCGCTCAGTTCCTGGACACCCTCGATTCGACCAGGCCCGGCGGCGAGACCGACCTGGGGCCGGTCATCGTCCGCGCCGCCGACCAGCTCAAGCGGCGCGGCATGGTCGTGGTCCTCTCGGACCTGCTCTGCGACCTGGACACGCTGTATGAGTCGCTGGGCAAGCTGCAGCACAACGGGCACGAGGTGATGGTGCTGCAGATCCTCGACGGCGACGAGCTGGAGCTGCCGTTTAACGACTCGATCATCTTCAAGGACATCGAGGGCAGCGAAGAGGTCTTCGGCGAGCCGTGGGCGTTCCGCAAGGCGTATAAGAAGGCCATGGCCGACTTTGTCGAGACCGCGAAGTCGAGCTGCCAAAACGCGGGGATCGACCACGTGCTGGTCAACGGCGATGAGGACCTGGGGCAGACGCTGGCCCAGTACCTGCACCGCCGACAACGCATGGCCGCGTCGACGGCCGGACGGGGCAAGATGGGGGCGACGCGGACGTGATCCACCAATCAACCAAAGACCACGCGTTAGCTGTCGCCGGCACGGCGACGCGCCGAACCACCGCGGCACCGAGTTTGCTGCGACCACGCGTCGCTGTACCAGCGACGGCTAACGTCAGCGCGCTGGGGGGCATCAACCCATGAGCTTCATCGCCCCGATCATGCTGGCCGGGCTGGTCTTCGCCTCCGCCCCGCTGATCATCCACCTGCTCAACCGGCGGAAGTTCCGGACCATCGAGTGGGCCCCGATGCACTACCTCAAGCTCACGCTGCGGACCAACCGCCGCCGGCTTCGTCTGGAGCAATGGATCCTGCTGGCGATCCGGACGATCGTGATCCTGCTGCTGATCTTCGCGATCGCCCGGCCGCTGATCGCCGGCAGCGGCGCGGCGGGCTGGCTCTCGCTGGGCGAGCGCACCAGCCGGGTCATCCTCATCGACGACTCGGTCTCGATGACGCTGGAGGTCGACGGGGTGACGGCCTTTGACCGCGCGGTCGAGCAGGCCGCGGCCCTGATCGAGGGCACCGGCGGCCAGGACTCGCTCACCGTCGCAACGACCTCGTCGCTGGACGACCCGCTGCAGCGTGACACCGTGCTGACCGGCGACGCGGGGCCCCAGCTCGCCGAGCGCGTCCGCAAGCTCGGCCCCACGGCCACGGCCAACAACTGGGCCGCGACGCTCAGCCAGCTCGCCGAGCAGCTCGGAGCCAGCAGCTACCGCAGCCGGGAGGTCCGCATCTTCACCGACCAGCGGCGCGAGGGCTGGTCGCCCCAGGCCTCGGCGGAGGCGGCCCGGCTCGCGGAGATGGGCGTCAAGGTCACGGTCATCAACGTCGGCCGGCCGCCCCAGGGCAACGCCTCGCTGATCGAGCTTGAGCAGGTGACCGGCGTCGCGCTGGCCAATACCCAGGTACGCATCAACGCGACCCTCCGTACCGATGGCGACGCCGCGCTGTCCTCCCGACAAGCCACGCTCAGCGTTGATGGCGAGCCGAGTACCGTCGCGCTGCCCGAAGTGGCCCCGGGCCAGGACGTTAACTTCGAGCTGAAGCTGACCTTCTCCGAACCGGGCCAACACACCGTCGAGCTGTCGCTGCCCGACGACCGGATGCTCGGGGACAACACCCGCTCGCTGGTGGTCAATGTCGAAGAGGGGGTGCGCATCCTGCTGGTCAACGGCCAGCCGGGCATCGAAGCCCGCGAGAGCGAGATGTACTACTTGGCCACGTCGCTCGCCGCCGGGGACACGCCCTACCTCTTCCGGACCCTGACGGACGAGGAGTGGTTCGACTCGCCGATCATCGGTAACTACGACCTGATCGTGCTGGCCAACGTGGCCGAGGTCCCGGCGGGCCGGGCCCGTCAGCTGACCGAGGCGGTCGAGGCCGGCATGGGGCTGATGGTGTTCACTGGCGGGCAGGTGGACCCGGACAACTACAACACCGTGCTCTACAACAACGGCCGGGGCGTGCTACCGGGCATGATCGACGTCGGGGTCGAAACCCAGGCCACGGGCATGGTGATCGAGTCGTACACCGATTCACCGATCCAGGAACTGTTCAGGGTCCAGGAGAAGACGCCGAGCCTGCTGCGTGAGATGGCGCCGACGCGGTTCACCCCGGTCGAGCTGCCGGGCGACCCCGAGTTGATGAGCCGGGTGCGGGTGCTCGCGGCCTGGAACGACCAGCAACGGTCGCCCGCGATCCTTGAGAAGCGTGTGGGAGACGGTCGGGTCCTGATGTTCACCACGACCGCGGATACCGAGTGGAGCCGCTGGCCGGCTGACGTGGGGACGTACTTCCTGACCGTGCGTGAGGCGGCGCTCGTCATCGCCGGCGTCGGCCGGTCGACCGGGAACCTGACCGCCGGCGAGCCGCTGGTCGAGGGCGTCTCGTTCTCGTCCCCGCCGACGCGTGCGACCGTGGTCCGACCGGGCAGCGACACCGCGACCCCGGCGATCATCGACCGCGACGAGGCAAACAGCCGCGTGCAGGTGCGCTACCCCGACACCACCCAGCCGGGCATCTACACCATGTCCTGGGACGTGCCCGGGGCCGAGCAGCTGGCCGAGCGGAGCTACGCGATCAGCTTCGACCCGGCCGAGAGCAACCTCGACCCGCTGACCAACGACGAGCTGACCCAGCTGCTCAAGGGCGTGGACCTGACGCTGATCGAGCTGGGGGCAGACGACGGCGAGGGCGGGCTGGGCGGCAAGGAGATCTGGCGGACCCTCGCGTTCGGGCTGCTCGCGTTGCTGGTGATCGAGAGCGCCTTCGCGGCGTGGGTGGGGAGGGAACATTGATGGGACTTAGAGGCATCAGATCGATCAATCGTGTGCGGGCCGGCCATGTTCTCTCTGACTTCCAGCCCGAGCGAGCCAAGGCACGTCATTTGACTCAGGAGCAGGCACTGGATGCGTGATTCGCTGTACTGGCTGATGGGCATCGAGCCCGAGCAGTGGTCCGAGGGCGGCCGCTGGTCGCTGCGTTGGTTGGCCACGCCCAGCGGCGATGTCGCGCTCGGCGCGATCGTCGTGATCGCACTGGTCGTCGCGCTGTTCTTCTGGCTGTACCGCCGAGAGGGCGGGCAGCTCACCGGCGGCCTGCGCACGCTGCTGTTCGGGCTGCGCGTGTTTATCCTCGGTGTGGTCGTGGTCATGCTGCTCGAGCCGGCACTCGTGCTCAGCAAGGTCGACCAGGTGCCCAGCAAGCTGCTGGTGCTGGTCGACACCTCGCCGTCGATGGGGTTAAGCGATTCTTGGTTGGACGAGGCCTCGGCCCGCGCCGCCGCCGAGCAGGCCGGCATCTCCGATCCAGAGCGCCTGCGCGAGCTCGAACGCATCGAGCTGGTCGAAGGGCTGGTCGGTCAAGGCCTGCTGTCCGAGCTGGCCGGCGATGGCAAGCGCGAGGTCCATGTCCATACGTTTGATGAGCGTCTGACCGCGCGTGAGTTCGACGAGCCGGAGCAGACCGACGATTCGGGCCGACGCTTTACCCTCGGCGGGCGGAGTACCAGCGTCGGGGAGTCGATCCAGCAGGTGCTCCAAGCCTACCGCGGCCAGCCGCTGGCGGGCGTCGTCGTCATCACCGATGGCCAGAACTCCACGCCCGGCAGCATGCCCTTGAGCAAGATCGGCGACCTGGCGAACCAGGACCGCGTCCCGATCTTCTCCATCGGGGTCGGCACGCCGGAGGGCCCACGCAACGCGAGCATCCGCCAGTTTGAAAACGACGACTACGCCTTTGTCAACGACACCACGCGGATGACCGTCACGCTCACCAGCCGGGGCCTGGCCGACGAGCCGGCCACGGTCGTGATCGAGCGGCTGATCGATGGCAGTGACGACCAGGACCGGGTCTGGGAAACCCTGGTCGACCCGAAGACCAACCAGCCCCTGCGTCAGCAGGTCACCCTGGCCGGCGACCGTGACCAGCCCGAGGTCACCTTCGACTTCACCCCGGACCAGAAAGAGCAGATCGTCCTGCGGGCCCGGCTCGAAGAGGTCGAGGGGGAGATCGACCCGGACGACAACGCCTCGGGCACGACCCAGATCAACGTGATCTACGACAAGACACGGGTGCTGTTCCTGGCCGGATACACCTTCCCCGAGGTCCAGTTCCTGCGCAACACCCTGCTGCGGGACGACAGCGTGGAGGTCGCGAGCTGGCTGCAGGAAGCGGAGGGCGATTTCCGCCAGCCGGCGAACGGTCGGCCGCTGATCCGCCTGCCCAACACACTCGAGGAGATCAACCAGTTCGATTGTGTGGTGCTGTACGACCCGGACCCGAGCAAATGGCCGGTGACCTTCTCCGAGTTGCTGGTCGATTTCGTCAGCGAGCTGGGCGGCGGGCTGGTCTACGTCGCCGGCGAACGGAACACAGCCCCGAGCTTCGATCGGTTCAACACCGGGGACGAGCGGGTCGGCTACGTCGGGCTGCTGCCGGTGATCCGCGAGCCGGGGCTGTTCCGCACCAACGCACAGGTCAACCTGACCATGCGTCGGCCGTGGAAGCTGCAGATCACCGATGCGGGGATGCGCGACGCGATCTTCACCTTCAACCGCAACCCGGCGACCAACCAGCAGATCCTCAACAAGCTGCCGGGCATGATGTGGCACTTCGCGGTCACCCGGGAGAAGCCGGGCGCGACCGTGCTGGCCCGGCATGGCTACCCGGGGATGACCAACAAGTACGACCAGCAGGAGGTGCTGCTCGCGACCCACCTGGTCGGGCCGGGGCGGGTGGTGTACCTGGGCTTTGACTCGAGCTACCGCTGGCGGTTTGTAGACGAGCGGCTGTACGACGGGTTCTGGGCCCGGGTGATCGACCGGGCGGGGCTGATGAAACAGCGCGGCGGGCAGCACCCTTTCCGGGTCAGCACCGACCGGACAGACTACGAGCCGGGCGATGAAGTCACGATTACCGCGCGCTTCATCGATGCGGGGCAGATCGACGCGGGCCTGACCGCGCTGTACGCCGAGATCGAGACGGGCGGCGACCAGCCGATCCGGCTTGAGCTGGCGCCCGTGGCCGGGGACGACCAGGCGTTTGCCGCCCGCTTCATCGCCGAGCGGGCCGGGGACTATCTCGCAAGGGTTTGGCCGGGCCGGCAGGACTCGGTCACCGGTGCCAAGCCCAACAGCTACAGCTTCGCCGTGGTCCTCCCGGACTTCGAAACCGCCAACCCCACGCTCGACAGCGACGCGCTGCGGCTGGTCAGCAACGCGACCGGCGGCAAGTATGTCGCGCTCGGCGCGGTTGGTGAGTTGCCCGCCGCGATCACCACCGGCCTGGTCGATCGCGAGCAGGTCGATGTCCAGGACATCTGGGACGCCCCCCTGCTGGTCATCCTGTTCCTGATGGCGATCCTGGCCGAATGGATCCTCCGCAAGAAAGCGCGGCTGGTCTAACACCAACGACCGGATTGAACTTTGACCTCGCCGAGCCGTTAAAACGTATAGACCCAGCCCATGACCACCCTCCAGTCCCCACCCCCGACCAGCCACGACCTGCCCACGATGCAGAAGCACGTGGAAGATCGGCTGTCGGCCCTGCGCTCACGCGTGCGCCTGCGCATCGTGCTAGACGGCGCAGCCCGGACGCTGGGCCTGCTCGTCGGCCTGCTCTTGCTCGGGCTGATCCTGGACTGGTGGCTGGAGCTGAGCATCGCCGCCCGGGCCCTGTACTGGCTGGTTACGCTGGGGCTCTGCGGGCTGCTGCTGTATCTCTACACGCTGCGGCCGATGTCCTCGGCGATGGGGCCGGTCGAGCTGGCCGAGGCGGTCGACCTTGCACGCAGGGCGGAGGGCGACGCGCTGATCGCGCCGCGCGTCAGCACCGTGCTCGAGCTGCCCCGTGTCATGGGCGATGAGCAGGCCGTCTCCGGCTCGATGGTGTTCGACGCGGTCAGCCGAAGCTACGCTTACCTCCAGGACAACCCCTTCGACCGCCAGTCCAACACCCGGCACCTGACTTGGTGCATCGGCGGGCTGGCCGCGGCCATCGTCCTGCCGGGCCTCTTTGCACTGCTGATGAACGGCACCGCCGGCGTCTGGGCCAACCGCTGGCTCGCGCTCAACAACACCCCCTGGCCCCGCAACACCCAGTTGGCGATCGACGGGCTGGTCGATGGCAAGGTCATTGTGCCGGCCGGGGAGAATGCCACCCTCAAATTCACCGTTACCAATCAGGACGGCACGGAAGTCGACGAAGTCCGGCTCTCGCTGAGGCCCGAGGGTCAGGACCGCAAGACCAAGCCCGTGGATCAGTACGAGCCGGGCGACTACCGCTTCGAGCTGCCGCCGCACCTGGTGCCGATCGAGGCCAGCCTGAGCGCCGGGGACCAGGACCTGTCCTTCACCATCGTGCCGATCGCCCGACCGCGTGTGGCCGACCTCGAGCTGCGCCACACCCACCCGGCCGACGGCGTGACCAACACGGTCAGCTTCGAGGGCGCCAACGGCGGCCTGTCGCTGCTCTACCTCAACCAGGTCGAGCTGCACATCACCAGCAACGTCCCGCTGAGCGAGGTGCGTTTTGCCCAGGGCAGCAACGAACCGGCCGAGCTGAGGCTCCTTGACGAAACACACGCCGTGGCGAGCTGGGAGCAGACCGAGGACGTGCGTTTCCGCATCGAACTGGTCGGCAAAGAGGCGGGCCTGGTCAGCCAGCCCGTCCCGATCGCGGTGCGGGTCAAGCACGACCGGGTCCCGAAGGTCGGGCTCAAGGCCACGGGCGTACGCCAGCGCATCACCGCCAACGCGCTGGTCCCGCTGACCATCGACGCCCGCGACGACTCGGGCATCGGCCAGATCACCCTCCAGATGATCCGAGAACGCACCGGCTCGAGCGGGCGTGAGGTATTCACCTATGACCCGGTGATGGTCTACGGCCCGGTGGAAGCGATCACGCTCGACAAGCTGGTCAAAGAGATGGGCCTGGAGATCGAGGACCTCGAGCTGGTGCCCACCGACCTGCTGCGCGTGGTCGCCACCGCGACCGACGACTGCTACACCGGCGCTCAGACCGGCGAGTCGGCGCAGCTGAGCTTCAGCGTCGTGACCCACGACGAGCTGTTCCGCGAAATCCGTGCCCGCCAGGAGTTGGCCCGCGCCCAGTTCCGCCAGGCGATCGAAGACGCTAAGGACATCAAGGAGAAGCTGGCCCAGGCCCAGAACGGCGCGGAGGCCGCCGCCCAGGCCCGCGCCTTCCGCCAGGCCCAGGCGAGCGTGCGGTCGGTCAACCAAGTGCTCGCGGCGTCGGCCGAGGAGATGCGGCTCAATCGGCTGGGCGGCAGCCGGGAGGAAGGCAACCAGGCCTACCAGGCGATGAGGCAGACCGTGCTGGACCCGATGGCCGACCTGCACGACCGGATCATGGCCGAGCAGCGCGACCGGATCGAGGGCGCCCCACGGTCTTCCGCCGAGCAGCTGGCCGAGCTCACCAACCAGCAGCAAGGGGTCATCGACGAGATGAACCTGCTGCTGCGGGCGATGGACCGCTGGGACCAGCTGATGGACGTGATCAACCAGCTCAACGAGGTGATCGGCGTGCAGGAGAGGATCAAGCCGAAGCTGGAAGAGCTACAAAATCAAGAATTCGATGACTTTTTTGACCAGTAGATGCGTATAGACATGCAGTGAAGGTAACCACGCCGCGGCCCAAAGCCTGATCTACGCCACCCGAACAGGATAACGCGTGATGCTCAACGACCCAGGACCGACCCCTACTGCCGCTGGAGCCCACACCATGACCCGTACCCTCCAGACCCTGATGCTCGCCGCCCTGCTGCTGCCGATGCTTGCCGCGGCCCCGACGCTGGGTCAAGCCATCAACCCCGAAGACGCAACCGAGGCCGACGGCCTGCGCTTCCAGCAGGAGCGGGCGATCGAGCACATGCGTGAGCTGGAGGAGCGGATGTTCCGCCTGGCCGAACTGCTCAAGGAAAGCCAGCCCGAGGACGCGCTGCGGCTGACGATGGGCTTTGAGCGCTCGCGGGACAAGCTGGTCACCGAGCGGATGCGGGATGTCGGCCGGATGATCGGCGACCTGGAGCTGACCGAGGCCAGCGCCCGGCTGGAGCAGGTGATCACCGAGCTCGAGGCGATCAAGAAGCTGCTGCTGACCGCGGACCTTGAGTTGGCCCTGAAGATGGAGCAGCTGCGCAAGATCAACCAGGCGCTGGAAGACCTTGAGAAGATCGCCGCCCAGGAGGCCGCGAACCAAAACCAGAGCGACGCATTGGCGAGCCAGGCCAACCCCAACGCCAACGCGATGGAGATGCTCGGCAACGCCGAGGAGCGCAACGCCGACGCCACCGACGAGCTTGAAAACCGGGTCGGCGACATCAACCCCGAGAGCGAGGCGCTTCAGCAGGCCCAGGAAGCGTTGGGTCAGGCCCAGTCGAGCATGAGCCAGGCCGCCAGCCAGCTCAGCCAGAGCCAGAGCCCCGGCAGCGCCAGCCAGAGCCAGAGCCAGGCCCAGCAGCAACTCCAAGAAGCCAAGGAAGCGCTCGAGCAGGCGCGCGACGAGCTACAGAAAGAGGTCGAGAAGAAAGTGCGCGACCAGGTCATGGAGAACCTCCAGGCGATGCTGAGCCAGCAGACCGATATCCGCGAGGCGTTGGAGGTGGTCGGGCCGGACGCGGACCGCGGCGCTGCCCGGGGGATCGCCCAGGTCCGGGGCCTGGTCGAGCCGGAGCAGGCCATTATCGAACTGGCCAACCAGACGATCGAGCTGTGCGAGCAGACCGAGTTTTCCGTCGCGCTGCCCGCAGCGCTCTCTGCGGTGCGTGACCGGATGGCTTTCCTGGTAGACGACTACACGGCCGGGCTCGGCGGGCCACCCGTGATCGCCGCGACGATCCGCGTTGAGCAAGACCTGCAGGCCCTGGTCGACGCGATGGAGCTGAGCAACAAGAACCAGGAACCCAAAGAGCCTAACCCCAACGAGAGCCCCCGGGACAAAGAAGCCCGGGAGATGAACCAGATGCTGGCCGAGTTGCGGATGCTCAAGATCATGCAGGTCGCGACGAATGAGAACGTGATCCGCCTGGACCAGGCCCGGGAGCAGGGCGACCTGGCCCCGACCGAGCTCCGCCGCCGCGAGGAGATGGCCCGCGATCAGCAAGAGCGGGTCCGCGAGGCAACGGTCCGCCTGGGTGAGGTGGCAGCGAACGGCGGCTGAACCGTACACCGGCGAGCCGGCGGCTTGGCCGCCGATCCGCTGCCAGGCACTGGATCGCGCTGACCTGATTGGCCCCGCTCCGATCAGACCGGGGCCACAGGCCCCGGCTCGCCGCAGACCGGATTGAGAAATCCCACTACCTCATTGAACCCAATCCCCCTACAATGCGTCTGACCTCAAGTGCGGACCTGCCCGCGATTGACCTGAGACCGGGAGCTTACCCCATGAAGTACACCCCTGCCGCCCTGCTCACCGCCGCCTTACTGGTTGGCCCTGCCCTGGCCGACGAGGCTGAAGAGTTGGCCGTCGTCAACGGCGTGCCGGTCAACCCGGAACTGCGTGAGCGCATCCTCGACTCGGAAGATCAGCGCTCCATTAGCGAGTTGATCGACCTGTCCCGTGAGGTCCTCCAGGACCAGGACACCTCGGCCGCGGCCGCGGCCGGACAGAGCGACGAGGCTTGGATGAACAACCCCTTCCAACACCTGGAAGGCGAGATGGGCCAGATCGCCAATAAGATCGACGGTAGTAACACCGGTGACCTGACCCAAGCCCAGGGCCAGGAGGTGGTGGACAAGCTCGACACCCTGATCGCGCTGATGGAAAAAGCGTGCAGCGCCTGCAGCAGCTGCAGCTCAAGTGGCAGCGGCTCGCGGCCGGGCAACATGGCCAACGGAGGCCAGCCCGCAAGCGACTCGACCCTCGCCCAAGGCCCCGGCGGCTCGGGCGAACTCCGCGGCGACCCGAGCGGCAACGCCGACCTCGACTCGCTCTCCGACGCCGAGCGCGACGAGATCCTCCGTTCGGGCACCCAGAGCTTCCCCGAGGGCTATGAGACCCTGCTGGCCGAGTACCACGCCCGCCTCGCCGAGGAAGCGACCCCGGTCGATACCGCCCCGGCCGGCGACAACTAAACCACGCGTTGCTCCTCCGCCCCACACGCCCCTATGCGTGTTTTTCTCGCCCCGACGTCGCCCCATACCCCGGCTCGTTATGCACTACCCCCGGCATACCCCCACGGCCCGGCCCCAGCGCCGGGTTGTTTCGTTTGGATCCAATGACCTGCTTTTAGATGCAGACTCTGCTCTGCCTCCTTCCCAGGGAGGGAGGGGGAGCAAGACCGTCACGGTTTCAGTGATGTACGTCGTGCTATGCACGCTGCTGCTCCTAATCGGCCACCCCGCCGCCGGCGACATCATCGAAACCGTCGATCGGGGCATGCTCACCGGCAAGGTCACGCTGGGCGACGACGGCCAACTCCGCATCGCCCCGGCCGACGGCGAGCCCATCACCCTCCCCGGCTACGACGTGTTCCAGATCAATTTTGGTGAGGGGCTGACGATCCGCGCCGGTGACATCATGCTGATCGACAACGACGGCATGCACACCGCGCGTGCCCGTGACGCATCGATCAAGCTGCGTGCCGGGCTGCACCACATTGTCTTGCCGTATTGGCAGGGCGACGGCGCAGGCTCGGTGGAGCTGCGCGTCACCGGGCCGGGGTTCAACGGCTCCCAGCCGATCCCCGAAGACGCCCTGTATGCCATGCGTCGCAGCGCCGACGAGATACCCCAATCCGGCGGGATCGACGGCGAGGGCTTCCGCCGCCCCGAGCTGCCGCTGTCGGCGATCGAGCAGCGGCAGGTCCGCTCGCGCGTCCGCTACCGCTTCTACACCGCCACCCAGCCCGAGGGCTGGCGCGACATGTCCTGCTTCAACCAGATGCAGCTGAAGCGAAGCGGCACGAGCTCGGAGATCGCCGACCACGTCAACGGCGGGCAGACCGAGTGGTACGGCCTGGTCTTCGAGGGCTTTGTCCGTATCCCCCATGACGGCACCTACACCTTCATCCTGACCTCCGACGACGGCTCGCAGCTGTTCCTGGGCCAGCCCACACAGTTCAACGCCAGCCTGCCGGTCCAGACCGATCGGCCGACCTGGCGGGTCCGGCTTAAGCCCGGGGGCGAGCTCAGCGGCGATCTCAATCAATTCGATAAGGACCGGGCCGTGGTCAGCATCCCGGTAGGGGAGAACCAGACCACCGATCTGACCGTGACGTTGGACCGGGTCGCCGAGCTTTGGCCGGCCGGGCCCCTGCCGATGGGGCTGAGCCGGGACAACGAGTCGCAGACACTCGACACGGTCTACGTCCGCGACCGGGACGACCCCAACGAGGTCCGCGGCATCGCCGGGAAGGTGCTGGGCATGGACGACCAGTCGCTGACGATCTTCTTCCGTGGCGAGCCGCGCCAGCTCAACCGCGACCGCATCGCCGGCGTCGTCCTCAACCACCCCGACCGGCCCGCCCCCACCCCGCCCGGCTTCCACCAGGTGCTCGCGCTGCGGACCGGCCAGGAGCTTGCCGGCCGGCTGACCGCGCTCGATGAACAGACGATCGGCTTCGAGCTGCTGGGCGGGGGCCAAGTCACCGCGCCGCGCGGGTCGGTCGCGTTCCTCCGATACGAACAGGGCCGGGTCATCGACCTCACCCGCATCGAGCCGACCGCCAGCGAAGACATCCCCTACTTCGACACCGCCTTCCCTTATCAGGTCAACCAGGCCATCGGCGGCGGGGAGATCCGGCTGTTCAACGGCCCGAGCTTTAAGCGCGGGCTATCGGTTCACGCCCGCTCCCGGCTGCACTACCGGCTGGACAGCGAATACGCGACCTTCCGCGCCACCCTCGGGCTGCTCGAGCCCGGCGGCCGGATGGGCAACATCACCGCGCGGGTCCTCGGCGACGGCGAGGTGCTCTGGGAGCAGGCCGACATCACCGCCGAAAACGAGCCGATCGACGTCCAGGTCGATCTGGACGGGGTCGGCCGCCTGGTCCTCGAAGTCGACTTCGGCCGGGGCCAGAACGTCGGCGACCGCGCCGCGTGGTGCGACCCACAACTCATCCGGGAGCGCGTGCCGGAATGACCCACCGCCGGGCGACACACCGGTTCGTGCCACCCGACCGGTATCGGCCGAGGTGGCTTGGCCTGCTGATCGTGGCCACGCTGCTGGCCCACCGCCCCGCCGCGGCTCAGCCAACCGACGCGTCAGACCCACCCGTGCCGGGGCCGGTCCAGGCCGAGGCGCTGGTCGTTCGGGACCTGTCGGTCTTCCTCCTTGACCGCTACAGCGACGTGGCCAACAGCGCGCGTGACTACCCATCGACGCTGTTCAACGGGGCGTACCGGCGACGACGCGGTGACACCACGCCGGGCGGGGGCCCGCCGATGCCGCTGGGTATGATCACCTTCGACGGGGCGATCAACGAGCCCCGACGGGTCCAACTCGAGCTGCCCGGGACCGAGCCAGGCAATCAATTCCTGGGCCACTGGCCTAAGACCCAGGCACGCCCGCGGGTACTGGCCTGGGAGGACCTGGCTAAGGCGGTGGAGCCGGTCCGTTGGACAAGGATCGCCGCCGGGCACTGGATGGTCCCGCTGCGAACCAACAAGCCGCGCACACGCTTTACCAGCCGGGGCATGACCGACCGATTCCTGGCCTACGACGTGAGCCTGAAGATGCTCCCGCCGGTGCTGCTCACGCCGGGCCAGGACCAGGCGACGGCCGTCAGCGCGAACGCCGAGTTCGGCCCGCACGCCGGGGGCGGTGTCCTGCTGCTCCGTTCCAACGGGGACGGGGTCGCGACCACCTGGGTACGAGTCGGGCCGGGTGAGGAACAATCCGTTGATTTCGCCAAGACCGCGCCCGAGGCGGACCCGTTCGCCCCATTGGCCGACCAACTGAAACAGCGGGGCTTCACCCCGGCGGAGATCGGCGTCGCCTTATCGATCGTCCGCAAGCTCGCGCTGGAGAGCTGGGGCATGTCCGCCGTGTGCATGGTCACCGGGCCGGCGATGGACGCGCTGCTGCCGCTGACCGTCGAGCCCGCACCGGCGCAGATCGAGCGGGTTGGCCTGATCGTCCTGACCAGCATCGACCCGAACATCGACAACACGATCGACCTCTACATCAGCCAGTTGGGCAACGACCAGTGGGCGGTCCGCGACGCCGCCCAACGCGCACTGATCGACCTAGGCCACGCCGCCATCGAACGGGTCCAGGCCAACCGCAACCACCAAGACCCCGAGGTCGCCCACCGCGTCCGCCAGATCCTCGACGCATACACCCTGCGCTACGGCAACGGCCTGAACGCTGACGATTAGAGCACCTGCCATATTCCTGGCATGGCCTTGCTCCCCCTTCTCTGGCAAGACGCTCAGGCCGCAAGGCGCTGCGAATCCATCGCCTCGGCCTGCTCTTCGGCAGACTCGGCGAGTTCGTCTCTCTCGTACCGGGAGGTCGCGCGCACCAGACGGCGCGGCGGCATCCCGGCGACGGTATGGCGCAAACGCCTGCCCCGCAACAGCCGAACCACGAGATACATCCCATAGCCGTAGCAGGCGACGAGGTAGAGACCCAAGACAATCAGCAGGCTGGGCAGCATGGCCACTCCGGGTTGCCCGCGAACGCGGGGGTGAAAGCCGGAACGTATGAAAAAGATGACTAACGCGCTTAATCACCAATTATTTAAGAATCAATAGTTTTATCGGCTTACCCGCTGAACCGGAATCAAATATTTTCGTTCCGTTTGCCTAGAGCATCAGGCGTATTTAGACCAACTGTCGTCATTTATGGCCCCATCCACAAGAGCTGAAGTAGTTCTGGCACTCGCTTCGCGTCACCGCACGCAGCGCCGTGGCGACCGCATCACTCAGCGTGTCGAACGTCTTCGCCTCGATCCGACGAAGCCAC
>JBCDHS010000008.1:0-103119 GCA_038749735.1 Planctomycetota bacterium
AGCGACCGATACCTGGGATTCGCCCCGATCCAACGCCGCCAACACCTTCAAACGCAAGTCCATTGAGTAAGCCATGCCGCAGCCTCCGTGCTTGGAAAACAGCAGTATGACAGCGGGCCGGAAAAAGCGCCAGTTGCTCTAAAAAACGAAAGACCTGCCAAGCCGAAGCCGAGTCGCCCGGCTCTGGACGATCTTGAACGCCGGAACTGTAGTTGATAACTTGCCCTGGAGACACCATCCCCACCCCACCGCTCCCGGCTAACGCCCGATCGCGTAGGCCAACACTTTCATCAACACGTCGATCATCAGCCCACGCTCGCTCGTCGCGCTGAGCGTCAAGTCCTAACGACTCTTGTAGCTGCCGTATTCGGTGAGGTGTCCCCGTCCCAAAGCCAGCGACACAACAACGATCTTCAGCAACCGATCCAGCTGGGCATCCGTGCTCATAAAAATATTCGCGCACCGCCCGTGACGATGTGTCAAATAAGTTCAACAGCGCAGAAACCAGGCTAGGCATCCATGACATCCCGTGGCGCGTTTTTCATAAAAAACAACGTGATCTCAGGATGCCCTGGCTCGCGGCGATCGTGCGTAAGACTCTTCAAGGAATAAACTTACGCATTGAATGGGTCGTGTTCTGGCGGGAATCGTTGTGCGATGCCCTGTTCAAGCCTCAGCTGATTGACATTATCCGCTGGCGCATAGTCGCTCAGGCTTAATGTCCATAAAATCATCACACGTACATAAAATATCATTGCAGTAGCCGTCGCTAAGGCTATGATTTATGTAGAACACCCTTGAAATAGAGACATACCGAATCTAAATTTGAAAGCTTGCTGAACTCGTATCGTTGTGATTGATGTCTATGTTCACTTTGAAAACCGCTTCTCTGTTTTGTCTAAATAATAAGCTCATGAAGATGTGCTGTCGTGCAAAGGCCTCGTCAACTTTAAATTGTCTTGTTTAGATCATCTTGCTGCTGAGAATAAGCTTCATTTTTCATTCTCATTTTCAAACCAAGCCTAAACGGTCTTGGTGATGAGACATATTCTCGTCCCGTACGAACAACCCTGGCCTTCGTAAAAGGCTATTACCAAATTGTTTATAACCCTTACAGGAGATTTGAGATGACAGGAGTCTCGACATTGCTCTACCAATCACTTCCATATAGGAGAATATCGATACGAAAAACGGATTGAACGACGATGTGGAGTATAGGGACATACTTAAGCTAGGCATACTCTAATGCAGTTTGTAACTGTTTTCTTTTGAATTAGTTATCGGAAAAAATACCAGCCAACGCTATTCAGCAAGGCTCTACTAGAAAGATGGTGACATTATGAGAAAAGGCTTCATTTTAAATAATTCTATTATCGCGACTTCAACTGCCTTGCTGTTGATGGCCGTTCCAACGCACGCCGAGCTCATTAATTACAGCTTTGAAACGGTTGTTACTGGACAAGGTACTGTTGCTGGAGGTACGCTTGCGGTCAACCCGGCAGAGCTCGTCGGCGTCACGGGCGGCGCTGGACTGACTTGGAACCAGGGCGGTTACCAAAACGTCAGTTCATCCCTGTTAGATTCCGATGGCAACGCGACGGGCGTCTCATTCACGACTGACTTTACCGCCCTTCGGAGTTTTGGCGGGGTGCCGGTTGGCGGTCTGCAGGTTTTTGATAATCTTGCCTTGATTGACCGAGCTGCCGGCCGCAACGCAACGGCGACAATAACTTTCACAGGCCTCACAAGCGGCCTGGCCTATGACATCTGGCTGATGGGGGGCCGAGGTGTTAGTGGTAATGGTAGTGAGGGTTTAAGCTCTACAATCTCTACGACCAATGCGGTGAGTTCCAGCTCTTCACAAATCCTCGACAATAACGACGGCGGCAGCCAAGTGTCATTTGGCGAATACGTCGAGAACGCAAACTTTGTGTTCTTTGATGACGTCGTCGCTGATTCAAGCGGTGAAATCACATTCTCGATCACCGGTGCTGACTCTGATGATTCAAATTTTGATTCGTTAACCGCTGACTCACGCCCCGGGCTCAGTGGCTTCCAGATCGAGGCCATTCCCGAACCTTCCTCCCTCGCCCTGCTGGGCCTCGGCGGACTGTGCGTCCTGCGCCGTCGGCGTGGCTGACCGCGGTTTTTCCTTCAAACGGCGTCGCTCTCCGAAAGGAGCGCAACGCCTTTAACCCTGCTGATAGATGACGGACCATCAAAAGGATACACATGCGAAAAGCCTTCACCCTCATCGAGTTGCTTGTCGTGATTTCCATCATCGCGCTGCTAATTGCGATCCTGCTGCCCGCGCTTGGCCAGGCAAAGGAGTCTGCCAGAGCCATCAATTGCCTGGCCAACACACGCTCGATCGGCCAGGCCGCCATGAATTATGCGGCGGATTACAATCAAAACCTGCCGGGGTGCAATGGCAGAGCGGTGGGTAACGGCAATGTCACGTTCCCCGCCTGGGCAACAAGGCTGCTGGACTACAACAGCGACGCATACGACGTGTACTACTGCCCCTCGCGCGGGCCGGAGTATCTATGGGAGCGTGTCATGCAAACCGATCCCGACAAACCCGCTTGGGCGAATCACTTTGCAAACGACACGACGTCGCGTAACTACGGCCTGGATGTAGGTGAAGCCATACCCAATGGCAGCGGCGGCATGCGCTTCAGCTATGGCTACAACGATTGGGGCACCGTCAGCTTCGGCAGCTTCGGCACCCAGCCCCTAAAATCAGGTGCCGGGGGGAATATGTGGGGCGCCTATTCAAACCCGCCCACGAACCCCTACGTCAAAACGGTCGATCTCGCCGCCCCCAGTGAGTTTTTCCTTTTGTCAGACCGTGGGGATGCCGATGACATTCTCCCCCCCGCTGCCTGGCGATGGAATATCGATCCGCTCAACCGCAACCTCAATAGCGATCCACTGTCACACAACGATGCTAGAGAAAACCCCGCGGCCGTGCACAACGGCGGGTCCAGCGTAACCTTCGGCGACGGGCATGGCGAAAGGGTCGATCAAAAAGACATGCTCCTTGAGGCCTCGTTCGGATTCGGCGGATTCGCGGATACCGAGGAGGAAGCCGAAATCGCGCGACATTGGAACGCAAACAACAAAGTCAACCCGACCCATTGATAGTTTGTGTTTAGCGCACTTCCCACCGCTTCGTAACGACCTCTTTTGCGCCATGCCTCTTTGGCAAGTAACTTGTGGGATGCCAAGGCCGGCCGCAAGGGGCGACAGTTTCAGTCGATGGCGATGGACGAACGCAAGCGGATCATGAGGCTTGTTGGTGCGGGCGCTAAGGATGCTTCGTGGAGACTCAATTCGTTCTGCAATACCTTTCTATTAAGCCCGCCGACTACGATGCAATATGGCTAAACAACCTACACCCAGCAGCGTCAGCGAGCTCGGCTCGGGGACGTTTTGCAGGTAGCTCTCGGCAAATGCTTGGCCGATGGCCATCTGGCCGTCCGCATCGAAATGGATGATCTCGCCATTGATCACTGAAAATGCACTGTCATCGGTATCAATCAGGTAGGCGTCGGGGTCACCCGCCGCGAACTGGGTCTGGGCCGTCCGGATCGCGTCCCAACGTGCTGCGTCGCTCGCGCTCCGCTGACGGTTTGAAAGCCTGCTGAGAAAGAAGGGCAGGTCGGCTCCGTAGGCGCCTCGGATGGCCGCGACAAATTCTGTCAGGTCACTTTGGTACTGGGCCGTAGTGCGGTCCGTTCTGGCATCTCTTTCTCCCTGGGTCCAGAGCATCCCGGCGATCTGGTAGGTATCTCCCTGCCCGATCAAGGCATCGAGGCCATTGGTCACCGTGTCCGTAAAAGCATCGTACTGCGGGCCTGTGCTCGGGTCCCAATCAATGTCAAGACTCGTGCCGCCCACCGCGTACTTGATGAGCACGATGTTCTCGTCGGGGAGGGCGTCTGCGATCTGTCGACCGAAGGTAATCTCCGGGCCGAACCTGGTCCCGGGCGCGAGATCTCGTAGAGACCCGCCTTCATAAAACCGCACATCGGTTTGGGCTTGCTGCAGGTTGACCGGGCTGGTCGGCAGGTCGCTCGCCAGCCCCCGCCCGGCCATATTCGACTGACCACCGAGAAGGAACACCTTGTAGTCTTCTGCAAACGCCCGGGAAACCGTAGCTGCCGCGAAGATCGCGGTGGCCAGCACAAAGAGACTTCTGATATCAAACTTCAATTTCTAATCCTTGATGCCTGAGCAAAGCCATGTTTACCCGTGAAAGTCGCCGGATCTACTTGGACATTGATTCCCGCTGCGTCTCCGGCTTGAACCCAGCTTGAAATCACACTTGTCTTCACGAGTTGGTCCAGGCAAGAGAGTGCGATGGGTTTGCGATGCAGTGCTTGATGACAAATGGACAGGCTTGATTGACCGGGAGTTTGAGGACGATGTTTACCGGATAGAGGGAACACGCTCTATGCCTGGTTCCGCCGCTTAAGGCGTATTGTCATAGACATCGACATCCGGCCAGAAACCCCGGGCGGCACCGCCCAGGTTTGCTGAGAAAGGGCTCATCTCGCCGACCGGCTCAAACACTGCGGAGCCGTCGTTGTAAGCGACATTCGTCCCCAGAACATTGAGGTCTTCGGGATCAACCCCGGGCAAGGGGTCGCCCACCAGGCCTTTCGGGCCGTGCGGATAGGCCGTGCGAAACCCATCGATCACCAAGGTGCCCGACTCAGATACGTCGGCGGCAAGCGGCAGTTCGGGATCGTCTTCCATGCTCATCGGTGCGATCCATCGGCCGGTTGTCGATAAGGAGTGGGCCTGCCAGTCCCTGCCGGCCATCAGGTAGTAGCCAACGCGCCAGGACCAGGGGGTGTGCTGCTCGATGTAGTTCAGCCCCCGTTCGGGGCAGGTAAATTCATCAAGCTGCATGCCCGTATCCAGGTAATCATCGAAGAGCTGGTTGCGAAGGTGGCTGATATGGTCGTTGGCGATGAAGGCGCTGGCGCTATCAAAGGTCAGGTTGTCATAGCTGGTTTTGTAGGCGTCTTGATCGAGCAGGCTCCGCCGGGACAGACGGTAGTAGCCGTCGTTATCGACCCCCAGGGCGACCGTGGTCTGCGCCATACTGCGGAGGTTGCTCGCGCACTGGAGTCTGCGGGCCGAAACCTTTGCGCTCGATAGCGCAGGCAAAAGGATGGCGATCAATAGCGCGATGATACTGATGACCACCAGGAGTTCGATCAGGGTAAACGCTTGTTTGTGTTGAGTTCGCATCCGTAAATCAGCCAGTCTGGAGGTTTGGGCAGGCAAAACCCCGCCGACGCCTCTCGGCACCGGAGGGTTGAAGGAGACAGGGTTTTAGCCACGTCGCCGCCGAGCGATCATCAATACACCGGCCGAGAGCAGCGCGAGGCTGCCGGGCTCGGGGACGAGGGTGATCGTGTAGAAGTTGTCGTTGACAATTTCGCCCGGGGTGTCAGGGGTTGCCGATCCTCCGAACAATGGGTGTGAAATGTCAGTGGTAATATTGTTGTAAACCGCGCCTCCAACAAAGGTGCCGCCTTGATTCGCACGGGATGCTCTTAAAGAGACACCTCGGTGGTTGTCATTATCACCGTCACCTACCGTCGATACGACGGCGAAGATCTCAGTATCCGTTGGCAGGGAGATACCACTGAAAGTCCACTTGATCGTGGTGCCAGTGGGGATAGTAATAGTAGAAGATAGGTCAAGGGCATTCGTCGAGGAGCCGAGATAGTCGAGCTCTGCCAACTCACCCACGGTGGAACTATTACTGTTAGGGTTGAAGTTCAGTTGGGAGATGTCTGCAGTACCAATCGAGTAGATGTCCAAGTAAATCGAGGTTGCGGCTGACACGTTAGTGCCTTTGGCAAACTCGATTGATTCGAGTTCCAGAGGCCCGCTGAAAATAGAAGAATCCAACTCAAAGTATTGGCCAAAGTTAAGGCTGCCAGAATTCCCTTGCTGGAACGTCTGTTCGATAACTTCCGCTTCCGTGTTGCCCGCCACACAACCCATGGCTGCGGCGACGAGACCCATCGCAACGGACTTGTTCCAGGCCATTGTTTTCTTTACACAACGTTTCATAATCTATCTCCAAAAAAGGTTTCAAAAGCTGCGAAATGTTGAGGGGGCACCTCTTCAATTTCCTTAAAAAAATCTTCTTCCTAAGCATTGCCTGCATGCACAGGCGGTTTGATCATTTTTTAAGTACTCCTGTGTACTTGCCAATCATTCTTTAAACAGGCCGATGTCGCCCGGTGTAGTAAGCAACGATCGGGTGGATGGGGGCTACCGTTTCAGGGGTGTCGCTTTAGAGCAACTGCGAGCAACTCAAGAGGCTGTAACAAAAGCCTGTCCGGCCCCGACCAGACGATGGTGGATCGGTTGCCGAAGGCTTGGGCATCGTGTTTCGTTTTCAATTCCATGCTTTAAAATTTCTCCTTCCAAAAGGTCACTGCTGCTTACAGGCCAGAGCAGGCTCCGGGTAAGACTAGGGTTGGGGTGTGTCCTCCCCGGATTGGATCAGGACACGGAACTGATCGATGCTTTTCGCCGCCAATTCAAACTCGATTGTGAGGCGATCCTCGCTGAGACGGATGGTGTCTTTGTCATTGAGCTGGTTTGTCTTGTGCTGATCCAGGTAGGGCTCAAGGCCGTCTCCCCGGTGGGTGCCCAGATCCGAATCGGGTAAAGCGAACTGGGGGTCGCTGGCCATCCGATGGTCGGTGCCCACCATGATGCCCACGACCGGGCGGGGAAACGTCACCCGCCCCTTGATGGAAGTGAGCTCACCACTGGCCGTGTTGAACCGCACCAGGTAGCTGTCGACGGCGGCCTGAAGGTCGATGGATTCTTCCAACGCAATAAAGTCCCGGTAGACCCCGGGATCGGTGATGGCAACCTCGAGTGGACCCGATGGGCTCACCCCTACCCGCTCAAGCAGCACATGGCATCGCTGATCGCTCGCAAGCGACTCCGAGGTTTGGTCATTGATGGCAAGTTGGCCGACATACCGGGCCTGCCCCTGCGTCAGCACCGTGTAGCGTGCGTCTTCGGTGTCGGTCACAAAACTGAAACGATCCAATCCGCCAAGCTGTAGATCCGGCCCACGTTCGATCGAGACGGACTGCTGCTCTCTGAGCATGACCGCCTGGCCGATCGGCATGCCCAATCCGTCCACGGGCACTGCTTGGACAAGACCCGAGTACACGTAGGATGCGTTTTGCCCGGTTTCCGGGTCAACTAAAACACCAAACGCGGTACCCAAGTCGGTCAAGCGTAGTTTCGGGGTGTGTACTTCGAAGATGGCATCTGAATGCTCGGTGGTCGCAAAAATACGCCCCTTATGGATGCGGATACTGGTTGAAGAAACCGCTTCGATTTGTGCGGGCGCTTGCACCAGGACACGGGCACCCTGGGTAAAGGACAACTCGGCAAAGCCTTTGTTGAGCTGAATCGATTGCCCCGCATATAGCCCTTCAACGGGCTGGCGGTCCCATTGGGCCTGGTAGCCGTCCAGTACCGTGGCGATCAAAACCGGCTCTTCTGGGCGTGGCGGCTCGTCCAAGGGCGTTTGGTCAGCCGAGGGCGGCTCAACAGCCCAGGACGGGACCGATGTTTGGCCCGTTGCTGGCTCGGTTGTCTCGACGAGCTCATTCGGTGCAGGGGCTGTTTCTTTCGAAGGCATCAACAAGATGAAGGCAACGATGAGGGTTGCCGCGATCGCGGTGACGAGCGTGACCCTGGTGCGCAAACCCCTGCCGAGCAGGTAGCCGACGAGTGATGACAACTCACCCAGCGAGATCGGCTCATCGTTGGGCTTGCCAACGGGGGGCTCGGGAGAAGGCGGTTGCAGGAGCGAGAAATCCGGTTCGGCGTTTTCTTCCGCCTCGCGCAGGATCGCGAGGATCGCGGCGGCGTCCTGCTTTTCGTGCTCGCAGAGCATGTGCCATTCGAGCAGGCCATGCTCGGCGAATAGCCTGATATTCGCCAGGTCTTGGCGGAACCACTGCTCCAGGGCGGCGAGTTGCTCGTCGGTCGCGCGCTCGGCGTAGTAGGCCTGGATGGCTTGCTGGATTGGGTCGGGGATCGTCACGCTAGTGTGTTTCCAGGTACTGATTAATGCAGAGGCGTAGGGCCTCGCGGACGCGATAAATCATGGTGTCGATCGAGCCGACGCTGCCTCCGACCTGGTTGGCGATGTCTTGGGAAGACTGCCGCCTGGCGTACTTCAGGTCGAGGACCCTGCGGTGGCGTTCGCTGAGCCTTTTCATGCAGTGGCGTAGGGCCTCGGCCCGGGCGTCTTCTTCGGTCTCGATTTGTTCGTAGACCTGGGTCATTTGGTCGACGATTTCGCTGGAAAAGACGATGGGCCGGCGGTTTTTGGCGCGGTAGGCGTCGGCGATGCGTTGGCGGGCGATACCGATGAGCCAGCCGAGGAACGGCCGGGCCTGGTCGTATTGCTCGAAATTCTTGGTGGCCAGCCGGGCGACTTCCTGCATGATGTCCTCGGCCAAAGCATGGTCGGGGACATGGGCACAGACGTATCCGCCCAGCGTGTTTTGGGACTTAAGCCAGAGTTCGGCAAAGCTCTTTTCAGTTTTCAAAGCTGGATCGGACAAAATGGTGCTGCAGGCATGGCTTTGGGAGGGCTTTTCAGTGGCATTAGCGCCTCACTCACCCTAGATAACGCGAGAATGAACGGCATCTCACATGCGATCCAAGAAATCTATGGTTTCGATCTTGATGCGCGTGGAAATACCTGGTGCTTCAGGGTCCGGATGTGGGATAGCCATGCTAACCCGCGTCGCTCACTTAAGTTGATAGAATCCGGCCGTGAGCAAGAAGACCCCGACAGCATCCAAGCCTGGCCGCGCGTCCGATCGCCCCGAGCGGCGGGTTAAACCCCGGACCAAGGCCCCCGCCCCGTGCTACGACATGGGCATCGTGGGCAACGGTCGGACCGCGGCACTCATCGACAAGGATGGCTCGGTCGTCTTTATGTGCTTCCCCGACTTCGACTCCGGAGCGGTGTTCTGCGACCTGCTCTCGAAGGATAAGGGGGGTAAGTTCGGCATCGAGATCGTCGGTGGTAAAACGGCCTGGCAGCGCTACGAGGACCATACCAATGTGCTGGCGACGCGGTTTGAGTCGAAGGACGGCGGGTTTGACGTGATCGATTTCATGCCACGCTACCGGTTGGACGGCGCGGAGGAGCCCTGCCACCCGCCTGACCTGGTGCGGGTGGTGCGTCGGGTCTGGGGCAAGCCGAAGCTCCGGGTGCGTTACAACCCCCAACTCGAGTTCGCCAAGGGCGAGACGGATACTCAGATCATTGGCCCGGGTCGGATCAAGAGTACGGTCGAGCGGCAGGAGAAGGGCACGGGCGAGACCTACGAGTCGGTGTACCTGCACACGGACCTGGATGTCGAGAAGGTGCTCAAAGGTCGGCCGATTGAGTTGGCGGGTGAGAAGTTCCTGCTGCTGAGCTACAACGACAAGCTGCGGGAGCCGACAAACACGCTGATCCGGCTGATGCTGGCCAAGACCCATGCGTACTGGTTCAACTGGGCGTCTCATACAACCCACCCGCCGCTGTACCGTGACGCGGTGGTGCGCTCGGCGCTAACACTCAAGCTGCTTCAGTTCGGGCCGAGCGGCGCCCTGCTCGCGGCCGCGACGACGTCATTACCCGAGTCGATCGGCGAGGTGCGGAACTGGGACTACCGGTTCTGCTGGATCCGAGACGCCTCGATGACCGTCTCGGTCCTGCGACGCATCGGCAACACCGGGATGGCCTACCGATTTGTCGACTGGGTGATGGATACCGTCCCGACCAAGGACGACAACCTGCAGATCATGTACGGCATCCGCGGGGAGAAGAACCTGACCGAGAAGACCCTGGACCACCTCGACGGTTACATGGGTTCTAAGCCCGTGCGGGTTGGCAACGCCGCGTACAAGCAGAAGCAGCACGACATCTATGGCGCCGTGCTCGATGTGATCTGGCAGACCCTGCCGCACTTCGCCGACCGCTTCGACCGGATCGAGGAGGTCTGGACGCGGGTCCGCTCGGTGGTGCGGACGGTGGAGCGGCTCTGGCACCTGCCGGACCGAGGCATCTGGGAGATGCGGGGGATCAAGCGGCACTTTGTGTTTTCGAAGGTGCTGTGCTGGGTGGCGGTAGACCGTGCGGCGAAGATCGGCCGGGCGTTGGGCCGGGCGGAGTGGGCGGCTGAGCATGAAAGGCTCGCCGAGGAAATCCGGGCGGATGTGCAGCGCAAGGGCTGGAATGAAAAGGTCGGGGCTTACACCCAGTCCTATGGCAGCGAGGAATTGGACGCGTCCAACCTATTGATGCTGGACTACGGCTTCTGTTCATCCCACGACCCGCGTTTTATCTCGACCGTCGAGCAGACCCAGAAGCACCTGGGTAGGGACGGGCTTCTCTACCGCTACAAGGGCAAGGACGACTTCGGCGAGCCGACCAGCGCGTTTACGATCTGCTCGTTCTGGATGGCCAAGGCCTTGGTGCGTATCGGTCGGCTGCAGGAGGGCCGGGACCTGTTTGAAGAGCTACTTGCCTGTACGAATCACGTCGGGCTGATGGCCGAGGACCTGGAGTTTAAGACCCGCCGGCAGCTGGGCAACTTCCCGCAAGCCTACTCTCACCTCGCGTTGATCGACACGGCCCTTGCGATCAACGCCCAGGCGGGATGGACCGAGCCCACGGACCTGTCCGAGCGGGCGCTGTACTGACCCGCCCTACCATCCCCAGACCTTCCTGATGTCGTCGGTGTATTCGCCGGGCATCGATCCCTGGCGGAGGGTGTAGACCGGGACGTGTGGCGGGCAGAAGATGCGAAACTTGATAGGCGATTGAGCAAGTGGTGTGCTCCCTACGCCACGCGTGATCAGGCAGAGGGTGTCGCGGTGGCGCAGCAGCCCGGACGACATGGTCAGTGGCAGATCGCTGGAGTTGTGCAGCGGGGGGCCGAAGGGCAGTCGCACCTGCCCGCCGTGGGTATGGCCTGCCAAGACAAGGTCGGCCCCGAGGTCGCTACAGGCCGTCAGGTGGTCTGGCTTATGGGTTAGCGCGAGACGGAAGCGTTTGCCCTGATGGGTGTTCAAAATAACCTCACCCGCGTCGGTCCGATCGAGCGCCATGCCAACCGACAGGGCCGCGGCAACCGGGTCCGGTTTGCCGCCGACCGCGTCCATGTGCAGGCCCAGCAGATCAATCGGCTTGCCCTGGATCGTCACGGCTTCATCTCGCAGCCAACGCACCGGCAAGTCGGCCGCCTGATCCGTGAACTCGGCCCAGTCATGGTTGCCGAAGACACCGTACCAGCCCAGCGCGGGGCGGACCTGGGTCACCAACTCGCGGAGGTACGGCATGGCCCGGCCCAGGCCGCGGTGCTTGATCATGTAGTCGCCGGTGAGCACGCCCAGGTCGAGCTTGATCTTAGCGAGCTGGTAGATCATCCGGTCCAGCCGCTTGGTCCGGCGATCGGTGTGCAGGTCCGAGACGTGGGCGATACGAAATCCGTCCAGCGTCTGAGGGAAGCTGGGCAGGGCGACATCAACCGACTCAACAATGCCATAGGCAAGCGGCATGCGGACATATTCGCCCCTTGGGGCTGCCCCTGCAAGCAGATGAAGACTGTGGTTAGATTTGTACGGCAATCGCCGTTCAGCAGCCGATCAATAGGAATTGTGACGCATCAAAAATCTCCCCGCAATGCTCGTCGTTTACCGTCCAAGGCCGACTCGGTTGTGGGCGGTTTGTTGAGTTGGATTTTTGTCGCGGTCGGTATCGCGGCGATCGCGGCGGGCTCGCTGATCCCGGCGTACTTGGACACGCTCGAGACCCGCGAACAGCGTAAGCTGATCCAGCTCAAGGCTGATCAGTTGCGTGAAGAGCGTGACCGCTACCGCGATTTCTACCTCGCGTTGCAGGCCGACGAGCCGATCCTGCTGGAGCGACTGGCCTTTACCCAGCTTCGCCTCAAGCCGGTGGGTACGGACACCGCCGACTTCGGCCCGATCGATCCGGCCGCCGTGATCGACAGCCCCGACCCGGACACGATCCGCCAGGTCGCCATGCAGTGGCGATCCAGCCAGTCGGTCGAGTACTGGCTGAGCCGGCCCGACCTCAAGCAGCAGGCCCGGGTCGCGGTCGAGTTGGAACGGCCGCGGGATACCCGCCTGATCCGCACCGTCACCGGCGAGTATCGGCCGTTCGTCTCGGGCTTTGGCGCGTTTGTCCTGCTCGTGGGCCTCTGGCCTCGGCGCGGCCCCGCGACACCTCGGCCTACGCCAGGCCCAGGTCTTCATACAGCGCCGTAAGCAGCGCGTGCATGCGGCGCTGGTGCCCGATCTCGCCGGGCATCCCATTGAACACAACCCCCACCGCCAGGCCATGATCCGGATCGGCAAAGCCGACGGATGACTGGGCACCGCCGTGGCCGAAGGTCTCCCGGCTCGCGTGGTCACCGTAACCGTAGGGCACGAGCCCCGCATCACCGCCCGGGGCATGGTGCGCCGAGTTGATCACAAACCCAAGCCCCCAGTCCACGACCGACTTGAAAGTCTGGTCCAGCATCTCTGTACGCCTTCGGCCGGTCATCAGCTCGACCGTCTCCGCCTGCAATAAACGCTCACCCTCGCCCGACACGCCACCGGCCAGCAGCATCTCGTAGAAGCGCACCAACTCCGAGATCGGGCCCATGCAGTTGCCGCCGGGGCGTGGGCGGGTCGACCAGTCCGGCCCGGTCAGGCCCGAGGCCCTTATCTCGCTGGTTGCCGTGCTCGGCATGGCGAGCAACCGGCCGGCCGCCTCGTACCGCTCATAGACGTCCGTCGGCATGCCGAGCCACGAATCCAGCATGCCCAAAGGGAGAAAAACCTCTTCACGGACATAGGTGTCGATCGTCCGCCCATCGACCAGGCGGACCAGTTCGCCAAGGATGAACCAGCTGGTCTGCACGTGGTAGCCCGCGCCCTGCCCCGCGGCCCACTCGGGCTGGGTATCACAGATCGCAGCGATGATCGTGTCCCAATCATCACGAGGAAACTTGAAGCGGGCCGTGCGGATGCCCGCCGTGTGTGTGAGCAGGTGACGGACCGTAATGTCACCCTTGCCGTGCGCCGCGAAGCCCGGCAGGAAGGCGGCCACGGGGTCGTCCCACTCGATCTCGCCTTGCTCGACAAGCTGGGTGATCGCCACCGCCGTCACCGGCTTGCCGCTGCTCATCCACAGCGCGATCGACTGATCCGTCATCGCATGCCCGGGCGACGCCTCACCAACCGCCAGCGCCGCGACCGTTTGCCCCTCCCGCGAAACGCAGAGCTGCGCCCCGGTATGCAGGCCCTGTTCAATCCCCTCCCCGATCCATGCCTCAACGCGACTGAGCATAAGGCCATGATAGAGCTTGCTCGCCCCGGTGCCGCATGGCCCCAGCTCAAGTGCCGAAGAGCTCCATCTGCCCTTTCGTGGATGGGGGCCGGAAGTGCTTACCGCTCAGTGGGGTGATGTGCCGGTTCAGGCCGTACCGCCGCGTGAAGACGTCGAACATCTCGGCGATCTGGCTGGCGATTACGCCCCTGCCGCGCATGCGCTGGCCTTGCTTGGCGTGGTAGAGCTTGCCGCCGTGGGCCTGGCGGATCAGCGACTCGACGTGGGCCGAACGCTCCGGCACGTGCCGGTCCAGCCAGTCCAGGAACAACTCCTTGAGCTGGTACGGCAGACGCAGCATCACCCAGGCCACCCGCTTGGCCCCCGCCGCGGCGACCGCGTCCAGGATCGCCGGCACCTCCTGGTCGGTCAGGCCCGGGATCACCGGCGCGATGTTCACCGAGACCGCCACCCCCGCCTTGCTCAACTCGCGGATCATGCGCACCCGGCCGACCGGGCTGCTCGCCCTCGGCTCCAGCTTGCTCGCCAGGACATCGTCCAGCGTCACCAGCGTCACCGTCACCCGCCCGGCGTTACGGCGGGACAGTTCCGCCCACAACTCGGTATCACGCAACGCGAGCGTGTTCTTGGTCATGGTTGCGACCGGCTGGCTGCATGCCGTCATGACCTCCAGGCACCGCCGAGCGATCTGGTGCTCCTTCTCCAAGGGCTGATAGATGTCTGTAATCGCCGACATCACGATCGGCTCGGGCTTCCAACGGGGGCTGGCCAACTCGCGCTCCAGCATCTGCGGCGCATCAAACTTCGCCACCAGCTTCGTCTCAAAGTCCAGCCCCATCGAGAAGCCCAGGTACTCATGGTATGGCCGAGCAAAGCAGTAGATACACCCGTGCTCGCAGCCACGGTAGGGGTTAACGGTCCAGTCGAACGGGACGTCTGCCGTGGACGCGACGCGGTTGATCAGTTTGCGTGTCTGGTCCGCGTAGACCCGCAATGGGACGGTCACCGGCCGACCATCCTCGCCCGCCCACTGCCGCTCCAGCCGTTGGTAGTCGATGGCGTCGCCCAGTACGTGCAGGCGGCTGTCCTCAAAGCGGTTCCCGGGGTTCAGCCCTGCACCACGCCGGTGGACTTGTTGCCCGTCCGGCAAGGCATCGCGATACATTGGTTCCGGCGTCTGATCCGATTCTGCCATGCACAAACAATAACCGTACATGCGAGGCGGTCAACGGATAAAGATATTTGAACCCCGCCCACGACGTGCGTGACCCACCCAACCCACTTGAAGGCACGTCCATGCCAGAGCCGTGTCATCGGAATAGGGCCAGGCTTACCGCAATGAGGCCGAGATGCTTTGTGTCAATCGCATGAAGGGACACGCGCAACCAAACCCTCACCGCTTTTGGCTCGACATCGATCTGATCAGCCGCGCTCTTGCACCAAAGCCACAATCGCCTGGCCCATGCCCGTGCCGATCAGGTAGTAGGTCTCCCAGTTGTGCCTCCAGTGGTAGTTCTGCCCGGAGGGTGACTCTTCGCGTGATCGCTGGAAACCGCGGGTCTCGACCCCCGCGACACTGCCGGCAAACTCCGGGTGCCGCTCCGCGTCGGCCAGGGCGAGTTGGGCCTCCATCAGCTTCTCGACCCGCGTCTTATGACTCGCGGTGTCCGGGATGTCCCAGCCCCCCATGCCGGTGTTGGCGATCACAAACAGCAGGTCCTCGACGCCCAGGTCCCGCCTCATGTCGCGGATGAAGTGGGCCATGTTCTGCTCGTAGACGTTGACGGCGGCCATGTTGATCCGGTCGTTCCAACCCTGGTGCCACCCAAAACCAACGAGTTCATAGCCCTCGCCGTCGTAGTCGGGGTAGTAGCGTTTGAGGTTGCCCGTGATCTCTTTGACGTGCCGCACGACCTCGGCGTAGTGGAAGCCGGCGTCGCCGTCTTTCTGCGGCTCGGCGTAGTCGCCCGCGCTGGGGGGCAGGAAGTTATGCACCAGGGATCGGCCTCCCCAAGCCGACTTGATGATCAGCACCGGGTCCTCGTAGTAATCGCCGACGGCAAAGCCGAACCCGTACTCCGGGCCGATGCTGTTCGCGTTGACGCCGTAGCCCGTGGTCAGCCAGCCCCGCCGCTCCTTGCCGGCCTGGGACAGGTCCACGATCCACACATCATCGCGCACCACCGGATCGCCACGGCGGACGAGGTGGCCGTAGGCGTCGGGGTTGTCCTTGACGTATGTCTGCATCGTGCCCGGCCCGTCGCCGACGACCCGCCCAAAGCCCTGCATATTCGACTGGCCGGCGAGCACAAAGACCTTCAGCTTCCCGTTGGCCGGCTGTCGCTCAGCCTGAGCCAAGGCCGTTGTCGGCAACAATACGGCAATCAACCATGCGATCAACAAGCATATCAATTTAGTCATGACGGACCCTTGTTCTCGATTCAAATAGGAAATTCAGCAACACATCAGAATAACACTCCAGCAAAGTCCTGTCAGACGCGTATGGTGTTGATGGTGCCGCTAAGGCATGCGCACCGACCTGGCGGATCAACTGACCCGAGCGCCACCGCATGATCTGCTTCGCGTTCGAGTGATTCACGGCATTGCTCCCCCGGTGGGTTGTCGGCAAACAGGTTGTCTGGCAGAATATTTTGATCTCGCCGTAGGCGGTATCGGGCACTTCGGGCGTAGTAAAAAACTCGCAGTGGTTGTCGTTAAACGCGATCGCCCCCTCCCAGCCGCCGGGCGTGGCATTCCAGATGCTCGAGTGTGTCGCCAGGTCGTGGTTATCCCCCGAGTGCATCCGGTCGCTGACCGTCACCGCGCGCGAGCCCGCCGAATCCGACCACTCCCGCAGTCGGCCCTCGGCGGTCAGCGTACCGGGCAGGTCCACGATGAGTTGGGGCAGCGCAAAGGAGGTGAGGTAGTTGTCGCGCGTGTAGGTTCCCGGGGCGGCGTTAGGGTCGAAGCGGGTGAGGCGCTCCGGCTCTATCTCACCGGGGCTGAACCCGTAGTCGGGCGTAAAGTACTCGCCTTCATACCGCAGGCACCATCGGGCCGAGACATGAGAGCCGGCCAGGGCCCCGCCGCCGGAGTACTTCTCGATCTGCGATTCATCGACAAAAGACTCACTGCTCAAGGTCGCAACCGCGTACGCGCCGGGGTAGAAGCCCTTGTTGTCCTGCGACGCGATGAGGAGCCCCTGCTGGATGCCGCGCATCTGGGTCGTCCCCTGCTGCTTTTGCGCAGAGACTCGTGCCGAGGCCGGCGCGGGCAACAGGATCGCGATCAGCAGCGCGATGATCGAGATCACCACCAGCAATTCGATCAGGGTGAAAGCCCCTGCTTTGCGGACGCGACAGATTGGCTCGTAAAGAGGCATCATGGGTACCCGACGTGAGAGGACTTACCATTAAGACATGCCATGTATAAAGTACACGAACCGATCGGCCGCGAATAGTCCGAATCAGCAAAGATTCAAACCGATCTACTCCCCTAACACGTCCAGGGCCGCCGCGAAGAACGCCGGCGGCTGAGCGGGCAGACGGTTGTTCTCGTGGCGTTGGACCCCGTTCTCATCAAATAAACCTCCCCTGCCGTTGCCATCGCCGGGCACGACGTGCTGGCCGCTGATGACGATGCCTCCGGCCGGGCCGAAGCCGATAGCGTCCAGCTCATCGTAGTGGCGTTGCTTGGACAACACCTGAAGGCCAAGCACCTGACCCGCCGGGTCGAGCCGGATGATGCCTGGGTAGCCGATATTGCTGTCGATGATGCATGGGATATGCACGTGGCCGTCCGGGCCGACACGGTGCCGGCCCTGCCGGATGCCGCTGCCAAACGGCTCGAATTGCCGGGGGATCAGCGTCGTCCACTCGACCCGGCCGCGGCTGGAAACCCGCGCGATGAACCGGCCCGTCTGCTCAACATCGGGCCGACGCACCCCGCGTCGGGGCGTGTCGGCCTCGTTCTGGCCAAAGACGTACACTTCATCGCTTCGGCCGGCGGCCAGGTAGAAAGCCAAACTGGTTATTTGCCCCGCCGCGACGCCGGCCGGGGGGTTGCCCTTGCCGACCTGGATCGACCAGTCCGCTTCGCCGTTGGCCTTCAGCCCCATCACAAAGCCCGCCCGGTCCTTGGGGAAGTTATCCGAGGGCAGCGGGTCGGCGTCGTACAGCCCGCTGATGCAGACCCGGCCACGCGAAGTCACCGCCACCCCGATCCCATTGGTCGATTCACGGCTCTGGCCCTGATACTGCTGCGACCAGACCTCTCGGCCGTTGCGCGCGTTGACACAGACCGCCAGGGCCGAGCGGCTCGAAACCTCGGGCCGGGATCGACGCGTCACCTGACCGTAGGCCGAGCCGACCGCGTACACCCGATCCCCGCGGACATCGATCCCGATCAGCCGCGAACCAGCCCGGAGATCCAGGTGCTCGACCTCATACGACCACCGGCTCTCGCCGTCGGCCGCGTACGAAGCGATGTAGCCGTACTGCCTCACCTGCCCGCCCTCGTCACGCTGGTACCAGCCAGCGAGGTAGGCGTTGCCCGCCCGATCGGCCGCGATGCCAAAGGCGATAATCATCCCACCCTCCGGCGGTGGAACCTGACGAGACCACTCCCGCTCGCCGCCGGCGCTGTACTTGACCAGCACCACGTGGTTCTTCAACTGGCCGTCCCGCATCGGCATCACGTTGCACAACAGGTACACCGAACCGTCCGGCCCGACCGCCAAGTCCGTCATCGGGATCTCAAAGCCCCCCAACGTCGGCAGCACCGTCTGCTCCAGCGTCGCCCGATCCCGCGGGATCCCGTCCGGGAAAGAAGACACCGTCTGTACCCACGCCGCCGGCAGGTCCATACCCGCCGCCCCGCCTTCGCCGTCGGCCAACACGATGCGCGAAGGCAGAGCCATCAAGAGCATCATCATCATTAGGTTCAAAATGTGAAATCCCGATCTCATATAAGCATGCTCCCGTCAGTTGATGATCGGCCCTAGAATACCAAGCCCGATGATTGATTAGATTGCAATTACTTCTTGGCCTGCTTCGCCCAGGAATCACGAAGCGTTGACGTCCGGTTGAAGATGAATTGATCATCCGCCGAATCGGCATCCTTGACGAAATACCCAACACGCTCAAACTGGATCGGCTGGCCGACCTCGGCGTCCGCCAGGGCCGGCTCGATCTTGGCCGTGGCAACCCGAAGTGATTGGGGATTGAGGTTCTCGCGCCAGTCCCGGCCGTCGTCCTTGCCGTCGTTCGGGTCGTCGGTTGCGAACAACCGGTCGTACAGGCGGACCTCGGCGTCGATGGCATGCCGGGCGCTGACCCAGTGGATCGTGCCCTTGACCTTGCGGACCTTGCCCTCGGCGTCGGGGGGCGGGTTCTCGCCGCCGCGCGTCTGGGGGTCGTAGGTACAGCGAAGCTCGACCACCTCGCCCGCCTCGTCCTTGATCACGTACGTGCAGGTGATCCAGTAGCCGTAGCGCAGCCGGACCTCTCGGCCGACCGACAGGCGGAAAAACTTGCGGGGGGCGTCTTCCATGAAGTCTTCACGCTGGATGTAGAGCTCTTTGCAGAACGGCACCTGCCGCGTGCCCGCCGACTCGTCCTCGGGGTTGTTCACCGCTTCCATCATCTCGACCCGGTCGTCGGGGTAGTTGGTAATGACCACCTTGATCGGGTCGAGCACCGCGCTGCGCCGCAGTGCGGCCTTGTTCAGATCTTCGCGGACACAGTTCTCCAGCAGCGCGATCTCGATCATCTTGTGCCGCCGGGACATCCCGACCGTGTCGACCAGGCTGCGCAGCGCGGCGGCGGTATACCCCCGGCGTCGCATCCCCGAGATCGTCGGCATGCGCGGGTCGTCCCACCCGTTGACTTTGCCTTCCTCGACCAGCGCCAGCAGGTTGCGCTTGGACATCATCGTGCCCGAGAGATTGAATCGGCCGAACTCGATCTGCCGGGGGTGGTGGCCGACGCCCGCCGGGGCCGCGCCCAGTTCGTCGATCTTCTCGATGAACCAGTTGTAGAGCGGGCGGTGGGCTTCAAACTCCAGCGAGCAGAGCGAGTGGGTCACACCCTCGATCCAGTCCGACTGGCCGTGGGCAAAGTCGTACATCGGGTAGATGCACCAGTCCCGGCCCGTGCGCGGGTGCTCGGCGTGGAGGATCCGGTACATCACCGGGTCACGCAGCAGCATGTTCGGGCTGGCCATATCGATCTTCGCCCGCAGGACCTTCGCCCCGTCGGGAAACTCGCCGGCCTTCATCCGCGCGAACAGATCCAGGCTCTCTTGAGCGGTCCGGTCACGATAAGGCGAGGCCGAGCCAGGGGAGGTCACCGTGCCCCGGGTGGCGCGCATCTCTTCGAGGGTCTGGTCATCGACGTAGGCATAGCCGTGCTCGATCAGCAACTGGGCCCAGGCGTAGAGCCGATCGAAGTAGTCCGAGGCATGGTATTCGTGCTCACCCCAGTCAAAGCCCAGCCAGCGGATGTCCGCCTTGATCGCGTCGATGTACCGCTGTTCTTCCTTGGCCGGGTTCGTGTCATCGAAGCGCAGGTGGCACCGTCCGCCGAAGTCTCGGGCGATGCCGAAGTTCAGCAGGATCGTCGTCGCGTGGCCGATGTGCAGAAAGCCGTTGGGCTCGGGCGGGAAGCGCGTGACCGGGGCCGGGTGCTTGCCGGCCTGCTGGTCCTCGGCCACGATCTGGCGGAGGAAGTTTTCGGGCGCAGTGGTCTGTTCGTCGGCTTTGCTCATAACAATGGCATTCTACTGAAATCGAGTTGGACTGAGCCGCTACAATCCCGGCCATGTCCGCTGTCACCGACCCACAACCCGTCGTCACCCGCTTTGCCCCCAGCCCGACCGGGGCGCTGCACATCGGCGGCGCGCGGACGGCCCTCTTCGCCTGGGCCTACGCCCGCAAGCACCGCGACATCCCCGGCAGCAAGTTCATCCTCCGCTTCGAAGACACCGACCAGAAGCGGTCTAGCAAAGCGTCGGCCCGGGGCATTGTCCGCGACATGAAGTGGCTGGGCCTGGACTGGGACGAGGGCCCGAGCTTGGATGAAGACGCCGACCCCTACACGGACCAGATCGGCGACGCCGGGCCATACACCCAGAGTCAGCGGGCCGAGCAGGGTATCTACGACCAATACATCGATCTGCTGCTCGAGGCAGGCGAGGCCTACGAAGACGCCGGCGCAGTCCGGCTGAAGATGGGCGAACACCGCGGCGATATCGCTTTCGATGATGCCGTATTCGGCCACATCGAAGTCAAAGCCGCAGACCTGGAAGACTTCGTCATCCGCAAGAGCGAAGACGGGGGCAGGCTGCCAACCTTTCACTTCGCCGTGGTGATCGACGACGCCCTGATGGGCGTGACCCACGTGATCCGAGGCCAGGAGCACCTAAGCAACACGACCAAGCACGCAGCGCTCTACGATGCCCTGGCGAAGCTGACGGATGACCCCATGGCCTGGGCCAGGCCGGTGTGGGTCCACACGCCGAGCATCATGAACCCCGGCGGGTCGAAGATGAGTAAGCGGGATAAGGCGAAGGCTGCGAGATCGGCAATGAAGAACAGCCTCAATGAAGCGAGCGATTGGGTTAGTGCCGCAGTCGATCAGATCAGCGAATCCTTCTCAACTCGCGGAGATGGAATAGATAGCTTTGAACTTGGAAGTTTTCTCGAAGCCAAGCAAGACACCGCTTGGATAGCTCAAGTGATCGCCGACCATTTAGGCCTACGACTCCCCGAGATAGATGTTGACGACTTCAAAAATTCCGGCTATCTCCCCGAGGTCTGCCTGAACTACATCGCCCTGCTCGGCTGGAACCCCGGCGACGACATCGAACGCTTTGACCTCGCCTTCCTGACCGAGAAATTTTTGCTGGACCGCATCGGCAAGGCCAACTCGACGTTTGACCGCGACAAGCTGCGCTCGTTCAACGGCGACACCATCCGCGCGATGCCCGCAGACGACTTCACCTGCCTGCTGGCTGACTACGTCAAGGCCTACCGCCCCGACTGGCATAACGCTGGCATCTTCAACGGCGGTGACTGGGGCGCGTTCTGCTCGGCCGTGCAGGAGCGAACCGAGACGCTGCCGATGCCGCTGGACGCGAACGCGTACCTGATCGCCGAGGACGACGCGATCGACTACGACTTTTCGCCCAAGCCGATCCGCAAGGCGATGACCAACAGCAACGGCGCGGGGGTCAAACTGCTCGAAGAGCTACGGGCGGCGTTTGACGGCCTGCCTGAAGCGAACTTCGGCCACGCGGCACACGAGAAGATAAACGAACTGGCCGAGACCTCCGGTACCAACATGGGCAAGTACGCCCAGCCCGTGCGCATTGCGGTGTCCGGATCGACGGTGACCCCGCCGCTGGACGTGACGCTGGACCTGCTGGGCAAGTTGGCGGTGCTCAAGCGCATCGGCCGATGCCTGGCTGCGGCGAATAAACACATGGAAGCAAACGCATGAAGTATTGGCTGATCAAAACCGAGCCCGGCACTTGGTCGTGGGACGACCAGATGCAGTCACCGCGCAAGACAACAGAGTGGGACGGCGTCAAAAACCACCAGGCAAACAATAATCTCAAAGCGATGAAGAAAGGCGACCGCTGCTTCTTCTACCACTCGGTTAAAGAAAAAACGATCGTCGGCGTCGTCGAAGTGGCCAAAGAATGGAAGCCCGATCCGAACCAACCCGACGAGCCCTGGGGATACCCGACCGTCAAGGCAGTGGCCGCGGTAAAAAAAACGGTCACCCTCACGGACATCAAAGCCAAGGCCTCGCTTAAAGACATGGTGCTGGTCAACAACTCGCGTCTGAGCGTGCAGCCGGTCAAAGCAAGCGAATGGAAGACCATCTGCAAGATGGCGGGACTTTAACTCAACACACCACCCAATGGACTGGAACCCAATATGTCACTAATTGTCACCGGCAGCGTCGGCATCGACACAATCGAAACCCCCGACGGGAAGAGGGCCAGCGAAGTGCTGGGCGGGTCGTCGATCTATTTTGCAGCCGGCGCTTCTTTCTTTACGCCCGTCCGCCTGGTCGCCGCGGTCGGCGAGGACTTCCCCGATTCTTTTACCCAGACATTCCAGCAGTTCGATGTCTGTACCGAGGGCCTGGAAAAGCGGGTGGGGAGCAAGACGTTCCGCTGGCACGGGCGGTACCACGAGAACATGAACGACCGCGACACGCTGGAGGTCCACCTCAACGTGCTGGGCGAGGCCCTGCCGCCGGTGCCCGAGGCGTACCGCGACTCGAAGTACATCTTCCTGGCCAACACGCACCCGGCCGGACAGCTCGCTCTGCTCGAACAGTTCCCCGACCGCCGGCTGGTCGTCGCGGACACGATGGACCTGTGGATCGAGACCGAGCGTGACCTGCTCAAGCGGCTGCTGACAAAGGTTGACGGTTTTGTGCTCAACGACTCGGAAGCAAAGATGCTGACCGAGGAGAGCAACGTGATCCGCGCAGCGGACAAGGTGTTGGCGATGGGGCCGAGCTTTGTCGTCGTCAAGAAGGGCGAGCACGGCGCGATCCTGCGGCACAAGGACGGTACTGGAGCACTGCCCGCTTTCCCGGCACGTGACGTGATCGATCCGACCGGCGCGGGCGACTCGTTTGCCAGCGGGATGATGGGCTACCTCGCGGCACAGGACGACACCTCATTGAGCGCGATCAAGCGGGCGATGGCCTACGGCACCATCGTCGCGAGCTTTACGATCGAGACGTTCTCCGTTGGCCGGCTCTCGGAGATCCGCCGTGATGAGATCGATGCCCGTCTGGCACAGTTCACCGAGCACTTGACAATCTAACCTGTCATCTCAAAGGGTCCGATTGTTGGATGGCCCGTATCCCTGGATTTGTTTCGAAGCTGTCGTATCGTCAAACTATTTCAGTCTGGCTCGATGTGCCTGCGGAAAGATTATCTCAAAATTTCCTTGCAGAGCAGGCAAAAAGCGCTTGGTTTTGCAACCGCGATGCGTAAGATGAAGTAATACAACCTGAAGACGGGTCGATGCGGAGTACGATCATCAACCGTCATTTTCTTTTCGCTTCCATTCCCTCCTCCGCTTCCGCCCCCTGACAACCTGAAACGCCCTGGCGGTCGTGACCGGCAGGACCTCGCCGACGATGGCGTCGCGCGGCGGCTGTGCCGATGAGTTGTAGAGGCAGCGCCGGGTGACCGCCCCACGGGGCGTGACGCACACCAGGCCAGGCGGTGCGTACGCCAGGAACGTCGTCGGAGAGGAACCGTGTGTGCGTGGCTGCCGGCACCCGCCAGGGCTTTCTCTTTGCGATCCCCCCACCGGGTCGTTCTGCACGGCAGGTCTGCTCGTGCCGGGCGATCCCTGCGGAAAGGAAGGCTGGTATGTCGGACTCGCCCGCATCACACTTGTCACTGCCCATGTCCGAGCGTCCCACGGTCGATATCTCCGTGGAGACCAGGCCCTCTTGGCGGCAATGGCTGATCGATCGCAACCCATGCTTTCTGTTGAGCGGGGTCTGCATGCTGCTGGGCTGCTTCCTGATCAGCCGTGAGATCCATCAGGCCGACCCAGGCAGCGCCGGGTTTGTCTTGATGCTCGTGGGCCTGATCGTCGTGATGAACATCTACGAGGCCGCGGTGATCGGGATGGGCCTTTGGCTTTCACGGAGCCAGGCACTCGTGCGTGACAGCCGGCACCTGTTGGGGCTGGCGCTGCTGCTCTTGATTGACGCGGCGTTTGTCTACCAGGAGACCGCGACGGCCGACCCCTGGCTCGGCGGCACGATCGCGGGGCTCGCCGGTGTTCTCGGGATCATCAAACTCCTGATCATCATGCGCGGCGTCGGTGTGAGTCTACCACTCACATCGTGCGTTGCGGTATCGCTGGCTTTGATTGGGCTATACGCCTTGCCGGTCCTTATGCGTTTGTTGGCTGGCGATGGTTTTGTTTCAATGCCGGCGATGATGGGGGTATGGGCCGCAGTCGGCCTGGTCATAGCGGGTTATGCGTTGCCGATCTCATGGGCGACACGGCAGCCGGCGAGAGACCGGGACCACCAGCAACTCCAATGTTTGATCATGACGGGAGGCATGACCCTCCCGCTGTTGGCGTTGTGCGCCCACGGCTGGGTGGGGATGTGGGTCTATGGCAACGGCTTCACCCCGGCTTTCCTGTCGCCGATCATCCTTGGCGTGGCGGCGATCATGCTCCGTCAACATGCAAGGCTGGGGGGCACTCGGCCCACGGCGAGGGCGGTTGCGGTGATGGTTGGTTTGGCGCTGGGCACCGCGATGTCAGCGCCCGCAGAATTGGTTCTTGTGTTTGATGGGCCGTGGCCGAGTATCTCGCCGCTGCGTGGATCGCTGCTGGTCTCGGCGGTCTTGCTGGCCTGGGCCTGGGCATTAACCGGCGGCATACTGACGGCGTTCTCCGCGGCGAGTTTATTGTTCGCCGCGCTGCTCGGGCACACCCACTCGGCCATTTGGCACAACGCCGGGCGTCTGGTGGACTGGCTGGCCGGGCTGCTGCCTGACGATCGGTTGGGTTGGGGGGTGCTCGCCGTGGCGGTGGCGTTTGTGCTGCTGGCACTGGGGGGCGGGCTGGGTTGGAAGCGTGAGCGGGCCACGCGTGAGCGGGCCGGCGCGTCGGATCAGCTCATCACCGCCGAAGAATAGCCTCCTGCCGTGACACGGGCGGGTTTTCAACGGCCCCGCCCGAAGAAAACGGGGTCCGGTCTTGTGCGTGGCCGGGCCCCGTAATTGATTCGTCAAGGTGTGAGTTGGGGCACGCTCATCGGAAAAACCATGAACCGCCGGATCGTGGGAATACCCAGGCCCGGTCTGCACGGTAAGTCAGGAAACCGTGGCCTGTTCGGGCATGACGATCTCACGGCCAACCGAGTAATAGACAAAACCTTCGTCCCGCATCTCGGCCGGCTGGTAAAGGTTGCGGCCATCAAAGATCACCGGCGAGGCCATTCGGCTCTTGATCTGCGCGAAGTCGGGCTGCTTAAACTCGGGCCAGTCGGTACAGATGATCAACGCATCGACGCCATCCAACATGGTGTAGACGTCGTTGCTGTAGTCGATGCGGTCCTTCATGCCGTGGTCCTGGCAGGTCTCATGGGCGACCGGGTCGTGCGCGATCACGCTGGCGCCGCGGTCGATCAGTGCGTTCATCACGGTGATGGATGGGGCCTCGCGGATATCGTCCGTGCCGGGCTTGAAGGCGATCCCCCAGACCGCGACCTTCTTTCCGGACAAGCCGCCCTCCCCAAAGTGCTTGTCGATCTTGGTGATGAAGTGGCCTCGTTGTCTTTGGTTGACCTCATGAACCGAGTCGAGCAGCTTGGTGGGTAGGCCGACTTCTTCACCCATGGACATGCAGGCGAGCACGTCCTTGGGGAAGCACGAGCCGCCGTAGCCCAGACCGGGGTACAGGAACTTGTTGCCGATCCGGCTGTCGCTGGTCATGCCGCGCCAGACCTCGTCGACGTTGGAGCCGTAGGCTTCGCAGAGCGTCGCGATCTCGTTGATGAAAGAGATCTTGGTGGCGAGCATTGCGTTGGCGGCATACTTCACCATCTCCGCGGAGGGGATATCCATGACGAAGATGGGGTTGCCGTTGCGGGTAAACGGGTCGTAGAGCTTGCGGAGCCGGTCGCCGGTGCCCTCGTCCTGGGCGCCGATGACGACGCGGTCGGGCTTGTTAAAGTCGTTGATCGCGGCGCCTTCTTTGAGGAACTCGGGGTTCGAGCCCATCTTGAAGGGTTTGTTGGTGTGCTTGGCGATCTCGGCCTGGACCTTGGCGTTGGTACCGACGGGCACGGTCGACTTGACGATGATGATCTTGGCCCGGCGTTCCTCGGGGCCACCGCCGGTTGCGCCGGGGGCCGCCTCGATGGCTTTACCGATATCGGCGGCGGCGGCGAGAACATACTTCAGGTCGGCCCGGCCCTTCTCATCGCTGGGTGTGCCTACACAGATAAAGACGACCTCGGCGGACTGGTAGGCCGAGGCGGCCTCGGTGGTGAATGCCAAGCGTCCCGCCTTGTGGTTCCGCTGGATCATCTCGTCCAGGCCGGGCTCGTAGATCGGCGAGATGCCGTTGTTGAGCTTGTCGATCTTGCGTTGATCGATGTCCAGGCAGGTGACGTCGTTGCCGACATTGGCAAAGCATGTGCCGGTCACCAGGCCGACGTAACCGGTACCAACCATTGTTAAACGCATGACTTGCAGTCTCCCTGATCGTTCTGCAGGTGTGGCGGACGTGCCGCGCGCCCCAGGTTCCGGGCAGTCTACGCTAAATTCGGCAATCTGCGCAGCCCGCTGCAGTACTGAAGCGGTGGTTTTTGTTCGACTTCGACCCATAAGCCGCCTTGCCGACCATCCGCCGCGGCCTACAATAATAGGTTTGCCCTGACCAAGACTTCGACAGCGAGACCGGTCCCATGGCCCGAACCAAGGCCCCCGAACCCATTTTTCAGACCCCCGAGGCCGATCTCAACAAGGTCGAGGTCTTCAAACGTGACTCGCAGGGCGTCGTCGGCCCACTGCCCGAGACCGTCCGCGATCTTTCGGACCTATCCATCGGTGAAGAGTCTGAGCAGTTGGCCAAGAGCCACGGCATCTACCTCGAGTACAACCGCGCCCAGACCGGTCGGGAAAAAGACTGGCTCTATATGGTCCGTATCACCTGCCCGGGCGGGGGATCGTTCAACGCCGAGCAGTGGCGCACACTCGACGAGATCTCGGATAGGTACTGCACGCACGAGCCCAACGGACGGACTTCTATCCGTCTCACGACGCGTCAAAACATCCAGTACCACTGGCTCAAGAAGCCGGACCTGATCAACCTTGTCCAGGACGTTGCGTCCACCGGGTATTACACGCTCAACGGATGCGGCGACAACGTCCGCAACGTGATGGGCTGCCCGCTGTCCAAGTTCAGCCCGGTCTGCGATGCGAATAAGCTTGCGCATGAGTACGGGGCGTATTTCCGGCTACCCGCCGCGCCACACATCCAGGTCTTCGCGGTTGACCCGGCGCATATCGAAGACCCCGAGCAGCAGTACAGCTACGGCAGGCAGCTGCTCAACCGTAAGTTCAAGATCGCATTCGCATCGGTTACGCGTCACGCCGACGGGAGGCTTATCGGTGACAACTGTGTCGAGGCACGTTCCTGCGAGATCGGGGTAGCACCCGTCCTTGCCCACGGCATCGAAGAGGTTGAGGCCTACGAGATTTTTATCGGTGGCGGCCAGGGCGAGAAGAACGGCAAGCCCACCTTCGCCGGCATCGCCCTGCCGTTTGCCCGTGTCGCCCCCGAGGACCTGTTCCCCGCGATGAAGGCCATCGTCGACGTGCACAAGCAGTGGGGTGACCGCAAGAACCGGGTCTGGGCCCGCATGAAGTATGTCGTGCAGAAGCAGGGCATCCCGTGGTTCCAGAACGAGGTCAAGGCGCTGGGTGTCGATTTCGAGCAGCCCGACCCGGACTTCGACATCGGCCCGCGCATGATGCATCACGGCTGGCACCACCTCGAAACCACCGGCAAGCTCGCCTACGGCGCGTATATCGAGAACGGGCGACTGATCGACACCGACCCCGCGTCGGGCAACGGCCACCAGAAATCGATGGTCTTGCCGCTGCTAGAGAAGTTCGGTGCCGAAGTCTTGATCACCGCGAATCAGGACCTGCTGTTCACCGGCATCGACCCCGAGGCAAAGCAAGACTTTGAGGCCACGCTCGCCGAGCACGGCTACGGCAAGCGCAAGGGCAAGGCCTTTAGCCAACTGCGGGTCCTCTCGGGCGCTTGTGTCGGCCTGCCGACCTGCCGGCTGGCCTATACCGACTCGGAGCAGTGGGAGCCGGAATTGATTGATGCGCTGGATGAGCTTGGCTACGGGGATGTGCATGAATCGATTGGCATCACCGGCTGCGAAAGGCAGTGCTTCCGCCCGGGCCTAAAGACGATCGGGTGGGTCGGCCAAGGGCCGGACCAGTACGCGCTCAAGCTCGGCGGCAGCGAGGACGGCCGATACCAGGGCCAGTGGATCACCGGCATTGACCCGGCCAAGCCCGACAAGGGCGAGCAGTGGCTGCTGCGACGGGTGAGCAAAGCGGACGCCGTCATCGTCACCGCCGCCTTGTTCGATTACTGCAAAGCGAACCGACAAGACGGCGAGGACATGGGAGCCACGATCCGCCGCCTCGGACAGGCGGTCATCGTTGAGCACTTGCGCTCCATCGAAGCGATCGCCCCGCTGCTGAAAAAGACCTTCCCCCAGCCCTTCCAACCCTACGACGAGTCCGGCCAGCCAAGAGCGTAGACAACCAGGCCTATTAACGCGCTATCGGGGCTTGCGGTCCCAGGCCTGAGCGGGGGTCGGGTCGTATCGCGGTGCGGCGTCCTGGTCGGGGAACGACTCGGCGACCGCGGCGAGGCGCTGCTTTGCTTCGAGCACCTGCGGATCGGTTGAATCGATCAGGTTGCGGGTCTCTGCCGGGTCTTGCTGCAGGTCGTAGAGCCGGGCCGGCTGGCGATCCACCACCCAGAGTTTGTAGCGGCGGTCACGGATCACCCGGTCGGCGAAGGGCCTGGCGGGTACGACGCGGTTGTCCTGCGTCAGCCGGGCGACCCCGCCGCCCATCGCCATGATCCATTGCCTGGGACCGCGTTCGGCCTGGCCCACCAAGACGGGGGCGATGGATCGGCCATCCAGCACCAAGCCGTCGGGCAGGTCGGCCCCGGCCAACTCCGCGAAGGTCGGCAGCACGTCGGTAAAGTCGGTCAGGGTGTCATTAACCCGGCCGACCGGCACCAGCCCCGGCCCCCAAGCAATAAACGGGGCGCGGCAACCGTTCTCGGAGATCTTCCCCTTGCCGCCCGTCACCTGCCGCCCGTGCATACGGTTCATCAAGCCGCCAGTGCTGCCGTTGTCCGTCGTAAAGATCACCAGCGTCTTGCGCCCGCTCTCAAGCGACGCGACGCTATCCAGCAGCCGGCCGACGAGATGGTCGATGTACCGCGTCATGGCCATGTGCTTTGCAAGGCGTCCGGTTGCGCCCTGGTCATGAGGCGTGGTGACAAAAGGTGTGTGGGGCAGCGCCATCGGGAAGTAGAGGCAGGCCGGCCGATCATCCTCTCGTTGAAGAAACTCAATCAGGAAGTCGGTGTAGACGTCCGGGCCGAAGCGTCCCGGGTAGGTCTTGCTGCCGTCGCGGGTGTGGATATACGGGTCCCAGTAGCGTTCGGCGCTGGGCGGGTTGCCGGTTTCGTAGCCGGTCCAGACGCACCAGTCGTCGAAGCCGTGCTTATCCAGGACGTTTGGCTGGACACGGAAATCATTGATCTGCCACTTGCCCGCGATCGCGGTCCGGTACCCCGCTGCGCGGAGCAGTTCGGCGAACGTGGTGTAGTGCCCCGGGTCGAAGTGGCAACGCGCCCCCCAGCGCGGGACATCCCAGTGGTTGACCCAGCCGTTGCGGTACGGGTACGTCCCGGTCAGCAGCGCGACCCTTGTCGGCGTGCACTTGGGCATCGAGTAGGCATGAGTAAAGCGCATGCCCTCCGCCGCCATGCGGTCAAGGTTGGGCGTCTGGATCCCCTCCGCGCCGTAGCAGCCGATCCACTCCGGGCCGAGGTCGTCGGCCATGATGAAGATGATGTTGGGTCGGCTCGGTTGACCGGTCGCCACCGAGCAGAAGGCCATCACAATCAGCAAGCTACAGATCGGCCTGAACAAGTACGCGACGTTCCTGAAATTACCAGACATATCGGATCGACTCAGCATCTATATCAACCTTGGCTGATCCGCATCAGAGACGTGGGTGCCCGGGCACCATTAAACACCATGAACCAAAAGCAGGGTCAATGACCAGCAGACCGGGAACGCCGCGATCAACACGCCGAGCTGCGATAGCCTCTGCCCGGTCCGGTCACGCTGCTTACCGATGAACTCGCACATGAGGATGAAGAACAGCACCAGGATAAATTTATAGAGGATCATCCCGTCCAGCCCCCAGCGGAAAATGACCTGCTCGGCGATCGGGTTCACCTCCCTGCCGCCGTTGGTGAAGATGACCCAGGTGAGCATGATATCCATGGCCGAAAAGAACAAAAGCCAGACGTAGGCGTTGGGGTAGCGCATCGGCGTGGAGCCAAGCCGTCTTGCCTCGGGCGGTTGACCCGCGGGCTGCTCCGCCTGCGTGGCGGTCGGGTTTTCGGTCTGGTCGGAGTCGCCGGGCATGGGTTTACCTGATGAAGTGTAGAACGCTGGGTTGCGGGCATCCGCTTCAACCGGTGTAGCTGAATCGGCCCAGCGATTCGAGCACCTTACAGATCGCTTGGGTGCCCAGCCGGCCGCCGCCGTTGTCCGCAACGATCTTGAAGTAGTCCGCGGCAAGGGCGGTCGTCGTGAGCGGCAGTTCGGCTCGCTCGGCGGTGTCCAGCACGATCGCGAGGTCCTTGAGTACCAGGTCGATCATGAACCCGGGGTCCAGGTCGCCTTCGCTGATCTTCGGGCCCAGGTTGGACAGCTGCCACGAGCCGCCCGCCCCGCCGCCGACAACCTCGACCATCTTCCGTGGGTCCAGCCCGGTCTTGTTGGCCAACGCCAACGACTCGCACACCCCGAGCAGGGCGCAGACCACCGCGACCTGGTTGCAGGCCTTGCACGCCTGGCCCAGCCCCGGTCCGCCGAGGTGGACGATACGCTTACCCACGGCCTTCAGCATCGGCATCACCTTCGCAACGGCTTCGTCAGCGCCGCCCACCATGATGCTTAGGCTGCCGTTCTGGGCCCCGATGTCACCGCCGGAGACCGGGGCGTCCACGAGGGAGATATCCTGTCCGGCTAGCCGGGCGGCAAACGCGCGGGTGGCATCGGGAGAGATCGTCGAATGGTCCACGACGAGGGTGCCCGGCCTGGCCCGCGAGGCAACGCCGAGATCGCCGAAGAGCACGGCCTCAACATCCGGCGTATCGGTCACGTTGAGAAAAATAACCTCTGCCCCGCTGGCCGCGACATCCGCCGGACTATCCACGACCGCGGCCCCCGCCTCCCGCAAAGAGTCCGCCTTGCTTGCGGTGCGGTTCCAGACCGTCATCGCGTAGCCGGCCTTGATCAGGTTCATCGCCATCGGCCGGCCCATGATGCCCAGGCCGATGTAGCCGATTTTAGATTTTTGATTCATGATCTATTTCCCCAAACAACGCGGTTATTGGAACGCGACAACCATAGCGGCTCGGCCGGGCTGGTGCCGCCCATCGCCTGGGCCAAAGGGTCGATCAGGCTTGACGGGTCAATGCGGATGCAAACAAAACGCGCATCGGCCCCCGGCTGCAGCGTTGCACTTTCAGGCTCCAGACGCAGCGCCTTCGCACCATTGATTGTGGCCAAGGCCAATAGCTTGGCAGCATCGACATGATCGCGCTGAAAGAGGCGGCGGATCGGAGCAAGCAGGCCAAGCGGCTGGGGCTCATCAGGCGGCTGACAAAGAATCGAGTCTGTACCAAGGCATACATTGACCCCTGCCGCAATCATGTCGCGGTAGCGGTGATTCTCGTGGCCGAAGTACTCGCTGGCGATTGGGCAATATGCGACCGAGGTATTTGTGTCCGCAAGGATCGAGATGTCTGGATCGCTGACGTAGTTGCAGTGAGCAACCAGCCAGCCGCCTGCTTCGGCGGCAGATTCGAGGTGGGGCTTCATCCACTCGACCGGCGATAAGCCAGCGCTGTAGTTCGCCTCGAAGGATGGGTCCCACCTGCCGATCCCCTCGAGGTAGTCTCGCATCGGCCCGCTTGCCCCTTTGACGAACTGCGTTTCCTCCTGCGTCTCCGCCAGGTGCGTTGAGACCGGCCGACTCGACCGTGCCGCGGCGTCATAGATACGGCGGCCGGCCGAATAGGGGGCATGGGGTTGGAGCCCCATCCGAGCGGTCTCGACCTTTTTCATCGCGGCTTCGTCAAAAGGTGGGCCTAGACCAAACAACTCGATATAGGACTGGCCTCCAAACCGTTCACCTTCAGGTAACAGCGGCCGTTGATGCGACTGGCAGATATCACCCGCGGCAACGACACCGGCATCGAGAAAACCCCAGATGCAACTCCCCTGTATCCCCGAGGCATACCAGTCCGGGGCCGTCTTACCACTTTTGTAGATCGCGTCTGCGATCAGCCCACGCAGCCCCGAGACCCACCCCATAAAGCCGGCCTCGGTGTCGTAGGGTTGTGGCCCAATCGGAGTCAGTTCGAGATGCGTGTGCGCATTGACGAACCCCGGCAGCAGCAGATGCTCCTTGCGATCCATCCCCTCCGCCCGCTCGACCAGTTCCCGCGGCAGCGACTCGGGTTCCCCGGCCGCGATCACCTGCCCATCCTCGACCAACACCGCCCCCGGGCGGGCGTTGATCCCGGTGGCGTCGCGGATGGCGGCGGCGTGGATAACCTTGAGTGGACGTTGTTTCATGGCGATCGGGCCGGTCTTCCGATACAGCATAAGCCGGGATTGGGGGTGGGTGCAGCCTTCCCGTGCGGCGGCCGTTCTTAAGCCAATGCCCGCCAAGGATTTCCACAGCCTACCGCCCAACGCTACACTAATTGGTTACTCGAACAGGGAACCGCATACCAAAGGACTTGCCCGATGACCCGTACCCGCCTCTGGACCACCGCCCTGCTGCTGACCGCCTCGACCGGCCTGTTCACCGGCTGTGTGTCCCAGGAAAGCCAGGACAACCTCCGCACGATCAACCGCTCGCTCCAGGAGCAGATCATCGACCTGCAGGACCAGATCGAGGGCCTGAAAGTCGCCCTCGCTCAGCGCGATCGTGACCTCGCCGCGATGCGGGCACGCGAGGCGGCGGGCGAGGATGTCATGAGCGAAAACTCCCGCCTTCGGACACAGGTCGCGACCCTCCAGACCCAGCTCGCGTCGCTGGAGCAGCAGCTTGCCGAGGCGATCAGCCAGCAGGGCCAGATCACGATCGTTGATGGGCCGCTGCCGCAGGAGCTGCGCGATGCGTTGGGCGACCTCGCGGCGGCGAACCCCGACCTGATGGTCTTTGATGAGCAGCGGGGCATGATCCGCCTGCGTAGCGACCTGACCTTCTCGCTGGGCTCGGCAACGGTCAACGACAACGCCAAGGCCGCCCTGACCCGGCTGGCCGGCGTGCTCAACAGCGCCGATGCCAAGCCGTTCGACATCATGGTCGTCGGCCACACCGACTCGGTACCCGTGACCTCGGCGGCGGGTCGGCAGCAACACATCGACAACCGCGGACTCTCCAGCAACCGTGGCGACGCGGTGGCCCGTGTGCTGACGGGTAGCGGGGTGTCCGCCTCACGGATCATGTCCGGCGGACGCGGCGCGACCCAGCCGATCGCCCAGAACGATGCCCGCCGAGGCAACCAGGCCAACCGCCGGGTGGAGATCTTCATCGTCAAGGCCGCTAACCCCGGCGGGGTTGGTCCCGCACCGGCGCCCGAAGGTGATGGCGACGAGACCACCACCGGACGTACCACCGCGCCCCGGCCCGGCGTGGTCGAAGATCGCCCGGTCGTTGAAGACCCCGGCGCTTTCAAGTAAGCCCTCTCGAACATTCTTAACGTCTATGCAAAGCGACCCCGCCACCCTGCGGGGTCGCTCCTTTCTTGCTCGTGAGGTTTAGGAATCGGCTACCAAGACGCGTTGATCTGTTGCTTCAGCTTCGCGACGATGTCGGGGTGCTCTTGAGCCAGGTCGTTCTGCTCGGCCGGGTCTTCGAGGATGTTGAAGAGCTGCGGCTGCTCGTCGGGCAGGCGGGCGGCATTCGGCTCGATCAGCTTCCAAGGCCCATCGAGACGCCAGCGGTAAAGCAGGTTGGCCGCGGGGTCAAGGATATCGACGGCATCGTGTGAGTAGACCCCGCCGGTGAAAGACGAGCGGTCCTGAATCTTCAGCAGGCTGATGCCATCGATGTTGTCCGGGATGTCGATCCCGCAGGCATCAAGTATCGTGGGAAGCAGGTCGATATTCGCGGCGATACCTTCCGCCTCGCCCGGCTCGACGTGTCCGGGCCATTTGATCATGATCGGCGTACGCAGCCCGCCGTCGTATGGCGACCGCTTGGACCGCGGGGCGTAGCGTTGGCGGTCGGGCTGATTGATCCAGCCATTGTCACAGATGTAGAGCACGATCGTGTTGTCGGCGACACCCTTTTGCTCCAGCAGGTCCAGCAGCTCACCGCAGGACTCGTCGAACCACTCGCACATCGCCCAGTAGCGGGCGATGTGGGGGGAATCGACCCGGGCCTTGTACTTGTCGAACAGCCGTTGCGGCGGCGTGTGCGGGGTGTGGGGCAGGAACGGGGCGTACCAGATGAAGAAGGGCTTGTCCTCGGCTTTGGCCTGATCGATAAAGCCGGGGATCGGGTCCATGCCCTCGCGGCCGATGACCAGGCCCTCATCGCCGTGTCGTCCGCCGCGGGCGACGTCACCATGGCTCATGCCGTGGGTAAACCCGCCGTTGGCCCAGTTCCCGTGCCACCACTTGCCGGTCTGCAACGACAGGTAGCCGTGCTCGCCGAGGATGCGTGGGATCGTCGGGGCCTTGAGCATGAGATCGACATAGACCGCCTGCTGCTCGCGGAGCGGGTTGATGAGGTTGCCGGTGACGCCGTTGGTCCGCGGGTACTGGCCGGTGATCATGCTGGCCAGCGACGGACAGCAGAGGCTGGTCGAGACGTAGCCGCGCCGGAAGACCAGAGACTCGGAGGCCAGCCGATCGATGCGCGGCGTATCAATCACGGGGTGGCCCATAAACCCGTAGTCGCCGAAGTGCTGGTCGTCGGAGATGATCAGCAGGACATTGAGCTTGTCGGTGGGCTGGGCCAGGCTGGGATGGGAAATGCCAAAACACAAAATCGCGCAAAGCAGCAGCGGCAGGATATAGCGCATCGGTAAGCCTCCTAGAGAGATACGGTGCATTTAGCCATGTCTTCAGGATAGACGGTGTTGGAGCGGTCGTATTAAAAGTGGCTCGGCAGGTTGGCCGCCGCCTTACGGATATCGCCGATCCGGTCGTCCCCCGCCTCGCGCTCGATCACCAAGTCGCCCTCGAACCCAGCACCGCTAAGCAGGCCGAAGAACGCGGGCCAGTCGACCGCCCCCTCGCCGCCGGCCATCTCCGTGCCCCACACGCCGGGCTCGGGCTGGGGCGTCGCGTCCTTGAGGTGGACCTGCCTGACGTGGGGCAGCAGCTTATCCAGCGATTCGATCGGGTCTCCCATGCCGTAGAGCAGCATGTTGGCCGGGTCGAAATTAACCCCGACGCTTTCACGCTCGACGTGATCTAGGAAGGCATTGAGCGAGTCGGCGGTCTCCTGGCCGGTCTCCAGCAGCAGATCGGCCCGGGCGGCATCCCAGAGCACGTCGGCAAAGGTGCCCAAACGCTCGACCATCTTCCCCTCGGCCTCCGGGTCGATAAAGCCGACGTGGAAGGTGACCTGCTCGAGCTCCATGTCCCCGGCGATCTCGCAGCACTTGCGGAAGTTGGCGAGGTTGGCCTCCCAGGTCGCGTCGGGCAGCAGCCCGCCGGTCTGCTTGATCGTCTGGGGCGTGGTGTAGTCCTCGCCCAGCGGGGTGAACATACCCGAGACGATCTCGATGCCCTCGTCGGCGAGCAACTGCTTCGTGCCGCCCCACCTCTCAGGATCAAGGTGGATCGGGTCTAGGTGAAGCTGCAGGCGCTTGAGCCCGATCTCGTGACAAGCATTGATCAGGCACTTGGGGCAGTTGGGCTGCACCGACCAGGAGCAGAAAGCGAGTTGGTCTTTGGACAGGGGCATGGATCTCTTCTTTGGGTTAAAGAAACAGGACGGCATACATCAGAGCGAGACCGGCCGGCCGGTGTTCACACTTTCGACCTCGGCCTCGACGATACGTACCGCGTTGGCGGCGTCCAGCATCGTCACCGTTTCCGGCTGGCGCCCGGACTTGACGCACTCAATGAAGTAGCCGATCTCATAGTCGTACCCCATGCCCGGCTCGATCTCAACCGGCTCGGCTTTGCCGTCGCGATACAGCGTCAAAGGCTTCTCGCCGGCGCCGAACTCAGCGGTCGCGTGCTCGAAATTGACCGTGAACGCCATGCTGAACGAAAACCCGTCCGCCATGGCCCAGGACCCCTCGGCCACCACCAGGGGGATGTCGTCGTACTCATAGCGCGTCACGATATGGTCCACCGCATCCGTTGGCCGGGAATACCCGACACTCTGCACACCCTTGGGCTGGCCGAAGAGGAACTGGATGAAGTCGGTGTCGTGGATATGCAGGTCCAACGCCGCCCCGCCGCTGGCTTGCCCGCTGGCATAAAAAGCAGCTTTGGGGTGCGAGGCGACACGACGGAAGGTGGCTCCGAGCACCTTGCCGTAGGTTTGCTGGTCACAGGCTTTCTTCAGCCAGGTCCAACCGGGCCAGAACCGCATACACATCGCGGGCATGACGATCTTGCCGCTGGCCGTGGCCGCCTGGACCAGCTTCATCGCGTCGGACGAGGTCCGGGCGATCGGTTTCTCGAGCAGCAGGTGCTTGCCCGCCTCGAGGGCCATCATCCCAAACGGCAGGTGCGCGGGCGTGGGCAAGCAGATATCGACCGCCTCCACGTCTGGGTCCTGGATCAACTCCGCCGCGTCGGTGTACCGCTTTGCGGACGGCAGGTCGAGCCCGCCGCGTGCCTGGCCCTCGATATTCCCCTTGGCTTTTTCCTTGCCGGCCAAACGGCTCGGGTCGCGGTCGGCCAAGGCCACCACCTCGACATCGCCCCGCTGGGCATATGCATCCAGGTGGGTGATCCCCATCATCCCCAGGCCCACAACACCAACTTTCACCGCCATGCCGGATCATCCTTTCACGGTCTTTGGTGACGTGACGCGTGCCACGCCCTCTCGGGGTCAAAGAGTCTAACCCAATGACGGGCGGGGTGATGATGCGGGTTGGTATGGCTCGGCGGATCTCGCCGCCAAGGCTGCCTGTAGCACGGTCTCACAGACTCCCGCCATTGGTCCAGTAAAATCTCGGCCGCTGGGGCGTCATGCTCTGCAACGAAAAGTCACTGAAAGGATAAGTCGATGCATCTACCCCCGCTTGCCCGCAACACCCCCCTTCTTTTCTTCGCCACCGCCATGATCCCAGGAGAATACGCCCCGCGACGACGCCCGCTGATCGGCCTCCAGAACCAAAGCGAATCATAAAGATTAGGCATCCGAAACACTAACCTCCAGTTTGCGAGCCACGCATGAAACGCTCTTTTCCCCGACCCATCCCCGGCATGGCTGCGCTGTTCGCAGTCGTCTTGATGACCACGGCAACTGCCCAGGAAAACAACCAGCCACCCGAGGGGTTTGCCTCACTGTTTAACGGCGAGAACCTCGATGGCTGGACCGGCGGGACCACGCGGGACCCCCGGCAGATCGCGGCCATGCCCGCGGATGAGCGTGAGGCCCACGGGGCGAAACTACAGGAAGCCATTGGGGAACACTGGCGTGTGGAGGGCGGCGCATTGATCAGCGACGGACAAGGGCCGCACCTGGTGACGACACGCGGCTACGGCAACTTCGAGCTTTGGGTTGATTATATGCTCAAAGCCAATGGCGACAGCGGGGTCTACCTCCGCGATACGCCTCAGGTTCAGATCTGGGACCCATCCAATGTCCAAGCCCACCGACACGGCTCGGACAAAGGCTCAGGCGGTCTTTGGAACAATAAAACCCACGCCCGGTTCCCAACTGAAGTTGCGGACAGACCCATCGGCGAGTGGAACCGGATGTACATCCAAATGGTCGGCCAGTACGTCACGGTCAAGCTTAACGGCATGACCGTCGTGGAAAACGTCGTTATGGAGAACTTCTTCGAACGCAGCCTACCTGTTTTCAAGGCCGGGACCATCCACCTCCAAACCCACGGCAGCGAGACCCGCTTCCGCAACGTGTTTATTCGTGAGATCCCGGACCCAGAGGCGGACCAACTCCTTGCCGATGCCCGCGGCGGCGAGGACGGCTTTGAATCGCTTTTCAACGGCGAAGACCTGACCGGCTGGATCGGGGCGACCGAGAACTACGAGGTCGTCAACGGAGCCGTTCGCTGCAAGGCCGGCCACGGCGGGAATCTTCTGACCAAAGACATGTACGGGGATTTCATAGTCCGCCTTGAGTTTAAGCTCCCGCCCGGGGGCAACAACGGGTTAGCCATTCGAACACCAGGCCCAGATGTTGATGCGGCCTACGCGGGGATCGAATTGCAGGTCCTTGACGATACCGCGGAAAAATTCGCCGAACTTGCCGAGTACCAGTACCACGGCAGCGCCTACGGCCTTGCCCCCGCCGCGCGCGGCTACCTCCGCCCCGTTGGGCAGTGGAACTTTCAAGAAGTACGCGTGCAGGGCGATCAGGTCCAGGTCGTCCTCAACGGCTTTACCATCCTCGACACCAACCTGACCGAGGCCTTGAACAAGCGGATTGACGGCAGAGACCACCCCGGCGCCTCGCGCACCGAGGGCCACTTCGGGTTCTGCGGCCACAACGACCCGGTCGAGTTCCGCACTATCCGGATCAAGTCACTGGGCCCGGGCGAATAATTTGCATCCCAAGCATAGCGCGGAATCAATCGACGTGTAGCGGGTAGTAGGCGGTGAGTTTGGCGTAGCCGCTACCCAGCATGGCGAAGTCATTGGCCTGTCCCTGCCTCTGCCGGTTCCGGCCTGCGTCGGTGATCGAGTCGCCTTGCAGGAGGATGGTCGCGCCCTGATTGAGGGCGATTTGCTTCGACTCATGTCCATTCGCTTGAATCTGATCAGGCGCTGTCGCAGCGGCAAAGCCGGGTACTCACGACCGAGCCAGCAATGAACTCTCTGCGTGTCGTACCCATTTCGCGTTCTTTCCAAAGGCGAAGCTTTCAGCCGGATTGGCGAATCGTCAAGTCCGTCTTACCCGGTATCGCGTTGACCTTTCCGTCTGCGATCTTGTCGAAGCCGCTGCCGAGTTCGCCGATCGGGTCGGGCGGAGCGATCTCGACGACCTTCTCGCCGAGTTTGGCTTCGCCGGCCATGACCTTTTTCTCGAAGCCCTGGCACTCCTGCATCAGGCGGTCGAGGATCTCGGCCTCGGGGACGTTGGCGACCTTCTGGCCCTGGACGTAGATGATGCCACGCTGGTTGCCGGCGAAGATCGCGACGTCCGCGCCCTCCGCCTCGCCCGGGCCGTTGACGATGCAGCCCATGACCGCGACCTTGATCGGCAGGGTGAGGGTTTTAAGTTTTTCCCGCACCTCCTGGATCAGCGTGAATAAGTCGACCTGGATGCGACCACAGGTCGGGCAGCCGATCAGGTCGACGCCGACGCGCTCTCGCAGCCCTAGGCAGTAGAGCAGTTCCAAGCCATCTTCGACTTCATAGACCGGGTCGTTGGCGTAGCTGATGCGGATCGTGTCGCCGATCCCCGAAGCCAGGAGATGACCCAGCGGCACGGCGCTACGGATGGTACCGGTCTCTTTAGGCCCGGCGTGGGTCACCCCGAGATGAAGCGGGTGGTCGAAGCGCTTGCTGATCTCGGTGTACGCGTCGATGACCAGCGTCGGGTCCGGTGACTTGGCGCTGATGGTGATGTCGTAGAAATCGTTGTTGTAGAAGATGTCGAGGTATTCTTCGAGCTTGGTCAGCATGATGGCCAGGAAGTGGCCGTGGCGGTGATCCGAAAAGACCCCGCCCAGTTCCTTGAGGCGTTTCTGCTTGTCCCGGCGTTCAACGATCGAGCCCTCATTGACGCCGATGCGGATCGGCAGGCCCTTATCTTTGCAGGCCGCGATGACCTCTTCGACCTGCTTGCGGTCGCTGATGTTGCCCGGGTTCAGGCGGATCTTGTGGACGCCGGCCTCGACGGCCTCGAGCGCCCGGCCGAAATGGAAATGCACGTCCGCGACGATCGGCACGCCGACCTGCGGGAGGATGTCTTTGAGCGCCTCGGTGTCGTTCTTGCCGGGCACAGCCACGCGGACAATGTCGGCCCCGGCGGCGGCGAGTTTGTTAATGTCCGCGACGCAGGTGCCCACCTCATGGGTATAGCCGGCCGTCATCGTCTGGACCGACACCGGTGCGGGCGAGGTGCCGTTCTTGCCGCCGCCGACGAGCACGCGGCCAACGCGGTCATCTCCGACGACGACTTGTCGCGTGGGTCTTCGCTGGATCATGAGGGGATTATAGGTCAACGCGGCACCGGTCCACCCTCACGAAACGCTGCGCGTTAAAGCTCGCTCTATCGGATCTCGATCACCGTGCCATCCGAACGGGTCAGGACGGCGGTCCCCGGCTCGGTGACCGGCGACGGCTTGTCGCGGTGTACACGGATCACCGCTTGGGCGGGCGGGTTCTGTTCCAGGTGTTCGGTATCGGCCGCTTCAGCCGCGCCCCGCCGCTGGTCAATGATGACGACCCGCATCGGCGGATGATAGATCAGTTGTTCAGCCTCTGGTGATTCAGCGGGCTGGGTGAAGGCCCTAGGCCGGGCCGAAGTGGCATTGGCGGTGGTTGTCACACCGGTCGCGGGCTTGCGGAACAAACGGGTGTAGGGATCGGCCCGGATGATGCCGAACCTGTCCCGATAGGCGGTACGGTAGGCCGGGTAGCAGCCAGCGCGATCATACGGCCTCAGCCCCCGCCGAGCGTCGATCAGGCGCGTGCTCGCGGTACTCAGCCGATCCGAAGTCAACGGCTGGCGACCGTCGGCATCAGGATACAAGACCGTCTGCCGCTCGATCGAGCCTTGGATCAGGGCTCGGGGCCGATAAGTTTCATCAGCCGACTGGGGCAAGGCAATCAGGGTCATCGACAGCAGCACAAACAAGGCCGGTATCAAGCGGATCATGGCGTCTCCATTTCTGCCCCATGGATCAATACTCTTTACTCATTATTAGCGGAACGAAATTCAAAAACAAGGGTTTTCCTTAGCTGTTAAGCTGGGCAGTCAGGTGTATCACATGCAATTCGCCATGAGATCAGGCCATGAGACAACCACCGCTCTACCCGCTGGCGTTCAACCCGATCTATAAGGACAAGGTATGGGGCGGCCGAAAGCTTGAATCGATCGGCCGCACACTGCCCGGTGATTCCAATGTCGGTATCGGTGAGTCGTGGGAATTGGTCGATCTAGCTACGACCAGCGCGTCGGGTGGCGGCGGCAGCGCCGAGCATTCGGTCGTCCGCAATGGGCCTTTGGCAGGCCGATCCATCAACCAACTGATCACCGACTACGGCAGCGCGTTGATCGGTGACCTTCCGCTCTCACCCGAGGGCGGCTTCCCGCTGCTGCTGAAGTACCTCGACGCGAGCCAGAACCTGTCCGTGCAGGTCCACCCCTCGCCCGCCTACGCCGCGGCAAACCCAGACGCGTTTCTCAAGAGCGAGGCCTGGTACATCGTAGACTGCGAGCCCGGCGCGGTGATCTACAAGGGTGTCCAGCCGGGCGTGACCGCCGAACAGTTCCGCGCCGCGCTCGAGCAGAACACCGACGAGGCGGTCGTCCCGCTGATGATCAGCGTGCCGGTGCGGCCCGGGGACTGCCACTACCTGCCCAGCGGGACCTGCCACGCGCTGGGCGGTGGGATTCTGGTGGCGGAGGTGCAGACACCCAGCGACACCACCTTCCGGGTGTACGACTGGGGCCGGACCGGCCGCGAACTACATGTCGAAGCCGCGCTGGCGTGTATCCACTTCGGCCCGGCGGGGACGGCCGAGTTTGAACACCGCGTCGTGACGCGTCAGGGCGAGACCAAGGTCGAGCAACTGGTCCGGTGCGAGTTCTTCCAGATCGAGCGTATATGGGCGGACGCTGATTCGACGTTCTGCTACGACATCAGCCAGCCCGAACTGGCCATGGTCCTGGGTGGCTCTTTATCAATCAGCCGGCCGGATGAGCCACCTCAGGCTTTTGGCCGGGGCGACACCGTCCTGTTGCCCGCCTCACTGGGACTGACTGAACTGCAGGCCCACGCCCAGGCCCAATGGCTGCGTGTCCGCTTCCCCCAGGTCGCGGCCGATAACGATTAAAAGCCCGTCATCACGCCTCGCGTCACGCGCTTCGGGCCCGTCGTGGGCGCGGACCGGTTAAATTGCGTGGGGCCTGTACCGATAGTAGCGATAGCACGACCTGTCACTGCAATGAAATTTGATCCACTATGAAACACTACGACTGCATCATCATCGGCACCGGGCCGGCGGGCCAGAAGGCCGCCATCCAAGCGGCCAAGCTCGGTAAATCCGTCGCCATCATCGAGAAGTCCAAGGTCGTTGGCGGCGCGCAGGTCAACACGGGTACGATCCCGTCCAAGGCCCTGCGCGAAGCGGCGCTGCACCTCACCGGCGCTTCGCGTCGCGGGTGGTACGGGCGCAGCTACCGGGTCAAAAAAGACATCACCATCGCCGACCTGGTCTCGGTCTCAGACCGCGTGGTGCGTCACGAGTGGGAGGTCATCCGCGACCAGTTTGACCGCAATAGTGTTGACTTGATCTGGGGTACGGCGCACTTCGAGGGGCCGAACCTGATCCAGGTGCAGCGTGAAGACGACAACGAGATGCTCACCGCCGACAAGTTCCTCGTCGCGGTGGGCACGCGTCCGGCACTGCCCGCCCATGTGCCGTTCAATGAGACAGACGTTCTCAGCTCGGACTCTCTGCTGAACCTCAAGAAGCTGCCCAAAACCATGATCGTGGTCGGCGGCGGGGTCATCGGCGTGGAGTACGCCTGCATCATGGCGACCATCGGTGTGCGTGTCACCCTGATCGAGGGGCGCAGCCAGGTGCTTGGCTTTATCGACGATGAGCTCCAGGGCGCCTTCCAGTACCACATGCGCCAGGAGGGGATCACGCTTCGTCTGGGCGAGAAGGTCACCGCGATCCATGCGCCCAAAGCTCAAGCGGGCGAGCCAGGCCGAACGGTCAACGGCTCGTTGGTCGAGGCGGTCCTTGAGTCGGGCAAACACATCCGAGCCGAGGCGCTGCTCTACGCGGTGGGCCGACAGGGGGTCTGTGGCAAGCTCGCGCTCGAGAACGTAGGGATCACCTATGACGACCGCGAACGGCTCAAGGTCAACGAGCACTACCAATGCATGAACATGGAAGACCCCGAGAACCCGCGTGCGGTTGAGCATGTCTACGCGGCCGGTGATGTCATCGGCTTCCCCGCCTTGGCATCTACCTCGTTCGAGCAGGGCCGCCGCGCGATCTGCCACGCATTCGGCGTTGAGGTCGAAGGCTGGAACCAGGACCTGTTCCCCTACGGCATCTACGCGGTGCCGGAGATCTCCATGGTCGGCAAGACCGAGAAGCAGCTCACCGACGAGGGCATCCCCTACGAAGCAGGCATCGCCCACTACCGCGAGATCGCCCGCGGGCAGATCATCGGTGACGACCAGGGCATGCTCAAGCTGCTCATCCACCAGGAGACCCACGAGATCCTCGGCGTCCACGCGATCGGCACCGGCGCGACCGAGCTGATCCACATCGGGCAGACCTGCATGGCGATGGGCGGCAAGGCGGAGTTCTTCATCAACAACGTCTTTAACTTCCCGACGCTGGCCGAGGCGTACAAGATCGCCGCGTACAACGGGCTAAACAAGCTGGCGCACGTCTAAACGTTCTCGCGATGATGGCGACATATCACCCGACACCTTGCGCCGCTCGCTATAGGCCGTGTAAAGGTTTTTTACGCACCGTGCCCGGCGGTTCACCAAACTGCCGCTTGTATGCTCGGCAGAACGAGGCCTCGGACTCGTAGCCCACGTCGATCGCGATCTTTCCGACCGGGTCGGGGGTGTCACGCAGACGATGGCGCGCAACCTGCATGCGCCAACGCGTGACGTAGCGCATCGCTGGCTCTCCGACCAGTTCGGTGAAGCGAGCGGCAAAGCCCGAACGCGACATGCACGCCACTTCTGCCATCGATTCGACATTCCATGGGTCCTGCGGCCGGCCGTGCACGGCACTCATCGCCTTGCCGATCAGCGGATCGCGCAGCGCCACCAGCCAGCCTTGTGATTCGCCCCCGCCCTGCTCGATCCATCGGCGGATCATCTGGATCACCAAGATGTCTGACAACCGGGTCACCACCGCCTCGCTGCCCGGACGCATCGCCTGAACCTCACGCACCATGAAACGCAACGTGCTGTGTAGCCAACCGTCCGCGTCGTCCGCCCAAGCGTCTAGCGTCATCACCGGCGGGAGCAGTGGCAGCAAGTGATCGGCCGCGACGTCTTCCAACTGGACCAGCACGCAGAGCATACGCGCCGACTCGCCACCGCCTCCGTGGCGCATCACTTCATAGCGCTCGCTGTATCGCTGCACGGGGATATCAAATAGCGGGGTGGCTGGCGACGGCTGGGTTCCCCGGAGGATGTGCCCCTCACCGTGTGGAACCAGGGCCATCCCGCCCTGGCTAAGTGACACCGGCTCGCCACCCTCCCGCTCGATCACACATGACCCGGCCGTCACGATGTGAAAAATCATCGAACCCGGGAACGGGGGGAGATCCACACCCCAGGGGGCCGAATATTCACCCCGGCAGTAGAAGCTGCCGGTCAACCGCAGCAGATGCAGGGTCTGAGCAAGCGGGTCGCCGGATTCAGCGAAGGGGGAGGGGGTTGGACTATCCATGCAATCATTATGTCAAAAATATTCATTAATGCAATATGTTATGGACGAACTGCATATTTTTCTAGACTTTATGCCATAGTTTTTATTCCAAGACTGAGTTTAATGGTCATCGTTGTTTCAACGCGGATCACTAAACGCTCTCGCTTACGAAAGGACAGCTCCATGCAAAAGACCCTCCCCATCACCCTCGTCATCGGCTCTTCCGGGAAAACCGGCCGACGTGTTACCGAACGCCTCAAAGCCGCGGGGCATCCTGTTCGGCTGGGTTCCCGCTCGGCTCAACCCCCCTTTGATTGGGGCGACCCTTCGGGCTGGGCCGCCGCGCTGGAAGGCGTACATGCTGTCTATATCGCCTACTACCCAGACCTGGCCGTGGCTGAAGCTCCGGGGCAAATCACGCAGTTGATGGAGGCGTGCAGGAGCTCGGGTGTGGAGAAAGTGGTCCTGCTCTCGGGCCGAGGCGAAGCGAATGCCCAGATCTGCGAACAGATCGTCGCGGACAGTGGCTTTGCCTATACCCTGTTGCGTGCGGGCTGGTTCAACCAGAACTTTGATGAGGGCCACTTCCTCAGCAGCGTTCTCGAAGGCGTCGTTGCCCTGCCGATTGGCGATTCAGTCGAGCCTTTCGTTGACTGCGACGATATCGCGGACGTCGCCTTTGCCGCGCTGACCGACGACCGGCACCATGGCGAGCTGTACGAACTCACCGGTCCGGAACTGTTGAGCATGAACCAGGTCGCCCAGACCCTCTCCGATGCTACGGGGCACCAAGTCCGCTATCGACCCATCAGTTTTGAGGAGCACCAGGCCGAGCTGACCAAGCACATGGGTCCGGCGTTCGCACAGTTCCTGACGGACCTCATGCGTGAAGTGATGGACGGCCGCAACGAATGGCTGGGCGACGGTGTAAAGCGTGCATTGGGCCGCGAACCCGCTAGCTTCATCGACTACGCGACCCGGGTTGCCGCCACTGGGACATGGGAGGTGGTTGATGTACGCGGTTGATGTCGTCACGATTGTGGCGGGTCTGGGCAGCGGCCTGGTCGCAGGGATCTTCTTTACTTTTTCCAACTTCGTGATGCCCGCGCTCGCCAGGCTGCCAAAGCCTCAAGGCATCCGGGCCATGCAGGCGATCAACCTCACCGTGATCAATCCCGGCGCGATGCTCGCGATGTTTGGGACCGGGCTGGTCTGCCTGATCATGGGAGTTCTGGGCCTGGTCCTGACTGACGGGCCGGAGCAGTGGCTATACCTTGCGGGCGCCTTGCTTTATGTCTTGGGGTGTGTCGGGGTAACCATCGCGGGCAACGTACCGCTCAACGAGAAGCTGGCCCAAGCGGATGCCGCCAGCGAGGAAGCCGCCGAGCTCTGGGTGCATTACCTGAAGCGGTGGACACACTGGAACACCACCCGGACGATCGCCTCTGCCATGGCCAGCCTCGCCTGCATGGCCGCACTGGTGCTGTCCTGAACAGGTAACCGGCGGCGCTCTCGAAAGGGGACGCGGCCGATTCATGAGACCGCAACAAGAAACAGGTCTCAATGGAGGTCTTTGATGAAATACAGTTCGTCGTCGGCCTGGGCGAGTCCAAGCCCCAGCCGGCCTGCAGGACGATAGCCATTCGCTTGGTGCCACTTCTGCGCAAGGGCGGCATGTTCCTCGGCCGAGGTGACCAGTGTCAACGCGCCATCTGCCTTCATCCAATCTTCCCAAAATCCGACCATCGTCCTACCCGCTCCCTCGCCGCGAGAATCAGGCTCCACCCAGACCTCTTCCATGAACGGGATGTGACCCCAGAGCAAGCTGAAACGCAGGTACCCGACGGCTTGTCCATCGATTTGTGCGATGACATAACGCTGATGCGCCACACCCATCGCGACCCAGTTCTGCTTATGTTGCTCGGTGTGATTAAGCAGCCACGCCTCGTCACTGGGTTCACCGATCCGGGCCAACACCATCGCAAGAACCCCCTATCAACAGTTGGCAAACGATACGTTCAAACCGGGAGACAGGCGTCCAGCAAGTCCTGAACCCCGAAGCCGCAAACGGCCAGGTTCTCATCGGCCGCGCCATAGTAGACGAAAAGCATCCCGTCGCGTCGCAGCATGGCGGTTGGGAAGACCACGTTGTCGACGAACCCCTGACGCTCAAACATCTCCTCGGGCTGCATCACCGGGCCACGGCTTCGCGCCACGATTTTGGCGGGGTGATCCTCATCAAGAATCATGGCGCTAGCGGTATAGACCCCCACGCCCTGTTCGCCGTGCTTCTTGTCTGAAGCGTGGTACAGCGTGAGCCAACCGCGGTCGGTTCGGATCGGCGGTGTGCCGCCGCCGACGCGGTCGATGGCGTCGGCGGCGCCGTCTCCGCCCAAGAGCGGCTGGTGGTTACCCCAGTGCAGCAGGTCCGGGCTGCGGGCGAGCCAGACCTGTGGCGGCGAAAACCGCATCGAAGGCATCGGCCGGTGCAAAGCCACATACTCGCCCAGAACTTTCTCGGGAAACAGCACGACATCTTTGTTGTCGGGACAGAAGATCGTGCCGTGGCGATGGAACTGGACGAAATCCGTGGTCGACATCATCCGTGTACAGACACCATGGGGCGAGACGCCGACGTAGGTGATGTAGTAGGTCGCGCCGATCTTCGTGATGCGTGGGTCTTCAATGCCGAATGATTCGTAGGGGCCTTGAGGTATCAGCATCGCTGCCGGCGTCGCCTCGTCGATTGCCGTGCCATCTTCGCTGAGAAAAACACGCAGGTGGGAAACGAAGCGCAAGCGCACGACCCCGCTCCGTCGGCCGACATACAGCCGCGGATCGGAACTATCACAGTCCTCGGCATCGAGCCAATCCGTGACGAGCGAGCCGTCCGCATACCGCGGCGAAGGGAACTGCCCCGGCCGCTGCTCGACGGGCTGCTCCACCACGCGCGCGACGAGGGCAACGCCGTCGCCGAACGTCTGGGCCGCGGGGTTACAGACGCCAACGACGCGCATCGCCTGGTCCGAAGGTGGCAGGTCGCCGGGCTTTAGGAGGCGGGTGGTAAACAGTCGCTGGAGCATCACAGTCCTTCGGGAGCGTCGATCAAGACCTACGGGAGCACCTCGGCGAAGAACCGTTCCCAGTTCCCGCCGAGGATCAAGGCGGTATCGTCGGCCGAGTATCCACGCCCTGCCAAGGTATCGGCCAGCTTGCTTAGGTCGCGGTGCGAGTCGATCTCGGCCGGCATGTGCTCGCGGCCGAAGCCACCGTCGGCATCACTCCCGATCGCCACATGCCGGGTGTCCCCGGCGATCTGGCAGATGTGGTCGATATGGTCGGCGACATCTGAGAACCTGACGCTGTCCTTAGGCGAGTCTTCGGCATAACCGGACTTCAAGAAGAAATTAAACAGCGGAAGGCCGATCACGCCTCCCCGCTCGATGATCTGCTTCAGCTGTTCGTCGCTGTGGTTACGCGGGATATCCCGCAGCGCCCGGCAGGCGGTATGGCTGGAGTAGATCCGGCCCCCGAACAGGTCGGCCGCCTCGGCAAAAGACTGGTCGGACGTATGCGTGAGGTCCAGGGGCATGCCGAGCTCGTGCATGATGGGTAACAGCTTCTGCCCGTTGACTGAGAGTGGGCCGTCGCCCTCGAGTTGGTTGTGCGGATCGCTGGGGGGGGTGCCTTGCGCATAGTGCGACTTGCCGAAGTGCGCGAGCATCAGCGTGCGCAGGCCCAGATCATGCCAGTGATGCAGTTGCTCGGGCTCCACAATCGGGTCGGCACCCTCCATCGTGAGGATCATGCCGATCGGCGTTGTTGTTTCATCCGCGTCCCACTGCGTGACATGTTGCTTGAGCTGTTCTGCCGTGGTCAGGATACGTAAGTGTCCCTGTGATTGCAGCAGGCGGTAGTAGGCGAGCTGGCCCATCGCCGAGGCGTAGGCCATGGACGGGTACGGGTAGTCCAGGTCGTGCCGATGGATCACACGCGCCGCATCAATCCAGGGCTTACTCCTCGCGATCAATGTGCTAAGCACAACGCCGCAGCCTCCCTGCCTCAGCTCGTCAAGGCTGACCGTTGCCGTGCCCCGGTCGTCGGCGACGCCACCGGCCTCGCGGGTCCGGATCGGCCCGATGGGCCAGGTCTGGTCGCGCTCGTGATCCAGCGCGTTCATCGCCAAATCCAGATGCCCATCAAATAGAAGCATATCCGTTACTCCACGAGGTCATGTCGATTCTACCCGCCATGCCTGTCCCCGCTCGGCTTGAGGCATCTATACTGTTGCGTCAATGAGCTCAGCCCCACCGCCCAACACAAATGTCCATCGTGCTAAACGCCCACTCGGCCGGGCCTCGACCGAACCCGCCACCGGCCAGCCCGAACCGGCCAAGCGAAAGCCACGACGCAGCCGGGTGCGCACCCGCAACTGCTCAAAGTGCTTTACCCCCTGCACCACACTAACACGCTACAAGCTCGGCCCATCCGGGGCGTCTCAGTACATCTGCGATATCTGCTGGCCGACCTACTGCGCCGACAACAAAGACTACATCTACCTGGGCACCTGGCAGAACGGGCGGATCATCGACCGCAAGCGTGTGGACAACGCCAAAACACCCAGGCGTCCCGAAACGTCCGGGGCCGGTCCGGTAGCACCTGAGAAGGCATCCCAACCGCAAGCCTCCCCCGCACCAAGCCATAGCGCAACACCCGCCAAGCAGACCTTCCGCAAACGCGGCCGGCGTACACTCAGCCGGCTGGTCCGCCGCGAGGGTGGCGCGGGTTCGCGGCGCCGGGAATAGAACGGATGACCTCTTGCGTTAGACCCTTGGTCACTTCGCCTTTGAACACGCCAGACGGTCCCGAGGCCCCCATGTCCGCACCCGCCGAACTTGACTCGACCGTCACCATGCAGTGCCTGCAGGTCTGGGGCGGCAACGAGCCGACCGAGAGCACGCTGAAGATGACCGGCCTGGACGGCTACCTCTACGCCCAGCCCCAGGCCGGGGCCAAGAGCGGCGGCGACGTGTACTACGCCTCGTCCTGCGCCTCGGGGCGGGTGACGCGCGTCCTGCTCGCCGACGTCTCGGGCCACGGCGACGTGGTCAGCAAGATGGCCCAGGGCCTCCGCGACCTGATGCAGCGCTACGTGAACTTCACCAGCCAGAAGCGGTTTATGAAAGAACTCAACCGCCGCTTCGGCGGGATCAGCGAGGTCGGCCGATTCGCGACAACCCTCGCGCTCTCCTTCTATGCCCCCACGCGCAAACTCTCACTCAGCAACGCCGGCCACCCCGCCCCGCTCTGGTACCACCGGCAGACCGGCGAGTGGGAAGTGCTCGGCGTCAACCCCGACGCACCCGGCGAGTACCAAGCCGACCTGCCCCTGGGCGTCGACGATAGCACCGGGTATCAGCAACACGAGATCGACCTTCTGCCCGGCGATATGCTGCTGCTCTATACCGACGCCTTTATTGAGTCGGTCAAGCCCGATGGCAAGCAGCTGGGCATCTCGGGCTTCCGTGAGCTGCTCTCAGAGATCGACGTCGCGGACCCGACCCAGATCGTCCCCAAGCTCTCTGGGATGCTGTCCGTCGGTGACCCGGCCCGCCTGGCCGACGACGACGCGACGATCCTGCTGCTCTACGCAACGGGGCAGAAGGCCGAGGTCAAGAAAATGATCATGAGCCCGTTCAACTTTGTCCGCGGCATGGCGAAAGGCAGCCTACCCTCGGTTTGAACGGCACCGCGATTCAGGCCTCGGCCTCCAACACCGGGTCCTGAAACAACTCGGTCGAAAAATAGCGTTCCATGCGGTCGCACAGCACCGTGACCACCGTCGGCTCCTCGATCCCCCGCTCGCGCAGGCGTTGGTAGGCGACCACCGCGGCCTCGTAGTTCAACCCCGAGCTGGGCCCACAGGGCAGGCCCAGCCGGATCAGGCGTCGCGTCGTGCGCAGCGCGATCTCATCGCGGATATCGATCGTTTCGAGGCCTTCGAGCTCGCCCGGCTGATACAGGCACGACAGGTTGTCGACCACGCCCGGGATGCGGGCCGAGTAGGAACTGCACTCGGCGTGGTCAAAGCAGCCGGGCGCGACCGGCTCGCCGGGCGCGGAGATCGGCCGGGCATGGAAGGGCCGAGCGTGGCAGCCGTGGTCGCGCATCCCGTGGTACAGCCCAACGAGCGTGCCGCCCGTGCCAACCCCGGCGACGACCGCATCGACGTGCTGGGTCGGCAGCTGCCTGACAATCTCCCGCGCGGTGCCGAAGCGGTGGGCCTCGGCGTTGTCGGGGTTCTCGAACTGCCGGGGCAGGAAGGCGCCACGCTCGCGCGCCAGCCGGCGGGCCTCGGTGATGCAGTCCGCCATGGCTGCATCGGGATCGGTGTGGTGGACCTGCCCGCCGTAGGCCTTGATGATCAGCGACCGCTCGTTCGACACCCCGGCCGGCATCACAGCGATAAATTTTAAGCCGAGCTGGGCACAGACCATCGCCATCGCGATCGAGGTCGACCCGCTTGACGATTCGACGACGGTCCCGCCGGGCTCGACCGCCCCGCTGCGGTAGGCCTTGGTCAGGATGTGGTTGGCGATGCGGTCCTTGGTCGAACCACCAGGATTCATGAACTCAAGCTTCGCCCAGATGCCAGGCGCGCCGGGTTCGAGCGACACGCGTGTCAACGGCGTCGGCGGCCAGGTGCCCAGGTGGAGGTTCGTGTCAGGGAGGTGGCAGGCCATGGCTAGATCAAGGACCCCTTGAGCGCCAAAGGGAGCGCAGACTCGACCTGCACCTTCATGATCTGCCCGACCAGCGATGGGTCGCCACCGAAGAAGGTGATGAGGTCACCGTCGGTTCGGCCGGAGAGCTGGGTGGCTGCATCATCGGGCTGCCAACCGAGGCTGACGTTGCTGGCCGCGGCGTTCGAGGTCTTGCGGGTTTTCTGGCTGACGCCCTCGACAAAGACCTTGACGGTCTTGCCGATGTAGCCCGCGTGGATCTCGGCGCTGATCTCGCTTTGCAGCGCGAGCAGGTCGTTGTTGCGTTGGCGTTTGACCACATCGGGGACATCGTCGGGCAGGCGGTCGTAGGCCGTGGTCCCGGGTCGGGGCGAGTACTTGAAGATGAAGCTGTTCTTGTAGCGGGCGAATTGAAGCAGCTCTCGGGTCCGCTGGTAGTCGGCGTCTGTCTCGCCGGGGAAGCCGACGATGATATCGGTGGCCAGGGTGACCCCGGGGAGCATCGCCTTGGCCCGGTCGATCAGTTCCATGTACTGCTCGACGCGGTAGCCGCGGTTCATTTTGGCCAAGACGCGATTGCTTCCGGACTGAACGGGCAGGTGCAGGTACCGGCAGATGCGCGGGCTGTCGGCGATGACCTGCAGGATGTCGTCTCCGAAGTCGCGGGGCAGCGAGGTGACGAACCGCAGCCTTTGGATCGCCGGGACTTCTTCGTGGATGCGGAACAAGAGGTCGGCAAAGCTTGTGGTCGAGTCGTTGAACTCTGGCGAAGGCCCCCCCGTGCCCTTGTTCGGGCTGATGACGGTACCGACCTGTGGCTGCCAGACGCCATCGATCTTTTGCGCGGCGCTGTGGTCGTAGTGGTAGTGGTTGACGGTCTGGCCCAGCAGCGTGACCTCGATCACGCCGTGGTCGGCCAGCTTCTTGACCTCATCGACGATGTGGTCGGGGTGGCGGTGGACCTCGGCACCGCGGGTGTTGGGCACGACGCAGTAGGTGCAGAGCTTGTTGCAGCCGCGCGTGATGCGGACGTAGGCGGACCTGCCCGCACCGGGCGTGTGCTCGCCGGGCAGCTCGGCGTCCACGGGCGAGAAGCTGCGGGACAGGTCGACCAGCTCGAGCTTGTCGCTGGCCGCCGATAGCGTTGAGCTGCGGCGGTGGGTGTTGCCCTGCAGCGCGATGTTGTCCAAGCCCCTCGCGACCGACTCCTCTGGCTCGAACCTCGTCTTAAACACGTTGTCGATGAGCATCGGGACCTTGTCCAACTCACCGGGGCCACAGAGCAGGTCGATCTGCGGGTAGCGATTGATCATGTCCGTGCCGTCGCGCTCGGCCATGCATCCGATGACCCCGAGCACGGTGCCGGGCTTCTCCACCTTGTGCTTGCCGACCAGCCCGACCCGGGACCAGACCTTGTTCTCCGCCTGTTCACGCACCGAGCAGGTGTTGTAGAGCACGACGTCGGCCGAACGCCAGTCGTCGGTGAACCGGTAGCCCAAGCCGCGCAGCTGGCTGGTGACGAGTTGGCTGTCCAGGACGTTCATCTGGCAGCCGAAGGTCTCGAGGTAGACGCTGGGGCCGACGGACTGCCCCCGGTCCGGCTCATCGGCCGCGTGGACCGCGCTGCCCGCCTGCGAAGAGCAGGCCGGCGTGCCATCCCCGTGGGATGAGCAGACGAGTTGGGTCAGGGAAAGGTCCGGCATCGCAAACACGGGATCATAACCCAATCCAGCGCAGACCCCTACCGTCTTTGCCTAATTCCCCGCCGGGCGTGTTCCAAAGCCTCAAGCCGGAATCACCGTTCAATGACCCTTGTCAGATCGGCCCGTAGGGCTTATCCTAGAAGGGCTTACAGGTACCTCGCGCGTGCGTGGGCGGGACCTGTCTGGCGATTTCCCCCCTTGGAGCCCGACATGGCGAAGATGTTTTATACGCTCGACGAAGCCGCGGAAAAGCTCGGCGTCGATGCCCAGTCCATCAAAGACATGGCCGCCCGCAATGAACTTCAGCAGTTCCGTGACGGCGACAAGCTGATGTTCAAGCGTGACCAGATCGATGCCAAAGCCAGCAGCGGTATGTCCGACGGCCCGATCCCGCTGGCTGATTCGGGGATCAGCGACGCGATCGACATCAAGGCCGACACCGCCATCCCACCCAAGGAAGAAAACCCCAACGAAGCCACCGGCGTGAGCGTGTTCGATGCCGGCGAGGTCGATATGGTCGACCCGATGGCCCAGACCATGGTCACCTCCGCGTCCATCGACGACGAGGACCTCGCCTTGGAATCGGTCGGCTCGGGCTCGGGCCTGCTGGACCTGACCCGCGAGTCGGACGATACCTCGCTCGGTGCCGAACTGCTCGACGAGATCTACCCCGGCTCGGGCGACACCGGCGCGGGCGGGAGCGTGGCGATGGACTCGGCCGTGGGTTCCTCCGGCGTCTTCGACGGCGCGATCTCGATGGAGACCGGCGTGTCAGGCCCCTCGGGCCTGGAAAACCTCTCCGGCCCGGCCGCGACGACGGGCACCAGCGCTTCGGCACCGACCAGCACGCCACGGTACGAGTCCGAGGAATTCGACCCGGCCGGCAGCGGATTCGGGGCGGGCATGATGTTTGGCGTGATGGTCGCCATGGTCATCGGCCTGCTGGTCGTCATCCCCTACCTCGCGGGGGTCGACGGGATCATCGTCGAGAAGTTCCCGCCGCTTGATAAGAACGAGATGCTCCCGCTGAACAACGCGTACCTCCTGGCCATCATCCCGCTGGTGATCAGTATCATCTTCGGCGGGATCGGCGCCCTGGTCGGCAAGTCCATGGGCAGCAAGTAACCGACCCAAACTCATCCAACTTCAAAGCCGCCCCGGTTCAAGACGGGGCGGCTTTTCTTTCACCACGGCAATGCGATTCTTGGGCGCAGCGTCGTGGCCCTGCCGATACCATGCCGGGACCCGTATGCTCAGCAAGTACGCCAAGCAAGAATGCATCACCATCGCCGCAGTCGGCTTCATGCTGACCCTCGCGGTGATCGTCATCAATCTAGGGTGGCTGGCGCTCTTGATCGTCCCGCTGACCCTCGCGCTGTTGCTTTTCTTCCGTGACCCCGAACGCCGCACGCCGACCCAGCGCGGGGTCATGGTGGCCCCGGCCGACGGTCGGGTCAGCTCGATCCACGAGGTCGAACACTTCGAGCCGCTCGGGGGACCGGCCACGTGTGTCCGCATCTTCCTGAGCGTCTTTGACGTCCACATGAACTACAGCCCGTACCACACGGCGGTGGAGTCGGTGACGCACAAGCCCGGCGAGCACCTCAACGCGCTCAACCCCCAGTCGGCCGAGGACAACGAATCCAACCTTCTGGTCCTGGTCCACCCCAACCGCAAGTACAAGATGTGTGCCGTGCGGCAGGTCGCGGGCCTGATCGCCCGCACGATCGTCTGCGTTGTCCAGTCCGAGCAGGTCCTGCAGCGTGGCCAGCGGATCGGGCTGATCAAGCTCGGCTCCACCACCGAGCTCTACATCGCCGCGGACCTGCAGCCCAAGGTCCACGTCCGCGAGGGCCAGAAGGTCACCGGCGGCGTGACGGTGCTTGCCGGCATCACCCCGAAGGAGGGCGCCGCGATCATCGCCCGGCCGGAAGACGGTGAGCCCGTCGAACAGGACACCGAGGACCAAGCCTCATCGGCAGATGAGCAGATATCAGAAACCCCAGATGAGGATGGGGTGGAAACCGGTGTCGCATAGCAACGCGGTGATAGCTCGTGGCTCATCCCACGGCCCTCACTCCTTGCCCAGCCGGACAATCGCTCGGTAGTTGTCTTGGAAGAAGCTCCGCCAGCGGATGCGGTTGATTTCCATCTGCTCGCTGTCCTTGCTCATCTTGTCGAGCTTATCTCCCCAGGCGTTAAGCGTCTCAACAACTTGAGCATGGTCGGGGTGGCTCGGGTCGGCCTGGATTGCTTCCCAGTTCTGCGCGATCTCCTGGCTCGGCCAGGTCAGCGTCAGAGGCTCGGGCATCGCGTCAAACAGGTCCAGCATCTTCGACAGATTAGGGTGGCCGCTTTTTTTTGCCTCAATGACTGCTTTCCACGCCGCGATCAGGTCGTCGTGGGTGTCGATGGCCATGGCCTGGGTTGTGACCGCGATGATGCCATAATAATCGGGCGTGCCGTCGGGGAATGGGAAGGCCGTCGGATACGGATTAATTTCCGGGTCGGTCCATGTCACCCGCTGCTCATCGGTATAGATGTCCTGCCGGATCGGCTGGCGGCGGAGCTCGTACTTGTCCGGCGGGTCCATGCCGGCCGCGGTCGAGTCGAGTCGACGCTGCCAGACCCCCTGGGCCTCGATCGACAAGAGCCAGTGGATAAAGTGCTGCGCGAGTTCCTTGTGCGGGGCGCCGCGCAGCAGCGTGACCGGGTCGGCCGTGGTCGCGGTCATGCTCTTGCCGTCGATGATCGGATCGACGTAGCCGAGGCGGTCGCCGCCGATCATCCCCGACTGGTACCGGCCGTAGAAATCGATGCACATCCCCACTGCCGCGTCGCCTTTAGAGACATCGACAGGGATCTTGTCCGAGCTGGTCGCGAAGTACCGGGCGTTGGCAAAGACCCGGCGGAGCGTGTGCCACCCTTCGTCCCAGCCCTCGCGTCGGAGCACGGCGTTGAAAGTCGCGGTGATCGAGCCGGAGTGGCTTGGGTCGGCCAACGCCACCCAGCCGAGATACCTTGCATCCGTAAGATCAGCCCAGGTCGTGGGAGCCACCACAATGAACTCGGGGAGGGCGCTCTCTTGCTCATCGGCAGGCAAGGTGGGATCAAAACCCCCCACCCAATTACCGATTTTTAGTAATCGCAAAACATCCCGGTTGTACACGATGCCGAAGCTGGACAGCGTCACGCCGGTCCAGCCGAGGTACGTCTTGTCCTGCCCCTCCTCGACAAAGGTGTATCGCCGATAGAGGCGTTCGCCACCGATCCGCTCGGCGGGGAAGACGCTGGCCATCAACTCAGCGGGGATCTCCGGGTCATCGACGATCCGGAGGTCGATCTCTTGACCATCTCGCTCCACCTCAACGCCCGAGGCGACCTTGCCATGGTCATAGTCGCCGCCACCGAAGAACAGGTCGGCCCCGATGCCGTCGTCAAGGCTGTCGCCGCGGCTGACGATAGCTTCGTACTGGCTGAGGATCGATTTGCGGATGTCGCCGGTGCCGCCGGGGGAGCGCCAATCGAACTGCACCGGTGCCAGGCCGCTGGAGAGGCGGTGCTTGTTGTAGGCGATGGCGATCTCGTGGCGGATCTGCTCGTTGTGCGGCGTGAAGACGACCAGGCGGTGCTGCTCGTCGGCCTCGACGCGGCTGGCATCAGCGCCGCCCGCGGGCTTGAGCACGATCGGCACGCCCACAATCAGGACGAGCAGGCCGACGATGACGATCTTGGGAAGGGCATCTCGCATCGCCCAAGGATAGCGGCCAAGAACTAATTCAGCAGCCTGTCTTGCGCAAGTTTTACGGCGGCCTGTTCAAGCAGCTCGCCCGATCGGCGGATCGATTCCTCGGCCGGCAAGCCCGCGCCGATGACGTGGTAGGCGGACAGGCCGTGCCTGAGCGCGTGGTCGGCCCCCTCGCCAGCGCTGCCGACGAGCGCATGGCACGGCACGCCCGCCGCTTGGCAACGCCTCGCGACCGCAATCACCGCCTTGCCGTTCAACGATTGGTGATCGAGTCGGCCCTCCCCGGTGATGACCAGGTCCGCGCCGCTGATCCGCTCATCAAAGCCGATCGTTTCCAGGATCAGTTCGGCTCCGGGCACCAGTTCCGCCCCAAGCATTGCCACCAGTCCCCCGGCCACGCCGCCCGCCGCGCCCGCGCCCGGCAGGTGCTCGACATCAACCCCCAGCTGATCACGCCAGAGACCGGCGATATGCCGCAGGCCCGCGTCAAGCTGCTCGACCTGCGGCGGGGTCGCGCCCTTCTGCGGGCCGTAGACATGCGCGGCCCCCGCAGCCCCGGTGAGCGGATTATCCACATCACAGGCCAGGACGAGCCTTGCGCCAACGTCTTCAAAGACGCTGCGCTCGGGCAGCTTGATCCGGCTGATGCGCGTCAGGGCTTGGCCTCCAGCGTATGGCTTGATCGGCTGCCCATCACGGTCGGTCAGCTTGACGCCCAGATGCATCGCGATCCCGATCCCGGCATCAACCGTCGCGCTGCCCCCCAGCCCCAGGATGTACCGCGTAGCGGCGCAGCTGGCCACCGCTTTGGACAACAGCATGCCGCTGCCCAGGGTTGAGGTCTTGAAAGGGTCACGTTCATGCGGCTTGAGCCGTTCGATCCCTGACGCACCGGCCAGGTCCATGATGACCGCGGTGCTTGGCGCATGGGCGCTATGCCCGATCTCGATCCACTCGGCCAGGGTCGGGCGGCCCAATGCATCAACGGTGGGCTCGCGGGTCGTCATGGCGTCGGGCTCGTTCTGCGCGTAGGCCCGAGCAAATCCCTCGCCTCCGTCTGACATCACCAAGCGTTGAACGCGAGCCTCGGGCACGGCCTTGTGCACGCCGGCCATGATGCGCCTGCCGGCTTGCTCTGAGCCCAGAGCGTCTTTGAAGCTGTCCGGGGCGACGACGATCTGCATGCGGGCATCCTAGCCGGCTCAGGCGTAGACTGGGACGATGGATGCGACCGTCACCGAGGTTGATACGGCGATGATGCGGCTTGCCCTCCAACAAGCCGAGCGAGCGGCCGAGATCGGTGAAGTCCCCGTCGGCGCGGTGGTCTACCGTGACCAGGCGGTGATCGCCAAAGCGCACAACCGGCGAGAGACCTGGGCAGACCCCACCGCTCATGCCGAGCTGATCGCGATGCGTGAGGCGGCGAAGAAGCTAGGCACCTGGCGGCTCGACGGCTGCCGGGTCGCGGTCACGCTCGAGCCTTGTCCGATGTGCGCCGGGGCCATGGTCAACGCCCGGGTCCAGGCCGCCGTCTTCGGGATCACCGACCCAAAGATGGGCTGTGTCCAGACCCTTCACCGGTTGCTGGACACCCCGGCATTCAACCACCGCGTGCAGTGGGTCGGCGGCGTGCTGGCGGAGGAGAGCCTGAGGCTGCTGCAGGACTTCTTCCGGGCCAGGCGTCGGACCGATCGGCCTCCCAAGCCCGGCCCGCCTCAAACAAAACGCTGATGCAACCCAAACCAGACAAGCCGGTAATCCAACCCGTGACCGCGATCCATGCCAGCCAGGTGCCGCTGGACGGGGCCGACGACGGGATGCTGGCGTCCCTCGTGGCCAACGGGGATCGCTCGGCCGCGGCGGAACTGGTCCGTCGGCACCAGGCCGCGGTCCGTGGGTTCTTGCGGGTGGTTTGTTACGACCGCTCGGCGACAGATGACCTGGCCCAGGAGACCTTCCTCCGCGCCATCCGATACGCCGAACGGTACGACCCGAAGTACCCCATGCGGGGCTGGCTGTTGACGATCGCCCGTCGGTTATCAATCAACCACGGCAACAAGACGCGCCGACGTCGGCCGGCCGCCGGGGTTGAGTTGGAACGGGTCGTATCGGATACGGCGCAGCCCGATGCGGGCCTGGACGAGGCCGAACAACAAGCCCTGACCAAACGCATGGTCGCAGACGCCATGCAAAAACTCAGTGAGCCTCAGCGGATAGCCATCGCCCTGCACTACCAACAGGGCCTGCCCCTCGAAGAGATCGCCCATCGATTGGCAATGCCCATAGGCACGGTCAAGAGCCACCTGCACCGCGGCCGCAAGAGGATGAAACAGCTATTGCAACCGGGGATCGAGGAGGTCTTGTCATGAACGACAGCACGAACAATCAAAGCGACGATGCAACCACCCCGCTCGCCCCGCTCAACGAACACGAGCAGGCATGGGCCGGCTTGTTGAAGCACACTGACGCCGACCTGCTCTCGGATAGCGACGCCTTTGTGGACGGTGTCATGGATCGGCTGGAGCGTGAGCGCGGTGTTTTCGTCTTGGCCCGCGTCGGCCGGCGCCTGGGCGATTGGAAGCCTTTGGCGGCTGCGGCCGCCGTCGCCATGGCCGCGCTGCTGGGCTGGTTTGTCTGGACAGGAGATCCGGATCACACGGGCCCAAACCTTGCCGAGCAAACGCCCCCGACGACAACCAAACTGCCCGGCACGCTGAAAGACAACCAGCACGCGGACGCCCGGCCTCGGCCCGAGGATATCAACGTCGGCCAGCTGATCGGCGACTTCTCACGCTCGGTCACCCGGCCTCAGGTCACCGTCCTGCCCCCGGAGCAGACGCCTAACCGGCTACAAAAAGTCCTCTCGCTTTTCGAGAACCCGGTCCAAGATGCCGGCCGCTTTATCCCGCAACGTGCCAACCCAGAGCGCGGCTAAGCCAACTGTACACCATCATCCCAACGCCATCCCTCGCTCCTCTTTCGGGAATCGCATATGACCCTACACACACCACGCCTGCTGCTGCTCACCCTCGCCCTGACGGTCGGCCTACCCGCCGCGGGACAATCGGCGGCCCGGATGGCCCCGGCCGACACGCAGGTCTTCATCCACATCGAAGAACCCGCCGACTGGTTCGCCGCCCTGGCCGACGGTGCCATCGGTGACGCCGTCCGTCAGCAGATCGAAGAGGAATCAGACCTCGGATTCCTCCTGGCCCTGCTGGGCATGGACTTTGACGAGTTCCTCGAGGCCTATTTCGGTGAAGAGGTGGTCGTCCTTGGGGCGTCGGCCGGCGAAGACGAAGGGCCGGGCATCATCCTGACCAAGGTCAGCCAGGACAACCGCGACCACCTGATCGACTCGTTTGATCTCAAACGGGCCGGGGCAATCGGTGACGCGCCGATGTGGGCCTCTCAGGACGGCAACGGCTACTTCGTCATGCTGGAGGACTGGGTCGCGTTCTGCGATATGGAATCGCTCGATTACATGCAGACGGTGCTGGAGAACAAGCCGGCCGACGGCACCCTGGCCGACACCGACGCCTACGCCTACTGGACGGGCATGCTCGACATCGACCGCAACGCGACCGTGCTGTTCCTCGACGGCGAAGACAACCGCCACGCGATGAGCATCATCCGCAGCGGCAAGCTGATGGACATGACCTACGCCGGCCGCTCGCCCGACTTCGACGACATGATGCTCATGCTCGGCGACACCGAACTGGCCGACTTCGGCCCCCTGCCGATCCAAACCATCGCGGCGGTGTCGTTCAACCTCAAGGCCGACCCTGATCAGACAAACCCGTTGTTGGGCGGGCTTGACTTACTCACCTCGCCGACTTCATTCCGCGACGATATCCTGCCCAAGCTCGACACCCCGAGCCTGTTGTTCCTCGGCTCGGCTGGGGGTGAACAGACCGGGCTGGACGTGGACCTGCCGGTCGCGGGCTTCGCGGTGAAGATGAAGGACAGCTCGGCGGCGGCTGACTTACAGGCGATGATGGACCGCCTGGTACTGCTGGGCAATATGGCCACCGCAGAGACCGATGCCGGGCCGATCCCATTCAAGACCGTTGAGTACGGCGGTTCGACGCTTCGGATCGCCGAGGTGGGCAAGGTTATCGCGCCGTTTGCCGAGTGGCCGGAGCTCGAGCCGGTGCAACTGGTCTACGGCCAGGTCGGCGACTACTACGTGGTCTGCACCCAAGAAGCCTTCTTCAAGCAGGTTGTTGATGCGCACGCCGGTGGCCTTCCCGCCCGGATGCGTCAGGAAGGGGCCGGCCACCCGATGGCGGTCGCGCCGATCATGGCGATGACCGCTCGCCCCGACAGCCTCGGTCGCCTGCTGCGGACCTGGCTGCCGCTGATCGAGCAGGGCGAACTGCCCGAAGACATCCAACTCGGGTTCGAAGCGCCGGGCGCGATGGGGCAGTTTCAGGACTTCATCCAACTGCTCGAACAGTACAGCGAGTTCAAGCTGCAGCTCTGGCGCGGTAAGGACGGCCTCTTGATCGGTCGGGGCCAGCTGGTTCCCCCGCTGTGATGCGTCTCATCCGATATGCCAAGCTCGGCAGGACGGCCGCAACCCCGAGGGACGCCGCTCGTACGGAGCCTCGCCTTCGCTTTTGAATTGGAACAATTGGCTTCGTTTCTGGCCGTGCCTTGGCTCCCCCTCCCTCTTAGAACGTGTACGAGAAGGTGGGGCGGGCATCTTGCCCGCCGTTTGAGCACCGCTCGAAACAGGCCTTTTCACGACGCCGTCGTGACGGCAGGCTGGAAGCCTACCCCACCTAAGGCACTTCTCGTACACGTTCTTAGGGAGGGGGCGAGGGGAGGGGTAAGGCGTGGGATCAACCGCGGTATACGGTTAGCAAATTGGCAAGCAGCGCAAGCATTCTGTTCGCAAGCTTCGACTCGATTCCGGACACCCGACCCTCCCCCCGGCCCCCTCCCTAAGGGGGAGGGATAGCAAGGCGGCAACGGCCACTATTGACACATAGCGCGCTAGCCGACGTCAATCAGGCCCAGCGACTCGCCATAGCTCTGCAACAGGACCTTGCGGAGCGCGGCGTGTTCGGGGGCGCTTAGCCGCCAGTCCCGCTCGATCATGGCCTGGGCGTCCTGTCGGGCGAGGGCCAAGAGGTCCATATCGTCGGGGATGACGGCCGTCCGCAGCGGCGGCATCCCCGACTGCCGGGTGCCGAAGAAGTCGCCCATGCCACGGATAGCCAGGTCCTGCTCGGCGATTTTGAACCCGTCGCTGGTCGCGGCGATCGCCTTCATACGGGCCTCCGCGTCCTCGGTCGTCGGGTCGGCGATGAACACGCAGAGCGGGCGTCGGGTCGAAGCGCCCCGCCCGATCCGGCCGCGCAGCTGGTGGAGCTGGGACAAGCCAAAGCGTTCGGCGTGCTCGACAATCATGACGCTGGCGTTGGGCACATCCACGCCGACCTCGATCACCGTCGTTGCCACCAGCAACTGGGCCTGCCCGGTACGGAAGCGCTGCATGACCCGTTCCCGCTCCTCACGCGGCAATCGCCCGTGCACCTCGACCACCTCGTAGGGGGGGCCAAGCTTCTGCCTCAGGGTGGTCGCGGTGTCGGCCACGTTCTTGAGCATCGCGCCCGAGTCCTCGGACTGCCCAGGCCCGTCGATGACCGGGACGACGACGTAGGCCTGCTCCCCACGCGCGAGACGGGCCTTGAGGTACGCGTACACCTCGTCAATCTTCTCCGGCCCGACCACGCGGCTCTGGATCGGGACCCGGCCCGGGGGTTTGCCGGTAATCGTCGAGATATCCAGGTCGCCAAAGATCGTCAGGGACAGGGTCCGCGGGATCGGTGTTGCGGTCATAACTAACTGGTGGGGCACGCGCAATCTGCCCTGCTCATCGGTCTCGCCGGCCGAACGCAGCCGGGCCCGCTGCATCACGCCGAACCGGTGCTGTTCGTCGACTACCGCCACCGCCAGCTCTTTGAACCTGACCGCCTGGGTCACCAGCGCCTGCGTCCCCACCACGATGTCCGCCTCGCCCGAAACGATTTCTTCAAGCAATGCATTGCGTGCCGCACTGCCCGACGCCCCCTGCCCCGCGGTCAGCAGCCGGACACGGATCGACGAGCCTTTCAACATGCTGGAGATCGAGCGGTGGTGCTGCTCGGCGAGCAACTCGGTCGGCGCCATCATGGCCGCCTGCTTGCGCTGGGCGACCGCGGCAAGCATGGCATAGAGGGCGACAACCGTCTTGCCCGATCCGACATCGCCCTGGACCAGCCGGTTCATGGGTTGGGACTGGGACAAGTCGTCACGCAGTGTTTGGATGACCTTGTCCTGGCTGGGCGTCAGGACAAACGCGAAGCGCTCCCGGATGTGTCGATCAACGGCGTCGCTGACCAGGATTGCCGGGGCGGCCTGCCGCTGATGGACATAGGCCCGCTTCATCGCGATCCCGAGTTGAAGCAGCAGCAATTCGTTGTAAGCCAGCCGCCGCCGGGCCGCCAGATGATCCTCCGGCTCGGTCGGCCGATGGGCCTGGCGAAAAGCGGTCGCCAGGTCAGGCATGTTGTGCGCCGCCAGCAACTCGGCGGGCAACGGGTCTTCGAGCTTGGGCGTCACCCGCTCGATCGCGGTTGCGATCAGCTTCTCGATCGCTGATGAAGGCAGGCCCTGGGTCGCGGGGTAGACCGGCCGTAGACGGCCGGCCTTGCCCGGCTGCTCCTGGGCCTCGTCTTCGCTCATCAGCTCCCACTTCGGGTTGACCATCTGCGGATAGCCGCTAAAGAGCTTCGCCTTGCCGTGTACGCGCAGCGGCTGGCCGGGCCTGATCCGATCACGCAGGTAGGCGGCGTTGAACCATGTCAACAACAGCCCGCCCGAGTCGTCCTGGAGCGTGGCTTCGTAGCGCCCCTTCTTGCCGAACTGCCCGCCGACCCAGCGGGAGGCGGCGATGACGCCACGGGCGGACCCGACGGATTGGCCGTCCGCCGGCAGGTCTGCGATCAGGCCCTCGGCCGCCTCCGGTTCGTAACGCACCGGCAGGTGGCGTAGGAGATCCGTAACCGTATGGATCTCCAACCGTGCTAATAGCCCGGCCTTGGCCGGGCCGACGCCCGGCAGCTTCTTGACGCTCGCGCCGGGTCTCAGCGGTTCAGCATTACCTGCAGATGACTCGGTCAACTCAGACATCAACAGATCGTAACCGTCCGGCCTGATCCACGCGGGCAGGCTGGGCCCGGACACGCTGCACTAGAATACAATCGTTAAAAATGACCCTCTCCGACCGAATACAGCACGAACTGATCGCTTTCTTCTCTTCACGAGAGCCGCTGCCCTTTCGGTTGACCCTGGCCGGCATCTCCGAGCACTTCACGGTCAGCCCGATGCCGGTGCGGGCCGCGGTCCAGTCCTTGGTCGATCAGGGGGTGTTGCGGAAGCAGGAGAACGGCCGGTTGGAGATCAATCCCGGCGCCCTGCCCAGCGAAGAGCAGGTTGCCCGGCGTGCCGAGCAGTTCACCGCCACAAACCTTGACCAGCAGATCACCAGCTACGTGGTGATGCAGGGCCTGACCCGCGACGAACACTACCTGCGTGAGGCGGCCACGGCCGAGCGTTTCGACGTCGGTCGCACCGTGGTCCGCCGTGTGTTTAGCCGGCTCTCGGGGCAGGGCCTGATCGAGCACGTCCCGCGCTGTGGCTGGCTGGTTCGGCCCTACCGCGAAGCGGACACGATCGACTACCTCACCGTCCGGGAGACCCTTGAACTTAAGGCGCTGCAGCTTGCACACGGCCGGCTCGACCCAAGGACCCTCCAGACCATGCGGGACGCGAATCAGCCCGGCGATTCGACCGACGAGATCAAGCTGGATAATCGGCTGCACGACTACATCATCAATTGCTCGGGCAGCCGGTATATCCGCCATTTTTTTGATCGCAACGGTGCGTACTATGCGGCGATCTTCGACTACGCCGCACTCGAGCCCGAAGCCCGGCGTGAGATGGCGCGCCAGCACCGGGATATCCTCGATGCCCTGATCGCTGAGGACGAACCGCAGGCCCGCCTTGCATTGTCGCAACACATCCTAGGTCAACGGTCTAACGTCACGCGATTGATCGCTCACCTGGCCGAGCGAGCCGAGGTGGATTGAAGGCTACGCTTGAAATAGACATTGGACGCAAAATCAATTACGCTCGATCTAACCCACAGATGGAGGCCCACGATGAAGGTCCAATGGAAAGGTGTCTTCCCCGCCGCGTGTACCCAGTTCAACGACGACGAATCGCTGCAAATCGAAGAAACACTCAAACACCTCGACGCCATGATCGACAGCGGCGTGCACGGGATGGTCATGCTCGGCACCGTCGGCGAGAACTGCTCGTTGCTCTACGACGAGAAGGTCCAACTTCTCAAGGCAACGGTCGAGCATATCAACGGGCGGGTCCCGGTCTTGACCGGTGTGGCGGAATACTCGACCGCTTTGGCCTGCAAGTTTGCCAAGGACGCAGAGGCCGCGGGGGTCGATGGGCTCATGGTGCTGCCGGCGATGGTTTACAAGTCCGATCCGCCCGAAACGATCTATCACTTCAAAACGGTCGCGGCGGCTACCTCGCTGCCCATCATGATCTACAACAACCCGGTTTCGTATGGCATCGACATCAAGCCGGAAACCTTTAAACAACTTGTCGACGTTGACAATATCGTCGCGATCAAGGAGTCCAGCGAAGACCCCCGTCGGATCACCGACCTGCGCAACGAGGTCGGCGACCGATTCACGCTTTTCTGTGGCGTGGATGACGTGTTCCTTGAGTCCTACGTGCTCGGGGCCGAAGGATGGATCAGCGGGCTGGTGAATGCGTTCCCGGCGGAGAACGCCTTGATCTGGGACCTGTGCGAGGCGGGCCAGTGGGAAGAGGCCCGTAAGGTCTATCAGTGGTACACACCGCTGTTGCATCTGGACACGTTGCCAAAGCTCGTGCAATACATCAAGCTCGCCTCACAGGAATGTGGCTACGGCTCCGAGCGCTGCCGGGCCCCGCGGCTCAACGTCGAGGGCGAGGAGCGCGCGTGGGTGCTGGGGATCATCCGCAAGGCGATCGAGACGCGCCCGGCGATCCCGGCAGAGGCGTAAACTAAAACGAAGCGTTTTTTGGGAGTGCGAGGCTCAGGCCAAAGCGCATTGCCTCTGCGACGCGTGTCTCGGCGGGTGGCTCACCCCCCCGAACCCAATGACCCCACAAGATCAGGATGCCCCTATGGCTGGCCCCGTATTGATTGCAGGCGAATGGCGCGAAGCAGACGCTTCGAGCACATTCAAAGCGGTGAACCCTCGCACCACCGAAGCGATCCCCGGCGACTACCCGGTGAGCTCGTGGTCGGACCTGGACGCGATGCTCCAAGCCGCGGTCGAGTCGTACCGCGTGATGCGTTTGCTCCCGGCCGAGACGCTCGCGGCATACCTCGACCTGTACGCCTCGAAGATCGAGGCCCACATCGAAAAGCTGGCCGAAGTCGCGGACGAGGAGACGGCGCTGGGCAAGAGCCCGCGTTTTATGAACGGCGAGATCCCGCGCACCATCAATCAGCTCCAGCAGGCCGCCGCCGCCGCGCGGGACGGCTCGTGGTCCAGCCCAACCATCGACACCGGCACGAACCTGCGAAGCATCATGCGCCCGCTGGGGGTTGTGTGTGTCTTCGGGCCCAACAACTTCCCGTTCGCCTACAACGGCGTCGCGGGCGGCGACTTTGCCTCCGCCATCGCCGCGGGCAACCCGGTCATCGCCAAAGGCCACCCCAGCCACCCCAGGACCTCACAGATGCTGGCCGAGTTGGCCTTTGAAGCGGTGCAGGAAACCGGCGGCATGCCGAGCGCAGCGGTGCAGTTTTTCCAGCACACCAGCCGGGACGACGGCATCAAGCTGATGGCCGACCCGCGCCATGCAGCGCTGGGTTTTACCGGCTCTCGGCCGGCGGGCATGGCGCTCAAGAAGGCCTGCGAAGACCACGGCAAGCTCGCCTACCTCGAAATGTCCTCGATCAACCCGGTCGTGCTGCTGCCCGGTGCCCTGAGCGAAAACCTCGACTCGATCGTCGAGCAGTTCCTCGGCTCGGTGCTGCTCGGCTGCGGACAGTTCTGCACCAACCCGGGCCTGGTCTTGGGCCTTAAGGGTCAAGGCATCGATGCGTTTATCGCCAAGGTCACCGAACAGTTCAACGCCAAGCCCGGCGGCACGCTGCTCAATGAGGCGGGCCAGAAGGGCCTGGCCGGGGGGATCGAGACGATCAAGTCTGCTGGCGCAACCTGCGTCACCGAGGGGTCGGCGGGTGATGGGTTTAGCGTGCCCAACACACTACTGACGATCGACGGCGGCTCGTTCCTGGAGAGCCCCAAAGCCCTGCAGACCGAGGCATTCGGCAACAGTTCACTCGTCGTCATCGCCGACGACATCGACCAACTGCTGGCAATCGTCCGCACGCTCGAGGGCAACCTGACCGGCGGTGTCTACAGCGCCGAAGATGGCTCTGATGATGAGGCCTACGCCATGATCGAGCCAGACCTCTCCGATCGTGTCGGCCGGCTTCTCAACGACAAGATGCCGACCGGCGTCGCGGTGGTCGCCTCGCAGAACCACGGCGGCCCCTACCCGGCGAGCGGGCACCCCGGGTTTACCGCCGTCGGCTTCCCTGCGTCGCTGAGGCGTTTTGCCAAGCTCACAAGCTACGACAACGTACGCCAGCACCGCCTGCCCGCCCTGCTGCAAGACGAGAACCCCGGCAACGCCTGGCGGCTGATCGACGGGCAGCCCACCCAACAGGACGTGCCAACCCCGGCAGCGGCCCCGGCCTGAGGCGGCGCCATGGGTAAGCAGATCGCGCGACTTGATGTGATTGACTCACACACCGGGGGCGAACCGACCCGCCTGGTGATCAATGGCGGACCGGACCTTGGCCAGGGATCAGTTGCTGCGAAGCTGGAGGTGTTACGGCGTCATCACGACGGGATCCGCCGGGCTTGTGTCAACGAGCCGCGCGGCAGCGAGGCCATCGTCGGGGGGCTTCTCTGCGAGCCGCAAACTCCAGACGCCGCCGCGGGTGTCATCTACTTCAACAACGTCGGCTACCTGCACATGTGCGGGCACGGCACGATCGGCCTGGCGGTGACGCTCGCGCATCTCGGAAGGATCCAGCCGGGAGATCACACGATCGACACTGCGGTCGGCCCAGTCGGGATACGGCTGCATGAAGACGGCCACACCGTCGGCATCCAGAACGTGCCCAGCTACCGGTACCGAAAGCAGGTCCCCCTCGACGTGCCGGGCCTGGGCACGATCCACGGCGACATTGCCTGGGGCGGCAACTGGTTCTTTCTTGTTTCGGACCATCGCCAATCACTAAGCGCCGAAAACATCAAACCGTTGACCGATGTCGGTTGGCGCATCCGTCGCGCACTGGAACAAGAGGGCATTACCGGTGAAGACGGCGGCGAGATCGATCATATCGAGCTCTTTGGCCCGCCAATCGACCCCAACCTCGCCGACGCGCAGAACTTTGTGCTGTGCCCGGGCGGGGCTTACGACCGCTCACCCTGCGGCACCGGCACCAGCGCGAAGATCGCCTGCCTCGCCGCCGACGGCCAACTCGCCCCCGGGGAAACCTGGCGGCAGCAGAGCATCATCGGCAGCGTCTTTGAAGCGGCCTACAGCCGGCTCGATCACGACCGAATCCAGCCGACCATTACCGGCTCGGCCTACATCAACGCCCAGTCCACCTTCCTGATCGATCCGGACGACCCCTTCGCTTGGGGTATCTGACCGGCCCAAGAGCCATGAGCCGTGCCACGGGCCTGCCTTATCTCACCGAGACATCGCACGTATTTCTTTTGCGATCCGTTCGACCGACGGCAGGTACTGCGCGCCAAACATCCGGCAGTGCTGGAGCATGGTGATCAGCCAATACACTCGGCAGCGCCGCTCGAAGCCCGGGCGGACGCGATGTGTCTTGCCATAGACGTTGAAGAAAGGGTCACCGGCGGTCTTGAACAGCCGGAGATAGGCCAGCTCGTACTCCGGGTCCGCGAAACTGGCATGGCCATCAATGTAGGCCTGGATACGCGGCTGATCGGGGTGTGCGTCCGAGATCAGGATGTTGTTGGCCCAGAGATCGCCGTGGATCAGGGTCGGCCTTGCGGGCGAGTCCGATGAAAGCCAGTAGGCCAGGTGGTCACACACATGGTCCACAACCTCACGCAGAGACGAGGGCAGCATCGAACGGGTCTGCCCGACCTCCCGTTCCACGCTCGGCCGATAGTAGTCCAGCCAGGTCTCATGTCGGTCTTCATCGTTCACGGCTGACCCAAAGCTCTCGGCGGTGTGGCTGTGCAGCTCGATCAGGTGACTGGCCAGCTCGGTCTGAAAAAAGGCGTTGCCACGCCGGCTGATATGGGCCGCCTCCAGGGTCGTCCCCGGGATCTTCTGCATGAAGAGGACCGCCCCGTCGAAGGTCTCGTCGTGGTTAAACCAGGACAGCGGCATCGGGACCGGCAGCCTGGTCTTGTCCTGGAAATAACGCAGCGAGGCCGCCTCGACCTCAAACAGTTCGTGGCTGGTCCGGTCGTGTATCTTGGCCACGATCGCGCCGGGGTGGCGGTCGATCACAAACTCGAGTACACGGTTGACGCTACCGCCGTAGAGTTTTCGGACCTCGGTCACGGTGATATCGGGCAGCAGATGCCGACGGACCAGGCCCGTGGCCATTTCCGCAGTGACATAGGTCCCCCGCTGGGACATGCCTCGGTTGTAGTTGATCGCCATCGGTTCGTACCGGTAGGTTCCTGCCGGTGTTATATCGTCTGGTCCGAGTCGATGGTGAAGAAAAACCCGTGGCCGGGCCACGGGTGGGTTGGTTAAGTGGAGCTATGCGGGCTCGAACCGCAGACCTCCTGCATGCCATGCAGGCGCTCTCCCAACTGAGCTATAGCCCCAGGTTGTGACTCCCGAGCGAACGTGGCATCATAGCCAAGGGGAAACAGGGCTGCAAGTACTCCATTGCCCACAACCCACCGATTACTCGCGTGCCAGCAACTATGAGCCGCCCTTGGACAGCCGATAATCCCGGGTGGGAAGGACGCGGGATTCTGCTATGCTAAAAGACGCTTTCATACCCCACGCCGCGAACTTGCCGGAGACACGATTGTCTTTACAAGACCAGCTTCAGACCTACTTTGAACTCGACCAGCGGGTACGGGCGATGCGGTCCCGGCTTGATGCCGCGCTGCGTCGACAGGCCGCGGTCAACCACAAGAAAGATCAACTCGAACAGCAGGCTTCTGAGCTGACGACCGAGCACAAAACCGCCCACGCCCACGCGTTGACCCTGGAGTCCGAGGCCGGCGGGGTTGATAAGAAGATCGACGCGCTGCGCGAACGGATGAACCAGGCGACCAGCAACAAGGAATACTCGGCGTTGCTGGTCGAGGTCAATACCCTCAAAGCAGACAAAGGGAAGATCGAGGATAAGGCGCTCGAGTCGATGTCAAAGGTCGAACAACTCCAGGCTGATCTCGACGCATTAAAGCTGAAGATCGAGGAGCAAGCCCGTCTCGTACAGGGCGCCGCCGAAGACGTCAAAGAGGCCGAGGCCGAGGCTGGTGACAAGCTTGCCGAACTGACCCAGGAGCGTGACACGGCGGGCGAGCCGCTCAGCGCCGACGTCCGCAAACAGTTTGATCGCCTCTCGGAGGTCTACGACGGCGAGGCGATGGCCCAGATCGAAGAGCAGAACCGCCGGCGTATGGAGTACACCTGTTCCGGCTGCTACACGATCATCCCGGTGGAAACCGTCAACGCCCTACTCACCCGGCGTGACAGCGTCGTAACCTGCGCCAACTGCCAACGGATCCTCTACGTCGGCCCCAAGCTCCGCGAGAGCTTCGCCGACGCCAAGTGATCGAACCAAAACGAATCTGCCCTGGCCCGTATCGAACCGCCTCACCTCTGGGTCCTCTTGAACTCATGGAAGCATTGATCCACATCGACGGCGGGTCGCGTGGCAACCCCGGCCCGGCCGCCGCGGGTGTGAGCATCACCACGCCCGACGGCAAGGATGCGCTCTTCGAGGCCGGCTACTGGCTGGGCAAGCAGACCAACAATGTCGCGGAGTATCAGGGCCTGCTCAAATCGCTGGAAGCCGCCTTTCAACTCGGGCTGGTCAAGGTCCGGGTCCGCAGCGATTCGGAGTTGATGGTCAAGCAGATCAAGGGCGAATACCGCGTGAAGGCCCCCAATCTCAAGCCCCTTTTTCAGGACGCACAGGTCGCCCTGAGCCGTTTCGAGGCCTGGTCGATCGAACATGTCTACCGTGAGCAGAATAAACGGGCGGACCAACTCGCCAACATGGCGATGGACGCCAGCGACGACGTCATCCTCGGCGGGGATTAATCCGCTCCATCGGTCAAGATCGCCCCCTAGGGTCACCGTCTGCCCGCATCTGACCCATCGATTCATGCAAATCCAGCTTGCTCTAGAACTTGGGGCAAGGTGCCGTTACAATTATTACAAGCGTTCAGGGAGCATCCGATGCTAATTCGTAATCCCGATGAAGTAGAGCCGCGGCCTATGACGATGCCCGGGGCCGAGCGGGTCCAGATGCGGCTGATGGTCGGCCGAGGCGACGGGGCCCCCAACTTCGCGATGCGCATCTTCGACATCGAGCCCGGCGGGCAGACGCCGCACCACCAACACAACTACGAGCACGAGATCATGGTCCTGCAGGGCCAAGGCCAGGCGTACAGCGGTCATACCCCGCACGACGTCTCGGCCGGGGACGTGCTATTTGTCCCGGCCAACGAGGTCCACCAGTTCAAGAACACCGGCGAGGGGGTGTTCCGGTTTATGTGCATGGTCCCTACGCAGTTTGATTGTGGCAACGGCGCTTGCGAGCCGACCCCGGGTTCCTGACCGCAGCGGTTTCCTGGTGAGCGTGTGTATGTTGGTTAAAACGTGAAGGAGAGCGGGAAGGACGGAGAAGCCGGCGCGTGAGGCGGACCCAGGACTCAACTAACCAAGGACTCAACATGCCCGACAGTGCGATCCCGCCCGAACCGAGCCAGGCCCAGTCCCCCCGGCCTTTTTTATCTACACCGCCCGGTCTGATCACCGGCGGCCTCCTGCTGATGGTCCTGTCCTTCGCGATCAGCTGTGCGATCACCATCTTCATCGCCTCAAACGATACGCTGGTCCAGGTTGTCGAAGACCCCGAGACCGGCACCCAAAACGTGGATCGAACGGGGATGATCATCGGTGCCTACGTCGGCTATACCCTGCCGATCCTGATCGCATTCGGCGGGGCGGCCATGCTCATCATCGGCGCGATCCGCTGGGGGGTCTACGGCAAGAACAGTGTCGGGGCGCCCTGGAACAAGTCTCAGGTCTCCCTGCTGACATCGATTAACGAGCGGCTGCTGCTTAGCGAGACCGCCAAGCGTATCGCCTACCGCCACGAGGACGTTAACCTGCTGCGCGAGACCATCCGCGACGACATCCAGAAGAAAGAGTTCGACGCGGCGCTGGTCCTGGTCAACGAGATCGCCACGACCTATGGCCACAAGGAAGAGGCCGAGGAATACCGCGAGGAGATCCTCAGCGCCCGGACCGTCGAGATGGATCAGAAGATCGAGCGGGCCTTGAACAAGCTCGACGAGACCCTGGCCAAACACGACTTTGAGACGGCTTCCAAAGAGGCCCTGAAGATCCAACGGCTATACCCCGACTCGCCCCGCGTGCGTGAGGTCCACCGCAAGGTCACCCACGCCCGTGAGCAGTACAAGCATGATCTGGAGCGGGAGTTCCTTGAGGCGGCCAAGGTCGATGATGTCGACCGCGCGATGGAGTTGCTCAAGGAACTCGACAAGTACCTGACCGAGCAGGAGGCGGAGCAGTTCCGCGAGGTCGCCCGCGGGGTCATCGGCAAGAAGCGGGAGAACCTGGGCGTGCAGTTCAAGATCGCGGTGCACGACCGTGAGTGGCTGCGGGCGGTCGCGGTGGGCGAGCAGGTCATCCGCGAGTTCCCGAACACCCGGATGGCTGACGAGGTGCGCAGCATGCTTGACCTGTTACGTGAGCGTGCCGCGGGGCAGCGGGCGGCGGCGTCTCGGTCTGGCGATCATAAGAACCGCGCGGCCGACCAGGCCGCCACCCCCGGCAGCTGACCGGGCCGTATACTCCGGGCCATGCCCAACCCTCACACCATCGTCCTGATCCCCGGCGACGGCATCGGACCGGAGGTCTGCGCCGCTACCCGACGGGTCCTCGAGGCCGCCGACGCACCACTGAGCTTCGAGGAGCACCACGCCGGGCTGCCCGCGATCGAAACATCCGGCGAGGTCCTGCCCCAGTCCACGCTCGACGCGATCAGGCGGCATAAATTCGCGCTCAAAGGCCCGTGCACCACGCCGGTGGGCAAAGGTTTTAAGTCGGTGAACGTGCAATTACGCCAGAAGCTCGAACTCTACGCCGCCGTCCGCCCCGTGAGGTCGCTGCAGGGCGTGGGCACCCGCTACGACGATATCGACCTGGTCGTCTTCCGCGAGAACACCGAAGGGTTGTACGCCGGGGTCGAGAACCAGATCATCCCCGGGGTGGTGACGACGCTGAAGATCGTGACCGAACAGGCCTCCGTGCGTATCGCGCGTGCGGCATTCGAATATGCCCGCAAGCGCGGCCGCAGCAAGGTCACCGTCTTCCACAAGGCTAACATCATGAAGCTGGGAGACGGCCTATTCCTTGAGCGTGTCGATAAGGTTCATACCGAGGAATACCCCGACATCCCTTACGACACGATGATCATCGATGCGGGCTGCATGCGGCTGGTGCAGGACCCGACCCGCTTCGATGTGCTGTTGATGGAGAATTTCTACGGCGACGTGGTCAGCGACCTGTGCGCGGGCCTGGTCGGGGGCCTGGGGGTGACGCCCGGAGCGAATTTTGGCGAGCGGGCGGCGGTATTCGAGGCCGTGCACGGCAGCGCCCCCGATATCGCCGGCCAGAACAAGGCCAACCCGCTCGCGCTGATCATGTCGAGTGTCATGCTTCTGAATCACCTGCACGAAACGACGGGGGACGAAAACGCCAGTGCAGCCGGCCGGCGGATCAAGTCCGCTTACAACGCCGCGCTCGCGGACGGACAGACCACGGCCGACTTGGGCGGCATGCTTTCAACCACGGCTTTCGCGGATGCACTGACCAAACGGATGACCTGATGGGCAATATCTCGAATACCGCATGGGCGATCCCCGGGAGCGACGGCCAGCCGATCTACGGCAACACGCATGTCGGGCCTCATGGAAGCGGGAAAAGCCGAGGGGCGCTGATCTGTTGCCATGGCTTTAAGGGTTATAAAGACTACGGGTTCTTCAAGCCGCTCTGTCTGTACGCCTGCGCCCAGGGGTTGGTCGCGCATCGCTTCAATTTCTCACACAGCGGCGTGACCCATCGCTACGACATGTTCGAACGGCCCGAGTTGTTCGAGCGAGACCGCTGGGGACGGCAGGTCGAAGACCTCGGCCGGGTGATTGAGCATGTCACTGAAAACGACCGTGGCCCGATCGTGATCTTCGGCCACAGCCGGGGCGGCGTCACCAGCACGATCTACTGCGGGAACAAGGCAACCCAACCCATCGCCGGCCTAGTGACCGCCGCCGCACCCGACTACGCCTGTAAACTCGATGACCTGCAGAAAGACCAACTCCGCACGGAAGGCAGGCTGCTATCACCGTCGGGCAGGACCGGCCAGGACCTCTACATCGGGCTTGACTGGCTGGAAGAGATCGAGCAAGACCCCCAGGCATTCGATCCCGTGCTCGCGGCGGGCAAGGCCGAGTGCCCGATGCTGATCATCCACGGCAGTAGGGACCAGACCGTGCCGCTCGACTGTGCCCAACGTTTGCATCGCGCCGCAACCCCGCGGGGCCGGCTCGAGATCATCAACCACGCTTCACATACCTTCAACTGCCCCAACCCGATCCCCAACAAAACGCCTTACGCGGGTCTGCCGTACGCAACTCGGCGTATGATCGAGTTGGCCGTGGAATTTGCGGTGGCTTGCTGCGAGCCTTCAATTCCTAAGGACGCTTGATACAGCCCATGTCCACGACGATACCGCCGGGCAGGTAGGCGTCCACGTTCAGGGTGTTCGTATCGATCGAGGTGAAGACGACACAGTTGGCGTGGAGCGCGTTGGCGAATCGGATATCGCCTCCGCCGGGGCCGGCCCAGGCGGCGTTGTTCGGCTGCTGGGCGTGGAAGTGGTAGTGCGCGAGGCCGGTGTGCATCGCGGTGACGCAAGCATCGGAAGCGAAATAAACCCGATCGTCTCGACGCATCGCCGGAGCAAAAGGCCGGGCGACAACCTCACCCTTCTCATCCCAGACCAGCACCCCGCCGTACTCTGTGCCCGTGTCATCGCGGTCGGCCTGGGCCTGCTCAAAAAGCGATCGCCGCACCGACTTTTGCTGCATCGCGTCATCAATCAGCAATAAGACCAACAGATCGGCGCGGCCTAAGCGATCTGCATGATCCAAAAGCTGTTCGGGCCGGGGCTCGACGTATGCTTCCTCCGCCCCGTCGCCCCGGGCAAAGTGCCTGCGACCCGACAGCCGTTCACGCAGTTCCAGAAACACGGCCTCCCGACGCTCCATCCGATAGCCACCCGTCCGGTCGATCGCGGGCAGATGCCGCAGCGCGATCCCGGGATCGCCTTCCCGTAAGCGCTGCCCGCGATAGGCCCGGCGGTCCTGCCATTGATCCGCCGTTGATTCAGCGATCACGCTCTTCATGCGTAGCAGCGACTCGCGGTCGGCCGGTAGCTGATCCAACACCAAGGCGACGATCCGCAGTGGGCCAAGAAACGGATCGGCATCACCCGCGGCGGCAAGTACCCTCCGCTGCTCGGCATCACCGCCGATCCGAGACAGGACCGCCCATGCCGACTGCTGTAACGCCTCGCCGCCCGATGTGGCGTCCGGTGCTGATCTCACATAGGCCCCGACCACCCCCTCCGGGGAAACAGCGGGTACCAGGGCTGCGATCGCCCCGCGCTCGGGGCGCTCACTATCTGGGATGGTGGTCGAAGGCCGGGCCCAACTTTTGACCGCGGTCGGGACAAAGCTGGTGGTACCGCTCGCCACCGCCATATCGCACAGGAGCCTGATCATCGGCCAGTCATCGACCCAGTTGATCCGCTGATCGATCCGGCTCCAGAAGACCGGCCCGTCTTCAGCGATAAGCCGATCTACCGCGGCGGTTCGTATCGTCATCGGGTGGGCGGAGGACCAGACCAGGCTGTACAACGCATCGGTCTGGCCCGAGGGGATGGCCGGCACCGCCCTGAGCCGACGCGTGGTGGTCTGCCCTCGGTCCAGGGCGACGTCCAGCGCATCCTGCGGGGCAGGCCCGGCCGACTCACACGACCATAAAAGACCCGCGACAAGCAGCACCAGGGCCCAGAGAAGCCGTGTGCGTATAGATTCCATGGGCCACCCAAGCCGGAGACTAACGTGGTGCTGGAGGAACAGGCCGGATCAAGGCCTAATCCCGTGGCTTGGCACCACAGCGCTGCGGCACGACCCCGCTGCCGCAGATGCTGTTATAGGCCGAGGACATCAGTTTATCACCCTTCGCGGTAGAAAGATTGACCCAGTCGGTCCCATCGATCAAGCGGATTTCCATGGTATCCATGAATTGCTCGGCGGCCGCGCTGTCCGCATCACCGTCACGCATCAGGTACCAGATGTACATGTCCTTTTCCTTGAGCGACTCGACGGTATCGCCTTCCTTCACTTCCTTACACTCCGAGCAGGTCACGAGAATAGCTTGGAAGGTCTGGGTACCTTCCAAGGGGGTGACGATGGGGTTGCCACCAGATGAGCGGATCAGTTCGATCGTCTTGGTCTCGGAGTTGTAGTAGACGAATTCGTAGGAACCCGATCCGCCGCCTGAGAAGGTACACCAGATGATCAGCAGGCAGATGACCAGCACGACGGCAGCGCCGCCGGTCGCGACGGCGGGGTTGTTGTTCAGTTTCTCACGCAGACTCATGGCAGGCTCCTGGTTTGGCCTAGCGGCCGGGGTATGGTTGCCATACAGGGGGTAGCCCAACCGCCACGCTGCGGCTGTAACCGAGATTGGTCATGGTATCCGGTTCGTTTCACTGGCTCAATCTATTCTGACTGAGGCACGGTCAACGCAGCCTTGTCCGGTATTCCAGCCTGACCGCCGTCGCGTCGTCAACCAGCTGACGGATTTCCTCGCCGGTGACATTGGTCAGGTCGGTGCCCTGCCGCTGCCCGATCAGTGATGCCAGGGGGAAGCCGGTCGCCTCGTCCAGGTAGGTGACCTTGGGTTCGCCGCTGAGCCCGGCCTGGTCCGCGGCGTAGGCGATCGCTTCATCAAGATAGCCGATCTCATCGACCAGCTTGGCGTCGAGCGCTTCAGTGCCGATGAAGATACCGCCCGTCGCGGCAGCCCTGAGCTGCTCCTCGGTGATGTCGCTGTTAGCGGCCGTACGCCCCTCGACCACAACCCCGACGAACGTGTCGTACGCATCATTGAGCAGGTTCTTGAGCACCCGCATCGCGGCCTTGCCCTCGTCGGTCAGGTTGTCCTCGAGCAGGCCGCCCTCGGGGTCTTTCTTCCACTGGACGAACAGGTTGTTTGCGTCGTCCTTGTTCGGCGAGTTGTCGGCGATGACCATATTCATCTCCAGGCCGATCTGCTCGATCAGCCCGCCCGCGCCGGGGACCTGCGCGAGCACACCGATGCTGCCGGTGATGCCGGTACGTTCGCAGAAGATGTAGTCGCAGGGGGCGGCGATGTAGTACCCGCCGCTGGCGGCGATGCCGCCAAAGCTGGCGACGACCGGGACATCGCGGTGCTTGGCCCGGAAGCTTTGGATGGCGTGCCAGATCTGGTCCGACGCGGTGACCCCGCCCCCGCCGGATTCGATACGCAGGACCACCGCCTTGGGCGGGTCCTGTTCGAGCCGGTAGAACGCCTGTCGGGCAAACTCGGCGGTCGGGCCGTCGATCATCCCCTCGATCTTGACGACGACCACCCGATCGGGGATCGTCGAAGGGGTGACCTCGGGGTTGTACAGCCGCTCGTTCAGGCCGGTCGCCGAGAGGGCCGCGGCGATCTGTCGTACCGGCCCCCAGAGATAGACGTTCAGCGTCACCGAGAACAGCAGCAGCGCGGCAAGGATATACATCAAGAACTTGGAGGCCGCCGACTTGTTGGACGGCTCCTGCACGAAGACCGCCGGCACATAGCCGGGCGGGGGCGGAGGCGCGGATGAGGTCCCCGCCGGGTTAATAGGCGGCCGGGGCTGGCCGGGGCTGGCGGTCTCACTGTTGGGCTCGGGGCTCGGGGGAGGCGTATCGGTCATGGAGGTCCTTAAGTAGCAAAACAACGATCGTAACCCGATCTGGTTGACTTATGTTAATCCCTCGGCCGCCCCGGCGTGGGTGGCCGGCATTGGTCGGCTCCAGGAGACAGGGGTATCATCGTGCAAGATGGTAAACCACCTGCACATTGACCCGTTCAGCGGTATCGCCGGCGACATGTTCCTCGGGGCCCTGGTCGATCTGGGCGTCCCGCTTGACCAAGTCCGCGCGGCCCTCGGCAAGCTGCCGGTCGAAAGGCCTTACGAGATCACCACCCGCCGGGTCTACCGCCACGGCATCGGCGCAATCGATCTCAAGGTCTGCCTGCTCGGTGAGCCCCAAGCCGCGTCCGATCTGAGCGGGCACCATCAACACCAACATGACCATCAGCATGAGCATGCTCACGAGCAGACACATCAACATCATGGGCATGCGCATGGAGACGGCCACCACCACCATCACACGGGCTATCGCGAGATCATGGGTATGGTCGAGCAACTCGATACGACCGACCGGGGCCGGGCCCGGGCCGAGCGCGTGGTCACTCGGCTGGCCGAAGCCGAGGCACGGGTGCACGGCAAGTCGCTCGACGACATCCACTTCCATGAGGTCGGCGCGGTTGACTCGATCGTCGATATGCTCGGGTCGGTCGTGGCGCTTGAGCTGCTAGACATCGAGACCCTTTCCTGCGGCCCGCTACCACTGAATCGGGGCTTTGTACGCTGCGACCACGGCATGATGCCCGTGCCGGCGCCGGCGACGGCGTACCTCATGGCCGACATGCCCACGGTCGGCGTCGATCGCGTGGGCGAACTGGTCACCCCGACGGGTGCAGCCCTTGCGGCCGGGCTCTGCGGACGCTTCGGCACGGCCCCGCCGATGACCCTGGGCGACACCGGCTACGGCGCGGGGGACCGTGATACGCCCGACCTGCCCAACCTGCTACGCCTGATGCTGGGCAAGACCGGCGAGCCGATCGGACCGATCCAGCCCCACTGACCAACCGCCCCCGGAGAAACCGGCTTGCTCAAGATCATCCTGCCCATGTTCACCGCGACCAGCATCATCGTGGTCCTCGTCATCGTTTTTGCCGTCAAACCCAAGGGCGACCCACCTACCAGCGCAACCTCGACCGAGAATCTAAAGAAACAGACTCTGCCCGCCGACCTACCGAAACTCGCGTTTACCCCCAAGCGCTCCGGGCAGGACGGCCCGGGCTTTGACAAGGTGAGTACGCAGTGCCAGACCGCAGGACGGTACATCGGCCAGGGTGGGTACGTGCGTGAGTCACAGGCCGAGGCCGTCAAGCTCATGGAGGTGATCGAGCAGTTCAGTCAGTCGAGAACACCTCAGCGGGGCTTTGCCGATCGGTTCATGAATGGCCGCGACCTCTACGACCCGGAACTGAAGCAGAACCTAGAGATCGTGGTCTCGGCCCTGAACCTGCATGTCAAGGCGATGATCGAAGAGGGCAAGTACGACTCTGCCCAAGAGGCCGCCGGCGCGTGCTTCGCCCTGGGGCACGCTTTGTTCAACGACAACACCCGACTGATGCCGAGGCGGACCGGCCTTTTGCTGATGCGGGTCTCGCTGCAGAACTACATCAACGCCGCGAACGCAGAGCGCGCCGCCGGGCGAATGGATGCCGACGCTTATCAACTGGCGAAAAGCAGCACCCAGCCCTGGTTCGACGCGATCCTGGCGATTGAGACCGTCTGGGCCAAGAAACTCGAGTCGATTAACAACCCTAAACCGAATGTTGGCGACCTGGTCCGTGTGGCTGACAAGGACGAAGACCTGAGTTTCCGGGTCTTCGCGGTCCGCCGTCTCGGGCTGGCACGGTTCGAGCGGGGAGACTCTTCGAATCAATCCGCGATCAACAGCGCGATCGAGTCTGCATTGTCTAACGACCAGCCCATGATCCGCGAGGCCGCAGAGTCGGCCCAGTCCCTGACGGTCGAGCAGTTCCGCAAGGTGAACCGATAGCCCGAGCCAGCCATGCAGATCCTGTTGCTGGGCATCTTCCTGGCGATCTATCTCCACGACGCGGTGACCCAGGTCGCCTACATTGATGCCCGGGGCAACACGCGCTGGGCCGAGGCCATGCCCTCTGATGCCTGGCCGAACCTGCCGGGCTGGGTCGTGGTTTCAATCGTGCTGCTTCCCAAGACGCTGCTTGGCATCGTGTATTGGCAGAGTTGTCGTTTAACCCGCCGCCAGCTTGGCAAGCCGGCGGGCCAGCGCCGGTTCCAACGCACCGAGCGCTTGACGAGCCTGCTGCCCTTGCTCGCCCTGCTGCTGCTAGGTGTTGACCTGTTCTGCGGTGGGCTACGCCACCTCCGGGTCGTCTTTCACAATGCGATCGCGATCGACGAGTTGTTACTGCTGCTTCCGACCCTGCTCTTGGTTGTCTTCGGCTGGTGGGCGTACTACCCGATCGATCGTCGTATGCGTGAGGCCGGCCTGCTGCGGCGGGCCGACGAGGGCCTGCCGGTGTATCCGATCTGGGGCCGGCGGCAGTTCGTCGTGGCGCAGGTCCGTCACCAGATGCTGCTGTTGTTGATCCCGCTCGCCCTGATCATGGTGTGGTCGGAGGCTGTCGTGCTGCTGGGGCCGAGCCACCGCGGGCTGTTGTCCCGGACCCAAGCCGCCTGGGCGACCCCGATCGGGTCGTTGACGATCTTCCTGTTTGCGCCGCTGGTGGTGCGATACCTATGGGACACCGTGCCCCTGCCCGACGGCGAGGTTAGGTCACGCATGATAGATCTGTGCAGGAGCCAAAAGGTCAAGGTCCGGGAACTGCTGCTCTGGCGGACCGGCGGGGGCATGGTCAACGCCGCCGTCGCCGGGCTAATCGCACCGGTCCGCTACATCCTGCTGTCCGATGCGCTTTTGGACCAGGTGGACCGACGCGCGATCGAGGGCGTGATGGCCCACGAGTTGGCCCACGCACGCAAGCACCACATTTTCTGGATGCTGCTTGTGCTGATCGTCACGCTCGGGCTCACCGAACAGGCGACGATCGGCGTGCTGTTTCTAGTCGAACGGTCGGCATCGCCGTGGGACACATCGCCTTGGCTGACCTATCTGCGTGACCCCGACGTGCAGACTTTTATCATCGCCGGGCCGACTTTCGCGTTGACGCTCCTGGTCTTCGGCTGGGTCTCGCGGCGGGTCGAGCGTCAGGCCGACGTCTTTGCCGCTCGCTACCTCAGCCAGACCGCTGAACAGCCCGCGCAGGACGAGGTCGGCAAGCCGGCCTTCGACGCCGAGTCGGTCGGGGCAATGGTGCGTGCGCTGCAGCGGGTCGCGGACCTGAACCACATCCCCGTCGGCCGGAGGAGTTGGCGGCACGGCTCGATCGCTTGGCGTCAGGAACACCTCAACGCGCTGATCGGCCAGCGCCTGGACCGGGCCAGGATCGACCGGGTCATCGGCCGCATCAAGGCCGCCACACTGGCCGGGGTGCTCGTCATCGGCCTGACCCAGGCCTGGCAGCTTGGGATTTTTGACCCACCCGAGCCGGGCGACGAGGCGCGACCGACCAACCGCGCGGTGCAGCCCGCTATAATCTCCGATTCGCCCTGACCCGCTACAACCAACGCCAAGCCGAGCACCCCCATGCAGTTCGTGAAAATGACCGGTATCGGCAACGACTACGTCTACGTCGATGGTTTTTCACAAGACGTCGGCGACCCGGCGCGGACGGCGGTGCTCGTCTCCGACCGCAACTTCGGGATCGGCAGCGACGGGCTGATCCTCGTGCTGCCCGCGGATGACGGCGTCGACGCCCACGCCCAGATGCGCATGTTCAACGCGGACGGCTCGGAGAGCGAGATGTGTGGCAACGGCATCCGCTGTGTCTGTAAGCTCGTACACGACCACAGCCTCGGCCCTGACCCGGAGGCGAACCCGCTGCGCATCCAGACCCTGGCGGGGCTGTTGACGCTCAGCTACGAAGTCGATGCACTGGACAAGGTGAAGACGGTTACGGTTGACATGGGCAAGCCGATTCTCGATCCCGCCGAAGTACCGATCCTGGCCGAAGACCTGGTGCAGGCCGACCAGCTCCAGAGCTTTAAGGTCTCTGTGCCGGGCACGACCGAGCGGTTCGACGCCACGTTCGTCTCGATGGGAAACCCCCACGCGGTGATCTTTGTGGATGAGGTCAACGAGGGGGTCGCGGATGTGCTCAAGGACTGGGGCCGGGCGCTTGAGCATCACCCGGCCTTCCCGAACCGGATGAATGTGCATTTTGTCGAGGTGATTGAGGAAGACGAGGTCCGGGTGCTGCACTGGGAGCGTGGCAGCGGGCCGACGCTCGCCTGTGGGACGGGGGCCTGCGCGGTGTGTGTGGCGGGTGTGTTGACCCAGCGGACCCGGCCGACACTGACCGCCCATCTGCCCGGCGGGGACCTGTCGCTGACCTGGGACCGACCGGACGCCGATGACCCGGGCTCGGTGATGATGACCGGCCCGGCGACGGAGGTGTTCACCGGCGAGTGGCCGGACTGAGCCTATTGCTCCAGCCGGCGGATCTTCAGGCCACGGATATCGCCACGGGTCTGGAAGGTGCAGAGGCCCAGGGGGGCCGTGTCCATCACCTCGTTGCGGAGGGAGAACTCTTGGTATTCGGCACGGTTGACATCGATGATCTGTTCGCCGTCGAGGAAGCAGTCGATCTTCTCGGCGGTGACCCGGACCTTGATGTCGTACCACTGGTCCTGCTCGAAGCGCATGATCTGGCTGGTCTTGTTGCTCGCCGCGTCGTAGCCGTCGAGCGAGGAGATACCGACGGTCGATCCCGCCCAGCCGCCGAGCACGAGCGAGACGTGGCCCTCGGTGCCCACGGGGAAGGTCAGGCAGCAGAAGAAGTCTAGCCCTTCGACACGCTTGGCCTGCAGCGTGATTTCGTAGGGCTGGAGGTCTTCGCCCAGCAACTCGGTCATGTCGCCGGTGTACTTCACGCCGGTCAGCGGACCGCCCATGTCCAGGACCAGCACGCCCTGTATAAAGCGGACCTCGCCCTCTCCGCCGAAGATGATCGGCTCCCATTGTTCCATCGATTCAAGCAGCGCCACCGGTTCGGGTGCGTTTGGCTTGGCCGCGCCGTCTCCCGGACCACTGCACCGGCAGCCCAGCTGCACGAGGGCGAAAACAATCAGGAAAAAGGTCAGGCCCAGCGTAGATGGTTTGTGCATGGCCACAGTGTACTGCGACCGCTTACGCGGCGATCAGCGAGGTGTAGGCCTCCCGCCGCTTCTCGTCGGACAGCACGTTGTAGGCTTCGCAGAGCTGTTCAAACCGCTGCTGGGCGTCGGGGTCGGTGTTGACATCCGGGTGCAGGCGTACGGCGAGTTGGCGGTAACGGCGGCGGATCGCTTCGGCGTCGGCGTCCGGTCGCACACCGAGCACACGGTAATAGTTGGGCAGATCGGTCGCGACCGAGATCTGGGTCACGCTCCGCGGTGCCGACGCTTTTTTGGCGGGCTTCATGCTCGGCACCCGCCCGTCACGGGCGACGGCCTCGAGCGTTGCGCTTGCTTCACGGGTCAGCCGGACAAACTTTAAGCCCAACTCGTACCGGCCGAGATTCACCCGACGCCACCAACGCACCTGGGCCTTCACGCCAAGCTTCGCACCATCGCAAACCAGCTCCAGCAAGAGCACCTGCCCGCTGATGACCGGCGGCTTCTTGCTCGAGCGCAGACGCATCCCCGCCCCCGACATGTCTACGACCTCGCCTAAGCCGCAGCGCACCGATGTCGGCTCAAACCGCTCGGCTTCGCGCTGGACGTGCGAGCTGGAGTCACGGCTCTTTGATTTACTGGGCCAAAGATTCACTCCGCTTTAATCGGATGTTATCGGCCTCTGCTGCAGCGCATCAAAAACCCGCCTCTGCGGCGGGGTGGGCTCGTGCGGGTTGTGTCGGTCGCTCAGCCCAGGGCCGCCTGGGCCGCGGCCAGACGGGCGATCGGCACGCGGAACGGCGAGCAGGACACGTAGTCCAGCCCGACGCCGTGGCAGAACGCGATCGACGCGGGGTCGCCGCCGTGCTCACCACAGATGCCGACCTTCAGCTTCTTCTTGGTGGCTCGGCCCTTCTCAACGCCCATCGCGACCAGCTGACCGACCCCCGTCGCGTCGAGCGACTGGAACGGGTCCTTCTCCAGGATTTCCTGGCCGATGTAGTCGGGCAGGAAGCTGTTCACATCGTCACGCGAGTAGCCGAAGGTCAGCTGCGTCAGGTCGTTGGTGCCGAAGCTGAAGAAGTCCGCTTCTGTGGCGACCTCGTCAGCGGTCAGCGCCGCACGCGGGATCTCGATCATGGTGCCGATGGTGATGTCCAGCTTGCCGGTGAACTTCTTAGCGGCCTTGACCGCGGCGATGGTTTGCTCCGCCTTCTCACGAAGCAGCGAAAGCTCCTTCACCGTGCCGACCAGTGGGATCATGATCTCGGGATGGGCTTCGACTCTTTTCTTTTTGCAGGCGATGGCCGCCTCGACGATCGCGGTGACCTGCATGGTCAGGATCTCGGGGTAGGTGATCGACAGCCGACAGCCGCGGTGGCCGAGCATCGGGTTGGACTCGTGCAGCGCGGCAACACGGGCCTTGACGACCGCGGGCTTCACGCCCAGCACCTTGGCGACCTCGCTGATGCCCTTCGCGTCGTGGGGCAGGAACTCGTGCAGCGGCGGATCGAGCAGGCGAACCGTCACGGGCAGGCCCTTCATCGCGGTGAAGATGCCGATGAAGTCTTTACGCTGGTAAGGCAAGAGCTTCTTGAGGGCCTTTTGACGGTCGGCCAGGGTCTCGGCCAGGATCATCTCGCGCATCGCGGTGATGCGGTCACCCTCGAAGAACATGTGCTCGGTGCGGGTCAGGCCGATGCCCTCTGCACCGAAGCCGCGGGCACGCTTGGAGTCGGCCGGCGAATCCGCATTGGTGCGGATCTTCAGCTTGCGGTACTTGTCCGCCCACTTCATCACGGTCGCGAAGTCGCCGGACAACTTGGGCTCGATGGTGCCCATCTCACCGGCAAAAACCTCGCCGGTGCTGCCGTCGATCGAGATGACATCCTTGCGGCCGTAGGTCTTGCCGGCGACCTTGATCTTGCCCGTCTTGGCGTCGATCTGGATCGCACCGGCACCGGCCACGCAGCACTTGCCCCAACCGCGGGCGACGACCGCAGCGTGGCTGGTCATGCCGCCGGTCGAGGTGAGGATGCCCGCCGCGCTGTGCATGCCGTCAACGTCCTCGGGCGAAGTCTCCTGGCGGACCAGCAGCACCTGCTCGCCCTGCTGGGTCCGCTCAACGGCTTCCTCGGCCGTAAAAGCAAGCTTACCGAACGCCGCACCGGGCGACGCGGGCAATCCAACCGTCAGCGGGCTGGCCTTGGCCTTGGCTTTAGGGTCAAACGAAGGCAGCAGCAGCTGCGTCAGGTCGTTCGCGGGGATGCGTTTGACCGCGACCTTCTCGGTGATCAGCCTCTCCTTGACCATGTCGCAGGCGATCTTCACCGCCGCCGCGCCGGTCCGCTTACCGGTACGCGTCTGCAGCATGAACATCTTGCCCTGCTGGAAGGTGAACTCGATGTCCTGCACATCCTTGTAGTGCTTCTCGAGCGTCTTCTTCATCTTCATCAGCTCGCCGTGCAGACGCTTGCCGATGGTCTTGTCGTTCGGCGCCTTCCACTTATGCATCTGTTCACAAGGGATCGGCGTGCGGATGCCGGCCACGACGTCTTCGCCCTGTGCGTTCACGAGGAACTCGCCGTAGAACTTGTTCGCACCGGTCGAGGGGTTGCGGGTAAAGGCGACGCCCGTGCCGCAGTCGTCGCCCATGTTGCCGAAGACCATCGTCTGGACGTTGACCGCGGTGCCGAGCAGGCCGGTCATCTCGTTGATCTGGCGGTAGCGGATCGCACGTGGGACCATCCACGAGCTGAAGACCGCGGTGATACCCATCTCAAGCTGATTCATCGGGTCCTGCGGGAACGGCTGGCCGGCGTGCTTCTTGATGACTTTCTTGTAGGCCTCGCACAGCTTGATCAGGCCGACGGTATCGACGTCGGTGTCGGCCTCGACACCCTGGGACTTCTTGATCTTGTCGAACTCGGCTTCGAATGCGTGGTGGTCCACACCCATGACCACGTCGCCGTACATGTTCAGCAGCCGACGGTAGGCGTCGTAGGCGAAGCGTTCGTTGCCGGTCGCATTGGCCAGGCCGACGACGGCTTGGTCGTTCAGGCCCAGGTTAAGCACGGTGTCCATCATGCCGGGCATCGACTGCGCGGCACCGGAGCGGACGGACATCAGTAGCGGGTCGGTGTTGGAGCCGAATTTCTTGCCGTTCTCTTTTTCGAGCAGCTTGACCGCGGCGTGGACCTGGTCCATCAGGCCCTTGGGCAGCTTGCGTCCCTGTCTGTAGTACTGGTCACAGCACTCGGTGGTGCAGGTGAAGCCGGGCGGTACGGGCAGGCCGATCTTGGTCATGTCGGCGAGGTTGGCCCCCTTGCCGCCGAGTAGTTCACGCTGAGTCGCGTTGCCGTCGGTCTTGATCTTGCCGAAGTAGTAGACCATCTTGGGGGCCTTGCCCCCGGATTTGCTGGCGGTCTTCTTCGTGGATTTTTTCTTGGCCATGATCGCGCGTGTCCTCTCTGCGAATGGTCGGGGTTTAAACAAGGGAAACGTCCCTGAGCACCGGCGTCGCGCCGGGCTGTGAGCCGTTGGTTAACACGAGTTGCGTCCAAAACGCGGGCTATAGACCGTGTCAGGAACGTACAGATTTTAGGGGTTTTAGGCCCGGCGTCAATCGAACGCACCCGGGCGAGGCTGTGTAGCCCACGTATGATAAAATCAAGCAAAGATGAATCCTCAGATCAAAATCGATGCAACTGCCCTTGCAAACCTGTGTAAGCGCTATCACATCGCTGAACTGAAGCTCTATGGCTCCGCCCTTGGCGACACCTTCCGTCCAGATAGCGATGTCGACCTGCTTGTGACCTTCAAGCCAGGGCATACACCCGGCTGGGAGATCGTCGACATCGAGCAGGCCTTCTCCAGCTTATTTGGCCGACCGGTTGATCTCGTGACCGAGGCGTCCCTGCGTCCCAACTGGCGTTCCGAGGTGCTGCCCTCTGCCGAGGTTCTTTATGCCGCGTGACGCAGCGATCCGCTTCGCCGACATGCTCGAGTTCGCCACGAAGGCGAACCGCAAGGCCCTGTCGACCGACAAGGACGCTTTCCTGCAGAATGAAGACCTACAAATCGTCGTCTCGCACTGGATCCTGCTGCTGGGCGAAGCCGCCGCGAGAGTGGACGAGTCGATCCGAGCCCAGCACCCCCAACTGCCGTGGCAACAGATGCTCGGCATGCGTAACCGGATTGTCCACGAATACTTCGCGATCGATACCGAGGTCCTCTGGCAAACGGCGGCGGTTTCGCTGCCGCCTTTGATCGAACAACTGAAGATGATCCTAGAAGGTGGTTCGCCCCGATCAGGCCAGTAACGACGCGTTGCCATATGAGCTAGCGGAGAGCCTCTTACTATCGCTCGTAGGCGCCTCGATCTTCCTCTTTAACCCACTGGGAGTTGTATCGCGCCTCGATATGGCGTCCGTCCGCATCATATTCAACCACGATTCCAGCATACGACCACGGTGATTCATGAGGTTCCATCTGCCGCTCGGGCGTGTCGATGTAAAGACACTGAAAACCGCGGTCACTCCAATGGTTTGGCTGAGAAAGTGGTTCTCCAACAATCATTTCAGCCTCAATCCGGCTCGTCCCCACTTCCAACTGGTCATACAACCTAAGAATTCGGGACTCATACACCGGCGGCACCGCTTCAGTAATATCAGTACCGTCAGTCGTACAGCCGAAACACACCCACGTTATCAATAGCAGTGCGAACAATCTCGTGACGATGCCAGCCATGGGTATGCTCCTAAAACTGGTTGATCTAGTTTTGCCGATTGACTCATTTTTACGAGTTTCATCCTGCGCGGGTTCTTGCGGTATCTTATCCGGCTCATCAAGCCGCTCACACGATTAGCTCATGCCCACCAAAGTCGCCAAATTCGGCGGGACCTCACTGGCCAGTGCCGACCAAATCCGCAAGGTCACGCGGATCGTCCAGCAGTCGCCCGAGCGCCGCTATGTCGTGCCCTCTGCCCCGGGGAAGCGTCACCCCGACGACACCAAGATCACCGACCTGCTCTACCTCTGCCACGAGTTGGCAAGCAAGGGCCTGTCTTTCGACGACGCCTTTAATCCGATCCGGGATCGGTTTATGGATATCGTTGAGCAGCTTGACCTGGGCCTGGATCTTAGCCCGGTGCTGGACGAAGCCAAGCAGGTGATCGCAGCCAATGGCAAGGCCGGCCTCCCCGCCGACTACGCCGCCAGCCGTGGCGAAGCAATCAACGGCCGAATCATCGCCGAGGCGCTCGGCTGGGCGTATATCGATCCCGTCGAGCTGATCCACTTTGACGAGCGCGGAAGGCTTGATGAGCATAAAACCTACGCCTCGGTCCGCCAGCGGCTAGGCGATGTGGCACACGCGGTGATCCCGGGGTTTTACGGCCAGGCCCATGACGGTACGACCCAGACCTTCAGCCGGGGCGGCTCGGACGTGACCGGGGCGATCATCGCCCGCGGCGTCGGGGCCGACGCCTACGAGAACTGGACCGATGTGCACGGCCTGCTCATCACCGACCCGCGTGTCGTGCCCGGTGCCTTCACGATCGAGACCGTGACCTACCGCGAGCTGCGCGAGTTATCTTACTCCGGCGCGAGCGTGTTGCACGACGAGGCGGTCTTCCCCGTGCGTGAGGCCAACATCCCGGTCAACATCCGCAACACCAACGACCCCGAGCACCCGGGCACGATGATCGTCTCGGCCGACCACCCCCGCGCGAAGCAGAGCTACCCGATCACCGGCATCGCCGGCCGCAAGGACTTCACCATCATCCAGATCGAGAAGTCGATGATGAACAGCGAGATCGGCTTCGGCAAGCGCGTTCTCGAGGTGCTCGCGGACTACAAGGTGAGCTTCGAGCACATCCCCTCGGGCATCGACACACTGAGCGTGGTGATCGAGGATATCGCGATCGAGGGTAAGCTCGATGACATGGTCGCGTCGATCCGCGCCGCGGTGAGGCCCGACAACATTGATGTCGATGACAACCTCGCGCTGATCGCCACGGTCGGCCGGGGCATGGCCCAGCAGACGGGGACCTCGGCGAAGCTGTTCGGCGCGCTGGGCGCGGCGGGGGTCAACATCCGCATGATCGACCAGGGCAGCAGCGAGATGAATATCATCGTCGGCACGGACGTCGGCGACTTCGAGAAGGCGGTGCAAGCGATCTACCACGCCTTCGTCACCGAGACGACCCAGCCCCGGGTACTGGTCTAGAGGGGGCCGATGGACGCCAGGACGCTTGAGTTCTTCGCGCTCGCGGCGGTCAGTGCGATCTCGATCGTGGCCGGCTACGTCTCACGCCAGCGGGGCTGGGTCGACGAGGATGTGAGCCGAAAGGTGCACTGGTTCACCATCGTCGTGCTCTGGAGCTCGGCGGGCTTCCTGACGCTGTGGCACCTGGACCCGGAGCCGGCCAACCTCTGGGTGCTGGCCATCGAGCCGTTGCTGGTGGTCATCCCTGCCTTCCTGATCATCCCGTTGGCCAAGGCGATCAGGCTCAAGCCCAACCAGATCGGCGTGCTCGCGTTGGCGGCGGGGCTGCGTAATTCGGGCTTCGCGCTGGGCGCTTTTCTCGCCTACGCGATCCTACCGGTGGGCAACCTGCTGCGTCAGCAGGCCGGGCCCGACGGCGTGCTGGCGCCGGACAAGGTTGATGCGCTGTCCATCAGCGCCCTGGCCTACGGCATGTTGATCGTGATGACCATGTCGATGGCGGTGGTCATCTTCCTCTTCCCGCTGGTCCAACACTTCGCCGGGCAGCAAGAGGGGGACGCCTCGCTAACGCGGCTGATCTACAAGAGCTTCATCGACTGGAAGGCCATGCTGTTCTACGCCGCCGCGGCCGGCATCGCGCTGGCCTACCTCCGGGTGCCCGTCCCGCCAATGATCCAGGACTGGCACATCATGAAGGTGCTGATCTTCGTCGGGTCGGCGACGGCCTACTTCGGCATCGGGCTGCGCCTTCACGTCGATCAGATCCTGCTGCACGTCAAGTCCCACGCCCTGGTCTTCGGGGTCAAGTTTCTCGCCACCCCCCTGCTCACCCTCGGCCTGCTGCTGATCGCCCGCCATGCCGGGCTGGCCCCGCCGCCGGGCATGCTCGAACAGAGCTTCATGCTGATCGCCTTCATGCCCAGCGCGATCCAGACGGTGATCTTCGCCAACCTCTTCCATCTCGATGCCCGCATGGCCGGGAGCGTATGGATGATCAATACCCTGATTTTTCTGGTCGTGGTACTCCCGGTCATCCTGCTTGTTGTACCACGCCTGTAGACAGGCCCAAGCGCCACGCTGATAGAATCAGTTCGATGTCCATCAAGCTCAACGACATCATGGAGGCCGCCAGCCAGGCCCTAGCCGGGACAGACTACGCCCGCTGTGAGTCGCTCTGCCTCGATGCGCTGACCCGGGCCCGCGACGCCGGGGACTGGGCGTACTACCAGCGAATCGTGCTGCCGCTGCAGGAGGCGCGTCGGCTCAAACGTCAGTCCGCGCTCGACGGGCCGATCCGGCTAGGGGTGCATGAGCGCCCGAGCGATATCTTGTCCCTCATCCCGGAGGGCGGAAACGGCTGCATGGCCCTGAATGCCTGCTGTGATGCCGCCGACGCACAGCACATTATCGAGGCGGCAGGCCCCTGCTTCGAGTTGCTGCTCGCCGACAACCCGATCAGCGCTGCGACCTGGACCATCCGATCAACCCGGAATCTCAGCCTGGGAGTCCATGTACCCGCACCGGCAGCAGCGTGGCGCGGCCGGTGGCTTACGGGCGTCAACGGCGCCCGGCCGGGACCCGGCCACTGGTTCATGCGGGCGAGCGAAGCGCTGGGGGATACCTGGCTCGCGTCGATCACTGCGCCCCTTGGAGGAGTTGAGAGGGTTTGTGAGCTTGAGGCAGCGATCGATGCCGCAGGCGATCACGAGCTGTTGCACCAGGCGTTGGCCGATGCGGCCCGCGCCGCTCACGAGGCTGGCGCGTGACGGGGGATCAGCCAACAGTGCGGATTCGGAAGTGGGTCAAGCGTGCCGCGATCACGCTGATGGCCCTGGTACTGGTAGCGGTCCTGATCACCGGCTACCTGTACCAGCGCGCCGGCGCGGCCCCCGAGATGTGGACCAAAGAGCGCAGCCGCATTTCAGCGATGGCGCCCTCGCAACAGCAGACCGTCACCGAACGGCTCCGCAACCGATTGATCAATGAGTGGACCGCAGCCGAGCCCTCATCTGAATTCATCAAGACAGACAGCGGATCGATCTTTGGCCAGCGCCGGCGTTTTGCCATCCCCTACAACGAGCTGAACGTCTGGCTCCACGTCGAAGGAAGAGCGCTCTTAGAGAACCTGGGCATTACCCTGCCCGCACGGGTGCAGCACGCGATGGTCAGCGGCACGGCCGACGGCAACCTGGTCTTTGCCGTCGAGGACGATCCCGGAAGCGGCGGACGGGTCTATACCCTGACGTTTAAGATCGATATTGCGGACGACGGCACGGTCACCAGCAGGCTGATCTCTGCCGAGGCCGGCAGGCTCTCGCTCCCCCCCGAAACCGCCGCCCGGCTGCTGGCCTCCTCGAATTCGACAAGCCCCGATGTTGAGAATCTGCTCAACGATATGATGACGGGCAACCCGGTCCCCCCCCGCGACTTGACGATCGATCCCGGGGCTGAGGGTGCCCGAGACGGGCGCATCGTCGGGCTGGAGGTGGATGAGCAGCAGATCATCGTCACCCGCCAGACGGTCCGCCGGGGCGACAAGCAAGCGGCCGATTAGTCAGACCGCGCCTACGATAAGTCAAGACACGTGTGAGGTCGTACGAGGGCTTAAAGCTGTCAATCATTAAACCACACAATCGACTGGTGATTGCCGTCACCGGAGCCAGCGGAGCGGTCTACGCCCAGCGTCTGATCCAACTTGTGGTTGCCCAGGGCATCGAAACGCACCTGGTCGTTTCCCCGCTGGGCCAGCGCCTGCTGCACGATGAACTCGGGCTGGAAGGGCTGAACCTCTGCACCCTGGCGGGCCTGCCCGAGGACGGCGATCCACCCGATAACCTGATCCTTCATCATTACCGCGATGTCGGGGCAACCGTCGCGTCGGGGTCGTTCCTTCACGACGGGATGATCGTCGTGCCCTGCTCGTCCAACAGCCTCGGCTCGATCGCCTCGGGGACGGCCCAAAACCTGATCCACCGTGCGGCCCACGTCGCCCTGAAAGAACGCCGACGGCTGATCCTGGTCCACCGCGAGATGCCGCTGTCACTGATCGACATCCGCAGCATGCAGGCGGTCACCGAGGCCGGCGCGATCGTCTGCCCCGCCCAGCCGGGCTTCTACATGCTGCCGCAATCGATTGAGGACCTGGTGGATTTTGTTGTCGGCCGGGTGCTGGACCTGGCGGGGGTCGAGCACGACCTGGACATCCGCTGGAGCGAGAAGGTTAGCCGACAACTACGCAAGTAGCTTGGCGGTACACTCGGCCGCGATGTCAGAAGCTGCCCCGACAAACACACCCCCGCCGATCGGCGAGCAACTCCGCCACATTGGGCGTGACATCAAGCTCAGCCACACGGTCTTCGCCCTGCCTTTTGCGCTGCTGGCGACGTTCCTCGCCGCGGATTGGGGCCGACGCCTGCCGGGGTGGGACGAGTTCGTGCTGATCCTGCTGTGCATGTTTTTTGCTCGGACGTCGGCTATGACGGTGAACCGGTGGCTGGACGCCTCGTTCGATACGAGCAACCCGCGCACCTCGGGGCGGGCCGTCCCCAGCGGTCGGGTTCCGGCAAGGACGATGGGGCTAACCGCGATCGGCAGCGCGTTGTTGCTCGTTGTGGGTGCCGGTGGCTTTTGGGTATTCCGCGACAACCCCTGGCCGCTGCTGCTGAGCCCGGTTGTGTTAGCGGTGCTCTGCGGCTACAGCCTGACCAAGCGATTTACCTGGCTTTGTCATGCCGTGTTAGGCCTGGCCCTGGCGCTCAGCCCGCTGGCGGCGACGATCGCGGTTGAGCCGGGGTATCTCGGCTCACCCGTGGTCTGGCTGCTCGGGCTGATGGTGCTGTGCTGGGTCGCGGGTTTTGACGTGATCTACGCCCTGCAGGATGTTGAGCACGACCGGGCCGAGGGGCTGCACTCGATGCCGTCCCGGCTGGGGGTCGGGCGTGCGATGTGGATCAGCCGGGCATCGCACCTTGTCGCGGCCGGGTGCCTGGTGGGGATGGTGATGACGAGCGAACAACTCGGCGTCGTGTTTGCGGCCGGCGTAGCCCTGACCATCGGGCTGCTCTTGCTCGAACACGCCCTGGTCTGGGGCAGCCGGACCCACCAACTGAATACGGCCTTCTTCACCGTCAACGGCGTGATCAGTTTGCTGCTTGGGGCTGGGGGACTGGCGGATATTCTGCTGGCATCGTGACCGACGAATCGTCTTGCCGCTCAGCCCGCTCCTTGCTGCCCGAAACCACCGACTCGATCCGCTGCCACCGCCTTCGGCTTCGCAGCACAAGCCCAAGCGCCACGACCCAGTAGCCGGCCACCGACATCGTCAGCATGGTCCGCATGTGCGCCGCGACCGGCTCGGGCATCAGCTCGCGGTTCGCCGTCGCCGATGTCGTGTCGTCCACCATCATCACCCCGGCGATGTAGAAGCCCGCTGCGGGGAAAGGCAGGGAGATGTACCCGGCCATCACCATCCTGCCAAAAGCCGAGAGCACCACAATCATGGTCAGCGCCGGCACGATCCACCCGCAGAACAGGCCCATGACGAAGATGCGCTCGCCACCCTGCTCGCGCAGCTGCTGGCCGGTCATCAGTACGCCGAGGTACAGCAGGAGAGCGACGAGCACATTGCCGTAGTCCGATCCCATGCTGATACGGCCCGCGGACATCGCGTGGTGATAGATGATGACAAAGCTGATGCAGGAAACCAGGCCAAGCGACAAGGCGAGCGGCAGGCTCGTCGCGGCGTCGTCGGTCCAACTGAGTCGTTCATCGCTGCCCCGCTTACGGTGCCGCCGCAGGCCGTGTACCGACTGGTGCCAGGTCGAGGTGGTCATGTGGATCACCGCGAGGCAGACCACGCCCGAGACCGCGAGGGTCACCAGCAGCACGGTCAGCACGCCGACCTGATTCTCATCGCCTCGGACCGAGGCCCCGCTGGCAACACCGCGCGCCAGGTCCTGAAAAAGCTGGTCGTTGTAGATAAAGGGGATCAGGTTGCCCAGCAGGAACACCTGGGTGATGATGAAAAACACCAGAGCGAACGGCTTGGAAAACGACAGCCGCGACTCACCCCCCCACTTACGCGAGACGATCGTGTACATGCTGACCAGGGCGAACCCCTGCACCACGAGGGAGAACACCGTCGGCGGGATCTGCATATTGAAAAACGCAACCGATTCCCAGCGATAGGCCTGCAGGCTCTCGCGCCAGACCTCGCTGCTCAGCCCGTCACTCATCAGGTGCACCTGCACCAAGCCCAGGAACGTCGGCCGTACCGTGAGGTATTCGAAAAAGGTGAAGCCAAACTGCGAGAACTGCGGCAGCAGCAGGTACAACACCACGACCATGCCCTGGGCAAACGCCCCGGCCCGCCAGGGCTTGGACACCGCCATGCCCGCCGCCAGCGCGGTCATGTGGTAGACCAGGACCGAGCTTAAAAAGACCACGTAGAACTGGAACAGCACCCACGGATTCAGCCCGCCGCGGTACGCCGCCCAGCCGACAAACGGCAGCGTCAGCGCGAACATGAAGTACTCACGGATCGGCAGCCCCAGCAGCATCCCGATGATCTTCGCGCTCGGGGGCATGGGTGTCAGCCGCTGATAATCCAAGAGGCGATAGGTCCGCTCCTTGGCCATGCCGCCCGCGACCGCGCCGGTGCCCAGGCCCATCAGGATCACGCCCTGCATGACCATCAACGGAACGATGACCGCGCGGGAGGCGGCGTCGGGCGTCGTGTTGCCGTGCTGAGTCGTGTTCCAGTACACCAACGAATACAGGAACGTCGCCGCAACCACCGTGACCGCCGCCCACGTGAGCAGCCGGGTCGGGCGGAGCCGGGTGCGGACCCCCTTCATGATGAGCGGGAAACCGATCGCGGCGGCCAATCCCTGCTTGGCGGCATGGGCGTTCACGTGGCCTCCTTCGCACCGACCTTGAGCATGATCTCCTCAACACCCAGACGCTTCTCGACAAAGCGGGTCACCACCACACCGCTGCCCACCAGGAAGGTCAGCAGCCCGCCGAGCGTGTCGTCGTCGCCGTCAAACTCCAGGCAGACGGTCTTGCCCTCGACCCGCGCGCTCAACACTCCGGGACGTTCGGCGAGCATCGGCGCGGCCGAGGCCGCATCCTTCGGGCAATCGACCTCGATCATCCGCTTGGGCTGCATCCGGGTGATGATGTCCTCGATGTCGCCGCTGACCACCATCTCGCCCTGCTTCATGATGCCCAGCATGTCGCACATATCCGCCAACTCGGTCAGGATGTGCGACGACACCAGCACCGTCCGCCCGCGCTCGGCCAGGCGGCGGATGATCCGCCGGAACTCGATCCGCGCGATCGGGTCCACCCCGCTGGCCGGCTCGTCTAAAAGCAAGACGTGCGGGTCGTGCAGCAGCGTCTTGGCGAGCACGCACCGCTGCATCATCCCCCGCGACAGCGTGCCGGCCATGACATCACGCTTGCCCTCCAGCTCGACCATCTCCAGGCACTCAGCAACGCGACGCTTCCGCTCGCGCCGGTCCAGATCATGCGACGCGGCGAAAAGATCGAGGAACTCCCAGACCTTCAGGTCGTCATGCACCGGCGCGAGGTCGGGCATAAACCCAAGGACACGGTGGACCGCTTCGGGCTGGTCTGCGACGTCGAAGCCGCCGACACGGACCTCGCCATAGGTCGGCTGCTGGAGCGTAGCCAAAACACGGATGGTGCTGGTCTTGCCCGCGCCGTTGGGGCCGATCAGCCCGAACACACGGCCCTGGGGTATTTCAAGCGTGAGATCACGGACGGCGGTGAAGTCGTCGTAATCCACACGCATGTCTCGGGTTGAAATCATCACGTACACCGAGGAAGGTCGTACGATGATACGCCTGTTGATGCAGCCTGGTTGCAAACGAAAGGAAATTCGCGCGCCAGATCGTCCACGGTTTCAGCCCGTGGGCCTCGTCGGCTCTCATCGTTGAGCACCCTGGTTATTGCGCCCCCACCATGAGGGGACAAGCGCGGTCGACCGCCTCGGCGACGCGCGCCAGAGTCAGCATCAGGTCAGAAAGCATGGTGGGAGTGATCGACTGAGCCCCATCAGTCATCGCGTGCTTGGGGTCCTGGTGGCACTCGATCGCCAGACCGTCGCAGCCCGCAGCGATGGCCGCGCGGGACATGTCCGCGACCAGGTAGGCGTGGCCCGTGCCGTGGCTGGGGTCCACCACCACCGGCAGGTGCGAGCGCAGATGCAACTCAGGCACCGCCGAGAGCGAGAGGGTGTTGCGTGTGTGGTCTTCAAAGGTGCGGATCCCGCGCTCACATAGGATGACATTGGGGTTGCCCGCGGCGAGAATATAATCCGCCGCCTGCAGGTATTCGTTGATCGTCATGGCCATGCCGCGCTTGAAAAGCACGGGCTTGCCCGACTCACCGACCTCCTCGAGCAGCTTGAAGTTCTGCGCGTTGCGGGTGCCGATCTGCAGACAATCGGCGTAGCGGGCGACCAGTTCCACATCCGCCGGGGTCAGCACCTCGGTCACGATCGGCAGGCCCGTCGCCTCGCGTGCCGCGGCCAACATCTTCAGCCCATCCTCGCCGTGGCCCTGGAAGGCATAGGGGTTGGTCCGCGGCTTGAAAGCCCCACCCCGCAGCGCGTGCGCCCCCGCCTGCTTGCACAACTCGGCGATATCGAGGATCTCTTTTTCTCCCTCGACGCTGCACGGCCCGGCGATCACCGGCACCTGCTTGCCCCCGAAGACACAGTTCGGCCCAACATGCACCTCGGTCCGCTCCGCCGGGGCCGCCTCCCTCGCCGCCATCTTATAGGGCGACAGCACCCGCATCACCCGGTCGACACCCGGGGCCTGCTCAAGCTTGCTGCCGTCTTTGAGCCGATCATCGCCGATCACCGCGACGACCACCAGATCGGTCCCCTGGATCGGCTGGGCCTTGAGCCCCATCTCGGCAATCAGGCCGGCAACGGCCTCGACCTGCTGAGGACTCGCGTCGCGTCGCATCACGATAATCATCGGGGAACTCCTGTTCGGCCAAGCCCTGGCCGGGGTTGCTGTTGAAGCCGCTTACCTGTTACAGAATAAAAAAACCCCGCCGCTTCCGCGTCAGGGTGGATCGTTTGGCTGCTTGGTTCGGTGTGTTTAGCAGATCCCTGACGCGGCGCTTGGCCGGGCAAACCAGAACTCGCTGCTAAAGTAGCACTCAAACTCCATGGGGTAAGTATGCCACCCCTCAAGCGGATGTCAACCGCTATTCCGGAGAAGCCAACTGGAAGATGGGCTCTTCAATCATCGCCATGGGATCTTCCACGGGCTGGGCGGGCGAGCCGTCGAGACGCTGAAAGATAATCGCCTGGCCGTAGAACAGCCGCTCGAACTGCTGCCTCGAAACCACCTCGACCCCCGTGGCCGGATCAGCGATAAAGACCCGCGACGGCAAAAATCCTACGACCGTGACCATATGTAGCCGCCGCGCCTCGTAACGGAGCGGGACCATAAACGGCGGCTGGACCCCGAGCAGTTCGTCATAGGTCGGCTCGACCAGGACCGGGCGAATGGAACTGCCGCCAAGCCGACGCTCCAGCCCGTTCATCGCCCGGATCATTGTTGAGCCCTGGCCCGGGCGGGTCTCGGTCAGCCGCGCCATCTCGCTCTCGCTGGTGGACACACCGAAGATCCGCAGGGTTGTCGAACAAGCCGCGGGAACACAGGAGTAATCCTGGCTCTGGCGTTGCTGGACCGAGTCGACCGGCTCGGCGAAGGCCGCCGTCGGCGTGGTCTGGATCATCCACAACCCGCCCTGCAAGAAGTAGCCCATCCCGATGACCCCGCCCAGGACGACCAGCGCCCGCTGGCGTCGCAGTTCGCCCATGGTCCAGGCCACCCCGATCAGAAACATGAAAAGCGGTGCGGCACCGATGCCCTCAAGCCGGGACAGGACCTGCAGCGGGATGATCTGAACGGCCACCGACGGATGGCGGTACAGCCAGACCCATAACAGAAGCAGCCCAAACGCCAAAGCGATCAGAAAGCCCCTGCGCCAGCGGTCCTGGAGCCGGCCCACCCGCGCCCCGCACCAGGCCATCACCGGCAGCAGCAGCGCCATCAAGATAAAACTGATTGCGGATACCGACATCGTCTTCACCCTCCGCCGGCCGATACAGGCCAAGCGGCCAACGCCGACCACGCAGAAAGCGCGGCCAGTCAAGACGAATCTCGGTCAATTCGATCTGCCGGTGAAGAACCAAACGGAAGAATCAGAAACAAAGGTGAAAAGAGAGGCTACGGAACAAGACCCTCGGGGACCGGCACCGGCTTACCCTGATCGGTCACACAGACCAGCGTGGTCTCTGCCGATGCCATCAACTCCCCGTCCCGACGGATCGCGTAGGTGTGCTCAACCTTCACGCCCGCGCAGGGCAAGCCAACCACGTGCACCTCGATCTCATCGTCGTACCTGATCGGGCGGCGGTACCGGATATTCATCCGCGCCACAACAAAGTAGATGCCTCGCTCTTCACACTCCCGGTACACCGCCCCCTGAGCCCGTAGCAACTCGGTCCGGCCAAGCTCCATCCACACCGGGTAGACCGAGTGATGGGCCACATTCATCGGGTCGCACTCGACATAACGCACCCGGATGGGAACAACAAACTCAGTTACGCCCGGCCCGCTTTCACCCATACAACATCCATTCCAGCAATACCCATGCATCCATCCCGTCTGATCAATAGGGGCGGCAGGATTCGAACCCGCGACCAAGGGATTATGAGTCCCATGCTCTAACCACTGAGCTACGCCCCCAAACCCTTATTTTACAAGGCAATTATTATGGGCCTCAAATCGCCGTATATACTTCTAACACGTACGGAGGTCCATGTAGACAAGTCTACCAAAGCCAAGCCTGGCAGACGCCGCAAGGGGAGCAGGCAGACCCACACCCCAATTTTCCCAAACATCCCTGATCTCGGCGAGGGGGTTGCAAATATGCTACGAGCTGAGAAGTTGCCGTTGAGACTTTCCGGGGTTTACCGCGCTCAACCACGTCCACTCGGCGCTTTCCCTTTCTTGATCTCCTAGCTCTATTGCCTGATGAGCCCGTTCCGTTTTATGACGACCACATAAATCTTCCCAATCGATAATGCTTTCGTTTAGAGCGTCTCCGAGAAGTCGTTTACCCCGCCTTCAGCCTGTGGACCATCAGGTTGATCATCGCTAGTTGGATCATTGACACACTGCTCCCGGCCTCGGCCTGGCCAACAACTTGTGGATCAAGTCCACTGGAAACGTGTTCATTCGATCGGCGCCCCGCAGCCAACTGCGACACGATCACCAAGAGCGCGGCACAGCTTCTCATTGCATTGGTCCTTACTCTGACGGCGCGTTGTGGAAGGTGACCCACGCCTCGGGTGACCACATCTTCTCGCCATCATCGGACACGGCATCGATACGGATGTGGTAGACGAAGTTGGGCCGGCGATCTTCAACCACCAACTCGACGGAGGTGCGGTCCTCGGCGACGATCACCTGAGATGGCGTGACCTTGTATGCCTCACGCTTGCGGCCGCCGTAGAACGGCATGGGGACGTAGGTCCAGGCGTCGATCAGCCACTGGCTCGGGTCGCCGAGTTGGGAAGCGGGTACCGGCCGGGTGAAGCTGACGCGGAAGCCCTTGGCGGTGGTCTCGATCTTCGAATACTCGAACACGGTCTGCCCGGTCGGCCTCATGCGCTCGAGGCCGAACTTGGTCAGGTTCCAACCCCAGTTAGCCGATCCCTGCCCCATGCTCCCGACGTAGAGGCATCCGTCGGGCCCCCAGGCCAGGCGGTGTGGGCCGGCTTCGAAGCCCATGCTGTGGCGAAAGGCCGTGCCCTGCCATACCCCGTTGACTTCTTCCATGTAAATCCGGTGGACCCCGCCCTGGGTGTTATCCGCGATGAGCAGATGCCCGGCATAGGGCTGACCCTCGGGGATCAGCAGGATCTGGGCCGGCGAGTTGCCGATCTCATTCTGCGCCAGCCAGACCGCCGGCGGGGTCGGCTCTTTCTCGGAGAACAGCGAGGGGACGCCCCCGTCGGGATAGAAGCTCGTGCTGGCGGTGCAGTTGTACTTGCCCAGGAACTCGCCGCCGCGGACCGCGTAGATCCCGTTGCTCGGCTTCCAGTCGCCCTGGTTGTCGGGGGCCAGGACGACGCCGTCCGGCCCGATGCCGATGCCGTTGGGCGTGCGCAGGCCGCCGGCGATCCACTCGATCTCACCGGTCTTGGCGTCGACCTTCATAATGCAGCCGCGGTGGGCGGGGTTGGGCGCGTTGCCTCCGATCGTGTTGCGGTCACGCTCGTTGATCCGACCGGCGATACCTTCACCCGCGACGAGGGTGGCGCGTTCTCGCCGACTCAGGTGCAGATTCGTTGACAACGCGCCGTAGAAGTAGCCGTCGTGATACGGAAGGCCGAAGGAAAAACTATGGAAATTGTCACTCTTCCAGCCCGAGGCAAAGGTCCGAAAGTCGTCGGGGATGCCGTCATCATTCGTATCGGTCCACTTGGTGATCTGGTCGCGGTCAAGGATAAACAGGCCGTCTTCATTCCAGTGCGCCCCGAGGGGGTGGTACGTGGTCTTGGCGATCTCGTGGACGATGATCTGGCTGGGGTCGGTCGCCGTCGGGTTCTCGAGGATGTAGAGCGTGCCGTTGGGGTGGATGTTAAACCCGTTGAGCGGGGGGAAGCTGGTGACAGCGAGGAACTTGCCATCGGGGCTGAAGGCGATCGCCCCGACCTGGGGCTCAAAGCCCTCGGGCCGAGCCGACTCGACGGTGTAGGAGGGATGCGCCCCCGCGACCGGCTCGCGGTAGCCCGGCCGTGCTTGCAGCTCGGCGGGTCCGTCTGGCTCGACCGGCTGAGCAAACGCGGGCCCGGTCATCAGCAGGAGCAGGGCAGGAAGTAAACTGCGGTGTGAAAGTCTTTGCATAAAAATAGCTTGTTGGGTAGATGGAAATAGTGCCTGCTAAGTTAGTGTACAAAAAGCCTGCTCGCGCCCGATAGGTGAGGGATGACAAAAACGTGCTACCCCTCGGACCTGACCGATGACCGGTGGGCCATCATCGTGCCGCTGATCCCGCAAGCCCTGCCCGGCGGCCACCCCGCAGGGCCGATATGCGGCGGGTGATCAACGCCATCCTCTATCTTTCACGCACCGGCTGCGCCTGGCGGATGCCCCCAGCGACTTCGGCAACGACACCGGCATCTGAACCTTCCGTGACGCGGCGCCCGGCGACGCGTGGTTCAAGCATGTTGCAAAACGCCTGGGGCGTGAGATCGAAGTGGTCAAACGCAGCGATGTCATAAAAGCCTTGACGGTGCTGCGCAAGCCTTGGATCCTGGCGCGGACGTTCGCCGGGCTGGGCCGGCACCGCCGCTTGAGCAAGGAAGACGAAACGCCGGTATCGAGCAGCGTTGCGATGGTTCAATTGGCGATAATTTACGTGATGTTTTACAGGCTACAGCCGGGGTAGTATGTTTTTTACACGCGTTTAAGACCTCCGATGCCATCAGTGGTCTTGGGTCTCAATCGTCGTCCGCGGAGATGCGGAGCTCAACGGTGGAACCTGTGTTACTCGTGCCGCTGCCGCAGGCGGTGGCCATCTCTTCTTTGGGGGGCTTGAACTTGGTGAGCTCGATGCCTTCGACGGCGGTTTTGTATTCCTCGATCGTCGGCGTTCGGCCGAGGATGGCGGAGAGGACGACGACGGGGGTGGAGGCGAGGAGGGACTCGCCCTTCTTGCGGTCGGAGTCGGCGACGACTCGGCCCTGGAACAGGCGGGTCGAGGTCGCCATGACGGTGTCGCCTTTCTCTGCTTTTTCCTGGTTGCCCATGCAGAGGTTACAGCCGGGGCGCTCGAGGTACATCATGTTCTCGTACTTCGTGCGTGCGGAGTTTTTTGGCGCACCATCATCGAACTCGAAACCAGAGTAT
>JBCDHS010000009.1:0-98340 GCA_038749735.1 Planctomycetota bacterium
CATATCGACGCGACGCCGGCGTCCGCCGGGCTCGGCGGGCGGGACCAAAGGCTCGATGATCGACCACGGCCGGTCGGTGAGGTCCGAAGGGTAAGACGCCCGTGCCATGCCTTGTCTATCGGGCGCGAGGGGGTTGTCGTATAGTTTCTAAGCTTTGTCAGGTTGGTTTGGGTGGTATGGTTTATTGTAAGCCGAGTCTGGGGGCGTAAACGCAACCAGCCGGGGGATCAAATTGCGGGGTACTGCGGCGGTTCGCCGCGCAAGACACGATCGACGTCTCGGACGACCCAGCTCATATTGAGCAGGGCGGTATCGGTCCGGCTGGCGAGGTGGGGCAGCAGCCGACAATTCGGGATGCCGTAGAGTCGATGATCTTCGGCGGGCGGCTCGGGGTCGTGTACGTCGAGGATGGCACAGGCTTTGGGGTTGGCCGAAAGCCATGCGGCGACGGCGTCCGCATCGACCAGCATCCCCCGGGCCGAGTTGATCAGCATGGCGGCGGGGCGGAACCGGGCCAGCGCGGCGGCGGCGATCAGGTGGCGGTTGTTTGATCGGCCATCGGCGTGGACCGTGACGATATCGCTTGCTTGATACAGCGAGCCATGGTCCACAAAGTCAAACGGGACATCCCGGATCGCGCCGCGGATGCTTGCCTCGGGCAGCAGGTCGGTGCCCAGCACATTCATCCCCAGCGCGTGGGCGACCGTCGCCACGCGCTTGCCGATGCGCCCCAGCCCGACGATCCCCAGGGTCAGGTCGCTGAGCTGGACGCCGACCTCGGACCCACGGAGCGCGTGGAACTGTTCTGCGGTGGTCCCCGCGGTTAATTCGGTGCGTGGCCGGGCATGATCCAGCATCAGGCCCAAGACGTACTCGACCACCGCCTGGGTATTCGCATCGGGGGTGTAGACGACCATCACACCGCGTTTCTCGCACGTTGGCAGGTCGAAGTTGTCCAGCCCGACCCCGGCCCGGGCGATGACTTTGACGTTCGGGCAGCGGTCCAACAGCGACTGATCGACGGCCGTGTACGTGCGGACGACCAGCGCGTCCGCGTCGGCGATGGAGTCGGCCAGGCCCGGCTGGTCGTGGCGGTGCCAGACGACTTCGTGGCGCTCGGCCAGCCAGTCGGCGCAGCGGGTGTCGAGGCGCTCGGTGATGACGATCTTGCCCATGCCGCGATGGTAGCGGGGCGGCCTAGTTGGTGCGACGCAGGGCGGGCGGCTTGGAGGCGATCAGCTCGGTAAGGTCTTTGGCCTGGACCTCCGCCGCGTCCTGCTCCTGGATCGCCTTGTCCAGCAGAAAATTCAGCCGGGCCTCCTCGCGCCGAGATTCGGGGGTCGCATCCAGCCCGCGCCGGGCCACCCGGTAGCTTCGCAGCGCCTCCTGCGCCGCGGCGGTTGCGTCTCGGGCTCTGGACCGCTCCCGATCCAGCACGGCTTGTTGTTCCGCCAGCCTTGCGTGGAACATTTCATCCACCGACGCAAGGAGTTGCTCCCACACCGCCTTGGCCTGGTGATCTGCCTGCTCATCGGGCAGCGTGTCGTGGTTGTTTAACCAGAAGCGTACCCGTCCGGGCTGGTTAAACGTATCGCCGCGCTGGACCGTCAGCCCCTCGGCTTCGGCCTGCTCCTCCAGCCAGGCGGCCGCCTCGGTCAGGGCGGCAAAGCCTAGCTGCTCAGAGGCGGCGTTTGCGGGCCGGCTCACCTCGAGCACGACGATGCCGTGCTTGGGGACGGTGGGCCCAGCGGGCTCGTCCATCCGTTTGCTAGGTGCCGGCTCGGACGAATCGCCGCAGCCGGCCGTGACAAGCGGGCACAGCACAAGAAGCAACACCATGGATCGCGACCAGCACATCCTTCCATGATACCTCTAGCCTGTGCTACCTATGCAATGGCTAGCGCGGTGTCGCCCGGGTTGATACAATCCGCGCGCCATGGCCAAGAGCAAACAACCCGTCCCCCCGAAAGAGGCCGCGCGCGCCAAGCTCCCGTCAAACACCATCGCTCAGGGCGATTGCATCGAGCTGATGCGGTCCTGGCCCAAGCAGTCGGTCGACCTCGTCTTCGCCGACCCGCCCTACAACATCGGCTTCACCTACGACCAGTACCAGGACGCGCTGCCCGACGAGAAGTACATCGCCTGGACCGAGGACTGGATCAGCGCAGCGACGGACCTGCTCAAGCCGACCGGCTCGATGTACATCCTCATCGGTGACGAGTACGCGGCCGAGACCCGGCTCCACCTCAAGCAGTTGCAACGTGACGGCAAGCTCTTGTTCCGCAACTGGATCGTCTGGCACTACACCTTCGGCCAGCGCTGCAAGGTCAAGTACAACCGCAGCCACGCACACTTGTTTTATTGCGTCGGCGGGGCAGCATTAAACAAGAAGACGGGCAGGCCCCTCAGCAGCTTGACCAAGAACCCGCCTTTCACCTTCAACTACGACGCCGTGGCCGTGCCCTCGGCCCGGATGACGACGTACAACGACGCCCGGCAGAACCCCAAGGGCAAGCTGCCCGACGATACCTGGTACCAGAAGTTCCCGACGAGCAAGGACTGGTACCAAAGGCCCCAGGACGCGATCGATGACGCGGCCCAACGGATCGACGCGGACGCCGACCCCGACGCCCCGGCCGGCGGCTACTTCGACAGCGATTGCGACACCTGGTACCTCTCCCGGCTGTGCGGGACGTTTAAGGAACGCGAGCAGTGGCACCCGTGCCAACTACCCGAGGCGCTGCTCGAACGGATCGTCCTGGCCAGCAGCAACGCGGGGGACCTGGTGTTCGACCCCTTCGCCGGCAGCGGCACAACACTGAGCGTAGCCAACAAGCTCGGCCGAGGCTGGCTGGGCTGCGAGATGAGCCGGGACTACCGCGAGCGCGCCCTGAAGCGGATCAAGCAGCCCAACGCCCGGGCGGGGCAACCGGTGGTCACTCGCAACGGGCGCAAGGCGGGGCGGCAGGCTAACATCAAGCCGAGAACCTGATCCGAAAGGCGCGGGCCTGATGTCAAAATACAAGGCGATGCTCCAACTATTGATGCCGCGTCATGGTCTAACCGTGATCGCGATTCTTATCTCGTTGGCACTTCGGCCCACGGCCGCAGAGATCGCAGAACAGCCAGGTGACTCGCCCTACATGTGATACCTGGCCAAGCAGGCCGATCAACTACGCGCCTCGGCTCACGAGACCGACAGGGTCCTGGCCGAAATCGACCGCGCCACCGAGGGCCTGGCGAATGAGATGTTTGGCCTGGATGCGCTGGGCGACCCGACGGCCCGGCTGCAACAAATCGAGATCAGGCTCAAGGCCTACCGAAGCACCCCGCACCACGGGTCCGATCTGGTGGGGCTGGGGCATTTGCTATCCGGGGATCTGGGCCAAGCACGGGCAGCGTTTGAATCTTCGCTTAACGAGGACCCAGACGCCGAAGTCGCGCTGCTGTTTCTGGGGATTGTGCATCTGGAGGCTGGGCGGTGGGCCGAGGCGTATGATGTCCTGAAACAGGCGGAACAGCACCGGCGTTGTATGCCTACCGCCGAATTACTGAGCGCATGGGCCAAGCGATGCGCGGAGCAACCACCCGCAGACAGGGTCTCGATCGGGCTGCACTTGCTGGCGGCGATCGACGCGCTGCCTCCGGTTGAGTTTGATCTGAGCCGGGCGATCGCAGAGCGTTTCCATTACAACGAGTCGGACGTCCTGCGCTGGGCACAGGTCGTGGCTTATGACCTGCGATACACCACGGTCCAGTCCATGTTGGCCAAAGCCAAGCAAGCTCGAGACCCCCGGTTCGCCCTCGCTGCCGTCACCGCTTTTGATCATGTGCCATCGGTAGATGCCGAGTTAGTCGATCTGTTGATGCGTTTTCCGGATGACCCGCGGCTACGTCTACACCACGCCTGGCGCGATTTGATATCGCTTGATGACGAATCGCTGGAAGAAGCCTGGCCCCACGCTCAAGTCTGGGTGGACCGGGCGCTGGTGCGCGACCCCGGCAACGGCGCGTACGAGCTGATGCGTGTCAGCCCGGTCTGCCGGTGGACCGAGATCGAAGGTGATCAGGGCCAGCTTGACTACCGCGACGATAGCGAGCCTTACTCTCCCGACGAAATGAAATCGCTTAGACGGGCGTTGGGAGCCCCACGTTTTGAGTACCCCGGAGACGAGGTGCTAAGCGAGGCACACCGGCTTCGGCGTGAGGTGTGGGGCGGTTTCGCTCGGCGGGACAACCTGCCAGCCATGGGAATCCGGTTGGGTACCGTGCGCAACATCGCGCGCCGCTACGAGAACACCTTTGACAAGCTCTCGGCTCAAGGCCGCTTGGACGAAGCGGTTGACCTGGGCGAGACGCTGATTGGTGTGGCCTCGCGCGCCAGCGTCAAGGCGGGTGACAACCCCTGGATGAATAGCATCACCGGGCTATCGGTCCGGGCGATGGTCGCTCATAAACTCCAGGACTATGCCGCAAAAACAAACGACGCGGCCTTGATGCGGCAAGCGGTCCTGCTCATCGTCGAATGTCGCCGCTCGCGTTTCATGGTTTCGCAAATGGCGGAGAAACAACTCCTGGTCGAACGCCTGCCCGTTCAGGCGGGACGGGAAGCGTTTGACGCCCTCTGTGAAAAGATCGCATTAGCCGACGACGCGGGCCTGGGTCCGGTCTATAGGCAGATGATCCGATCGCACCCGGACCGGTCCCCGGATCGACTGCTTACCCTGTTGCGCGCCGAATCACATCTCCCTCACAACGATCGTGGCTATCTCTTCGAGTGGGCCATCATCGCTCTGACCGACCTCCGGGACGCTGAGGCGTTGCCAACGCTCCGCGCCCTGACCGAGGACGAGAGCCTTTACTACCGCACTTTATCGAAGTGGGCTGTCACACAATTTGAGGCGGCCGGCAAACCTGCGGAATAAGCGGCACATACCCATGGTTATCTCCCTGCACCACGGCATGTTGCCGGGTGCGACGTCAACACCTCAGCAGGGAGTTTAATCATGCCACGATTTGAAACCATCGACCGGACGAATGCCCAGGGCCAGGCCAAAGAGCTGCTCGACGGCGTCCACGGCAAGGTGGGCATGGTGCCCAACCTCTACGCCGCCCTCGCCAACGCACCGAGCGTGCTCGGCGGGATGCTCGCGCTCAAGGGCAACCTCGACGAGGGGTCGCTCTCGGCCCAGGTCAAGGAGCAGATCGCGCTACGCGTCGGTGAACGCAACGGGTGCGACTACTGCGTCGCCGCTCACACGGCGATCGGCAAGGGAGCCGGGCTCAGCTCAGACCAGACGATCGAGGCCCGTGAGGGCCGAGCCGAAGATGCCCAGAATCAGGCCGTGTTTGCCCTGGTCGATGCGGTGCTTGAACGCGAGGGCTTTGTCACCGACGAGCAGGTCGCCGAGGCCAGCGCCGCCGGGCTGGATGACCAACAGGTCATCGAGGTGCTCGGCCAGGTGATCCTCAACTACTTCACTAACTACTTCAACCACCTCAACCAGACGGTGGTCGACTTCCCGTCCGCGCCGCAACTGGCGACGACCGATGCCTGAGCGCCCGCGATAGATCTGGCTGCCGTTGTGTTGCCGCTTGTGGTTTGGCGCGTGCTGCCCCTCACGTCGCCGATCCGCAAGCGGCTTTTATTGTCACTGTTTACTGCGTTGTTCGTGCGTTGGTCGGTCTGTCCTGGGCGTCAACAACGAGCGAGTTGCGTACCGGATTGGGAGACATCGCGCGCTCGGCGGCCTGGAGCGCGAGGACGCCGAAGGCCGTTGCATATGACCTGCCGTAGCCGTACACCGGGAAGTCGAACCAGCTGTCGCCCTCGTCCTGCAACTCGCGGAGGGTTTGGGCGAGCCAGCGGGCGTGGTCCTGCCTAGGCCCGTCGGGCAGTTCTTCGATGGCCAGGCCCGCGTAGTAGTGGCCGAACATGAAGTAGTACCCGGCTGTGGCGTACCAACCCTCGTGGGGGATGGGCCGGCCCTTGCCGATCAGGATGTAGTGGTGCCAGGTCCGCATCTGCTCGACACCCCGTTCGAGGTCTTCGAGGGTGACGCCCTGGTTGTAGAGGTACAGCGCGAGGTTACAGACCTGGGACCGGCCGATGGACCCCTGGATCTTGTTGGCCCGGCCCTGGGGTGAGTTGCGGTGGGCAAAGCTATAGGCATAGCCGCCACTGGGGAACCGCAGCCGGGCGAGCGCGGCGAGCGCGTCGTGGACCACGTCGGCCGGGGCGTCGAAGCCTGATCGGCGGGCCTGTTCAAACGCAATCAGCACCGCGGCGGTGTTGAAGCTGGTCGAGAGCATCCCCGTCGGGGTCACCCGCGAGTGGCCAAAGTCGTAGTAGCACCACCCACCATCGGCGGCCTGGCGGTCGGCGAGGATGTCGATCTCTCGCTCGATCACCTCGGCCATCTGGGGTACTCGGTCGGCCAGCCGCTCGTCGCGGTACAGCACGGCCACGCACTGCAGCATGTAGGTGTGCGCCCAGGTGTCGTAAAAAATTCCTCCGGTCGCCCGCCCCGGGGTCTGCTGGGTCAGCAGGTGGTCCAGCCCCTTGACCATCGCTTCAAACGCGGTCGGGTCGGTTTTGCTCGGCTCGTGCAGCGCCAGCGTCGCCAGCGCCGAGGTCGCCATCCCGAATCCGTCGTGCGAGGCCTGCGTGCCGAGGGTCACCTCCCAGGGCCGGGCCGACGCAAACGTGCCCCACGTCCCGTCTTCGTTCTGGTTTGTCACCAGCCAATCCACGCCGTTGTCGTGGGCGCGCTGGGGCGAGGAGCCGCAGCCCACCATAACTAGGCAAACACCAGCCCATAGCAGTAGCGAGCGGAACAACATGCTTGGATTGTAGGCGATCACAAAGAGCTATCCAATGTATGCCTGCCCGATCCGCCAGACGTCGCCCGCCCCCATCGTCACGACTAGGTCGCCGGGCCGGGTGATCAGCTCGAGCTGCTCGACGATCGCCTCGAACGGGTGCAGGTGCATCGCGGTGACGCCTTGTTTGCGCAGGCGTTCGACGAGGTGGCCGGAGGTCACGGCGTGGCGTTCCTGCTCCGAGTCGCGGACGAAGTAGATCTCCGGGACGATGACGATGTCGGCCTCGCTGAAGCTGGTGGCGAACTGCTCCATGAGGTGGCGGGTGCGCGAGTGCTGGTGGGGCTGGAAGACGCAGATCAACCGCTTGGGGCCGTGGTGCTGCCGCAGCGCGCGGAGGGTGGTGTCGATCTCGGTGGGGTGGTGGCCGTAGTCGTCGATCACGGTGACCGAGCCGCCGGGGATCGCGCGCTGGCCCAGGGTCTGCATGCGTCGGTCTAGGCCGGCGAAGCTGGCGACGGCCTGGGCGATCCCTGCCCACGGCGCACCGAGCCGGCGCGCGGTGATCGCCGCGACGGCCGCGTTGTACGCGAAGTGGTCGCCGGGCATGGGGTTGACCCATTCGCAGACGGGCTTGTCCTTGAAATGCAGCCGGACATTATTCATCCGCACGCCAATTCGCCAGTCGGCCTGGGGCATGAAGCCGACCGTCTCGACCTTCGTATCGATCCCCGCCGTGATCGCCAGGCGGTGGGGTGACTCGTGATGGATCAAAAGCGATCCAAACTCCGGTACGCGCTTGGCGAACACTGCAAACGCCTCGACGATCTCATCAATCGAATCATATAGGTCCAGGTGGTCCGCCTCGACATTCAGGATCGTCGCGTGTGTGGGGTAGAAGTTGTGGAAGCTCCGGTCGTACTCGCAGGCCTCGGCGATCAGCACTTCGTCCGGCCCGGCCTTGCCGCTGACCCGGAAGCCACCGCCGATCTGCTCGCAGTTCGCGCCGACGATGAACGAAGGGTCCAGCCCGTTCTGGATCAGGATATGGCTGAGCATCGAGGTCGTCGATGACTTGCCGTGCGTCCCCGCGATGGCGACACCGACCCGGCCGATCATCAGCCGACCGAGCAGCTGGGCGTACTTGACGACCTGGGCCCCACGCCGGGTCGCCTCGACGATCTCGGGGTGCTTTGGCTTGATCGCGGCGCTGGTGACCAGCAGGTCCAGCCCGTCGGGCAGGGCGGCACCGGACTGATCTAGGGAGACCGCGATCCCCGCGTCCCGCAGCGTCTGGACCGTCGCCGACTCGCTCAGGTCCGTGCCGGTACACGCGGCCCCCTGCTTGGCCGCCATCCGCGCCAGCCCGGACATCCCGCATCCGCCGATGCCAACGAAGTGCAGGCGTTGGCCGGCCAGCGCCAGCGGGGTCGTCGTATCGGGCCAAATGCCGGGGGACAGGTCGGGGACGGTCGCGGGGTCGTGATCAGGCATGAGAGGGGTATCGGCAAGCGGGATACTGCTTGTCGAATAGTAGGCGATTGGTGATGTCTGCTGTCCAGCTACAATATCCGCATGTCAAGTGGTCACAAACAATACGAAGTTGAATGGCGGGCTTGTCAGAGACAAGCGAACAAAACTAAATGGTTGTTCCGTGTCGTATTACTCTCCGAAATTGTCTTGACTGGCTTGTTGGCTGCAATCGAGTTCTATCCGTGGAGCGGTCTCGTTCTGGTCTTTCCCACGGTTCTGTTTTGTTGGTTCTGGGCCACATCAATGTTCAATTGCCCCGCTTGTGATCATGCGATCCGAGAGCGGGACCCCAGTGTCTGCCCCCATTGTGGCGTGCACCTCAAACCGATCTCTCGTTCGACCGCCTGATACCATGTGCCCATGAGCGAAACCATCGGCAGCTTCTGCCTCGTCCTGCACGGCCACCTGCCCTATGTCCTGCGTCACGGCACCTGGCCGCACGGCGAGGACTGGCTCTATGAGGCCGCGGCGGAGACGTACCTGCCCGTCCTTGCGATGCTCGACGAGTGCGCCTACCTCAACGGCAACCCCAAGCTCACGATGGGGCTCACCCCCGTGCTGCTGGAGCAGCTCTCGCACGAACACTTCAAGAAGGGCTTTGAGCACTACCTCAACGACCGCGCGGACAAGGCCCGCAAGGACCAGGCCGAGTTCAAGCAGATCGACAACGGGCACATGCTCTACCTGGCCGAGCGCTGGGAGAAGTTCTACACCGGTCTGCTCGCACAGTTTCAGGACATCGGGCGTGACATCCCCAAGGCCTTCGCCGAGCGTTCGAACCAGATCGAAGGCGGCAAGGGTTATTGCGAGCTATTGACCTCCAACGCGACGCACGGGTACATGCCGCTGCTCTACGAGGACGCCTCGATCCGCGCCCAGGTCCGCGCGGGTGTTGCGAGCAGCGAACGCATCCTTGGGTTCAGGCCGACGGGGATGTGGCTGCCCGAGTGCGCGTATCGGCCGGGCGGCCCCTGGGACCCGCCGATTCATTGGGGGCACAAGGACTACCGCATCGGGATCGAACACCTGGTGGCCGACGAGGGCATCTCGCATTTCTTCGTGGAGAACCACCTGATCGAGGGCTGCAAAAGCGAGTACGTCTACGACGGCGACCAGTGGCACAAAGTCGGCTGGGAGGACGCGGAGAAATATGCCAACCGCGGCTGGCGCTCGGTCAACGAGGGCCACTGGGTCAACAGCGACGGCACGGGGCTGGGCCGGGCGATCGCCTTCGCGCGTGACCAGATCGCCTGCGAACAAGTCTGGTCCGGCGACTTCGGCTACCCCGCCTCGGGCGAGTACCTCGAGTTCCACAAGGCCTGGGGCCCCAAGCGCGGCCTGCGCTACTGGAAGATTACCGGCAACAAGGTCGACCTCGGCGACAAGCACCTCTACTACCCCCAGGACACCGAGGCCAAGCTGCACCAGCACGCCAGCCACTTCTGCGACATGATCAAGCAGCGGCTGTACGCCTACAAAGAGCAGACCGGCAAGAGGGGCGTGGTCGTCTGCACCTTCGACGCCGAGCTCTACGGCCACTGGTGGTTCGAGGGCCCGCAGTTCCTCCGCGATGTCATGCTCTCGCTCAACGCGATCCCCGAGATCAACGTCTGCACGACCAGCGAGTACCTCGACTCGACCTTCGTCGACAAGGTGGTCTCGATGCCCGAGGGCAGTTGGGGCGAAGAGGGAGATCACCGGGTCTGGACCAACGAGCAGGTCAACTGGATGTGGGACATCCTCTACCGCTGCGAAAGCAACTTCGGCCGAGCCTTGGGTGAGATGCCTTGGCGTGAGAAGGGGCACGAGGACCTCAAAGACCTTCTCGAAAAAGCAGGGCGGCAACTGCTGCTCATGCAGGCCAGTGATTGGCCCTTCGTGATCCGTCGCGGCCAGGCGGTGGACTACGGCATCAAGCGCTTCATGCAGAACGTGACCCGCTTCGAGACGATCCTCGACATCGCCGAGAAAGTCCACGAAGACTCGACCTACCTCGGCGGGCTGACGGAGGTCGAGAAGCACGAGATCGCGGATGCGGACATCCACGACGTGATATTCCCGGAGATCGATCTGGCGTGGTGGGACATGTAATGTCTTGGGGTTTGGGGGCTTGGAATTAAGGCGAGGTGCTATGAGATCGCGAGCCGTTTGTATCCTGAAACTTGGTGTGATGGCCGGCCTGTTCATGACGGGTTGTACAGGTTCGCCCCGGCCCGCCCAAGTCGTTGTGGACACCCCGGTGACCCGGTCCAACTACCAGACCTTCGACCCGGTCGTCCAGCAGGTTGAGGGTTGGACGCTCTACGTCGACCCCAAGCTATTGGACGCGGTGAATGCCGAGGAAGATGCCCGCGCTCTGGCGATGCTCGTCAACCACCTGCAGCGGATCAACGTCTATATGCCGGCCGAGCGGTTGGCGGAGATGCAGACCGTGGGCGTCTGGATCGAGGTGGACCACTTCGATAATGTTGAACCGGGGCCGTACCACCCCAGCGCCAAATGGCTGACCGAGAACGGCTACGATCCCAAGCTGGCCAAAAAGGTCCACGTCACCCGGGCCGCGTCGCTGCTCGATCCACACCACATGGACAAGCACCCGGCCGTGATCTTGCACGAACTGGCCCACGGCTACCACGACCAGATCCTCGGTTTCGACGAACCGCGGATCAAGGCCGCGTACGACCGGGCGATGGCCCAGGGGCTGTACCAGCAGGTTGTGGATTACAGGGGGCATCAGGTCCGTGCTTATGCTGCAACGAACGACAAGGAGTACTTCGCCGAGGCGGTTGAGGCTTACTTTTACGTCAATGACTTCTACCCGTTCAACCGCGCGGAGCTGAAGGCCTACGACCCGGTGATGTACGAGTTGCTGGTCGAGATCTTCGGGGCCAAGGATTAGTGTGGCCAGGCGATGACCGACTACCTGCTCATCCTCACCCTGATCTCGGTGGTCCCGGCGTGTCTGCTGGGGGTGGCGGCGGTGGCGTCTTCGGTGCGGTCGCCGCGCAGTGAGCTGTCGTTCTACCTGGGCCTGGGGGTGTCGCTGCTGGGGGCGGTGCTGGCGATCTTCTGGTTCTGGTACAGCGGGGCGTACCTCTTTTCGCCGTACAGCGTGGCGGTGTTGTCGCCGGTAGTTACGGGGACGTTTGCGCTAGGCCGGGCGTTGCGGTGAATTGCTGAGTGACCCGTGATCGGTGGTTTGTGCAAGCGCAAAGCAGTAGACTCCGTAAAGCTCTTACTTATCACGAAACGTCGGGCTCTCAGGCAGTTAAGCGGCCTAAGAACGTCTACGAGAAGTTGTCTTGCCACGGCGAACGCCGGTGAACCATGAAGTTGATCATCACCGGTTGGATCACCGCGGTGCTGCTTGACGCCAGTGATTCATAGTCCTTGCTCGGCAGGCGGTACCGGCCTAGCCACACGAACGCCCGCTTGACGATCCATCGTTTGGGCAACACCGCGAAGCCCTTCAAGTCATCGCTGGATTAATCGAACTAAACACGCGGTCTGCCTTCGTGGAGATCGGCAGGTAGATCATCGCGATGGTATAGGCAGTGATCCATCTGGACCCGCGCCTGCTGTCGGATTGCATTTCTGGAACAAGTTCGGCCAGATTGGTCTTAGCATATTCCTTCTACTGTATTTCCGGCGTCCGATCGGGATCAGGCAGGCCTGGCTTGGTTCGTTCATCGCTCATCCGGAAGTATCCTTTTGGGGAGAATTGATTGCCGTTTGAGCGTAGCAAGAATGCCCGGCGAGGTAGGTTTAACGGCACCTCAATGCCGGTTTGAGTGGCTCTCGAACGGACTAGACAACTCAAAAATACAGGCCGAGGGCTGTTTTACGCGCCGATTTAAACCTCAGTACATTTGGCCATTTTGATCGTGACTCTACAGCAGCCCCTTCACGCATGCCGCAGAAACCTCAAGGATGAACGGGCGCAAAGAAATTTCTCGCCCCGCGCAATTAGCCGCATCCGCCGGGTATCTGGTGGCGAGCCGGGCAGCGAAGCCTGGACAAAACTCGCCTCCCAAACCCCGAAAGGAACCGTCATGAAGAAGCTCGCCCTGATCACCGCCCTGGCCGTCACCTCTGTCTTTACCACCGCCGCCTCGGCCCAGACGCAAACCCCTGGAGCCGTTGCGGGTGCCCAAGCCGTCGTGATCGACGCGGAGAATTCACAGTGTGCCCAGCGCACCTTCTACAGCTTCGCTTCGGAGGCACGCTGGGTAAACCGGATGAGATGCAACGGCTGGCAGGTGACCGGCCGTGTCCCGCACTACAACAACTGCGGGCAACTCGTTGCCGTCACCGTCTGGATGGCGCGCTACTGATCCGATCCGCTCAGCCCTGACCACATACCAAGCCCTGTCCCAAATATCTGGGGCAGGGCTTGTTTCATCTTGGGTCTAGCCGATTGGCGATCGAGGGTTGAGCCCACCCCGTCGAAGGGTATGGTCGGCCGTATGGTTCTTCAGGCCGTCGAGGATGCAGTGTCCCTTACTCCGCGTGCCCGTCGAGCAGCCAGCGGCCGGCCTCGGCGACCAGGTCGTGGCGTACGGGCCCGCTGAGCAGGCCGACCTCGCGGCCGATGTCGGCGGCGGTCGCGATGCCCAGGATCGCCCAGGTCGTCACCAGCGCATCGGGAAGCCCCGCGGCCGGGTCGGCCCCGGGCCCATCGCGGTGGGCGGCGATCTGCTCTCGGATGAAGGTGACAAACCGCTCGTACATCCGGCGGAGCGCGTCCTTAACCTCCGGGTCGTCGGTCTCGCTCAGCGCGGCGAAGGTGATGCGGTAGAAGCCTTTTTCGCCGCGGTGCTCGGCGTCGAAGGCGAGGATCTTCTGGGCCACGGTCGGGCCATCGGGCTTGGCCGACGCCTGCTCGATCAGTCCCTGCCACTGCTGCATCGTCGAGTCGAAGAGGTAGTCGATCGAGGCGGTAAACATCGCCTTCTTGTCGGCCCAGAGGCGGTAGAGGATGTTCTCCTGCACGCCGCACCTGGCGGCGAGCTCGGCGGTCGTCGCCTTGCGGTAGCCCAGCTCACTGAACGCGGCGGCCACGATCGGCATCAGTTCGGCGCGTTTTTCGTGCGAGCGGTTGGGGCGAGCCATCGAGGGGTCCAGGCGGGATCGTCACGGGTATGGTTTGGCCAGTGTAGCGGCCAGCGGGTTGGCCGGGCTTACCGCCCGATGTCTTCGTTCCAGACGTCGGGCTTCTCGCGCTGGAAGCGGGCCATCAGTTCCTTGCAGCCGGCGTGGTCGAGGTGGATCAATTCGATGCCGCGTTCGCGGAGCAGGTCCTCGGCCCCCAGATAGTTCTCGTTCTCGCCGATCACGATGGTCGGGATCTGAAACAGCAGGGCGGTGCCCGAGCACATGATGCAGGGGCTCAGGGTCGTGACGAGGATCAGCTCGCGCCAGTCGCGGCGTCGGCCGGCTTTGCGGATGCAGTCGGTCTCCCCGTGGGAGGTCGGGTCGCCGTCCTGGACGCGTCGGTTGTGGCCACGCGAGACGATTTCGCCGTTACGCTTTGCGAGCACCGCACCGATGGGTAGGCCGCCCTCGTCATAGCTGAGCTGCGCCTGCTCCAGTGCCTCATCCATCAGCTTTTCGTACAAATTGTTCTTCACAGGAAGCTCCGCAAACACAATCGGTAGAGCGTATCCTAACCATTCATGCTGGGGTTGTTCCTGCTGTTCCTGACCGCCTTCGGGCTGATTGTGTTGCTTGGCTCGGCCGGCATCCTATGGGCGATCCTCCGGCCGCGACGCAAGACCTACGCTGTGGCCCTTGCGCTGGACTGCCCCACGCATCCGACCGACCTGGACCTCGATGGCGAGGAAGTCATCTTTAACCTGCCCGGCGGGCACACCAGCCCGGGCTGGATCATCCGGGGCGAAAAGCCCGATGGCCCGACCGTTATGGTGCTCCATGGCCACCGTGATTCGCGTTACGGCGCGCTGTACCGCGCGAAGACCCTGGCCCCTTATGCCGGTCAGGTGGTCGTCTTCGATTGGCCCGCGCACGGCGAGTGCACCGCGAAATGGATGACCTGTGGTCAACGCGAGCCGGCCGACGTCCTGGCCGTACTTGACGGCCTGCCCCAGGCCCTCAGTGACAAGCCCGTGGTGCTGTTCGGCTACTCGCTGGGCGGGCAGATCGCGCTGAAGACGGCCGGGCGGTACCCCAGGTTTGCCGGGGTGATCGCCGACGGGCCGTACCGCTACTGGTCCAGCCCGATCCGGATGCGGGCTCAGCGGTTGGGTTACCCGGTGCTGCCGTTTATGCCGCTAGTCGCGCTGGTGCTCCGATTGATCGGCTCGTTGAGGGGTTTCGACCGGGCGACGTGGGCGGCGAAGATCGAGGTCCCGGTGCTGGTCCTGCACGGCACGGCCGACCGGGTCTGCCCGCACGAGGAGGGCCGGCAGATCGCTGAGGCGGCGCCAAAGGGCAGGTTTACCTCGATCCCCGATGGCCCGCACAACCACCTGGCCTCGCATGACCCGCAGCGCTACCACGCGGCGCTCGAATCCTTCTTCGCCGAGCTGGCCGAACACGCCGAGCCGCAGGTCCCCGCCGCGGATACACTGGCGACATGACCCTTGCCGCCAAGATCGATCACACCCTTCTAAAAGCCGAAGCCACCCTGGATGAGGTGGACCGCGTCGTCGATGAGGCGCTGGCGCACGGCTTCGCGTCGGTCTGTGTCAACGGCTGCTATGTCAAGCACGTCCGTGAAAGGCTCGCGGGTTCATCGGTGAAGACCTGCGGCGTCGCCGGCTTCCCGCTCGGGGCGATGAAGCCGATGGTCAAGGCGATCGAGGCGACCAGCCTGGTCAAGGACGGCTGCGACGAGGTGGATTTTGTCGCCCACCTGCCCACGCTGCTGGCCATGGACGCCGAAGCGGCGAAGGCGGAGTACGCCGAACTGGTCAAGGCGGCACGGGCGGTGCTGCCGGGGGTGGTGATCAAGGTCATCATCGAGTCTGCAGCGCTGATGAAGGATACCGACGAGGCGACGGCCGAGGCCCGGATCTCCACAGCCTGCCGGGCGGCCCGTGAGTCGGGCTGCGACTTTGTCAAGACCAGCACCGGCTTCCACCCATCCGGCGGGGCCAGCGCCCAGGCGGTGGCCTGGATGAAGCAGCACGCCGGGCCGCTGAGGGTCAAGGCCTCGGGCGGCATCCGCACCGTCGAGGACGCGAAGAAGATGATCGATGCGGGGGCCGACCGGCTTGGCTGCTCGGCGAGCGTTGCGATCGCCACGGGGGCGGCTGCGGTGGGTGATGGGTATTGATCTATCCCCGCTTCTAAGCGATGCACCACCATGAGCCACGTCAAACTCAACAACCTCACCATCGGTTCGGATCGTCCTTTGACGATCATCGCCGGGCCGTGCCAGATCGAATCGGCAGACATGTGCCTGCGGGTGGGTGAGGCGGTGCGTGAGCGATGCAAGGAGCTTGGCCTGCAGTACATCTTCAAGGCGAGCTTCGACAAGGCCAACCGTTCGTCGATCCACACCGAGCGTGGCCCGGGGCTTGATCAAGGCTTAGCGTCGATGGCTTTGTTGAAGGACAAGCTCGGCGTTGCGGTGACCACGGACATCCACGAGCCGAGCCAGGCCGCCCCGGCCGGGGAAGTAATCGACCTGTTGCAGATTCCCGCTTTCCTTTGCCGGCAGACGGACCTGCTGGTGGCGTCGGCGAAGACCGGCCGGGCGGTGAATGTGAAGAAGGGCCAGTTCCTCTCCCCGGGCGAGATGAAGAACGTCGTCAACAAGCTGACCGAGGCCGATGCATCAGGGATCATGCTGACCGAGCGGGGCACGTTCTTTGGCTACAACCGGCTGGTCAACGACTTCCCGGGTTTGGAGGACATGGCCGCGTTCGGCTGGCCGATCTGTTTTGATGTGACCCACTCGACCCAGCTGCCCGGCGGCGGGGGCACGCACTCGGGGGGCCGTCCCGAGCGGGCGCCTCTGCTGGCACGCTGCGCCGTCGCGGCCGGGGTGCAGGCGCTGTTCATCGAGACCCACCCGGACCCGAAAAACGCCGCATCTGACGCGGCAACCATGCTCCCGCTGGAGCAAACCCTCTCGCTGCTGGGCGAATTGGCCCGGCTGCACAATGCGGTAACGGGCTAATAGGCGCAGGTTTTCAATCGGGCGGATCGCCAGGAATCGGCTTGCCGAGTCACGGCCAAGGCATAACCGGCCGAAAACCAGTAGCAGCGGGGCGGCTGGCTGCGTAGGATAGAGTTAGATTAGACTTGAACCTTCCTAGCGTGGAATCGTCTAATTGAAGTAGCCGATGATCTTGGAAAGTCCCCGGGAGCCCGTCATGAGTTCGATCCAGCGAAGCATCGCCGCCGCACGCCAACGTGTTGTTGTGAATCGCACCTTCCGTTTCCTGGGCTGGGGGCTTTTGTTGGCCCTGTTCGTCGCGATCGGCATGGTCGTGATCGACCGCCTGTTGCCGCTCTATGCCCTGCCTATCTGGTCCTATGCCATACCGGCCTGCGTCGCGCTGGTCGCGGCGGTGATGCTAGGCAACCTCCATCGCCCGGACGACGCCGAAATGGCCGTCCTGCTGGACGACAAGCTCAAGCTCAAAGACAAGCTGGGCACGTCGCTTTACACCCAGGCGCTGCCGGAGCAAAACGAGCTGACCCGCCAGGTCGCCGCCGAGGCAAATAAGGCCGCGGAGCAGGCACGGGTCATGGTCGGCCAGGCGGTTCCCCTGCGGTTTACCCGGGTCTGGAACTGGCTTGCGCCGGTGGCGGCGTTGCTCTTGGTGGTGGTTTTCCTGATGCCCGAGGCGGACCCACTTGCTCAGGTCGCGCAAGCGGAGGACGAGCAGCGCCAGCAGGAGCAGGTCGCGCAGTTGGAGGAGGTCATCTTCTCGACCGACCAGGGTTTGACCGAGAGCCAGGAGCAAAGGGATGGCTCGGAGTTTGCCGAGGGCCTGCCGGACGAGTGGCGGGACGAGTGGCTCTCGCTGTCCGATGAATTGCGCAAGAACCCCGAGCGGGCCGAGGAGGTCCGGGAGCGGCTGGCGGCGTTGGCTTCAGATGCCGAGCGTGAGCTCGCTGATCAGGCCGACGCGGTCGAGGCCGCCTACAAGCCGCTGGAGAGTTCCAACAGCCAGCTTGACGCCGGCCAAGGCCCGGCCGAGGACTTCGCCTCGGCTATGCGTCGCAACGATTTCGAGGCCGCCCAACAGGCGCTGGATCGGGTCCAGGAGTCGATCGACAACGGCGACTACACCGAGCAGGAACAGCAGCAGCTGCAGCAGCAGCTCGACAACCTTTCCAATCAACTCGAACAACAAGCCCAGCAACAACACCGTCAGCAGCAGCAGACCCAGCAGCAGGCCCGGCAGGACCTCCAGCAGCAGCTCCAGCAGCAGGGCATGAGCCAGCAGCAGGCCCAGGACCTGGCCCAGCAGATGGCCGACGCCGCACAAGAGCAGCAACAGGCAGGCCAAGGCCAAGACGGACAGCAGGGCCAAGACGGCCAGCAGGGTCAGGAGCAATCCGGCGACGGCCAACAGCAGATGCAGCAGGCCCAGCAGCAGATGCAGCGGGCGTTGCAGGAGCAGGGCATGAGCGAGCAGCAGGCCCGTGAGCAGGCCGAGCAGATGTCCCGGCAGATGCAGCAGCAGATGCAGCAGGCCCAGGGCCAGGGCCAGGCCGGCGAGATGCAGCAGCAACTCTCTCAGGGCCTGCAACAAATGAACCAGGGCATGCAGCAGGGCCAGCCGGGGCAGGAAGGTCAGCCGGGCCAACCGGGTGCTTCCGACGCCCAGCAGGCGATCAACCAGATGGCGCAGATGCAGAACCAGCTCCAGCAGTCCCGCCAGCAGCAGGAGCAGATGCAGCAGTCCATGCAACAACTGGCCGACGGCCAGATGCAGCCGATGTCCGGCGAGATGCAGGAGGGCCAGTCCGGCGATCAACCCGGCGCACCCGGCGGCGGGGTGGGCGGCCTGCAGGGCGGGATGTCCGACGGCGCGACCCTCGGCCCGGAGCGGCAGTCCCTGAACCTGGACTCCTACACGGCCAATGAGAGCAACCCGGGCGAGGGCCGGGTCATCGCGTCCTGGATGGAGAACGGCGAGGTGGCCGCCGGCGAGGCCCAGGTCGAGTACAACCAGCAGCTGACCGAGGCCCGCGACGCCGCGGAGCGGGCGATCAACGAGGACCACGTCCCCCGCCGCTACCACGACGGCATCCGCGAGTACTTCCAGCAACTGCCCGAGCAGCCCAGCGGTAACGGCGCTCCGCCGGCCCCGCGCTGATCACGAGCGGTCCCCGACCTAAAGGAATCGATGGCAACCACCGGATATGCTGCGTTTGTCATGGCGATGGACCGCGTTGAAAAACGATTGCGGCAAGTGACCGCTGCGCTAGACCAAGCCGATATTCCATACGCGGTTGTGGGAGGCAACGCAGTGGCTGCGTGGGTAGCCCAGGTTGATCCCGCCGCAACCCGGGCCACGAAAGATGTTGATCTACTGGTACGCCGAGACGATGAATCACGCATCGCAGAAGTGATGCAAGGGCTCGGATTTGTACGGCAGGGTTTGCGACGGTTCATTCTGTATATCGACCCAGAGGAGCCAAGCAGGCGCTCGGGCATTCACTTGGTCTGGGCCGAAGTGCTAATACGACCTTCGTATACCTGCCCTTCGCCTTCCGTTACCGAAGTGGTTCGTGAACCTGAGGGGTTCGCTCTCATCGATTTGCCCGCGTTAGTCCGCATGAAGCTGACATCTTTTCGTGATATCGATCGGGTCCATATTGCAGACCTCTTGCGTGTGAATCTGATTGATCAAGGAATTCGTGAAAGCCTGCCAAATGAACTCGCGGAGCGACTGTCGCAAGTCCTATCGTCGCTGGATGAGGAAGATGACGATTTGATGGATTGACTTCGAGATGCCCGGCGACACCCACTTGCCCTGACACCCTCTAAGGACCCTCCGATCCTCGACGCAGCAGTATTCATCCTGGCTCTCGCCTGGCTCACGGGGTTGATCCTGCTGGTGCTCTGGCTGCTGACCGTTGCGGTACAGATCGCGCGCGGTGACGCTGAGACGACCGCGACCTTTGCGGACCTGAAGAAGCAGCTGATCGTCTTGGGCGTGATGGTCGGTGTCTCGGCCATCGCCTGGTTCGCCTTTGGCATGTCCGGCCGGCTGGACTTTGATGACCGGCGGATGCTGCTGCTGGGCCTGCTCGCGATCCCGCTCTTCCTTGTGGGCTGGCGCAGCCTGCAGCAGCTCGAACCCGCGCGGCGGTGGACCTCGATCTACCTCCGCCTGTTCGTGCTCTTCGCCATCGTCGGCCTGCTCGCCGGCTTTCAGACCGTGCAGCGCCACGACGAGCTGACCGTCGTTGCGCTGATCGATACCAGCGAGTCCGTCCGCCGATTCGTCAAGCCGCCGCCGACCGAGGAGGGCCTGGACCAGGGCTACGAGCAGTGGCTGCGGTCCTACTTCGGATCTTCGGAGTCGGGCCGACGCGACGACGACCCGTGGGGCGTCCAGGCCTTTGACGGCCGGGTGACCGTCCGATCACGCCCCAGCCCCGGGACGATCGGCCTGCCCGACGGCACGGTCGAGCAGCCCTACGACGGCTCCAACGCGCAACGCGCGATCGAGTCCGGCATGGCCGCGAAAACCGACGGCAACTCGGCGCTGCGGCTGGTGCTGGCCTCCGATGGCAACTTCACCGACGGCGACGTAATGCAGGCGGTCCGCGCCGCCGCGGCCGCGGGTGTGCCGATCGATGTCATCCCGCTGGTTTACGACGTGAAGAACGAAGTGATGGTCCACGCGGTCAACGCCCCGGCCGAGCTCAACCTCACCACGAGCCGCAATGACCCGCTGCTGACCACCGTCTCGGTTGAGCTGCGTGCCACCGGCCAGGTCGCCGGCCGTATCCAGCTCTACAAGGGCAACGAGCTGGTCGATCTCAATGGGGCCGACCGGCCCGGCACCGGCGCGCCCGTCGCCGAGAGCGAGTGGCGTGCCCGGCTCGACGCCGGCGAGGGCGAGACCGGCGAGTATGCGCTGACCCGGTCGTTCCCCGTCCTGATCGACCAGGCCGACTGGGTCCAGTTCCGCGCCGTCTTCGAACCCAGCGACCAGACCGCCGCCTTCGCCAACGCCGTCACCGCCAACGACCAGGGCCAGTCTTTCACCTTTGTCCACACCGACCAGCGCCGCGTGCTGGTGGTCGATGGGGTCGGTGGCACGTCCGGCAGCATCTTGCCCCGGGCCCTGGGCTTAAACCCCGACCCCTCGGCCGACAGCGACCGGCTGGTGGTCAGTGTCGTCTCTCCCGAGGCGATGCCCAAGTCGTTGATCCAGATGCAGCGCTACGACGCGATCCTGCTGCACAACGTCCCGGCCGAGAAGGTCGCCCCCGTCGTGCAGGATCGGCTGTCGCGGTACGTGCACGACTACGGCGGCGGCTTTGCCATGATCGGCGGGCCGGATAGCTTCGGCGCCGGGGGCTGGACCAACTCACCGATCGATAAATTCGTGCTGCCGGTGTCCTGCCAGATCCCCTCGCAGACGGTGCTCCCCGCCGGGGCGTTGGTGATGGTGCTGGACTCGTCCGGCTCGATGGCCGGGCTCAAGGGCCACGTCGCCGCCGACGCCGCGGTCCTCGCCATCCAGACGCTCTACCCCCAGGACCTGCTGGGCGTGCTCTACTTCGACACCAGGACCTACTGGCTCCAGAAGCTCCAGGAAAACAACAACCCCAACCAGACGATTCAAAAGATCCGGAAGATCAGCCCCGGCGGCGGCACGGACATCGACCCCAGCCTCGTCCAGGCCTACGACGCGCTCGCCCCGGTCACCGCCCGGGACGCGGGGGTCAAACACGTCATCCTCGTCACCGACGGCCACGAGCGCGTCGCCAACCCGATCGCCACCGCCGCACGCTACAACGACGCCAACATCACGATCACCACCGTCGGCATCGGCCCGGATAACAACGAAGCCCTGCTCCGGCCCCTGGCCGAGATGACCGGCGGCACGTACTACAGCGTCGACGACACCAGCAGCCTCCCGCAGATCTTTATTAAAGAGGCCCGGACGATCCGCAAGAACCTGCTCCGCGAGCTCGACTTCGACCCGATCGTCCGTAACGTCGCGTCGCCGGTGATGTCCGGCATCGGCGACGTGCCCAACCTCCGCGGGTTCGTGTTGACCGGACCCAAGCGCGACCCGCGCATCTTCACCCCGATCGTCGGGCCCGAGGGCGAGCCGATCTTCGCCCACTGGCAGGTCGGCCTGGGACGGTCCGCCGCCTTCACCGCCGACGCGACCAATCGCTGGGGGCAGGATTGGCTGGGCTGGTCGATGTACGCCGAGTTCTGGGGCCGGGTCGTCGAGCAGATCGCCCGCCCCAACACCTCCAGCCAGGCCGACCTGAGCATGACCGTCCGGGACGACACCCTGGTACTGCGTGTCGATGCCGCGGGCGATGAAACCCCTGACGCCGGCCCGCGCCGCGCCGCCGCGGCCTTCGGCAACGACCTCACCATCCAGGGCGCGGTCACCGGCCCGAACAACGAAACCATCAACGTCACCCTCGAGCAGGTCGGCCCGGGGATCTACGAGGCCCGTATCCCCGTCAACGACGCGGGCAACTACCTGGCCAACCTCTCGATCCAGGGCCGTGGCCCCAACGCCGAGCGCCGCCGAGTCGTGGGCGGGGCGACGCACCTGGCCAGCGATGAGCTGCGGACCTTTACCAGCAACGTCGCCGTGCTCCAACAGATCGCCGAGATGACCGGCGGTCGCGTGCTGGACCCGATGAAGCCCGGTGAGGCCGACCTCTACGCCCGCACCCTGCCGTTCGAATCCGTCTCGGCCCGGCCGCTGCGATGGGACCTGATGCCCTGGCTTCTGCTGTTGCTGCTGCTGGACGTGGCGTGCCGGCGGATCGCATGGGAGCCGGCCGAAATCGCCGGCTGGGCCAAGGGCCGGGCCAACGCCGTCCTGGGCATCATGGCCCCGCGTCAGCCCTCCGAGACCCAGGCTCAGACCATGGCCGCGCTCAAGGCCAAGCGTCAACAAACCAATGAAGAACTTTCGCAACACGCCGATGCCAAGCAAAGTGAAGCGCCGGGTACCCCGCCGCCCGCCGGCCTGGGCGGACTGGCCGCCAAGGTCAAGGCCCGCGCCACCGGGGAGCCTGCGCCCGCCGAGCCATCCAAGCCAACGACCTCACGCACCCGCAAGTTTGTCGCCAGCGAGGAGGACCTCAACAAGGTCAGCGACGACTTCACCACCGCCGTCGGCGGCGCCAAGCAAGGCCAGGACGCCAAGCCTATCGTCACCGCCGCCATGCGCAAGAGCGAGAAACAACAGGACCAGGGCCCAACGACCAGCCGCCTGCTCGACGCCAAGCGCCGGGCGCAGCAACGGATGCAAGACCAAGACGACTCGTGATTGGAACCGCAGATGAACGCGGATGAACGCAGACTCAATCCCGTCATACCGATGGATCAACTCACTGAACGTGTGATTGGCTGTGCTTTCGCGGTAAGCAATACGTTGGGTTCCGGTTTTCTGGAAAAGGTTTACGAAAATGCCTTGAGACTCGAGATCATGGATACCGGCTTGCAGGTGGCCCAACAACATTCAATTAAGGTGGCTTATCGAGGGCAGGTCGTGGGCGAGTACGTAGCGGACTTGCTTGTCGATCGGCGATTGATCGTCGAGATTAAAGCCGCCAAGGCCATCGATCCCGTGCATGTAGCCCAATGCATCAACTACCTTAAAGCAACCAACCACAACATCGGATTGCTCTTGAACTTCGGCAAGCCGAAACTTGAAATTCGGCGACTGGTACATCAATTCAAGCAACCCAATTAAATCCGCGTTCATCTGCGTTCATCTGCGGTTATATAAAGGATCGAAAAACCATGGCCATCCCCGAAAGCGCCGCCACCGAACAATCCATCCTCCAGCAGGCCCAGGCCTTCCGCGAGAGCTACCAGCAGGTCCGCGAGCAGATCGGCAAGATGGTCGTCGGCCATAACGAGATTGTCGAGGGCGTGCTCATCTGCCTCTTCACCGGCGGCAACGCGCTGCTCGAAGGCGTCCCCGGCCTGGGCAAGACCCTGCTCATCCGCTCGCTCTCCGAAGCCCTCTCGCTCAACTTCTCACGCATCCAGTTCACCCCCGACCTGATGCCCGCCGATATCACCGGCACCACCATCGCCGTCGAGCAGGAAAACGACGACGGCAGCAAGTCCCGCGTCTTCCAGTTCCGACAGGGACCGATCTTCGCCCAGATCGTCCTGGCCGACGAGATCAACCGGGCGACGCCCAAGACCCAGTCCGCCATGCTCGAAGCGATGCAGGAAAAGTCGGTCACCGTTGGCGGCACGACCTACCCCATGTCCAAGCCCTTCTTCGTCATGGCCACGCAGAACCCCATCGAACAAGAAGGCACCTACCCGCTGCCCGAGGCCCAACTCGACCGGTTCATGCTCAAGCTCGAGGTCGGCTACTCGACCCGCGACGACCTGCACGAGATCGTCAACCGCACGACCAAGGCCGAGTCCCCCGTGATCGAGCCGGTGCTTGACGCCGAGAAGATCGTCAAGTTCCAGAAGGTCATCCGCCAGGTGCTGATCGCCCCGCACGTCCAGGACTTCGCCATCCGGGCCGTGCTCGCCACCCACCCCGACGGCGAGTTCGCCGGGTCATTGGCCCGCCAGTTCCTTCGGTTCGGCGGCAGCCCCCGCGCCTGCCAGGCGCTGGTCCTGGGTGCCAAGACCAAAGCCCTGCTCGACGGCCGCGCCCATGTCAGCGTCGAAGACATCAAGTCGATCATGCTCCCCGCGCTGCGGCACCGCGTCCTCCTGAACTTCGAGGGCCAGGCCGAGGGCATCACCCCCGACATGGTCATCAACGACATCATCGACAAACTGCCCGTAGAGGCGGCGGGGTTGAATGCTTAAGAGCGTTTGTTTTTTGAACCGCCAAGGCGCCAAGAACGCCAAGGAAGACAAGATGGATTTTGAGCCTTGGAAAAACCATCCGCAAGGAGATTCGGAGTATTTGCGAGACACTGCTGCGCGAGGTCATTTGAAGGTGATGGAAGTGCTGCGTGATTGGGATCCGATCGGTGTTGAGCCAAACAATAATCCCGGTTGTTTTGATGAGTATGACAGTTACGCTGGCCCGATTATGCACGAGTTAAATGGCGACGCAGAAATAGAGGTGATGGTTGACTGGCTGAGAAAGTCTGCAACTGAACATATGGGTTTAAGTCATTTTGATGAGAATCACGCAAAGCAATTAATGATGAAACTTAAAAAATGGTGGATCGCTTGGAAGGATTCAATGACCACTAATTAGCACTGCCTTCCTTGGCGCACTTGGCGTCTTGGCGGTTCAAAAAGCAAACTATGACCCAACTCAAATCCCCAACCCGCCCCAGCAAGACCGGCGACCTGCTCTCGCCGGACTTTATGCGTCAGCTTGACCGGCTCGACGTCCAGTCGCGGAAGATGCTGCGCGGGAGCCAGCAGGGCGAGCGGCGGACTAAGAAGAAGGGCCAGTCCGTCGAGTTCGCCGACTACCGCAGCTACGTCGTCGGCGACGACCTGCGCTTTGTCGACTGGAACCTCTACGCCCGGCTCGACAAGCTTTTTATCCGTTTATTTATGGAGGAAGAAGACCTGTCGGTCTCCGTGGTCATCGACACCTCCGGCAGCATGGATTACGGCCAGCCCAATAAGCTGGACTACGCTAAGAAGCTGAGTGCAGCGTTGGGTTATATCTCGTTGACCCACTACAACCGCACGAGCCTGTACAGCATGGCCGACGGGGTGATTGAGTCGGCCGAGGGGATGCGTGGGCGTCGGCCGATCCCGCGGCTGCTCGAGTTTCTTAACCGCCAGCAGGCGATGCCCCCCGACGCCAAGCGGCCGGGGGATATGACGACGACGTTTAAGAAGCTGGCGGTGAGCAATCAACGCCCCGGCGTAGTGATCGTGATCAGCGACTTCTGGGACAAGGGCGACCTGGCCGACGCGTTTCGCTACCTGGCCGGGGACAAGTGGGATGTGTATCTGATCCACCTGCTTTCGCCGGAAGAAGTGGACCCCTTGAAAGGCAAGGTTGTAGGGGATTTGCGCCTGACCGACCTGGAGGACGGCGACGTGGCCGAGGTGTCCGTCAGCCCGGCGCTGATTAAGAAGTACCAGGCCACGCTACAGGCCTACTGCAACCACATCAAGGACCAGGCCCGCCGCCGCGGCCTGGCGTACATGGTCAGCGAGACGGACGTGCCCTTTGAGACGATGGTGCTCAAGTACCTGCGGCAACGGGGGCTGTTGGCGTGACGGATTTGGAACCACGGATGCACACGGATGGACACGGATTGAGGCCGGGGGATGCTGCGCTGGAGCAGATCACGGAAGCCGTGATTGGTTGTGCATTTGAGGTCCAGAATGTGCTGGGGTGTGGGTTCCTTGAGAAGGTTTACGAGAACGCTTTGGTCCATGCATGCAGAAAAGCGGGCTTGTCCGTGCATCAGCAGGCACCCATTCACGTCATGTTTGATGGTGTTGTGGTTGGTGAATACATCGCCGACATCCTGATTGAAAATACAGTGTTGATTGAATTAAAAGCCGTCACCGGCTTGACTGATGTACATAAGGCTCAATGCCTCAATTACTTGAAGGCGACCGGCTACCCCGTCTGTCTCTTGCTTAATTTCGGAAAACCAAGAGTGGAGGTCAAGCGACTCGCGCTCTAACCCATCCCGATGCATCCGTGTGCATCCGTGGTTACAAAACAAGGCCCATGGGATTCATCAGCCCCCTCATCGCCGCGATCGCCGCCGGGATCACCATCCCGGCTTTGGTGTCGTTGTATTTCCTTAAGCTCAAGCGCAAGCGGATGGTGATCCCATCGACATTGCTCTGGCAGCGGGCGGTGCAGGACCTGCAGGTTAACGCGCCGTTCCAGCGGATCAGGAATAACCTGCTGCTGTGGATCCAGCTGCTGCTGCTGATCGCGCTGTTGATCGCGATGGCTCGGCCGACGCAGCACTCGTTTGCCGACCCGGGCCGGCGGGTGGTCATCGTGATCGACGTCTCCGCGTCGATGAGTGCGAGCGACCCCGCGCTCGACGGCGAGACCCGGCTGGATTCGGCCAAGGCCCGTGCTTTGAAAATCATCGACAGCCTGGCCGACAGCAACGCGGAACAGGGCGAGGACGGCGCGGCCGGGGCGATGGTGGTCACCTTCGGCCACCGCGCCCAGGTCCGACAGGACTTCACCACCGACCTGGCCAAGGTCCGCAAGGCGATCCGGGACATCCAGCCGACCGACCACCGCAGCTTTCTCGACTCGGCCATCGCGACGATCGAGCCGTTCGCCCGCCAGGGCGCTTCGGCCGACAACAAGCTGACCGTTCATGTGCTGACGGATGGCAATATCCTCGAGACGACCGACCAGCCCCTCTCGCTGGTCAACTCCGAATTGCAGTACCACCGGATCGGCGACCCCGCGGCATCGCCGGACAACCTCGCGATTGTCGCGTTCAACGCCCGGCGGGACTTCGAGAAGCCGCAGCTGGTGCAGGTCTTCGCCCGCCTGGCGAACTACGGCCCCGAAGCGGTCACGACCAACCTGACGCTTTCGTTGGACGGCAAGTCGATGCGGACCCAGCAGGTGACCGTCCCGCCGGTGAAGCCGGCCACGCCCGACCACCCGCGCGGCGAGCCGGGCCAGACCAATGTCAGCTACGACTTTGTCTTCGGCGGCATGGCGAGCATCCGCGTGACCCACGACCACGCCGACCTGCTGGACGCGGACGACTCGGCTCGGCTGGTGCTCGCGCCTTCGCGTGAGCTGCGCGTGCTGCTGGTCACCGAGGGCAACAACAATATTGAGAATGCAGCAAAGGCAACTGGCATCGAAAATCTTGTACAGATGAGCCCGGCCAAGTTCGAAGACCAGGACCCGGCTCGGCTCCGCCGGGGCGGCTGGGACGCCGCCGGGGTCACGGGAGACACCGGCGCGGCGGGCGAGGGTTTTGATGTCATCATCTTCGACCGCTACGCGCCGCAGTCGGTGCCATTGGTCAATTCGCTGTACTTCGCGGCAACCCCGCCGCTCGAAGACCTGCAACGCCGTGCCACGCCCGACGACGCCCCGGCCAACGAGTTGATCACCCAGTGGGACCGGGCCCATCCGCTGCTGAGCAATGTCCAGCTCAACGACATCCCGCTGCGCCGCCCGGGCCGGCTGGTCGTGCCGGTCGACGGGCGAGTCCTCGCCGTGGGCCGGGAGGGCCCGGTGATGGCCGAGGTCCGACGCGAAGGGGTCCGACACGTGGTGGTCAGTTTTGACCTGTTCGAGTCGCTCTGGCCACACAGCGTCAGCTTCCCGGTTTTTATGCAGAACGCGCTGCCGATCCTCGGCCTCGATGGCGCGACCGATTCCTCGGGCCTGGCCTACCGTACCGGCGAGAACGCGACACTCATGCTCGACGGCGAAATCGACGAGGTCACCTACACCGGTCCCGCGAGGTTGACCGGCCGCGCCCTGGGCACCAGCCTCACCGTGGAGTCCTTCCCCTTCGTCGGCCTGTACGGGACCAAAGCCGCCGTCGATGCCCGCTATCGGGAGCTAGCCGTCAACCTGCTGGATAGCAACGAGAGCAACCTCCGCACCGCCGAACTGCTGAAGATCGGCACCTCCAGTGTCGCCGGCCAGGCCCAGGCCGTCGAAGTTCGGAAGGAACTCTGGCACTGGTTCGCCTGGGGGGCGCTGGCCCTACTGGTGGTGGAGTGGCTGGTGTATACCCGGCGGATGCATATCTAGCCTGAGCTATGCCTTTTTTGCAACGTCAACTCGGCGATCGTTCCGATACAGATCACCGCGAGAAGTGAAAGCAGCATACCCTTGACCACGGTGATGCCGCTGAGCGCTGCGTCGGTTTGTCCATGTTCTGCGACACCGGGCGTAGCGTCTGTTGTTGGTGCCCCGATGGGCATGATGCCATAGAGCAGGCCTACAAATGCGATGAACAAGCCCGCGAGCCAGAGATCAAGGTTACTATGCATCCCGTCATAACCTATTACCAGCCGCTGAGCATCAAATTGGTGCATTGGGTTGATCGACTTGCCATCGTTCGCTGAATCAGGCTACTTCCTGCATCGGCTTCGTACGCGGTTCGGGGAGGGGGCGTTTTTCGGCGTCGAAATGATCAATCACATCCTGGATCGTCTCGCAGAGTTCTCGGAAAACCACAAGAGGATCATCGCCATGGATACCGGTGATCAGGTCGGGGCAGCGGCCGACGTAGACACCATCCTCTTCGCTCCATTCAACCCACTTGTGATAGCGGTCAATCGGTTTCATGGCTTACGCTCTCAATCGCTCTTGCGACCTGCTTTTCCTGATAGGGCTTTGCGTCGCTGCCGTCTTTCCCGCTCAGGGTTATAGCGCCATCGAATCTAACATGCGTAAACTTTCGATGCGAGCCCTTTCCACCCTTGATCTGGATAAAACCGGCTTGCTGAAGATCGGCGATCAGTGCTTTAATCTTCCTTGGCAATCAAGGCCCCAGAAAAATGATGCATTGTACTCAACCTTCAAACCGACCGACGAGTTCGAGTTGGACCTGTTCGACGCTGAAGCCGGTGCGCTGGCGGATCTGGTCGAGGACCTCGGTGGGGACATGTTGCAACAACAACTGGGACAGGTCGTCGGGGGCGTCGGCGATCTTGCCGGTCTGGCGGTCGCGGAGGTGGGTGTGGTGCTCGGCGTGGGCGTCGTAGCGGGCGCTGCCGTTGCTGCCGGCGTCGGGGAGCTTCTGGATCAGCCCGGCGTCGCAAAGGGCCTCGAGCGTGTTGTAGACCGTCGCCAGTGAGACCCCGGGCAGTTGGGCATCCTGGACGGTCTTGTAGAGCTCATCGGCGGTGGGGTGGCAGCGGGTGGTGGTCAACGCGGAGTAGATCGCGCGACGCTGCTTGGTGCACCGCAGGCCGTGGCTGGCGAATAGCTCGACAAAGTGTTGGTCGCAGTCGCAGGGCATAAACAATGTTAAGTAGCGCGTAATTCGGATTTGCCTTCATTAGGCTAAAGGACTATATCGGGCCGTTCGGCACGGGTCTACCACGATCTCGAAAATGCGAGTAAGTCGCAATGATTGGCCTTTGGCGCTCCCTCCACCCCTCGAAGCGGCCCCCGCTCGGGCCGGTACACTGTGGCGTCCATGGCCAAGACAAAGACTTCAGACCGCCGCGAGCCGCTGACCTACGCCGGGTCGGGGGTGGATATTGAGGCCGGTGATGCGGTGGTTGGGCTCATTAAGCACCACATGCGGCGGACCTACGGCCCGCGGGTGCTGGGCCAGCACGGCGCCTTCGCCGGCTGCTTCCGGCTGGACTTCAACGAGAAGTTATTTAAGCGTAACTACAAAGACCCGGTCCTGGTCGCCTGCACCGATGGGGTGGGGACCAAGGTCCTCTTGGCGGTGCAGATGGGCATCCTGGATACGATCGGCCAGGACTGCGTGGCGATGAACGTCAACGACATGATCGTCCAGGGGGCCGAGCCACTGTTCTTCCTGGACTATGTGGGGATCCACCAGGTCGTGCCCGAGCAGACGGCGATGATCGTCAAGGGCGTGGCCGACGGCTGCTCGCTGGCGAACTGTGCGCTGCTGGGCGGGGAGACGGCGGAGATGCCGGACGTCTATCGGCAGGGCGACTTCGACCTTGCGGGCTTTGCCGTGGGGGTGGTGGAATTGAAGAAGGTCATCGCGGGGCCCGAGCGGGTGGAGGCGGGCGACGTCGTGCTCGGCCTGGCCTCCAGCGGGATCCATAGCAATGGCTTCTCCCTGGTCCGGGCGATCATCAAGCGATCCCGGCTGAAGCTGGACAAGGTCTACCCCGCGCTGGCTGAGCACTATGGGGACAAGCCACTTGGCGAGGTCCTCCTCGAACCGACGCGGATCTACGTCCGCCCGGTTGTCGAGGTGTTGCACAAGTACAAGGTTAAGAAACCGATCAGCGGCATGGCCCACATCACCGGCGGCGGCCTGCCGGGCAACCTCAACCGCGCGCTGTCCGACAAGCTCGACGCAAAGCTGGACCGCAAGGCCTGGGACATCCCCCCGATCTTCAGTTTCCTGCAGGACAAGGGCAAGATCGATGACCAAGAGATGTTCAAGGTCTTCAACATGGGCATCGGCTATACCCTGATCGTCCGCCCCCACTTCGCCGACGCGGTGGCGAAACAGCTCAGACGAGCCGGAGAGCAGGTCTACCGACTCGGTGAAATCGTGAGGGGCAGTGGTAAGGTGCGGCTGTGAACCCTTTGGGCCATTGGAGAGACCTCATGCCAAGAGCTATTGTTGCGGCCAAGATCATCGTTATTGTCTGCATGGCCATGTTGCTACTGACCACCTATATGCTCCGGTCGCGCGTGCTGAACATGGTTGGCCAATACATCAACGCGGAAAATATTGTTGCCGAGGAGCAGATGAGTCGGTTCACCTCTTCCAGCAAGGAGCGGCAGCAGGCTTACGAGGCGGGTTTGGTGCGGTACCAGGTGCAAGTACAACGCTACCGCGACCTGCTAGACATGTATGAAAACGATTTTGAAACCTATCAGCAGCAGATGCGGGACGGTCGCCCACCTATGGCCCCGCCGGTCCCGACCCGACCCAATCCGCCGCGTACGCCAGAGGTCCAAGAGCAGTTGGCCAAGACGCACACCCAGTTTCGCAAGACCCGCGACAGCTATTTTGCGACCGCACGTACATTAAACCTACTGGTAGGGCTGTGTGCCATCGGGTTGATTGGCGGCATTCTATTTCTGATCATGTTTGATGCGAACCAACCACGCTTCGCGTATCTGGTTGTGCTTGTGATTTCGTTTGTATTTGTGGTCGGCCCGGCCCTTCACTCAGCCATGACGTTTATGGCTTATTCAATGCGGCCACCACCCTACATCGAGTCACCAACATCGCCCTACATGGACCCATACCGGCAAAATTATTGAGGCTTCGTTGGGTTGCCTCATCGATGTGGCGAAGCGGCTTCATCCTCCCGGGAGGATGTGATGCTTTTTGGCAACATCCTGCAAGGTACGGTCCTTGCCTGTATCGGGTTATCGGTCATTGCGGTGGTCATAACTATATTGCTCATCTTGGTTTAATCGGACTTTGCTTCGATTCTGTTTACCTCATTCAAGTCTGGCAGGGCGGTTGTGGTACAAGGTTCAGAGCCCGGCGGCGTCCCGGGTGACCGCCTTTCCCCGAGCAATTGAGGGCCGACCGATGGACGAAAAGACCTTCCAGACCAAGCTTGCCGACCTGATGGGTGAGATCTCCTCGCTGCCCAAGGCCGAGCGGGAGAAGCTGACCCAGCTGGCGGCGCAGACCCGCGATCGGCACGACAAGATGAAGAAGACGGTGGGCGAGCTGCAGGAGTCGCTGGACTACCTCCGGCTGTCGATCAAGTACCTGGTCTTCGACCTCGAAGCGACCCGGCGGGAGAACCAGTACCTGCGGCAGATGCTCGAGGACCAGGGCGAGTCGGGCGATCCGGGGATGGACGACCTGGAGGCGTAGGGATGGGGTGAGGTGCCGGGGGGTTGGTGAGACAGACGCGACCCGATCCACGACAGCCCGCGGCGATGGCCGTGGGTTTTGTCATTTGGGGCGGTGGTCGGCTCGCCGGATCGCTGCGCTCGGGCTATGCTTAGCCCCGGACGGACCCGACGAATCCCTCACGATGGAAGCCCCCGGCATGAACCAGCCCCTTGACCCGACCGCCGCCCTGGCCCTCGGCGCCCAGCTCGCGGCCCACGGCCCCCAGGCCCCCGCATCCACTGCCAGCCCTCGAAACGACCCGCGCTACGACCCGATGCGTCTGGCCCCGCCGATCGGCCGGTACCGCGAGATGACCATCGACGAGCTGCTGCTCGAAAACCGCGTCATCTTCCTGCTCGGCGAGATCAACACCGGCAGCGCCATGGGTGTCGTCATGCGGCTGCTGCACCTGCAGAACTCCAAGCCCGGCCAGGACATCAACCTCTACATCAACTCGCCCGGAGGCAGCGTGGATGACACGCTGGCGATGATCGATACGATGAAGCACATCAGCTCGGACGTCGCGACCTACTGCATCGGCAAGGCGATGTCCGGCGGGGCGCTCACCCTTGCGGCTGGCACCAAGGGCAAGCGTTACTGTCTGCCCCATGCCAAGGTGATGATCCACCAGCCTTTTGGTGGGTTGTACGGTCAGGCCAGCGATGTGGAGATCCAGGCCGAGGAGATCCTCAAGACCAAGGCCGACCTGAACCAGATGCTCGCCGACTTCACCGGCCAGAGTGTCGAGCAGATCGAGCAGGACTCGGAGCGCGATAAGTTCTTCGCGGCCGACGCGGCTAAGGAATACGGCCTGGTCGATGAGGTGCTCGTGCCGCCACCGGCCGACGAATAGGGATAGGCCTGAAACGTCGTCGCTTGGATCATCGACCCTCCACCCAAACGGGGCGGTGTCTTTCGCGAGCCGGTACACTCCCGCCCATGGATCTGAGCCACATGCTGGTGCTGAGTATTGAGGGCGGCAAAGACCCGGCGGCGGTCGAGGCGGTGTATGCCCCGCTGGGCGAGGCGTGGTCCGGTCACCCTTCGGTAGGCCAGTACCCGTTGTCGAGTGAGTACCTCAAGCTGCCGCATGATGGCCGTAGCGTCGTGCCCCGGATCGGCCTGGGGGTGATGGGCGAGTTCACGTATGGGCCCGAGGGGTTCGACGGCTTCGAGCCCCGGCTGTTCGCCGCGATGGACCTGCCCCTGCTCGCTGCATCAAGCCGCGACGAGCCGGTGGTGGCGCGGCTGAATTGGGCAGACCAGAGCATCGGTGTGTCGGATCAACTTCAATTTATTGAGCGATTCGATGAGCAGGGTGTCCTATCGCGTGTCCGCCTGGCGGGATGGTATGAACACGAGGGACAGTGGCAGTCCTTAGGCGAAGATTCGCCCGTTTCAGCTCTAGGGTTGAACGGTCAGCAGTTGATCGACTACCTCGTGTTTACGGTCAACACCCAGGTCGCTGGAGAGGGCTGGTTCAGCCCGGGGATGGTGATGGCCTCCAGCGATCGCCCATCACACGGGCTGGTCTGTGTCGGCACGCTCCCGATGTCGGGCCAGGGCAAGTCGCCGGTCGTCGTCGAGCCGGGCGGGGTGGTCCATGCCGTGGCGTATGACCCGGCGGTCGTTGATCCTGATCAGGTGTTGGCGACTCTGCAAGAGGACACTTTAACCCGTGATGGGGTGTCGATCCTTTCGCGCCGTGTCGTAGCCGTCGCGTGACCAGAACGGTTGCACGCTGGTTTACTCCGTGTTCTCAACTCGTTTGAGCAGGTCCTCGACCGCGGCCTTGAGCTGGGGGTCTTCGCCGGCCGCCTCCGACTCGGGGGTCTGGGGGATGAGCAGGTCGGGCACCGCGCCGTTGTTCTCCATGTCGCTGCCGTCGGGCAGGTACCAGCCACGGAAGGGGATGCGGACGGTGGTGCCATCGAGCAGGCGGGTGCCACCGGTGGAGATCACGCCCCCGGCCGTGGTCTGACCGACCAGCGTGCCGCGCCCGAGGGTCTTAAACGCATGGGAAAAGATTTCGGCGTTGGAGAAGCTGTTTTGATTACACAGCGCGTTCATGGGCAGGTTGTACCGGGCGATGAACAGCCGGTCGTTGGGGTAGGAGTTGTTGCGCAATGGGTCGGCGCCGCGCGGGACGGTGTAGGCGTGTCGACGGGTCATGATCGAGGCGAGCAGCCGGTCGGTGGTCCACCCACCGCCGTTGTCACGAACGTCGATGACCATCCCCAGCTTGCCCGCGCAGGCGGCGTAGAGGTCGCGTTCGAACTCGGCCAGGGAAGACGCGTTCATTGACTTGATATGGATGTACCCAAGCCGGCCTTCGGACCAAGCTTCGACCTGCGCTTGGTTGGCCCGCTGCCAATTGTCGTAGGCCAGGTTGTCCAGCCGGCTGTAACTGATGGGGGTCAGCAATAGGAGCAGGCTCTTGGGCTCAGCGTCAGGGTCATCGCCCCGGCGGAGCACACGCACCACCGTCTCCTGCCCGACCCGGCCGACCAGCCGCGCGGGGACGGTATCGCGTGGCCCGATCGGCTCGTGATCGATCGCGGTGATGATGTCGCCGACCCGCAGCCGCATCGGCCCTTCGGCGGCCGGGGCCTGGGGATAGACCCCGGTCACACGGTAGCCCGCCTCGACGCGCTCGTATCGTGCGCCCAGGTAGCCGTTGGGCTGGCTGTTGGTCGCGCTCGGCTTGGGCGCTCGGATGCCCATGTGTGAGGCGTCCAGCATCCCGAGGTACTGGTTCGCAACATCGTCAAACTCGTCGGCGGTCCATGCCCGTTGGGCCAGCGCCGCGTACTTCGCGGTGATGCTGTCCCAGTCCAGGCCCTTGTAGTTCGGGTCGTAGAACGTGGTTGATAGGGCCCGCGCGGCCTCGGCAAAGCGTTGGGCGTTGGCTTCGAATCGATCGACGCGGATCGAGCCGGGAAAGCCGATCGGGTTTGCTTTGCCGCTGTCGACCGTTATCATCTGGGCGTTGCCCGACTTGATCAGCCCGAGCCCCGCACCGTTGGGTGTCAGGTTGAACGGGCGCACGCCGTCGGCCAGCTTCTTCTCGTTCTCGCCCTTCCAATCGATCACGTACAGGTCGCCACCCCGGGTAAAGAGGACCCGCTCTCCACCGGGCAGGATCATCGCGCCCCACTCACTGCTGCTGCTTGAGGTCAGCCGGCGGATGCGGAGGTAGGCGTCGTCGAGGTCGTAGACGATCGGCTTGGGTTCGGGTTCCGCCTGCGCTTGGGGCGCCTCAGCCGCGTCGTCGGGATTCGCATGGTTTTCTGGTTCAGGTGTGTCTTGGTCGTCCGTCCCGCCGGGGCGGGTGAGTGTGACCGCCTCGTCTCCATCGGCTTGTTCGTCTGGCTCGGATTCGTCATCTTCGATCGAGAGCGGCTTGAGCTTCTTCGCAGCTCCTACGGCTTGTTCGTAGTACTCATCGAGCTGCTGGGCGGTATAGGTCTCGAGTGTTTTGTCCAGGTAAAGCGCATAGAGATCGCCCTGGTCGTCGTTGCGGTAGGAGACGAAAGTCAGGACTCGACCGTCCGCCGAAAAGGTTGGGCTGACATCGTGTGCGGGGTGCTTGGAGATATTGACCAACGGCGTGCTGCCGTCGACCGGGCCGATCCAGATGTCCGAGTTGTGGTCCTGGTCCTCGGTGCTGATCGCCAGGTAGCGGCAGTCGTGGCTCCAGGCCCAGTGCGTGCCGGTGTCCCAGGCCGAGAAGAACAGCTTCTCTTTCCGGGTATCCAGGTCGAGCAGCATCAGGTCGCCATTGCCCCGGCGGAAGGCGAGGGTCTTGCCGTCGGGCGACGGGCTGGGGTCGCGGTCGTGGTGCGGGGTCTGGACGACCGGTTCGATCGTGAACCGCATCGCTTCGTGCCACCGGGCCGGGTCGGGGGTGTCGCCTGGTTCGTCGGGCACCTCCTTCTCGGTGGGTTGCAATGCCGCTTCGATGTCCGAGCGGGTCCGCGACACGGTCGCGGCATAAATGCTCTCGCTGCCGTCCTGATCCGAGACAAAGTAGAGCCGCAGCCCGTCGGGCGACCAGGCAAGCTGCCGGTCCCGTGCCGCCGATCGGGTCACGCGTTGGGGCGGATACTCGGTGTCGAGCGTTCGGACGAAGACCTCGCCGTGTACCGAGACCGCCATCACTTTCCCGTCCGGCGAGAGCACCGCCTCGTCGATATCCCCCGGCAGGCTATGTACCAGCACCCGATCGCCCAGGTCGCTGGACGCGGCGATAGTCAACGCGGTCGGCCGGTCGTCGGCATCCGTCAGGTCCAGCGTGTAGAGCCGGTCCCAGACCTGTACCACCGCGGTCCCACTTTCTCGCGCAAGGTCAAAGTGTCGCACGTCCTCCTCGAATTGTGTGAGAGGTCTGGCCTGCTGGTCGCTCTTGGCATCCAGGTCCAGGGCGTAGAGGTTGACCCGCGCCGGTGGCCGAGCCGACTGGTAAACGATCGTGTCGTGGTCCAGCCACTTGGGTCGGCCGTCGTTGCCGGGGTTCGCGGTGAGTCGGCGGAAGGTGTTCTCTTGGCGGTCGTAAAGCCAGACGTCGCGGTTATCGCTATTGGTCGCGAAGGGCCTGTCCCAGGGCGCACGGCCACGCACGAAAGCGACGTACCGGCCGTCCGGGCTGACCGCGGGTTGTCTGCCGAAAGCATCATGCAGGCGCTCGATCGGCCCGCCGTCTGGCGCGACCCGATACGGCCGGGTTTCTTTATGCACGTCCGGTTCGTAGAAGCTTGCGAGGTTCAGTTGCCCCTCAACGGACCAGTCGTGGAGGAACATGGCGCGGTCCTCGGCGGTGACCTGCGACAGGTCTGAGCCGTCGGCATCCATGACGAAGATGTTGCGGTAGCCCGTACGATCGGAGTTGAACGCGAGTTGCTTACCATCGGGGCTCCAGGCGCTGTTCAGGTCGTTTCGGGGGTGTACGGTGAGCCGGGTCGCTTCTCCGCCGGTGGCCGGGACTTTCCAGAGGTCGCCGCGCCAGGAGAAGGCGATCGTGCTGCCGTCCGGGCTGATCGAGGGGTATCGCGGCAGGTCTACGCCGCCTTCGGGCGGGGCCGGGGGCTGGGCGACAGGCTGGCCCGCCAGGACGTGTTCGGCGGTCCGGGTGGCGTCGTCGGGTTGAGCGGAACAGGCGGTGCCGGTGAGGGCGACCACCATGGGCAGGGCGGCGAGCAAGCGTGGGGTCAAGGGTCGGCTCCGTCGGATCGGATGAGCGGGACTTCATGCAAGGATACGCCCCCGCCGCCGCCCAGGGTCACCGTCTTAAGCAAAGCGTTGGCTGATCCGGAAATCTACGCCCCCCGCCCCGCACCCGCCGATGTACCTCCTATGGTGCGGTCTGCGCACATCCTGATCCTGTGCGCGGCCGGCCTGCTCGCGCTGGGTGTCCTCATGGTTCATTCCGCCGGGTCGACCGTCGGTGGGCCGGAGGGCACGACCCTCGACACCACGTACAACGGGGCCGGGCCCTGGTCTCAGTTCCTGTCCAAGAACACGCTCTACGCTGGCATCGCTTTGGTGGCCTTGCTCATCGGTTCGCGGGTCAACCTCCGCGAATTATTCACGGCCAAGGCGCTTTCCAACCCGCTGCTCTACATCGTCCCGCTCGCCATCGGCCTCCAGGCGGTGCTGCTGATCCCCGGCGTGGGCGAGACCGTTAACGGTGCAACGCGGTGGCTCAAGCTCGGGCCGATCACCTTCCAGCCTTCAGAACTGGTCAAGTGGACGATGATTCTTGCCATCGCCTGGTGGTGCGCCCGCCGGCGGGGGGTGATGCACAAGTTCTTCGCCGGGGTGTTGCCGCCGGCGATCCTGATCGGCGGGGTGTGTTGTCTGATTGTTGACCAGGACCTGGGCACCGGCGTGCTGATCGCCGGGGCGACGGGCGTGATGCTCCTGGCCGGGGGGATGCGGTTCTGGGTCCTCGTCCCGGGCCTGGTGGTCGGGGGGGCTGGCGTGTACTACGCGATCACCCAGGAGCGCTACCGGATGGAGCGCCTGATGATCTACCGAGATCCCTGGGTTGACCCGATGGGGGCCGGCTACCACCCGATCCAGTCCCAACTCGCCTTCGCCCAGGGCGGGGTGCCCGGCAGCGGGCTGGGCCACTCGATCCAGAAGTACTACATCCCTGAAGACACGACCGACTTCATCTTCCCGGTGCTGACTGAAGAGCTTGGTATCGCCGGGGCGGCCCTGGTCATCGCGCTGTTTATCACGATTCTTTGGGTCGGCCTGGGGGTGGTCAAAGAGAGCAAAGATTCGTTTAGCCGATTGGTCGGCCTGGGTGTGCTGGTCATGCTGGGCACGCAGGCGGCGATCAACATCGCGGTGGTTACCGTTGTCGTGCCGACCAAGGGCATCGCCCTGCCGCTGGTCTCGGCCGGGGGCACCGGCTGGATCATGTGCGCCTTTGCGGTGGGCCTGGTCGCGGCGATCGACAACGCCAATGCGCTGCAGCGTGAGCAACTCACCGCCGGGGACGCCGAGAACGCGGCGACGGACCAAGACAACAACCCGCCGCTGCGGTTGACGGGTTGAGGTCACACCGTTTCGATCTGAACGCCAAGACGCCAAGACGCCAAGACGCCAAGACGCCAAGACGCCAAGACGCCAAGACAGATGGAACCGCTGATGAACGCAGAGAAACGCAGATTGGCTTGTCATCAGCGTTTATCGGCGTTCATCGGCGGTTACAACATGATTGCGGGAGTCTGGTAATCGGTGTCAAAAGCGAGCCCCACCATCCTGTTCGTCGGCGGCGGCTCAGGCGGGCATATTTATCCCAACGTCGCGGTGCTCGAGCGTTTGGATGAGTTGGGGATCCAGATCAATGCGCATTTTGTGGTTAGTGAGCGGGAGATCGATGCGACTGTCCTGAGCAAGGCCGGCCTAGCGGGTGCGGCGATCTCGGCTAAGCCTCTGTCGATGCGGCCGGACCGCTTCTGGGCGTTTTACAAGGCGTATAAGCTCGCTGAGGAGCAGGTGCTCGGGCTGATCGAGCAGACCGGGGCGAAGGCGGTCTTGGCGACGGGGGGCTTTGTCAGTGGGCCGAGCATCTCGGCGGCGGCGAAGGCGGGGATCGCGCGGGCGTTGGTGAGCCTGGACGCCGTGCCGGGCAAGAGCAACCGCTGGTCGGCGCGCAAAGCCAGTGCGCTGTTCTCCGCCTACGAAACCCCGCAGCTCAACCGCGCCCAGCTCATCAGCGTCCCGCTGCGTCGGAGCGTGATCGGCCAACGCTCGGCCCTGCAGGCCCGGCTTGCGCTCGGGCTGGACCCGAACCTCGAGACCCTGCTGATCTTTGGCGGCTCACAAGGCGGGGGCTCGATCAACGCGGCCTTTGCCCAACTCGCCAGTCGAGCCAAGTCCAAGGGCATGTTTGATGGCTGGCAGCTCCTGCACCTGACCGGGGAGACGGACCGGGACCGGGTCGCATCGGCCTATGAGACGGCGGGGATCGCCCACCGGGTCGAGGCGTTCTGCGCGGAGATGGGCCTGGCGTGGTCGGCCGCGACGCTGGCGGTCTGCCGGGCCGGCGCGGGCAGCGTCGCCGAGAGCTGGGCCAACGCGGTGCCCTGTCTGTTCATGCCTTACCCCTACCACAAAGACGAGCACCAGCGGCAGAACGCCGCACCAATTGTCAACCGTGGTGCGGGCCTGCTGCTCAAAGACCGGATCGACGAGCACGACAACGTCGAGGAGTTGTCCGGCCCGCTGCGTGACCTGATCCGCAACAGCGTCCGCCGTGAGCAGATGCGCCAGGTCCTCAAGGACAGCCACCCCCCCGACGGCGCGGCCGTGCTGGCCGACTGGTTATTGGGTGTCACGGGTCTGGCGGTCAAGCCCGAATCGTTGCTGCAGGCCTGACCGCCGCGGTTTACCCCGGTATCCTGTACCGATGACCGGTCAAGACGCCACCACCCAAGACCTGACCGACGCGGCCCTGATCGGCCGGATCGAAAACCAGCTTGCGGCGTTCCTCGACAACCGCAAGCTGCCGGCAAGCCTGCTCGACGCGATCCGTTATGCCTTGCTCGGTGGCGGCAAACGGGTTCGGCCGGTGATCTGCCTGCGGTCTTGCCTGGTGGTGGGGGGGGCTGTCGATGCGGCGCTCGCCGCGGCCGGGGCGGTGGAACTGATCCATGCGTTTTCACTGGTCCACGACGACCTTCCGGCGATGGATGACGACGACCTGCGTCGCGGACGGCCGACGCTGCACCGACACACCAGCGAGGCGATGGCGATCCTCGCCGGGGACTCGATGACCGTCCTGGCCTTTGAATTGTTGGCCGAGGGACCCGTCGAGGCGGACACCGTCGTAGCCCTGGTCGGGGAGTTGGCCCGCGCGACCAATGCCATGGTTGCCGGCCAGGTCTACGACACGATGCTCGCCCACCCGCCGAGCATGACCGAGATCGATAAGCTCCGCCTGACCCACCGCAACAAGACCGGTGCACTGATCGGTGCCTCGGCTCGAATGGGCGCAATCAGCGGCGGGGGCGGCCAGGCCCAACTCACGGCTCTGACACAGTACGCCGATGCGATCGGGCTGATGTTTCAGGCCGTGGACGACCTGCTCGATGCGACCCAGTCCACCGAAGCCGTGGGCAAACAGACCCGCAAAGATGTGGAGGCCGGCAAGCTGACCTACCCGAGCCTGCTGGGCATCCAGGGCACACGTGCAGAGGTCCAGAACCTGCTGGACCAGGCCCTTGAAGCGTTGTCGGATTTCGATGACCGCGCCCGGCCGCTGCGGGGTCTGGCCCAGAAGCTGGCGATCCGGACCCGTTAACGCCGAAATTACCCGCATCGTCGCCCTGATGTCCTACAATGAGGCGACGCATAACCGGCTATAGCCAAGCCAATCGATACGCCCATGCCTTACGACTTGCTCCAGACCATCCAAGGCCCCGCTGACCTCAAGAAGCTCTCGGTTGATGAGCTCAAGGTCTTGGCCCAGGACATCCGCAACGCGATCTGCGACCAGGTCTCCCAGACCGGCGGACACCTCGCACCCAACCTCGGCGTGGTCGAGCTGACCCTGGCCCTGCACTATGTGTTTGACTTCGGCCCCGAGGACGATCGGCTGCTGTTCGATGTCGGCCACCAGTGCTACCCGCACAAACTCGTGACCGGCCGGCTGCCCCTGCTCGGCAAGCTCCGGCAGCGCGGGGGGATGTCCGGCTTCCCCGATCCGCATGAATCAGAACACGACCTCTTCGCCGTCGGCCACGCCGGGACCGCCATCTCCACCGCCGTGGGCATGGCCCGCGCCGACACCATGCTCGGCCAAGCCGACCGCCGGGTCGTCTCCTTCATCGGCGACGCCTCAATCGTTAATGGCGTTGCGCTCGAAGGGCTCAACAACGCCGGCACGCTCAACCGCCAGTTCCTGGTCGTCCTCAACGACAACGGCATGTCCATCGCCAAGCCCCAGGGCGCGATGGCCGCCTACTTCGACCGTGTCCGCGTCAGCCACACCTACACCGGCTTCAAGGACAAGGGCAAGCGCATCCTCGAAAGGGTGCCCGGCGGGTCCAAGCTCGCGTCCCTCTACCACCGCTCGACCGACGCGCTCAAGGCGATGCTTGATGCCGAGCACCTGTTCGAACACTTCGGCCTGATCTGCGTCGGCCCGATCGACGGCCACGACCTCGAAACCCTCATCCCGATGCTGACCGAGATCCGGGACATCGAGCGCCCGGTCCTGCTGCACGCCAAGACGGTCAAGGGCAAGGGCTTTGATTTTTCCAGCGGCGACCCGACCGCCTTCCACTCGCCCAAGCCCTTTGTGGTCAATGGCTGCCGGGTGGAGCTGAAGAAATCCGGGCGGGCGTTTACCGGGGCCTACGCCGAGGCGATGATCCAGCTGATGCAGGCCGATGAGAAGGTCGTCGCCGTAACCGCCGCGATGCCCGACGGCACGGGCCTGGCCAAGGTCGCCGAGGCCTTGCCCGACCGGGTCATCGACACGGGCATCTGCGAGAGCCACGCGATGGACATGTGCGCCGGCATGGCCAAGGCCGGGGCCAAGCCGTTCTTCGCGGTCTACTCCACCTTTGCCCAACGGGCCCTGGACCAGGTCTTCCAAGAGGTCGCGCTGCAGAACCTGCCGGTGCGGGTCTGCATGGACCGCGCGGGGTATGTGGGTGGCGATGGCGCGGTGCACCACGGGTTTATGGATATCGCGATGCTCCGGGCACTGCCAAATGTCGTGCAGCTCGCGCCTTGCGACGAGCCGACGCTCAAGGCCGGACTCGCGTTTATGCGGGGCTATGACGCCGGCGCAAGCTTTATCCGCTACCCGCGTGATAACGTTGTTGCCGAACCCCTCCAGGCCGAGCCCCCGGCCTTCGAGTTGGGCAAGGCCAACCTTGTCCGCCCCAGCCGCGGAAGCAAGCCCGACCTGGCCGTGCTCGCTTACGGCACGATGGTCAACACCACGATCGCCGCGTTGCGCGAGCTCGATCAGCAGGGCTACGACCTGGCCGTGTACGACGCCCGCTTCGCGATGCCCGTCGACATCGAGCTGATCGGGAAGCTGATCAACCAGAGCACGCCGATCCTCACCGTCGAGGACCACGCCCTGGAGGGCGGCTTCGGCAGTATCGTGCTCGACGCCTGCAATCGCCGCGGCCTGCCGACCCAAGGCATCCGCCGCCTGGGGATGCCCAAGCAATGGATCGGCCCGGACACACGAGGCAACCAGCTCGCCGAGGCCGGCCTCACCCCCGAGCGACTCGCGTCTGTCGTGCGTGAATTGATCGACCAGCGCGACCTATCCCCGGTCGTCGAGCCAGACGCAATGTCGACGCCGAAGTAGACATCATTGCAATTTGATGTAGCGTTCTTTCACGCCATCCCCTGGCGGTCCATAACGAAGCTTAATTTTTGAGTCTTGGAGCCAATCAACTTCAAAAAGGATCGGCTTCACTACTTCAAAAAATGGCATCCGCGTCAGGCCCATACATGTAGGGTGTGCCGTCAGTGCCATCGACATCCAGTTCGTGGCCATCGTATTCGCCCAGGCTTTGGCCATCGACAGCCTGACGAGGCCCGTCAGCAGTTTGGTGTATTCGAGTGAGCTCGGTATCTCCGTCGTTTTCGAAAAAACAATGACCGCGTGTTCGATTGGTTTGCCCGTATGGTTGGGATCTTTTTCGGCCTCAGGCTTTACGCTCAACAGCTTCCGTCAAAATTCATGCTTTCGGCTCTGGTAAGTTTTCGAGGTCGTCGAGGTCACGATGCCGACCGGCCTCTGCCTTGTTCTTGCGCAAGTCAGACAGCCCGATAACAGGGAGTTTGAGGCCATCGCACTCGAATATAATGGATCGCTTTTGGCAATCCATCCATTCGACACCTTCAATCGTCGTGATGATCTCAATTTTTTCGGGTTCGGTGCCCATTCGAACGATCTGGCGTGGGCCGATGAAAATGGTTTCGTCTATATCTTCCTCAGCAAAACCGAAGTTGATCAGAGCGTTGACGATACGCTCCGCGTTTGGGCGGTCTGAGCGAACCCATATGTCGATATCGCCGGTGTTCCGGACATAGCCATGCATGCACACGGCGTATCCCCCAACAATCATATATTCAACGTTCGCCTCGTTGAACGACTTCAAGAACGCGCGGAATCCCATCGGTATACGGATCGTACCCATAGGCGTGGTACCTCAAGTATTCGAGCGCAAGCAGTCTTTCTTGCGGGGTTTTCGTAAGCCAGATTTCTTTGCTGTTGTCAGGTTCATGCAATGGACGAACTGACAGGGCAGTTTTTTCGAGGCGGATACCATTGAAATGCTCGTTTTGGGGCATACCAGATCATATCTTTCAAACACCCCAAGCCCAAAACCCAACCCCCTTTACTTATGCCCCTTTGGCCCCTCGCCGCGCAGGTACTTGTCGCGGATCGCTTCTTCCAGGTCCACGCCGTTGATGTTGGCCAGCGTGCAGAGCCAAGCGAGGACGTCCGCGAACTCGCCGGCCGGGTCGCTGTCGCCGGAGGTGTTGCCTCCCTCGCCGACGGACTTGTGCAGCGCGGTCGCGAGCTCGCCGACCTCTTCGACCAGCCACATGAAGGTCCCCGGCGTGCCGCGGGCCCGGTCGGTTTCGAAGTAGCGTTCGTGGATGTGCTGTTGGAAGGCCTTGATCGACAGCGGGGCGTCTTCTTCGTTGGGCTCGGTTGACATGACGCCATCATATCCTGTCCGGGATCGCTTCCGCTGATCGCTTGTCTTGTGTCGCAACGCATACAATCTCTATTCGATGCCCCGCACCGATCTCATCGTGACCGGCATGCACTGCGCAAGCTGTGTCGCGCACGTCGAGAAGGCCTTGCGGCGGGTCGAAGGGGTCGAGTCGGCCGAGGTGAACCTGGCGACCAGCCGGGCCAGCGTCGAGGGCCGCGGCGTTGTTGGGCCATCGCTGGTCGAATCGGTCACCCGGGCGGGGTATACCGCTGAATTGGTTGACCTCAATCAACCAAACGGCAAGGCAGAGGACCCGGTCAAGCCGGTCGGTCTGCTCTCTCGAACCACGGCCATGTCACGTGCGCTTTGGACCCTGCCCCTGGCCATCGGGGTCATGGCCCTGATGTGGGTCGATGCCGGGTGGTCGCCCTGGGTCCAGGGCATCGGTTGCACCCTGGTCATGGCCGCATTGGGCACGCCTTTCTTCATTGGCGCGGCGCGTGGCTTGCGTTATGGCCGGATCGACATGGACACGCTGGTCGCCCTGGGCAGCGGCGTCGCCTATGCAGCCAGTGTAGTTCATCTGTTATGGCCAACCGCCGGGGTGCTGCACTTCGGCACGGCCGCGGCCATCCTCTGGTTTATCACCCTCGGCCATGCCCTCGAGTACAAGGCACGCCAGGCCGCCGCCTCAGCCCTCCGTGGCCTGCGCGACCTGGCACCGGAGACCGCGACCGTGGTGGAGTTCGGCCGTGAAACCGAAAAACCCATCCATGACGTTCGCGTCGGACAAACCGTCCTCGTCAAGCCCGGCGGCCGGGTCCCGCTCGATGGTGAGGTCACCCAAGGCGACTCGCAGATCGACCAGTCCATGGTCACCGGCGAGTCCGTACCGGTCGACGTGGGCCCCGGCGATCAGGCTTACGCCGGGACGATCAACCAGACCGGCTCGCTACGGATCAAGGTCACCGCGACCGGCGCCCAGACCCTGCTGGGCCAGATCGTCGAACTGGTCGAGCAGGCCCAGACCGGCAAGGCCCGGGTCCAGCGCCTCGCCGACCGCGTCGCCGGCGTCTTCGTACCCATCGTCATCGTGATTGCGGCGAGTAGCTACCTCGGCTGGGGGCTGCTCGGCGACAACTGGTCGCACGGCCTCACCGCCGCGGTCGCCGTCCTCATCATCGCCTGCCCCTGTGCGCTGGGCCTGGCCGTGCCCACCGCGATCCTGGTCGGGACCGGGATCGGTGCCCGGCGGGGCATCCTGATCAAAGACCCCGCCGCCCTCGAGCGGGCCGGCAACATCCAACAGATCATCCTCGACAAGACCGGCACACTGACGACCGGCCGGCCCAGCGTCACCGACATCATCGTCCACGACCCGGACCTCTCCGAGCAGGACATGCTCCGCCTCGCCGCCGCCGTGGAACAGGACAGCGAGCACCCGCTGGGCAGAGCGATCCTCAGCGCCGCCGAGCAGCGTGCTATCGGCCTGCCGCCGGTAAGCAACTTCTTCGCGACGACCTCGGCCGGCGTCGCGGGCAACGTCGAGGGCAGGGTGGTCAAGGTCGGTCGGTTCACGGCATTGCGCGAAGCGGGCATTGAAGTGCCGGGGGGATTTCAGCCGTTGCTCGACGGGCACAGCCGAAAAGCCCGCACGCTTGTGGCGGTCGCGGTCGATAACCGCGCGGTCGGCCTGCTCGCACTGGCCGACGAAGTCCGACCCGAAGCGGCCGACGCCGTGGCCGCATTGCAGGGATTGGGGCTGAAGGTCGTGATGATGACCGGCGATTCGCAGTTCGTCGCCGACCTGGTCGCCCGCCAGCTCAAGATCGACCGCGCCCTCGCCGAGGTCAAGCCGGCCGACAAGCGGGACGAGGTCATCCGCCAGCAAACATTGGGTAGGGCCGTCGCGATGGTCGGGGACGGGATCAACGACGCACCCGCGCTGGCCGAGGCCGACATCGGCATCGCCATCGGCGGCGGCACCGATATCGCCCGGGACGCGGGCCACGTCGTGCTCGTCGGCGCGGACCTGATGAACCTGCCCACCGCGATCCGGCTCGGCCGGGCGACCATGCGCCGCATCGTCGCCGGCCTGATCTGGGCCAGCGTCTACAACATCGCCCTCATCCCCCTCGCCGCGCTCGGTATCGTCCACCCCATGGCCGCCGCCGGAGCGATGTCGCTCAGCTCGGTGAGCGTGGTGCTCAATGCGCTGTGGTTACGGTGGATGTGGAGAGGGTAACTTTGAACCATGAAGGCACGAAGAACACGCAGCAAGTCTCTTGTCTTGTCTTCGCGTTCTTCGTGCCTTCGTGGCTTATTCACTAACCAAATCCACCCAAGCCTCCGGCAGCACCTCCAGCCAAAACCGGCCATGGTTCTTCTTGACACAGACCTTGCACCCAAACACCCCGCTCAACGACTCGGGGTGAATTACCCGGTCCGGCTCACCCGCAGCGACGACCTTACCGTCGCCCATCAAAATCACCTGGCTGGTCCGCGGTGAAAGCTCTTCGACATGATGCGTGATCATCAGCAATGCTGGTGCGTTGTCCCCAGCCAACAACTGCTCGATCGTGGCCAGCACCTGCTCCCGCCCACGGATGTCCAGCCCGGCCGTCGGCTCGTCGAGGATCAACAGCTCGGGCTTGTGCACCAACGCCCTGGCGATCAAGGCACGCCGCTGCTCGCCCGTCGAGAGCGTGCCGAGCTTGTGATCCAGTCGGTGGCCCAGGCCCACGGCCGAGAGCAGTTCGCGGGCGTGTTCGACCTGCTCATCGGTTGGCCGGTCGTACAGCCCGACCGTTGCAAAGTAGCCGGTCACCACCGCCAGCGTCGCCGGCAGCGCCGCATCGACCACGGCCCCGCTAACGTGGGCGAAGTTATTGTCGGTCGTCGGGTTGACCAGCCCGACCCGCTGGCGGAGCTTGAGGATGTTGGTCTGCCCGATCGTTTCGCCGAGGACCGAGAGCGTTCCCCCCGCCGGGAACATCGAGCCGACAAGCGTCCGGGCAAAGGTCGTCTTCCCGCAGCCGTTGGGCCCGAGGATCGCCGCGGTCTCGCCCCGCTCAACCCGACAGGTCAGCCCGTCCAGGATCGTTGTCGTCCCCCGCCGGACCACGAGGCCGCGGGCGTCGATCGCCGGGGCCGAGTTGGTGTCCGCTTGAGCCATGCCACAATCTAGCAGGATCAGCGGTCAGAATGCAGCGCGTCCCGAGCCTGTCTGCAACCCCAAGCTGCTACAGTCTGCTTATGAAAGACCGGCACGAGCAGTACCTTCTGGACATCACCAGCATCCCCACCGCCGCGGGCAAGGAATCTCGCGTTATCGACTGGATCGAAGCCTGGGCCAAGCGCCGCCGCAGCATCCAGCTCGTCCGCGATCGTTACGGCAACCTCACGATCAACCGCAAGGGGGTCACCTCACCCAGGCCGATCTACTTCACCGCCCACCTGGACCATCCCGCGTTTGTTGTGACCCGTGTCCTGGACGACGGCCGGCATGTCGAGGCCGAGTTCCTGGGCGGGGTCAACGACGACTACTTTGAAGACACGGCGGTTGCGATCTGGCACGACGACATGCCCGCGCAGCGCGGCCGGATCATCTCGCTCGACCGCAGGCGCGGCGAATGGCGTGAACATGACCAGGCCGTCACCGCCCGCTTTAGCAAACGTGTCAAAGCAGAGCCCGGCGACGTCATGACCTGGGCCCTGCCCAAGAGCCGAATCAGCCGTGGCCGACTCCACGCCCCGGCCTGCGACGACCTCGCCGCCGTCGCCGCAGCGATCTGTGCATTCGAGGTCTTACTCAGCAAGCCCAAACACTTCGGTGATGTGCGAATGCTTTTCACCCGGGCCGAGGAGGTCGGCTTTGTCGGCGCGATGGCGGCCGGCCAAGTCACCGGCCCCGGCGCGATCCCCAAGCAGGCCACGCTCATCTGCCTGGAAAACAGCAAGAGCATGGTCGATTCGCCCATCGGCGGCGGGCCGATCGTCCGCGTCGGAGATCGGATCAGTGTCTTCGACCCGGACCTGACCGCCCAGCTCTGTGCTGTAGCCGAGCGAAAGGACGTAAACGGCCAGGCATTGACCTACCAACGCAAGCTCATGCCCGGCGGCGCGTGTGAAGCGACGGCCTTCCGCCTGATGGGCTACCGCAGCACCTGTCTCTGCCTGCCCCTGGGCAACTACCACAACATGGACGAAGCGGCCGGGAAGATCGCGCCCGAGTCGATCGCGACCGGTGACTACCACGGCCTGATCGATCTGCTCGTCCGTGCCGGGCGCTATCTAGACAGCACGCCGGCCCAAAGCGACCTGCTGAGTCGGCTCAACCGCCGCTTTGATCAACGGCGGACATTGATCTCTGGTTGAACAGCGAACCATCGTCACTGAACCGGGTTTCGCGCAGCTCGTGCGCGTTCAGCGCGGTTTGATGCGCGGGCAAAGCCTGCGCGGGAGTATTGATCTGACTCGAAAATGGCTGCAAAAATAACTGTAAACCATCTATTTGAATTTATTTACGGCTGATATGTGAATTCGAAAGCCCTTGCTAAACAAGTGGCATCAAACTTGCCTAAGCCCTTTTGTGCGCGGCTGGATCGCGCACCAACCTACCGAGGAACGCAAGGCCAAACGATGACCACGCCTGACGATACGCCGTTGCTGAAGCTGGTCGGGACCGACGAAGACCCGTCGTCGCTCGGCCGGGCCGTCCTTCGGCTCGCGCACTTGGCGGCGGCGCAGCATCGTCAGGCCTCTGCAGTAAGCCCGGCGACGGGCGGGGCAGTGGCCATGGAGTGGAGGGGACTCAAGCTTACGGACAGCGCGGGCCACGGAAGGCCCGCGATCAGCCCGATTGCCCGTCTCGGCGGGTCGGAAGCCACGGAGGGCGACCGATGAACTACGGGCTGTACCTTTCCGCTTCGGGCGTCATGGTGAACGCACATCGCCAGGACGTCCTTTCTAACAACCTGGCGAACGTCAACACGACCGGCTTTAGGCCGCAGTTCAGCGACGTCCGCCAGCGACCGCCCGAGCGCATCGAGGATCAGGTCGCCGACTTCGGCGTCTCGCAACACATGCTCGAACGCCTCGGCGGCGGCGTCTACGCGGGCCGACACCACACCAGCTTCGCCGCGGGAGCCCCGGTCTACTCTGACCGCCCGCTCGATGCCGCGCTGACCCGAGGCGACAGCTTCTTTGCCGTCGAACAGCTCGACCCGAACACCGGGCAGCCCGCCATCCGTCTCACCCGAGACGGACGTTTTGATGTCAACGCCGAGGGTGAACTGGTCACGTCCTCCGGCCACCGGGTGCTCGATCCGAACGATCGGCCCATCCAGATCACCGCTGGAGCAAGTGTCGAGTTCGGACCCCAGGGCCAGGTGATCCAGAAGGACAACCAGGGCGTGACCATCCGTGAGGATCGGCTCCAGGTCGCCCAAGCCGACACCGCCAGACTCCAGCACCTGGGCGAGAACCTCTTCGAGATGCTCGACGGGGACAGCCGAGAACTCGTCGCCGCACCCACGATCAAGCCCCGGCATTACGAGGCTTCGGGCACCAACGCCGTCGCCACCATGATGCAGATCGTCTCCGCCACCAAAGCCGCCACCGGCAACGCCAACATGATCAAGTACCACGACCTCATGATGGATCAGTCCATCAATACCTTTGGCCGCGTCGCATAAGCAGGCAACCGGTAGCAGCGCTCCGAGGACAGGTCTTCTCGACGTAGCCTTGCCGCCACCACCCGACCTCAGACCCCCCGCCTACCGATCCCCGAGAACACCCATGGCCGTCCAAGCACTCCACAGCTCCGCATCCGGGATGAACGCGCTGTCAACCGAGCTCGATGTTATCTCGAACAACCTGGCCAACGTCAATACCAACGGCTTCAAGGCCTCGCGGGTTAACTTCGAGGACCTGATCTACCAGCAAAAACGCCAGCCCGGTGTGGAGAACGACGCCAACGACACCCCGCCCGCCGGGCTCCAGGTCGGGCTTGGCACACGGATCAGCAATACCCAATACGATTTTCAGCAGGGGTCGGCTGTGATCACTGACCGACCATTGGACGTATTCATATCAGGCGATGGCTTTTTTCAAGTTGATATTCTTGAAGAGTTTGGTGGCGGCAAAGGATATACCCGCGCGGGTAACTTCTTTGTGAATCGTGACGGTGAACTGGTGCTCGGCAACTCCGACGGGCCTCGCCTCTCCGATGGGATCAGCATCTCGGACGATGCCATCGGGATCAACATCTCGTCTTCGGGTGTGATCAGCGAGATCGACAGCAACAACACCGCGACCGCGGTCGGAGAGATCACGCTCTACAACTTCGTCAACAAGTCAGGGCTCAAGTCGATCGGTGGCAACATCTATGTCGAGTCAGAGATATCGGGCCCGCCGACCTCCGGCGAGCCGGGTAGCGGGAACTTCGGCACGCTCAAGCAGGGCGAGTTGGAGGCCAGCAACGTCAACCCCGTGACCGAACTGGTCTCACTGATCAAGACTCAGCGTGCGTTTGAGATGAACAGCCAGACGATCCAGGCCGCCGACCAGGTGCTCCAGGTTGTGAGCAATCTCCGGCGATTCTAAGGATCATTGAGCTCTAACGGGGCAGGACGCCCAAACCACTGATGAATACCCATAGGCATGGAGGCCTGCGATGAGACGTGACGAACCGGCAAACGTGATGCACCTGATCAAACCCCTGCTCTTGATGGTAGCACTGCTGATCGCTTTGGCCGTCGCCGAGTACGCTTCGGCCGAAACGGTGCGCGTTCATGATGTAGCCGGGAGTGAAGGCCCGGGGGTTACGCTCGATCAGATCGCCGAGTTGACCGGAGACTACGCTCCGACACTGGGCGGTATCGTGGTGGGACGTTTTGAGGACGGCGCGGACTCACTGGGGATCGAGATGTCGACCGTCCGTGAAGTACTGGTCGACGCTGGGGCCGCGGTCGGAAGGCTGGACCTCCAGGGCTATGCGGTGTGTAAGGTCCATCGGCTGCCTGCTGTCCAGTCAGAAGATGAAGGATATATAAGTAGTAAAAATGAGATTAGGCAGATACCGGGTAGCGTTTCACGTGCTGAAGATAATGAGTCGCCTGCGGCCAACTTCGAAAATCGTCACCCCGATTCCAGTCCGATTACGGTCCATACCCCGACGAGTGTGCGTGGTTTGATCGCCGATCAGATCTCACGCGGATTGGGGGTTGGCGTGCAAGAGTTGGATATCAGCTTTAGCGATCGGGATACGGCCCTTCTTGATGAAAGCGTCGTCGCAGGCCGTTACACGGTCGAACCGCTGTTCGAGCCCAAGCTCGGCCGGCAGAGCTTCCGGGTGCGCGCTTTTCACGGCACAAGAGAAATCCGCCAGCAGACGATCCAGTTGAGCGTTAGCCAGCGGATGCTCGCCGTTGTGGCGGTGGGTGAGATTGAGCGCGGTGAGATCATTCATCGCGGAACGGTTCGGATGCGTGAGGTGTTGATCGACAACCGCGACGCGACGCCGATCACCGACTTGTCGTTGGTGATCGGCCAGGTTGTTTCACGCCGGATCGCAGAGGGTGAGTTGGTGACGACCGACCGTATCGCAGCCCCGCTCGCGGTACGCCGGAGAGACACCGTCGAGGTCACACTTGACCAAGGGGGTCTTCGGATTACGTTTAATGGGGAGGCGCTGGGTGAGGCGTCGCTGGGACAGGCCGTGATCGTTCGCAACCCAGAAACCCGGCAGGAGTTCAACGCGGTTGTCACCGGGTATCAACAAGTCCTTGTCAGTCATTTCAAGGAAATTAAAGAGGATCTTGACTAACATGCAACATACCAGAATAATCGTGGTGGTGGTGGGAACGGGTACAGCCCTCGGGTCTGGCCCGTCTGTTTCTGCGCAGTCATCATCTCTCTACAGCAACACCCAAGGGACCGAGCAGCCCAGGGTCAGCCGGTACGCAGACCCTAGTGCCCGTGCGCAGCCCCAGCAATCGGAGCTTCATACCGAGGTCCCGAGCTACACGATTGCCTACGCTAAGCGGCCGGTCCCGCGTGAGTATGCCGAGCAGGACCTGGTGACGATCATCATCCGCGAGTCTTTTGAAGCCGAGCTGGAAGCCGAGGTTTCTTCCGAGAAAGGTGTCAACTATGACGGGTCCATAAGTAACTTTCCCCACCTGACCCTCGGGGACTTGCTCGATGCCCAGCTGCGCCCCGGCAACAGCCCGGCGGTTGAACTGGGGATCGATTACAGCTCCGAGTTCGAGGGCGAGGGTGAGTACGGCCGATCAGACTCGATGATCGGTCGGGTCCAGGCAAGGATCATTGAGGTCAAGCCGAATGGCACACTCGTGCTGGAGGCCCGCAAGACCCTCATCAATGACGACGAACACTCGGTCCTGGTCGCGACGGGCATCTGCCGGCCCGAGGATATCACTGCAGAGAACACGGTCCTCTCTTCTGTTATCTATGACTTGACGGTAGAAAAACAGCATGAAGGGAGCTTGCGCGAATCTGGTCGTAAGGGGCTCTTCACACGAATCCTAGATTTTCTGTTTAACTTCTAACCGATTTGAACGCGAAGACCTTTTCCCGAACCCCGATATTCGTCGGGGTTTTTGTTTAGCTGTAATTGGCCAATCGATTTGCGCTTTGGCATCCAGCTTGCTCAATTAAACATGGATTGCTCCTCCGGTTTAAGGATTGAACCATGATTGCGCAAGGATTGCCGATCCCAACATGTATGCGGCTTGTGGTGTCCTCGCTCAGCGCAGTCTTTGCGCTGCTGGTCTGCGGGCAGGTTTGGGCGACGCAGATCCAGGACCTTGTCCGCATCAAGGGCTCGGAAGAGAGCGTCGTCACGGGCTACGGCCTGGTGGTCGGGCTCAACGGCACGGGTGACGGCGGGGATTTTGCGCCTGCCCACGAGCCGCTGGTGCAGGCCGTCCGCAAGCGGATCAATGAGAACGCGGTCCTGCCCGATTTCAGCGATAGCGACAGCGTCGCGCTCGTTTATCTCCAGGCGACGGTCCCGGCCAACGGCATCCGGGAAGGCGATCAGATCGAGGTGACGCTGGCAACGGTTGGCCCGGCCGAGAGCCTGCGGGGCGGGGTCCTGGTCGAAGCGGCGCTGTTTGGCCCCGGGGACAACGGCGGCATGTTTGCGGTGGCTTCAGGCCGGGTGACCCTCGAAGATGAGGGCCACGCGACTCGAGGCCGGATCGTTCGTGGGGCGCAGATGGTCCGCGATATCGAGCCGATCACCATCGATCAGTACGGCCAGATCCAGCTTGTGCTGCAGGATAACAAGGCGTCTTGGCCGTTGGCGAGCTTTATTGCCAGCACGCTGAACGGACGCCTTGCTCCGGACGGCCCTCCGATCGCACGGGCGGTCGATCAGAAGAACATCATTGTGCTTGTGCCCGAGGTGCAGCGTGATGACCCGGCGGGGTACATCACCTCGATCCTGGTGACGCCGATCGATCCGGTGGCGACCGACGGCGCGGCGAAGGTCATTATCAACGAGGCAACGGGCACGATCGTGATGTCCGGCGATGTCGAGATCTCGCCGGTCATCGTGTCCCATGCGGGGATGACGATCCAGATCGTTCGCCCCGAGCCCGAGCCTGACCCGGAGCGGCCGACGGTCGAGCAGGCCGAGTGGATCGGGATTGACCCGGCCGGCCAGGGGGGCACCAGCCTTCAACAGTTGATTGATGCGCTTAATGCGCTGTCGGTACCGGCCGAGGACCGCATCGCGATCATCAAAGAGATTTGGGAGCTGGGCAAGCTGCACGCCGAACTGGAGTTCAAGTGATGTCGACCGCTGTGCTTGACAACGCGACCGCTCTGCCCGCGGGGTTCTTGCCGATGCGTGGGGTGGGCCAGCGTGATCCGTTCTTGCCGTTGGCGCAGCCGGGCAAGGATGATCAATTCCGCTCTCTTTTGGGGATCGATCGCGCGACCCTGACGAGTGATGACGCGGAACCGATCATGTTCCCGGATGAGCGGCCTGGGGTCGAGCAGACGCTGATGGATCGGCTAGGTGCTCAGCGTCCGGCTGCGAAGGGGCAGAAGGATGAGCTGCGTGAAGCGGCGGAACAACTGGTTTCGACCACGCTGATCATGCCGTTGTTCGATCAGTTACGCAGCGACCCGCTGGCGGCGAATCTGTTCCACGGCGGCCAGGCGGAGTCGGTCTTCCGGCGCCAGCTTGACCAGACCCTGGCGGACCGGATCGCGGGCAGCTCCGGGTTTGATCTGGTGGATTCGATCTATGAGCAGTTCGCCAAGTATGCCAAGGCATCGGCAGGCGCTCATGGCCTGGACAAGGAGGTGGACTTACGTGGCTGATGACCTGATCCGATTGGTCCCGCAGCTCGAGACGGTGCTCAAGCAGCTCACCGAGCGGCACGAGCAGTTGCTGTCTCTGATGCAGCGTCAGCGTGAGGCGCTTCGTTCGGCCGACCACCGCGGGGTGTCGGAGCTGTCCCGGCTGGAGAACGCGCTGGTGTCGGCGGTTTCCGATCTCGAGAAGCGGCGGCTCGGGCTCGTGGCGGAGCTGACGGGGGTCGTTGACCCGGCCGCCCAGCAGCCGATGCGGATGCGTGACCTGGCGGATCGGCTCGATGAGCCCGCCCGCGGCCGGCTGCTGGTGTTACGCGAACAGCTGAGGCTACGGATCCAGCAGGTCAAGGACGAGTCCTCGGTTTCGCGGCGGGCCACCGAGGCGCTGATGAAACACATGCAGGGGCTGGTTCAGACGCTGAGCAGCGCCGGCCGAGGATCGGCCTACGCCCCACGAACCGTTTCCGCCAGCCGTCCGCCCGCCCCTGCGCTGCGGACCTTGAACCTGACCGCCTGACCCCGGACCACGCGCGTTTGAAACCATGGGCCTGACCAGTTCCCTCCAGATCGGACGCTCCGGCTTGCTGACCTCGCAGGCGGCGCTGCAGGTTGCCGGCAACAACCTGGCGAACCTGACGACCGAGGGCTACCACCGCACGGACGCAAAGATCACCGCGGTGCGTGCCCACGAGATCCGCAACGGCGTTTTCATCGGTCAGGGCGTTCAGCTTACGGCGATCACTCGGCAGGTCGATGAGGCCCTTGAGGCCCGGCTGCGGGGCGCGGTCTCGGACCAGTCCGGCTCGCGTGTGACCCAGGACCTGTTCAGCGAGATCGAGGCGATCGAGAACGAGCTGTCCGAGGTCGATGTCTCGACCCGTCTCGCGACGTTCTTCAATGCCTGGTCCGAATTGGCCAACAACCCCCAGGACCTTTCGCTGCGTACGCTGGTCGTGGAAGAGGCGACGACACTGACCGATTTCATCCAGTCGGTGCGGGGCGAGTTCGGGCAGATGCAGAAACGCATCGATGACCGCCTGGGCAACGCGGTGGACAACGTCAATGACCTGCTCGACCGGATCGTGGAGCTGAACCGGTCGATCGCGCTGCAGGAAGGCGGCACGTCCGGGGAGGCGACGGGGCTGCGCGACCAGCGGGACCTGTACCTGACCGAGCTGTCGGAGTACATCGACTTTACGACCGTCGAGCAGAACGGCGGGGGGATCGATATCTTCATCGGCTCGCTGCCGATCGTGCTGGGCACACAGAACCGCGGGCTGATTGCCGAGAGCCAGGCGGTGGACGGTCAGATCACGACGGCGGTACGGATCGCGGCGGACAACAGCCCCGTGGACATCCAGAGCGGTGAGCTGGGCGCGCTGATCCGTTTCCGCGGCAACCACCTGGAAGACGCGATCGACACGCTCAACACGTTCAGCAACACGCTGATCTACGAGGTCAACAAGATCCACAGCACGGGACAGGGCCTGAACCTGTACGACGGGATCGAGGGCACCAACATCGTCGTCGATACGACGGCGGCGCTCAATACCACGGCCGCGGGGATCGCCTTCACCCCCAACCACGGCTCGTTCCAGTTCCACGTGACCCAGCGGTCGACCGGTCAGCGGATGACCCAGACCATCCAGGTTGATTTGGACGGGATCAACCCGGCAACGGATACGTCGCTTACCTCGCTGGCGGCCGACTTGAACGCGGTGGCCAACGTCTCGGCGACGATCACCCCGGACGGTCGGCTCAGCATCACGCCAGACAGCGGCGACTTCCAGATCAGCTTCAGCGACGACAGCTCGGGGGCGCTCGCGGCGCTGGGCGTGGGTGCTTTCTTTACCGGCAGCGACTCGTTCGATATCGAGGTCAACACCGGGCTGGTGGGCGACCCGCGGCTCGTCGCGGCGGCGCAGGGCCACCTGCCCGGGGACAACCGCAACGCGCTGGCGTTGTCAGGGCTGCGCGACCAAGGGATCGCTTCGCTGGAAGGCTTAAGCGTGACCGGCTACTGGAACCGCCACGTCGAAGATGTCTCGATCCGAACGGCCCAGGCCCGCGACCAGTTCCAGGCCGACAGCGTGGTGAAGGAGAACCTGCAGGTACAGCAGCAGGCGTTCTCCGGGGTCAACGCCGACGAGGAAACAATCGATCTGATGTCCTACCAGCGCATGTACCAGGCCAATGCCCGGTTCATCTCGGTGGTGGATGAGTTGATGCAGACCCTTTTAACCCTGGTTTGAACCGCTACGACTCGCGTTCCTACGGCACAACACGAATAACGTCATGTCTTCCATCTCCCCCCTACTCGCACGAACGTCCACGGCGATGTCCAGCGACCTCTTGCAGCGCCGGCTCCAGGATACCCAGCGCGAACTGCTGCGGGCGCAGGACCAGGCATCGACCGGCAAGGCGGTGGGGCGGGGATCGGACGACCCCGGCTCGATCTCCGCGATCCTCACGCTCAATCAGCTCAAGCTCGAGCGGAATCAGCAACTGATCAACCTGGACCACGCCAGCGGTGTCCTGAACATCGCGGACGCGGCGCTGGGGGATATCACCAACATCCTGATCGAGTCGCAGCAGATCGCCTCGAGCCAGATCGGCGTTGGTTCGGATGCCACGACCCGGCAGACCCAGGCTGAAGTGATCGACGCGCAGCTGCGGGGGGTGATCGAGATCGCCAACCGGGACTACAACAACCTCGCGATCTTTGGCGGCAACAACGGGCCGGGCAACGATGGGCTGTTGTTTGAAGAGTTCCTCGGCGGGATCCGGTACACCGGTTCGACCGAGAACCTGTACAACGATGTTGGTGCGGTGAGCGACGAATTCTTTACCACCAACGGGCTTGACGCGCTGGGGGCGTTATCGTCGCGCGTCGCCTCGCTGTCGGACCTGGACCCCCAGGCATCGGGCGGGGTCCGGCTGGTCGATATCGACGGGGCGCGGGGCGAGGGTTTTGCGGCCGGTTCGATCAACTTGACGGTCAACGGCACGCCGGTCGTCGTCGATCTGGGGACGGCCGAGACCCTTGGCGATATCACCACCCGGATCAACGACGCGATCACGACCACCTCCCCGGGGGCCGGCTCGGTCGGCCTCGGCCCGTCGGGTTATACCGTCACTGCTAACGCCGGTAACACGATCACGATCGCCGACCCACAGGGCGGCACGACCGCGGCGGACCTGGGCATCGTCGGGACGACGACCTCCGGCTCGACGGCGGGCAGCGGGCTGAACGTCCGTCTCACCGGACAGACCCTGCTCGCTGACTTGGGCGCAACACTCGACTGGGCTTCGGGCCTGAGCATCACCCCGGGCGAGAACACCAAGGTCGCCGACTTCTCGTCGGCGACCACCGTTCAGGACGTCCAGAACGTGATCCAGTCGCTGGGCCTGGGCCTGCGCATGACAATCAACGACGACGGCACCGCGTTGGACATGGTTAGCGAGGTCAGCGGGATCAGCCTGTCGGTGGGGGAGAACGGCGGGACCACGGCCGAGGACCTGGGCCTGCGGACACTTGGGCAGACCACGGCGTTGGCGGATTTCCGAAACGGCATCGGGGTTGAGATGACCGCGGCCGGGGAGCCGGATGTATCGATCTCGCTGCACGACGGGACGTCGTTCACGGTTGACCTGGCCTCGGCGACCACGGTGTCGGAGGTGATCGCTCTGATCGAGGCCGAGGCGGCCGTCAATGGCCTGACCGTCGGGGTGGATTTTGATGTTGACCTTGCGGCGACGGGCAACGGGATCACGCTGACGGACAACACGGTCGGGGCCAACGATTTTGTTGTCGCGGATGCGGGGTTGAGCCATGCGGCCGAGCACCTGGGGATCAAGCAGAACGCCGGCACGGGTACGGCGATCACCGGCACGGACAATTCACAGGTCCGGGTCGAGAACTTATTCACCCATTTACTAGATTTGCGAAATAGTTTGCGAAGTAACGACGAGCTTGGCATCACGCTTGCTGGAGGGAACATTGAACAGGACATTGACAGCGCCGTTTCGGCGCGGGCCCGGGTCGGCGTTCAGGCCCGGCGGATCGATGATCAGCGAACGCTGGTCCAGGACAAGGACCTACAGGAACAAACGATGCTCAGCGAGCTACAGGATGCGGATCTGACCGAGGTGTTGACCCGGATTTCGCAGTTGCAGCTTCAGCTCCAGGCATCGCTGCAGGTTGGTTCGTCGAACCTGCAACTGAGTTTGTTGGATTTCTTGCGCTAGGTGGCGCAAAACGTGCGCGGCCGAATGGGGCATATGCAGCCGACCCCACGGCCCGAGAGACAGACGGCGGTTGGAGCCGCCGGCCCGCGACAGGATGTCCCGGCGGGTTGGGTAAACCAGGATGGACGGCTGCGAAGGATACCGCGATGAAGATCAAGTCTTCACGATTTGGTGAGATCGAGGTCGACGACGACCGGGTCATCACGTTCCCCAAGGGCTTGCTGGGCTTTGGCAACTATCAGCGTTACGTGCTGATCGAGGCCGGCAACGACAGCTACTTCTGGTGGCTTCAGTCGGTGGACGTTCATGACCTGGCGTTCGTGGTGACCGACCCGAGCCTGTTCGTGCCGACCTATAAGGTCCCGGTGAAGTTCGAGCAGCTCGGGCAGATCGGGCTGGCCTCCCTGGACGACGCGCAGGTGCTGGTGATCGTGAACAAGCGGGGCCAGACCCTGACGGGGAACCTGCAGGGCCCGCTGGTGATTAACGCGAAGAACCGGGTCGGCGAGCAATTGGTGCTCAGCGACCGGCGGTTCACCACGCGGGTGCCGCTGGTGGAGACCGGCGAGGCGGTCCACGCCCAGAGCGCATGACGCGCGACGACGATAACGCATGACGGTTGATGGATCGACGTGAACGAAACTGAAACGGGGCCCCGCACGGACGCGGGGCGCGACGCCCCACGGTGGGGCAGGCCCAAGGAAGGAGCCACTGAGTATGCTCGTGCTTTCCCGTCAGCGCGACGAGACGATCATGATCGGCGATGAGGTGGAGATCACCATCGTCGACATCCGGGGCGATAAGGTCCGCCTAGGGATCAACGCCCCGAGGACCGTACAGGTACACCGCAAAGAGGTGTACGAGGCTATCCGGCGTGAGAACGCCGAGGCCAGCCAGGTCCAGATCGACGACTTGAACGCTGCAGACCAGACCCTTCGTAAGCGGAACGGCACCACGGTGCCCCGAGCGAAGCTTCCATAAACCTACGGATGACTCAAAAACCCGGCACGACTCGCCTGCAAGGAAGTCACGGCGAGACAACCCGGAACACCCAGTCCCGGCCCGGCAACAACGCCCGGCCCATCACGATGACAAACACGGAGGTTTGTCCACCATGAGCCGCATCAACACCAATGTCTCGGCAATGATCGCCCGGAACAACCTGGCCCGGAACAACACCGACCTGCAGGTCCGCCTGGAGCGGCTGAGCACCGGGCTGCAGATCAACCGAGGGGCCGACGACCCCGCGGGCCTGATCGTCTCTGAGCGTTTACGCAACGAGATCTCGGGCATCGGCCAGGCCGTCGATAATATCGAGCGGGCCAGCAACGTCATCGCCACCACCGAGGCGGGGCTGCAGGAGATTAACGACCTGCTGACCTCGATCAAGGGCCTGGTGGTCGAGGCGGCCAACACCGGCGCCTTCTCCAAAGAAGAGACCGAAGCCAACCAACTCCAGATCGACTCGGCCATCGAATCGATCACCCGGATCTCCAACACCGCGAGTTTCGCCGGGCTGAAGCTGCTCAACGGGTCGTTGGACTACCTGACCTCGGGCGTGACCACCAGCCAGGTCTCCGATGTAAACATCAAGGGCGCAAACTTCGGCCTGAACACCAGCATCCCCGTGACCGTCGAGGTGATCCAGTCGGCCGAGCACGCCTCGCTGTTCCTCTCGGGCAACGGCACGGGGACGTTCAGTTCCGCGGTGAGCTTTGAGGTCCAGGGGACCAACGGGGTCCAGGCGTTCAACTTCGCGTCGGGGACTTCCCTCTCGGCCGTGGCGGTGGCGATCAACGCGGTGTCCGACGCAACAGGGGTGCAGGCGGTGCTCGCCTCGGCCGCCGACCCAACCTCCGGCCTCGTGCTCGAGTCGATCGAATTCGGGTCGGACGAGTTTGTCAGCGTCCGTAAGCTGTCGGGCGGGGCCTTCTTCGATACCTACACCGCTCAGGGCGGCGGCGCCGTGGTCCGGGACATCGGGGCCGACGTCCTCGCGCTCGTTAACGGCAACCTCGCGCTGGGCGACGGCCTGGATATCGCACTCAACGCGGCAACACTCAGCGTTGAGATGACGCTCACCTCCGGTGCCGCCCAGACCCTCAACTCGCCCTACACCTACACGATCACCGGCGGCGGGGCGACGTACCAGATCGGACCGGACATCAACACCCAGCAGCAGGTCGGTTTCGGCATCCAGTCGGTCGCCGCCAGCCGGCTGGGTAACTCACGGGTCGGCTTCCTCAACGAGATCGTAGCGGGCGAGAGCAAGTCGCTGGTCGCAGGCAACTTCCGTGCCGCAGCCGACATCATCGACGCGGCGATCGACCAGGTCTCGACCCTCCGTGGCCGGATTGGTGCCTTCGAGCGAAACACCCTCGACACCACGCTGCGGAGCCAGCAGGTCTCGCTGGAGAACCTGACCGCGGCCGAGTCGGCGATCCGAGATACCGACTTCGCCGAGGAGACCAGCCGGCTGACGCGGGCACAGATCCTCCAGCAGGCCGGCACCTCGACCCTGGCGATCGCCAACAGTACGGCCCAGTCGGTCCTGTCGCTGCTGGGTTAACCGGCTAATATCTGATAAACAAACGACAACAACGCCCCGAATGGTCGGGGCGTTGTTGTCGTTTGGCGGTCAATTGGGCTTAACCGATCACGCTTTGGACCGCTTCAACGACTTCGCCGTGGAACCGGCCGTTGGTCGCGATGATCCCTCGGTTGTTCTCAAGCTTTCGGCCAAGCGAAAAGTCCAAGGGGGCACCGGTTACGTCGGTCACGGTGCCGCCGGCTTCTTCAACGACGATCGACCCAGCGCCGTGGTCCCAGATCTTTTCGCGGTAGTCGGCCGAGGTCGGCAGGCGGAGGTAGATGCTCGCGTCGCCGCGCGCGACGGCGGCGTACTTGCACTGGCTGTCGATGCGGTAGGGATCGGCGGTGATCCCGAGCTTCGCCGCGATCCGGGCCGAGTCGTCCTGGTTGGAATGGCCGGACTCGACCGATTCGCAGAAACGTGCCTCGCTTGCCGCAGCGACCTGGTCGACACGGATGGTTTGGCCTTCGAGGCTTTCGCCCTCCAGCGGCAGGACCTGGGCACCCCGGCCCCGTGCGGCGGTAAAGACACTGCCCGTTGTGCCGTCCGCGGTGGGCAGGTTCGGACAGCCGAGCACGCCCAGCGTCACCTGGCCGTTTTCGATCAGCGCCAAGGCGATGGCGTACTGCTGGCCGCGCAGAAAACCCTTGGTCCCATCGATGGGGTCGAGTGTCCAGTAGCTGCTGGGGGCTATTTCTGATGTGGGGTCGAAGCCACCGCGATCGATCCAGGCGAGTACCTGGTCCTCGCTTGCCTGGCCGACCTGCCCTGAGGCGTGGCGGGTCACGGAGGCCCGCAGTTCCTCAACCTCGTCTCCGCGCAGGTCGTCCGCGCCCTCCTCGCCGACCACGCGCACCTGCGGCATCGCATCGATCAGGTGCTTGCACACCACCGCCTGCGAGGCGAAGTCGGCCACGGTCACCGGGCTCTTGTCCTTCTTCTCCAAGGTCTCAGCCGTCACCAGGTCTTGCTGAACCGCAACACAGACCTTTGCCGCCGAACGTACTGCCTGTATGGCGACCGCAAGCTGTGATTCGATACCCATGCTTGTCTCGCTCCTAAACATTTTCATTTCTAAATTCGATCGGAATCTTCGTAGCACTGCGATATCTCTTATTCAGAGGCTATTGCTCCCACCGGAAACGGAAGCGGTCGATGCTACTGGGGGTCCGGGCCTGGTCCATCAGCCGCCGGATGTGCGCGACGACCTCGGGGTGTTGGTCGGCGACGTTGGATTGCTCGCCCAAGTCGTTGGTCAAATCAAACAGCATGATCGCAGATTCCCGATCCTGTTGCGCCTTGAGGCGGATGCCCTTCCAATCCCCCCAGCGCACGGCCTGCTTGCCGCCCTGTTCGAAGAACTCCCAATAGAGATAGTCGTGCTCGGGCTGCTGATCCGACCCGAGCAGGGTGGGGACGAAGCTGATCCCGTCGATGCCCGCTGGTGGTTCGATGTCCGCCAGATCGCAGGCGGTGGGCAACAAGTCCTGGAACCCAGAGAGGTGGGGCGATAGCCGGCCCGGCTCAATCGTGCCCGGCCAGTAGGCAATGGTTGGGACACGGATGCCGCCCTCGTAGAGGTCACGCTTGATCCCCCTCAGCGGGCCATTGGAATCAAAGAATCCCGGGTCGTTCCCGCCCTCGGCGTGCGGGCCGTTGTCGGAGCTGAAGATGATCAGGGTATTCTCGGCGATACCCAGCGCTTGCAGGCGCGCTAATAGCTCACCCACGCCTGCGTCCATACGGGTGATCATCGCCGCGGTCCCGATCTGTGGGCCAGGCCAGTCCTCGTTGGCATACCGGCCCAGCGAGGGGACCTCCTGCCCACGCTGGGGCCGGGCCTCTTCGGGCATGTGTTTGAGCAGTCGCGGGGCCTCGTTGTTGGTGTGCGGCACGCTGAGCGCGAGGTAGAGGAAGAACGGCTTATCGTCTTCCGAAGCTCGGTCGAGGAACGCGCCGGCTTCCCGGAAGAACAGGTCGCCGGCGTAGGCGACGCGCTCGACGGCGACCCCTTTGCCCAAGCTGTCCAGCCGACTGGCATCGGTCATCACGTTGCCGGTGGGCACCTGTTCGTCGTTCCGCCAGAGGTAGTCGGGGTAGTGGTTGTGGGCGTGGCCGTGGTTGAGGAAGCCATAGAAGTAGTCAAACCCCACCGCGTTGGGGTGGCTGGTCGACCCGGGCCCGCCCAGGCCCCACTTGCCGATGCACGCGGTGTGGTAGCCCGCGTCTTTGAGCAGCTCGGAAACAAAGACCTCATCTTCGGGGATGGGTAATTCGTAGCCGTCGTCGCCCCGGTTGTTGCCGCGGATGTAGGCATTGCCGACGTGCTTGCCGGTCATCAACACGCAGCGGGAAGGCGCACAGACGGTCGACCCGGCGTAGTGCTGGGTGAGTCTAAGCCCGCCCGCGGCCATCGCGTCCAGGTGCGGGGTCTGGACGGTCTGCTGCCCGAAGCTGCCCAGGTCGCCGTAGCCCAGGTCGTCGGCGAGGATATAGATGATGTTGGGCGGTTGGACGCTGCTGACGTCGGTTGTGGCGGCGGCGGGGGCATCGGCCGGTACGCCCCCGCTCGTACAGGCGATAAGCAAGAGGGTCAAGCCGATTGAAAAGATCAAGGTCAGTGATCTCATAGCGCAGTCTCTAGCCGGACTCGAGCGCAGCGAAGGTCCGGATCGCCGGGGCATTGGATCGGGCCGGGCTTTCGCTGCGCTCGGGCCCGGCTGCTGATTCATCGGTTCAAAGATAGTCGCCTTGCCCCGTCGCCAGGTCGTGGAAGCGGGTGGTCGGGCCGTGAAACTGCAGCTTCACCACGCCGGTCGGTCCGTTACGCTGCTTAGCGATGATGATCTCGGCCAGGTTGTTGTTCTCATAGTCCGGGTCGCTGCGGTGGAAGTAGTCCTCGCGGTGGACCATGGCGATCACGTCCGCGTCCTGCTCGATCGAGCCGGACTCACGCAGGTCGCTCATCCGTGGGCGGTGGCCCTCGCGCTGCTCGGCCTGGCGGTTGAGTTGGCTGAGGCAGACCACCGGCACGTCCAGCTCACGGGCAATGGACTTGATCGAACGCGAGATGCTCGACACTTCCTCTTGTCGGGAGGGCGCGCCCGGGTCAGACATCAACTGCATGTAATCAACGAAGATCGCTTTGATGTGGTGCTCGCTGGCCAGCCTCATCGCCTTGGCCCGCAGCACGGTCGGGGACAGGCCCGGGGTATCGTCGATGTACATCGGCGCCTCGGCCAGTTCGCCGACCGTCATCTGAAGCTTGCCGTAGTCGTCCCGTGCCAGCATGTTTTTGCGCAGCCGTTGTGAGTCGACCCCGCTGCGCGAACACAGCAGCCGCTGGGCGAGCTGTTGCTTGCTCATCTCCAACGAGAAGATCGCGACCGGGATCTGGTTCACCGTCGCGATGTTCTCGGCGATGTTGAGCATGAATGCGGTCTTGCCCATCGAGGGTCTGGCCGCGATGATCGTCAGCTCGCCGCCGTGCAACCCGTTGGTGTCGTTGTCGTAGTCCTTAAACCCCGTCTCCAGCCCGGTCACCAGCTTGCCTTCGTTGGCCTCGAGCTGCTGCATCGTCTCCTCGAGCAGGGCGTACAGGTCGCTCGCCTCGGCGATCCCGCGCTTCTCCTGGATCTCGTAGATCAGCTTTCCCGCCTCGATCAGCAGGTCGTCGGCCGTGGCGTCCGAGTTGTAGCACTTGTCCAGCAGCTGCCCCGACGCATCGATCAGCCTCCGCACCAGCGCCTTCTCACGCACCAGCCTCGCGTAGTGCCCGGCGTTGATCGCACTGGGCACCGACTCGAACAGCTCGATCAGGTAGTCCACCCCGCCCACCGTGTCGAGCTGGTCGCGGTCGGCCAGCTTCTGGGTCAGCTGGACCATGTCGATCGACTGGACCTCCTCGTACAGGTCCTTGAGGGCCTTGTACACCGCGGCGTGGCTGGTGCGCGAAAAATCCTCGGGCGACTGGATGATCTGCAGCACCTCGCCACAGACCCGCCAGTCCAGGATGATCGACCCCAGCAGCGCGCACTCCGCCTCGATCGCCGCGGGTGGCAGCTTCTGCTGCAGCGCGGCGTAGTCGATCTTGCGCAATTCTCGGCGTGGGTCGCGGGACGGGCGTGGGGGAGATGCAGAAGACATCCGCTCATTATTCGCTGACAGCGCGTGGCTGTGGTGGTGTTGGAAGAGTTGTTGTTAGACCAGTCAATAAGTTGTCGTTTGCGCGGTGGATTGCATTACTGCGGCTCGGGAAGTGTCTCGCAGAAACCCGCCAGGCCATCGAGCGTTGGGCTCTTGGCGTTGCGGACGTAGAAGCCGCTCGTGGCCGTGCCGGCGCAGAGGCACTGCTCAATCGGCATCCCCGCAAGCATGCCCAGGCAGAAGCCGGCGTTGAAGTTGTCGCCGGCCCCGGTGGAGAGGACGGGGTTCTCGATGAACGGGCCGTGGAACGTGGCCCGGTGGACCTGCCCGTCTTCGCCGAGCATCGCCCCGGCAGCGGCGCGGCGGGGATGGACCACCGCGCAGTGCAGGCTCAAGGCCTCGCGCAGCATCGCGGCCGTCGACTCGATCGCCAGCTCCGGCTCGTCCTCGACCTCGATGCCGAGCACGTGGGCGACCTGCGACGCCTCTTTGAGGTTCATCCCCAGCGTGACCTGGGTCATCGTCGCGAGGTTGGCGATCTCGTCCAGGGCGGTCTTGAGGTCCTGCTCGGTACGCTTTTCCGGGTCGGTGAGGTCGATGAAGACGGCCGGGCGTTGCGCGTTGCCGGGCAGGATCTCGTCGGCTAGCGCATCCCAAACCGTCCCTAGCAGCGGGCACATCGACCAGTTGACGGTTGCTAGCAGCTTGACGCCCCGTACCAGCTTGGTGAAAGTATCCCGCCCAAGCACAGCATCGATTTGCTCCTGCTTGACGTTGCGTAGCGACTCGTGCTTGCCGATCATCAGCTTGCCGTCGCTGAACTCCAGTGCATCGGTAAAGGCCGGAGCGGCGATGCCGTGCAGCTTGGCGATCGCCTCGAATTCTTTGAAGATGGGGTGGATCTCCCCCGCCCCGACGGCGCCGACGTAGTGGATATCGAAGCCGGCGCGGGCCATGGCGTTGGCCATGATCGGGCCGTTGCCCCCGAGTTTCTGTTGGCGGGTGACCAGTTCGTAGTTGGATGACTTGCCCGCGGCGGCGGCGATCTTCTCGGCAAAGCGGGCGATCGTCGGGATCGGGTCGTAGCGGTCCACGTCGTAGCGTTTGTCCACGACGCTGATGATCGAGTCGATAAAGCCATCGAAGCCGATCAGCACCGGCGTGTCCCCGGCGGTAGGGGCAAAGCGACGAAGGTCGGCGGCGGTGGCGGTGGCGATCTCGGTGCGGGAGGGCATGTTCGGTGTTCGTGGGGCGTCAAAAGTGTGCGGTCAAAAGGCTCGGGGCCATCATAACGCTTTATTTTGCGGCCAGTCGCGGAGGCCGTCACCCGGGGGTATGCTTACGGCACTGATTCCGGAGCACGATGCCCGAGGTTTCTGCACCCTCCAACCTGTCCCCACAAGAGACCGCGCCGTTTGCGCCTTTGCTCGCCCCGATCTCACCGGTGCTGGTGATTGGCCGGTGGTGGCGCGAGATGGGGCTGCATTGGGCCTACGGCGTCCATCTGTACGGGCTGATGCTGGCATGGATCGGGCTAGAAATTGTCCACAGTACGTCGAGCCCTTACCGCACGCCGATCACGGGAGAGTTGCTGAGGGAGCTGCAGTACGCCGGTAATGATTGGCCGTTGGTGCTGGGCGGTTTGATCGTGTTTGTTTTGGCGATCGAGTTTGGTTTCATCCTGCTGGCGTGGCTCTTGATGCCGCTGGGCGCTTCGCCTGAGCCCTGGGGCCGGAGTATGGGCCGGGGTCTGGTGCGGGTCTATCAACTCACGCCGTTCCACGCAGTATCTTTGGTGGTCTTTGTATTCACGGTGCAATGGATCGACGGTTCGTATCGCACGCTGGGGTTCGATCTACAAACCGTTTTGTTTGCCTTGTCCTGGCTGGTTTATGCTTGGTCGCAGGTTGTGGTGACTGGCTGGGCGATGATCACTCACTACGACCGGCCGACCTGGGCGGCGTCCTGCCCCTGGCCGGCCGAGTGCGAGGGGTGCGGCTACCCGTTGATGGGTGTGCGCGAGCTTAGCGCCTGCCCCGAGTGCGGGCTGGATACACAGGTGAGCCTCAAAAGTCGCCGCAATGCGCCGGACCGCCGGGGGATGCTCACACAAATGTTGCTGGCGATCTTCAGCCCGCACGCTTTTGGGCGTCGGACGACACTCCGACGCCCGGTTAAACGCCATCTGGTCGCGCTGGCCGTGGGGTCCGGGCTGATGCTGCTGGCCGTCCTGGCCGGGTTCTTTCTGATCGCCGTCGTGCTATCGATCCGGGAGGGCGAATGGCTGGTTGGTTTGGAGGACTTGATGCGGGACTGGGATGAGGTCTTGTTTGGAATCAGCCTGGCCTGGACGATTTCGTGTGTTGGGGTTCTTGCGTTAAGCCTGCTTTGCACCGGGGTCCATGGGCTGCTGGCCCGGCTGATCCACAAGCGCAACATCCTTTATCCCGCGGCGCAGGCGCTCGCGTATCAGCTTGGTTATTTTGCCGGGGCGACCGCGCTGGGCTACCCGATCGCGGTGTTGGCGATCGTGATCTACGAGGACTATAGCTTCCGCCGTTATTACTACGGGGGCTACGCTCCACCGCCGTGGATCGATCTGCTGCCGTTTACGATCCCGGCGTACGGGCTGATGGTTCTGATCGGCTACTTCCTGTTGCAGTGGCGTTTTCTCCGCGGATGTCGGTTCGGTAACGGGTAGGCCCGGCGACCGATTCATCGCGGTCGGATCAGCCCGCCTGACGCCACCGCAACGACCCGATCGGCTATCCTGCATCACGAGCCGAAGACAGCTCTGGCCGGCCTGACCCCGTGCCTGATCCAGCCGATACGACCGCCATGAAATACGACTTCTCCGCTATCGAGCCCCGCTGGCAGCAGCACTGGGATAATGCCCGCACTTTCGCGAGGCCCAACCCCGGCGATCCGGGGTTTGATCCCGACCAACCCAAGTACTACGTGCTGGACATGTTCCCCTACCCCTCGGGGGTCGGACTGCACGTCGGCCACCCGCTGGGCTATATCGCCACCGATATCGTGGCCCGCTACAAGAAGATGCGCGGGTTTAACGTCCTGCACCCGATGGGCTTTGACGCCTTTGGCCTGCCCGCCGAGCAGTACGCCGTGGAGACCGGCGTCCACCCGCGCGTCACCACCGAGCACAACATCAAGAACATGGTCGGCCAGCTCAAGCGGCTGGGCATGGGCTACGACTGGGACCGGACTTTCGCCACGACGGACCCGGGGTATGTTCGTTGGACCCAGTGGATCTTCCTGCAGATGTACCACAGCTACTTCGACCCGCTGGAGCAGAAGGCCCTGCCCATCCGTGAGCTGATCGACAAGCTGGAGGGCGAGGACTACTACGTCGGGATGGACGGCGAGCTGATCGTCTCCGGCGACATGGAGAACATGGAAGCCCTGGCCGGCATCGGTAACCCGTTGGTGCATAAGTGGCACGAGCTGACGCAGGATCAGCGTGTCCGTCTGCTGGATGAGTACCGCCTGGCGTTCATGGCCGAGGTCGAGGTGAACTGGTGCCCGGGCCTGGGGACCGTGCTGGCCAACGAAGAGGTCACCAACGAGGGGCGATCGGAGCGCGGCAACTTCCCGGTGTTCAAGCGGCCGCTCAAGCAGTGGATGCTGCGCATCACCGCCTACGCGGACCGGCTGATCGACGACCTGGACCAAGTCGACTGGCCAGAGAACATCAAGCTGCTCCAGCGCAACTGGATCGGCAAGTCGGTCGGCGCGGAGGTGGATTTCACAATCGTCCGCGAGCCGGGGCGTGCCGCCCCGGACAATACGGAGACCACGGACACCCCGGAAGACCGGCCCGACACGGGCCGGCTCGCAGAAGACACCAACCCGGTCTTCACCACCCGCCCCGACACGCTGTTCGGTGCGACGTACATGGTGCTCGCCCCGGAGCACCCATTGGTCGAGTTGTTGACAAAGCCCGAGCAGGCGGAGGCGGTGCGTTCGTACCAGCAGCAGGCGGCGGAGAAGACCGACATCGATCGCCAGGCCGACGCGAAGTCCAAGACCGGGGTGTTCACCGGCGGCTACGCGATCAACCCGGTCAACGGCCAGCGTATCCCGGTCTGGGTCGCCGACTACGTGATGATGGGCTACGGCACGGGCGCGATCATGGCCGTGCCTGCGCACGACGAGCGCGACCACGCCTTTGCGACACAGTTCGGCCTGCCGGTCGTGCCAGTCGTGATGCCAACAGATGCTTGGTTAAAAGAGCATCGACCGGATAATGTGGCAAAGCCTGAACATGACATCTCTCAGTTCCGGCGTGTGTACCTCAAGCAGGCAGATCAATGGCCTGCTTGGGTCGCGTCGGGCTCGTTGATCAATTCAGAGAATGACGAAATTTCGATTAATGGCCACCCCGTCTCCGAGGCGAAGCAGAAGATCACCGCCTGGATCGAAAACAAGGGCGTAGGTAACGCGAAGGTGAACTACAAGCTCCGTGACTGGCTGTTCAGCCGGCAGCGGTACTGGGGCGAGCCGTTCCCGATCCTGCACGGCCCGGACGGCGAGATCGTCCCCGTGCCGGAGGACCAGTTGCCGGTCAGCCTGCCGGAGATGGAGGACTTCAAGCCCGAGGGCACGGACGACCCGGACGCGCCCCCGCAGCCGCCGCTGGGCCGGGCGGGCGACGACTGGAAGAAGGTCGTGATCGGTGGCGTCGAGTACACCCGTGAGCTGAACACGATGCCCAACTGGGCCGGCTCGTGCTGGTACTACCTGCGGTACTGCGACCCCGCCAATCACCAACGGCTGATTGGTGAAGACGCGGAAGCCTATTGGATGGTGAGTGAGAAGGCATCCGGGGAGCCACACGCCGGCGGTATCGATCTTTATGTCGGCGGGGCCGAGCACGCGGTGCTGCACCTGCTGTACGCGCGGTTCTGGCACAAGTTCCTGCACGACATCGGCGTGGCCACGACCCCCGAGCCGTTCGGCAAGTATTTCGCCCAGGGGTATATCCAGGCGTACTGCTATCGGGATGAACGTGGGATTCCGGTGGATGCAAGCAAGGTGGTCACGGAGGATGGTCGGCCGGCCGCAGAAGTCCAGGGTGATTCGGGTACGAAGTTTTTCTTTGAGGGTCAGCCGGTCACAGAAGAGTTTGGGAAGATGGGAAAGTCGCTTAAGAATGCGACGGCCCCTGATGCGGTCTGTCAGCAATACGGCTGCGACACGATGCGTCTCTATGAGATGTACATGGGCCCGCTCGAGCAGAGCAAGGTGTGGAACCCGGCCGACATAATTGGGGTCCACCGCTTCCTCAACCGCCTTTGGCGTGTCGTCATCGACGAAGAGACCGGCGCGGTCCGGGTCGGCGATATCGAGCCGGACAAAGACCTCAACCGCAAGGTCCACGCGACGATCAAGCGGGTGACCGAGGCGATGGAGACGATGAACTTCAACGTCGCGATCGCCGCGATGATCGAGTTGAACAACGCCTTGGTCGGGCTGGCGTCCGGCGGTGTGCCGCGGTTCGCCGCCGAGTCGTTGCTCAGGCTGGTCAACCCGATCGCCCCGCATATCGCGGAAGAGCTGTGGGCCAAGCTAGGGCACGAGACCTACCTGGCCGACAGCCCCTGGCCGGGCTATGACGCGTCGGCCCTGGTGGTCGATGAGATCGAGCTGCCAGTTCAGGTCAACGGCAAGCTGCGGGGCAAGATCACCGTGCCCGCCGAGGCGGGCAACAGCACCATCGAGATCGCCGCCCGCGCCAACGAGAATGTTGCCGAGCACCTGGAGGGCAAGGAGGTCCGCAAGATCATCGTGGTGCCTCAGAAACTTATTAATATCGTTGTGAATTAGCCATGATCCTCCTCATCGATAATTACGACAGCTTCACCTACAACCTCGTCCAGCGGATTGGTGAACTGATGGTCGGCCAGGGCCATGACCCCGAGGGCTTGCCGATCCATGTCGTGCGCAACGATAAGATCACCCCGGAAGCAGCCTTGGCTTTAGAGCCGGCACACGTGATCATCTCGCCCGGCCCGTGCACGCCGAACGAGGCGGGGGTGTCCATGGACGTTATCGCTGCGTTCGCTGGGAAGGTGCCCGTGCTCGGTGTCTGTCTGGGACACCAGTCCATCGGCCAGCAGTTCGGCATGATCGTTGAGCGCAACACCCGGCTGATGCACGGCAAGACCAGCCCGATCCACCACGACGGGCAGGGCCTGTTCATCGGGATGTCCAACCCCTTCACCGCCACGCGGTACCACTCGCTGGTGGTCAACAAGGACAGCTTCGATAGCGCGCGGTTCGAGGTCACCGCCTGGACCGACGAGGGCGAGATCATGGGCCTGCGGAAAAAGAGCGAAGGCGGTGCCGCGCCCCTGGAAGGCGTGCAGTTCCACCCCGAGAGCTTCCTCACCACGGAAGGGCCGATCCTGCTGGCCAATTTTCTTGGCCTGCCCCGGCCGAAGCTCGAAGCGCTGGTGTAGCTCCGGGGGGTCGAGGCCGCCGCCGAGCCGCGAGAAGGGGTTGGCATGTTCAAGTGCAAAAGTTGCGGCCGACAGTTTGGTGCGAACATACCATTGGTCTGTCCTGAGTGTGGTGAAACGATCGAGGTCAAACGCGGCGCGATGGCCTTGACCTTGATCTTTGTCGGGCAGGCGGTTTCGTTCCTGGTCGGCGAGATCGTTTTCTGGATCGTGTTGCTGATGCTTGGTGTGGGGTTTGGTTATCTGGTGTATCGAGGCGTGGGCTGATAAGGCCCTGGCCTTAAACGCAGTCAAGCCAAAAGTAGCGGCCTGCCTTGCTCCCTCTCCCTCCCAGGGAGAGCGAGCCGAATCATCCCCAGCAGTTGGCTTAACCTCGCGACAGGCCCAGGGGCTTATCACAACAAACCGTTGTGCCGCAGCAGTGCCTCGGTGCTCGGGCCCCGTCCACGAAACGCCTTGAAAACATCCGACGGGTGCTCTCCCCCGCCCCGGGCCAGGAAGGTGTCGCGGAAGCGTCGGCCCGCCTGCTGCACGGCATCGTTGTCGTCCAGCCCGGCTTCCTCGAACGCGCCGAAGCAGTCGGCGCTCAGCACTTCGGACCACTTGTAGCTGTAATACCCTGCGGCATAGCCGCCGGCGAACAGGTGGCCGAACGCGCAGAGGAACTGGTCCTCGTCCAGCGGCGGGAGCGCGGCGTAGGTCTTGGCCTGTTTGAGGTAGACCTCGCGGGGGGTGGAGGCCTCGGGGTCAAAGGTACTATGCAGGATCAGGTCGGTCGTGCCCTGGAGCATCTGCCGCATGAAAGACGAGCCGGCGCGGAAGGTGCGGGCCTTGACCAGCTTTTCGAATAACTCGTCGGGCAGCGGCTCGCCGGTCTCAACGTGTTGGGTCATGCCCTGGAGCACGGATTTTTCGTAGCACCAGTTCTCCATGAACTGGCTGCAGATTTCAACGGCGTCCCACTCGATGCCGGACAGCCCAGCGGCGGCGGGGTAGTCCACCGTGGTGAGCATGCCCTGCAAGGCGTGGCCGAACTCGTGGAAGAGGGTGATGACCTCGTCAAAGCTCATGAGCGAGGGGGTGCCGCCCGCTTCGGGGTCGCCGACGGGCGGGGTGCCGTTGCAGATCACGTGGTAGACGGGGTTGACGACCTGGCCGGCGACGACACGGCGGGACAGGCAGCCGTTGACCCATGCCCCGCCCTGTTTGTCGGCCGGGCGGGAGTACGGGTCGAGGTAGAACCCGGCGATCGGCCGGCCCGACTCGTCGAGCACGCGGTAGTACTGCACGTCCTCATGCCAGCGCGGGGCCGAGGCGTCGTCACGCTCGAAGCTCACCCCGAACAGCTTCGTGCACAGCGCGTACAGCCCGTCCAGGACGCGAGGCAGTGGGAAGTAGGGCCGCAGCTGCTCGTCGGTGTAATCAAACTTCGCCTCACGCAGCCGCTCGGCCCAGAACGCCATATCCCAGTGCATCAGCTCCCGGGTCTCGCCCTGTTCCGCGGCGAAGCGTTGCAGCTCATCGAGGTCGTCGTGCATGCCCTGTTGGCAGGCCGCACGAAGCTCGTCGTACATCTTCCAGACCGTCTCGGCGTCGCCGGCCATCTTGGTGGACAGGCTGACCTGCGCGTAGTTGTCAAAGCCAAGCAGGCCACACTGCTCACGACGAAGCAACAAGATCTCGTCGATGAGCGGGCGGTTGTTGAATTCGCCGCTGCTGGCCCGCGAGATGAAGGCTTTATGGACCTGCTCGCGCTGGCCGCGGTTTCGGCTGTGCTCCAGGAACGGGACAAAGCTGGGGTAGTCCAGTGTGATGCGCCAGGGGCCGGCGTCCGGTGTCGCTTCGGTCTCGGGCTTCTTCGCCTCGTTGTAGGACTGGGCGGCGATTGTTTTTAGCGTCTTGGGCCAGCCCTCGGCATCGGATGGATCGGTCACGAGCAATTCGAACGCCTTCGTCGCGTCCAGAAGATGATTGGAAAAATCTGTCGATAGGGACGAGAGCCGCTCCGCAATCTCCAAGAACCGCTGCTTCGCTTCGCCCTCGAGCGCGACACCCGCCAGCTCCGCGTCGCGGATCTTGTCGGCGATCACCCGCTGCTGCGCCAGGTCAAGCCTCTCCCAGTCGTCGCGGTCGCGGATCATGCACAGCGCCTCGTAGATCGGTCGGCTCTGGCTCATCCGCAGCGAGAGCTGGACAAACTTGGGTTGGACGGCCTGGTAAGCCTCGCGCAGGGCATCAGAGTTCTTCACCGCCATCAGGTGGCCCACCGGCCCCCAGCAGTATTCAAAAGCCCGGTCGATGTCTTCAAGGGGAGTCAGCAGCCCGTCCCACGTCGGGGTCGCGCTCTGCTCCAAGGCGTCGAAGTGTTGGCCGATTTCCGCCAGCCGCTGTTCAACGCCGGGCACGATGTGCTCGGGTGCGATACGGTCGAAGGCGGGCAGCCCCTCGGTCTGGAGCATCGGGTTGTCGGCCGGCGAAACAGGGTAGGGCGTGTCGGTCGTGGTCATCACAACTCCGTTTTGATTGAGTCGGTGGTCTGGGGTTTCTCGATCCGGATCTCGGTCTTCACCGAGTTGGCGATGAAGCACTGCCCGTGGGCGAGGTGGTGCAGTTCCTGCTCCTGCTCGTGGGGCGGGGCCTTGCCGTCGCCGTAGACGATCTGGGGGCGCAGGGCGATCTCGCTGACCCAGTATCGGCCCTGATCAGTCCGAGCGGTCTTGCCTACCGCGTCGTCGCGGTAGCGCTCGACGACAAAACCCTTGCGCTGGGCGATGTAGAGGAAGGTCAGCATGTGGCAGCTCGAGACAGAAGCGACGAAAGCCTCTTCCGGGTCGACCGCGTCATGGCTGGACATCGGCTCGGGCACGACCGCCGGCGAAGGCGACCCCGGCACGGTCACCCCGCCATCGAAGGACCAGGTGTGTAGTCGCGCGTACCTGCCGCTGACAAAATCGTCAACTCCGAGCTCCCATTGAATCGTGGCGGTGTGTTCTGCCATACTACTACTCGTCTTTGTTCAGATACTCCGCGTCGTCCGCCTCGATCGCGAGTTCTTCGTCGTCCAGGAGTGATTCATCGTCGGCGTTCGCGCCCTGTTGCTCGGCTAGATGTTGCTTGTAGGCCTTGAGATCGAACTGTTCGCCGCGGGCCTCGGCCTCCGCCTTGGCCTGCAGCGTCGCCCGCAGGCGTTCACGACGCTCAAAGCGTAGCCGGCTTGCTTCATCGGGCCAGGCATATTGCACCTCACCCGTCGCGGGGTCTTTCCAGTCCGCTGGCTTGTCCGTGTCCTGCTGGTCACGCTCGCGGTCCGCCTCCGGCACCAGGATGAGGCGGATGTGCGAGCCCGGCTCGTCGTCGGTGGCCAGCGACGCCGCGTCGTCGTGCACGACCGTGACCAGGTGCTGGCGGACCAGTTCGAGGGTCGCCAGGAACAGGCCGATCATCTCGGACCGGTTGCTTCGGCCCTCGAAGATCTCACGCAGGGTCATGCCCTCGCTCGGCCCGTCGCGCTTCAGACGGTCGTGGATGTCTTCGGCGTGCAGGGAGATCGGCGTGTCGTCGTAGGCGACCTTGTGGTCACCAAGGTGACCGACCGTCTCGAGGATCCGGCCGAAGGCCTCGCAAAGGTCAAAGACGTGCACGTCCTCAAGGTCCAGCGTCTTCTCTGCCGCCTGCTCCGGCTCGGGCGGGCGCTCACCCGCGCGGGCCTTGACCGGGAAGCGGCGCTCCCACTGATCCGCCCGGCTGTCAAGGGCGTAGGCCGCATCCTTGAAGGCTTTGTACGCCAAGAGCTGTTGAACCAGTTCATACCGCGGGTCCTTCTCGTCTTCGATCTGCTGTGTGGGGTCCTCAGCCCCGTCGGCGTCTTCCCGTTGGCCCTGGGGGATGATCATCCGTGACTTGATCTCGACCAGGGTCGCCGCCATCACCAGGAATTCCCCGGCCGAGTCGACATCGATCTGCTTGATCACCTCCAAGTGACGCAGGTACTGCTCGGTGAGCTCGGCGACAGGGATGTCGTGCAGGTCGATCTCGTGCCGCTTGACCAGGTAGAGCAGCAGGTCCAGCGGCCCGGCGTAGGCCTCCAGGCGGATGCGGTAGTCCCGGCCCGAATCATTCTGGTCCGGGAGATGATCCAGGTCGGGTGGCGGGGTCTGTGATGCCGTGCGTTGTTCGTCCATGATCGGCCTGTGTTGCGGGGAGAGCGGTATGATAGCCGCTGAAGATGACCGCCCCCGCCGACCCGCCCACGACGCCCGCCACGCCCCGCGACTTTGCTCAGCAGGTGCTGGACGCCGAGCGCGACGCGATCGGGCATATCGCGATCGACCCGCGGTTCGATGATGCGGTGGACCTGCTGCTCGAGACCGAGGGGTCGCTCGTGGTCAGCGGCCTGGGCAAGAGCGGGCTGATCGGGGCCAAGCTCTCGGCCACCTTCGCGTCGACCGGCACGCCCAGCCACTTCCTGCACCCGGTCGAGGCCTTGCACGGCGACCTGGGCCGTGTCCGCGCGGGCGACGCCGTCCTGCTGCTGAGCTACGGCGGGGGGACCGAGGAGGTGCTCACCCTCGCCATGCTGCTGAAGCAGGACAACGTCCCGACGATTGCGCTGGTCGGTCGGGCGGCGAGCGAGTTGGGTCGGCTGGCGACGATCGCATTGCCGGTCGGGGATGTCACCGAGGCCTGCCCGCACAACCTCGCGCCCACGGCGAGCACGACGGCGATGCTGGCGCTGGGTGATGCGCTAGCCCTGACGGTGATGCGGCAGCGCAACTTTTCGGCCGACGACTTTCACAAGTTCCACCCCGGCGGGGGGCTGGGCCGACAACTCACCCCCGTGGTCCAGGCGATGCGGTTCCGCTGCGGCCAGAATCTCCAGCCCATCGCGCTGGGCACGAACGTCAAGGACGCCTACGCCATCGCCGAGCAGACCGCCAAGGACAGCGGCCTCCGCCGCCCCGGCGCATTGATTGTCGTCGATGGGGGCGGGGCCTTGGCGGGGTTGGTGACCGACGGCGACCTGCGTTCGGCCCTGATCGACGAGGGCGCGGACGCTTGGCTTGGCCCAATCGATGCCATGATGACCGCCGACCCGACGACCCTGCCGCACGACGCCCTGGTCCGCGACGCGGTTAAGATCGTCCGGCAATACCGATTCGACGAGGTGCCGATCGTAGACGACAGCGGCAAGCCCGTCGGTCTGATCGATGTGCAGGACCTTGCGGCGCTCAAAGTCATTGAGGGCTAGTCCTGAACCACAAAGGTACGAACTCATCTCGCCAAGGTGACTGCACGATCAACTTCGTATTCTTCGTCCCTGCGAGATTATGATCTTCCCGAATGAATCCATCCATGCCCACCCCCACAAAGATTCAACTCATCATTTTCGACGTCGATGGCGTGCTGACCGATGGCGGTCTGTACCTCACCGATCGCGGCGAGCAGATCAAGCGGTTTCATGTCAACGACGGCCTGGGGATCAAGCTGGCCCAGCAGGCGGGGCTGCAGATCGCGGTCCTGACCGGTAAGGTCAGCGAGGTCGTGCACCACCGGATGCAGGAATTAGGGATCGAGCACTACATCCAGGGCAGCCGGGACAAGGGCGCCGACGTCACGGCGATCGAGAAGATGACCGGGGTCGCGCTGGCCGAGACGGCGTACATGGGCGACGACCTGATCGATCTGCCCGCCTTCGCCAAGGTCGGCTATGCAATCGCCCCGGCCAACGCGGCCGAGGAGGTCAAGGCCGCAGCCGCGCTGGTGACCCGCAAGTCCGGCGGGCACGGCGCCGCCCGCGAGGCGATCGAGCACCTGCTCAAGGCACAGGGCAAATGGGACCGGATCGTCGCGGGTTTTTCCGAGCTGAAACTCTAGCGCAAATTCATTGCTGGTGTAGCGGGAGACGCGGAGCGTCCCGGGGCAAGCAAAGCAGATTCGCGCGGGACGCTGCGCGTCTCCCGCTACACGTGGACCGACTCTGCTCTAGAGACGACCAAATTCGCAAAGAAGTCTCACCCCTCGGTCAACATAGTCCGCAATTCCGACAACTCACCCAGCGCCTTCATATCCCCCGCCTGCTCGGCACGCTCGATACCCAGGGTCAGCGCCTCAACCGCGTCGGCATCATCGCCCAGTTCACTGAGCATCTTCGCTTTCTGGAAGTAGGCGTAGTGGTAGTGCGCGTTGATCGCCAAGGCCTTATCCAGCCAGTCGATCGCCCCGGTGAAGTCTTGCGTCTTGCCCAACTCCAGCGCGATCATATAGGGTAGGTCCGCGTCGGCCGGGTCTGCGGCATGCATCGTTTCGAGTTGTGCGAGGCGGTCGGTCATGCCGCCATTTTAGAGAGGTTTCTCAGACGTGTTGCCGGGGGGATTTACTGGGTATCGCCTAGGACCTGGACGCGGTTGTTGAACACCATAGCGGTACCCAGCCCGATGCTTGCCAGCCCAGCCAAAGCCGCGAGTGCCAGGAGCGGGACATCGCCTGAAATCAGGTGCAGCCGCAATGCGAGCAGCCCCAGCACGAAGCACAGGATCATCAGGACGGGTACGACACAGCGTTGTAAGGTCGGGCTGGGCATGAGGGATTCCCGGGAACAGATTATGGTTTGAGCAGTGTGATGTATTAAGTATAGGGGGCGTGTCAGGCGATTGATTGGCGGTGATAGCCTCATCTCCCTCTGGACCGTGTGGGTCTGCCGCGATACCCTTGCCGGGATGAAAGTTGGCGTGATCAGTGATACGCACGACCGCCTGCCGACCTTCCGCCGATCGCTGGAGATGTTCAAGCGGATGCGGGTCGGCGCCATCCTTCACGCCGGGGACTATGTGGCCCCCTTTGCCGCCCGGCTGCTGACCCCCGAGCACATCGGTGATACGCCCGTTTACGCGGTCTTTGGCAACAACGACGGTGAGCGGGCCGGGCTGAAGAAAGTCCTGCCCCAACTGGTAGAGGGCCCGCTCCGGATTGAACTCGCGGGGCGTCTGATCGTGATGCACCACTTCATCGATTGGATGAAGCCGGGCGACTACGCTCACGCCGACGTCGTCATCACCGGGCACACCCATGAGATCTTTAACGAGAAGCAGCCCCGCCCCGGCGGCGAGCAGTTGCTGCTGAACCCCGGCGAGTGTTGCGGCTGGGTCAATGAGCGGTGCAGCATTGCGATCCTGGACCTGGCCGATCTGTCGGCACAGATCGTCGATGTCCGCGGCGCCCCAGCGGGCTAACCCAGGCTACCAGGGGATCAGCCGCTCGTACCACGGCTTGGGCTGGGGCTTGTAGGGTTCAAAATTGTTCGCGTCGAACTCGCGGGGCGGCCCGGACATGTGGTGTGTGGGCGAGCCATACATCCGGGTCTGCTTCCGGCTGGTCTCGACGCAACCCGCCGCGGTCCAGCCCAGCAAAAGCAGTGCGGTCAGTGCCATGATCTGTCTTGGGCGTAGCTTGCGCATATCCACATTGTAGCCCAGAAACGCCAGAATCCACGCTCAATTTGGCGGGCAAGTTCTGCGACGCTAAACTCGGCGGGATTTTGCCCCCAGAACACCGCGCGGTCTCTGCGCATCGGCTCCCAATCCCCCCGCAAAGATGCCTAAACGCACCGACATCCAGAACATCCTCATCATCGGGGCCGGGCCGATCGTCATCGGGCAGGGCTGTGAGTTTGACTATTCCGGCACCCAGGCGTGTAAGGCCCTGAAAGAAGAGGGCTACAACGTCGTCCTGGTCAACTCCAACCCGGCCACGATCATGACCGACCCGGAGTTCTCGGATCGGACCTACATCGAGCCGATCACCCCCGAAGCGGTGGAAAAGATCATCGCCAAAGAGCAGGGTGGGCCTTTCCAGATCGACGCGCTGCTGCCGACCCTCGGCGGGCAGACCGCCCTGAACTGCGCCTGCAAGCTCGAAGAACTTGGCGTTCTTGAGAAGTTCGGCGTCGAGATGATCGGGGCAACCCGCGAGGCGATCTACAAGGCCGAGGACCGGGAACAATTCAAGCAGTGCATGGACCAGATCGGGCTGAAGAACCCGACTTCGGGCACGGCCCACAACATGGACCAGGCCCGCGCGATCGTCGCGGAGACCGGCCTGCCCGCGATCATCCGCCCGGCCTTTACCCTCGGCGGCTCGGGCGGCGGCATCGCCTACAACATGGAAGAGTTCGAGGACATCGCCCGGCGCGGCCTGGACGCCTCCATGACCAGCCAGGTGCTCATCGACCAGTCGCTCTTGGGCTGGAAAGAGTACGAGATGGAGGTGATGCGGGACAAGAACGACAACGCCGTCATCATCTGCGCGATCGAGAACTTCGACCCCATGGGCGTACACACCGGCGACTCGATCACCGTCGCCCCGGCCCAGACCCTGACCGACAAGGAGTACCAGCGGATGCGCGACGCGTCGCTGGCGATCCTGCGGGTCATCGGCGTGGAGACCGGCGGGTCCAACTGCCAGTTCGCGATCAACCCGGCCAACGGCGAGATGGTCGTCGTCGAGATGAACCCGCGCGTGTCGCGTTCTTCGGCGCTGGCTTCGAAAGCCACCGGCTTCCCCATCGCCAAGATCGCCGCCAAGCTCGCCGTCGGCTACACCCTCGACGAGTTGCCCAACGACATCACCGGCGAGACGGTCGCGAGCTTTGAGCCCTCGATCGACTACGTGGTGACGAAGATCCCCCGCTGGACCTTTGAGAAGTTCCCCGAGGCCGACGAAACCCTGACCACGCAGATGAAGTCGGTCGGCGAAGCGATGTCCATCGGCCGAACTTTCAAGGAGAGCCTGCAGAAGGGCATCCGCTCGATGGAGGTCAAGCGGTTCGGGCTGGGCCTGGACCAGAACGACAAGTACCTGCAGAACATCCGCGGCGTCGAACTGGCCGACGGGTCCAGGGTGCAGTGGCCCATCGACCGCGACCGCCTGCAGCGCAAGCTCGGCGTGCCCAGCCAGGGGCGGATGTACTACCTCCGCTACGCCTTCAAGATGGGCCGGACGATCGAGCAGGTCCACGAGGTCACGCAGATCGACCCGTGGTTTCTCGATCAGCTCAAACAGCTGGTGGATTTCGAGGCTCGCCTCGAAACTTATGTCGCCATCGAGGACTGCCCGCGTGATCTGTTGTTCCAGGCCAAGCAGTGGGGCTACAGCGACCCGCAGCTAGCGAACCTGTTCTTCGGCGCGATCACGACGACGAACATCATGGCCGTCCGCAAGTACCGCCAGAAGCTCGGGATCGAGCCGGTCTACAAGCTGGTCGACACTTGCGCCGCCGAGTTCGAGGCGGCGACGCCGTACTACTACTCGACCTACGAGACGCCCTTCACCATGAACGGCGAAGAAGTCCTCGACGACGAGATCCGTGTCTCCGACAAGAAGAAGATCGTCATCCTCGGCGGCGGGCCCAACCGTATCGGCCAGGGGATCGAGTTCGACTACTGCTGTGTCCAGGCCGCCTTCGCCGCGAAGGAGCTCGGCTTCGAGGCGGTGATGGTCAACTCAAACCCCGAAACGGTCTCGACCGACTACGACACCTCCGACCTGCTGTTCTTCGAGCCGTTGACCATGGAGGACGTGCTTAACATCATCGAGCGGATCAACGGCGTACCCCTGGGCGATGACGGCGGGCTGGTCCACGGTGTCATCGTGCAGTTCGGCGGGCAGACGCCATTGAACCTGGCCAACGGCCTGCGTGCCGCGGGCGTGCCGATCATCGGGACGAGTGTCGACTCGATCGAGCTGGCCGAGGACCGGGACAAGTTCGCGGCGTTGTGTACCGAACTGGGTGTGAGGCAGCCGGACAACGGGATCGCCCACAACGTGGAGGAGGCGGTCGAGATCGCCAATCGGATCGGCTACCCCGTGCTGGTCAGGCCCAGCTTCGTGCTGGGCGGCCGGGCGATGGAGACGGTCTTCGACGACGACCAGCTTCGTCACTACATGGCGATCGCGATCGGCGCGTCGGACCTGGAGGGCCAGCCGATCCTGGTCGACAAGTTCCTGGCCGAGGCGACCGAGTGCGACATCGATGTGATCGCGGACTACGGCCCGGTGACCCCCGGAAGCGCCCCCTCCGCCGACCAGCGTGCGATTGTGTGTGGTGTGCTTGAGCATATCGAAGAGGCCGGCATCCACTCGGGCGACTCGGCCTGCTCGATCCCGCCTTACTCGTTGCCCGAGGATGTGGTCGCGGAACTCAAAGATAAGTCGCGAGCCATGGCCAAAGCGCTGGATGTGCGCGGCTTGATGAACGTGCAGTGGGCGATCCGAAAACCCCAAGGCGGGGCCGGCCACGAGATCTATGTGATCGAGGTCAACCCCCGCGCCTCGCGGACGGTCCCCTTCGTGGGCAAGGCCACGGGAATCGGCTGGGCCCGGCTGGCGGCGAAAGTGATGGCTGGCAAGCAGTTGTCCGAACTGGGTGTCACCGAAGAGGTGGTTCCCAAGCATACTTCGGTCAAGGAGTCCATCTTCCCGTTCGGCAAGTTCCCGGGGGTGGACGTGGTCCTCGGGCCGGAGATGCGCAGCACCGGCGAATGCATGGGCGCGGACACGAGTTTTGCCCTGGCTTTCGCCAAGGCCCAGATGGGCGCGAATCAGCTGCTGCCCAAATCGGGCCGGGTGTTCTTGTCGGTCCGTAAGAGCGACAAGGACCACGCCGTCGGCATCGCCAGCGAGCTGACCGATCTTGGTTACGAGGTCCTCTGCACCTCGGGCACGCACCGGCACCTGACCCAGCACGGGATCAAGACCACCAAGCTCAACAAGATCAGCGAGGGTCGTCCCAACGCCATCGACCTGATCAAGAACGGCGAGATCGCCCTGATCATCAACACCCCGACACGCAAGGGGGCCGGCACGGACGAGGGCAAGCTCCGCGCGACGGCGGTGCGCAACGGCGTGCCGATGATCACCACGGTCACCGCCGGGGTCGCCGCCGCCCAGGCCATGCGGGCCCTGCGCGAGGGTCAGTGGCATGTCGCGGCGCTGCAGGACTACTTTCCTAAGTTGGAAGAGGTCCCTGCCGGCGTCGGGTCGTAAGCGCGTAAAGAGGTTGACGGGATATAAAAAACCGACGCTAAAGCGTCGGTTTTTGCTCGTCGGTTTTGTAGGCCCACCGATTACGGCACGGGGATCGGCGTAAGCCGGGTAGGTTTGTCTCGGAAGAGGATCCGCTGCCAGTCGTCCCTCATGGTACGCCAAGCGTGGTTGACCGCGTAATGACCGTCGTTGAGGTGCTTCTCGTGGGACTCGACCTGGCTGTAAAGCTCAGGGGTGTAGTTGTTACGGATGTGCCGCGAGGAGGTCTTGCTCGAGCAGCCAACCAAGACCAGCATCGAAGCCATCAAGAGGCACGGGATCAAAAAACGGACTGCACGCATGAGCAACTCCTTTATGGCGGTTGATTTACGATTGTCGCCGCTGAACGCGGGTCTGTCAAACCCTAAATCATGCCTAGCCCAGGATTTTTAGATGACCGTCCCTTGACGGTCGGGTTGAAAGCTGTCCGGTGTGGCAATGCCGGCCCAGATTGACACCCAGGGCCTATTCCGCTTGCTCGGCCCCGTCCTTGTCTTGCTCATTATTGGACGCTGAGCGGGTGTCGAGGCGGACCACGACCTTGGTCCCGACTGCCGGGATCACCTCGGTATTGGCGCCCCAGACCATGTCATGGTTGGCGTTGTCGGCGGTCATATTGACCTGCCGTGCCAGCAGGTCATCGCCGAAATTGACCAATGATAAGGCCGTCCCGTAAGAGTCAGCCACGTAGATCTGCCGCCCCTCGTAGTCAACGATTTTCGAGCCGGCAAAGACCCAGGTCGCCCCCTCCATCGTCTTGGAGGTCTTCTGGTTCAGGACCCATTCGTTGGCGGGGACCTCGACCGTTTCGCCGGTCTCTTCGTCCTCGTAGCGGATCAGCACCAGGACTTCGGGGCCTCGCGGCGGGTTCATCTTGAAGTCAAGCCCATCGCCCTGTTGTTCCCAAGTCGCGGGCGCGCCGGGCTCGAGTTCAAGCAGGAGCAGGGCGGTGTGGATCGTCGAGGGCATCGCATCGAGTACGACCAGTGATTCGTGCTCCCGGCTGTCGGGGGTACAGGCGAGCATCTCGAGGAAGTCTGCCTGCCGGAGGCAGACCTTGCCCGAGACATCGACAAAGCCTTGCTCGCGGTTGATGGTCAGCCCGTTCTCATCCTCGTTCATCGCCTGGACCAGCCGTTCGACGGCGTCGTCCTGGGCTGCGGGCTGATCGGCTTGTTCGGCCTCAACGGCCTGGGCGACGCAGCTAAACCCAATCAAGCCAGTCAATAGCAATGTGGTGAGGTAAGCGATGTTGGTTCTGTCGAATTTCATGAGGATCGTCCGGAGAAAGTTACCCGCACTCTATCATATGCCCGCACTGCCGACGATCAGTCTAGTCTGCAGCTTTTGCGTGATGAAGGATGCTTTTAGGCATGTCGGATGCTGATGGACCCGAACTCCAGCCGTTGCACCCCGAGCAGTTGACCTGGGCGGTCCTGCTGGCGCGGTGGACCGATTTTGCGGGCAGTTCGGTTGCGCTGCCGGACACGGTGGAGGGCAGGCGGATGCGCGATTCGGTTGCCGACATCATCACGCTACAAGCCGTTTGGTTTTCGCTGCAGCATCTGGACGAACTGGGCCCCGAGCAGAAAAGGATCGGCCTGGACCGGGCAGGCGTACTGATCGATCGGGCCGGGCAGGCGATCGAGAAACGGTTTGGGCAGGCGGTCCCGGCATTGATGAGAGAACTGATCGAAGACGCGAAGGGTGCTTTAAGGGCTTGTACCGAAGCTTAATATGTGGCTTATTTGCATCTTGAGGCCTGTTTTATTCAATTTGCGTTAGCAATTTGCTTGACTCAGGACACGCGATGAATGATAATTCGATTGAATTACATAGCCCCCGGAAGCTCGTGTCGGCGATTCCTTCGCTGGCGCGGGTTTTTCTTTGCGTGGCTCGAGGCGGCTGGCGCATGGCCTATAGAGGCGAGAGCCCGCACTTGATCGCGAATCGGGCCAGCCCGACGCGGTCATGGATGTCGAGCTTACGCATGATGCGGTTGGTGTGGACGGCCACGGTGTTGTCGCTGATGCCCAGCGACGCACCGATCTGCTTGCGCGATTTACCCATCCCGACAGAGCGCAGCACATCGATCTCCCGGGGGGTGAGTAGCTGCAGGCGGGTGCGGATATCGCTCAGATCGTTTGGGCTGGACGACTCGACACTGATCCGGTCACGGACTTCTTCGGAAAAGAACACCCCGCCGTCGACGACAACGCGGATGGCTTGGATGAGGCGTTCGGGTTCTTCAGACTTGCTGAGCATCCCGACCGCGCCGACCCCGGTGGCCTGATCGATAAAGGCGTCGTTCCAGAACGCGCTGAGGAAGACCAGCGGCAGATCGCGCTGCTTCTCTTTCATCCGCCGGGCGGCCTCGAAGCAGCTCATCCCCGGCATGTTGATGTCCATGACAACCACGTGGTAGCCATCGGCCATGGCCATCTCCAGCCCCTCGTCCGCGGTCCCGGCGGTCTGGGGGACGGAGAGGTCCGGTTCATCTTCGAGTCGTCGCGCCAGCGACTCACGGACCAGCACATGGTCATCGATCAGCAGGACGCGGGTCATGGTGGCTTGGCTTTCACTGGCGGTGGCAATCATCGGGCTTGTTCCTCAAACGTAGGGGTCCGGTTATTCGTGGTACGTGTGGGCGCTGGGGCCGTTGGGAGGGTGATGGTCACGGTGGTTCCCTGGCCGGGGGTCGAACCGATCTCGATCTCGCCGCCGTGCTCCGTCACGATCCCGTGCACCAGGGACAGGCCCAGGCCCGTGCCCTTGAGGCGTGACTTGGTGGTGAAGAACGGCTCGAAGATACGGTGGATCGTCTCCGGCGGCATGCCCTCGCCCTCATCGATAAAGACCAGCTGGGTCTGCTCGGTGAGGGGTGTGTGCCGCAGGCTGATCCGTAAGGCGCCGCCCTGGTCTGCCAATGCATCGCGGGCATTGGTGGACAGGTTCATCATGACCTGCTGCAATTCGCTGGCGTTGGCAAGCACCCAAGGACCGTTGCCCGGCAGGTCCGCTTCGATCTGGACGGTGGAGGGGAGCATCGCGTTGAGCAGGCGGATGGTTTGCCGGACCAGCTCGCTGAGGTTGACCGGCGTCTTGTTTCGTCCCTGGCCACGGGTAAAGGTCAGCAGCGACTGGGTGATGTCCATCGACTGGCGACAGGCGTCTTCGATCAGTTCCAGCGACCGGTCGGCGGGGTGCTCGGGGTCGAGTTTTTTTCGGGCCGACTGGACCGAGGCGGCGATCGCCAAGAGGGTGTTTCTAAAGTCATGGGCGATGCCCGTGGCGAAGGTTCCGATCGCATCGAGCTTCTGGGATCGCCTCAGGCGGACCTCCAACTCGCCGCGCTGCTGCTCCGCCTCGATCCGGGCGGTCACATCACGCGATATCCCCACGATGTAGGCCTCGCCCGGGTCGCCATCGGGGTACACCAACTGACCGACCGCCTCGAACCAGATGTAGCTCCCGTTGCTGCGGCGGTAGCGGTGCAGGTCCTTGAACTGCGGGTTCTCCGGCGTCAGGGCCTGGTGCTTTTGGCGCACCTGTTCGATGTCCGCCTCGTGAAAGTAGTCGTAAGCGTTGGTGCCCTGCATCTCCCGGGGCGGGTAGCCCAGCAGTTGCTCACAGCTCGGTGAGACATACGTGAACACCGCGTCGAGGGTGACCCGCCAGAGCATGTCGTGGGTGTGCTCGGCCAGCGTGCGGTAGCGCGTCTCGCTGTCGCGGATCAGCAGGACCTGCTCGTGGTATTCGGTGACGTCGACCGCCGTGCCCACGAACCCGCCGGGCCGACCCTCGGCCGGGGGGGTCGGCCGGGCTCGGGTCGCGATCCAGCGTACTTGGCCATCGGGTGTCTGCACGCGGTGTTCGCAGTCCATGGTGGTCTGCGAGGCGATCGCCAGGGCCCAGGCATCGGCAACGCGGTTGCGGTCTTCGGCGTACGCAAAAGCCCCCGCATGCCGGTAAAGCGCGTCGGCCAAGTTGAAACCCGTGATACGCGACCACGCAGGGTTCATGTAAAGCAATGCACCCTTGTCGTCGGTCTGAAACACGCCGACCGGGGCCGCGTCCGCCAGCAAACGGAACCGCTGCTCGCTGCGGTGCCAGGCTTCGGATTCTTCCTGTAGTTCCTTCAGGAGCCTAAGCTCGGAGATGTCGCGGTGCGTCCCGACGACCATCTTCGGCCGGCCCTGTTCGTCTCGCTCGATGATTCGGCCTTGTGAGTAGATCCAGACCCAGTCGCCCGCCGCGTTGCGCACCCGCAGCTCCGCATCGAAGAACTCGGTATGCCCCTCCAGGTGCCGACGCATCGCGGTCTCGACGACGGGCTGGTCCTCGGGGTGCATCCGCTCGCGCCACCAGTCGGAGTTGTTCTCGACTTTTGTCGAGGGATAGCCCAGCGTATCGGTCAGCACGTGGTCGGTCTCGTAGACCTCCGAGCCCACGCGCCAATGCCAGCGGCCCAGGCCCGAGCCACGGAAGGCCAGGCTCGCCCAGCGCTTGCCGCTTTCTGCGTCGGCCGCGGCGGTCTCGCGCATCGTCGAGTAGCAGCCGACCAGCAGGGTGCAGATCGCCAGGGCGATCATGACCAGCTGAAGGTCCTGCAGCGCCGCGCCGCTGTCGCCGTGAATGAACACCGCCGCCATCCCCGAGCAGTTCAGCACAAACAGCGCGGTCAGCCCGCCCACAAGCCGATAGACCATGGCAAGTGTCGGCAGGGCGATAAAGCCGAGGTAGAAGATCCGAAAATCGGGGGTCCCACGCGTGCAGCAGTAGAGCGCGACGATAACCCCCGCCGTGCCAAGGATCACAAGCCCCGGTCGCCAAGCCTCCCGAAAGACCTGCTTGAGCGGGCGTGCCGGCTCGGCATCCTGACCGAACCTCGAACAGGCCAGCGGCGAAACCACCATCACCAGCAGCGGGGCGATCACCAGGATGCCGATCGAGTCGCCGACCGCCCAACTCAGGACCCCGGCCCATAACGCGTCAGGCCACACACCGATCAGGTGGAGCGAGCCCACGGAAATCAGCGCGGTCGAAAACGCGCAGCCCAGCATGACCATCAAGAGCGCCGCGACCTGGCGCGGCCGGGACAGCCTGACCGGCGGCGGCAAAAACAGCCGCAGCGCCCACGCCGCCCCGCCGTAGCACAGCATCTTGATCAAGCTCACCACCAGCGATGGCAGCGGCTCATACCCCCACACCGCGAGCATCCCCAGGAATGCGGCGACGCCCACCACCCAGGCATAGCGAAGCCCGACCGCCCACAACACCGCCAGGCCGATCCCGGCCGTGGGGTACCACCCACTGGCGCTGCTCGACGCCATCAGGTGCATCGCCATCATCTCCGTCAGCAGCCAGGCCAACAGCAGCGAGCTGGAGACCAGCGCCTGCACGATCGGCGAGGGCGACAGCATCCATGTAGGCAAGGGCCTGCCGCCTGCAATCTGCCCGGGGTGATCGTGGGGTTGATCTATCATCGTTGGGTGTGTCGGCATCCTGTATCCGGATTTGCCGCCGGATCAAGTATAAATCCCCCCGGGCCGTACGCCGAGCCTTTTCCCAGCAATGCCATCAAGTGCCAGCCACTCAGCCCCCCGCGCAGCAGGCAAGATAGGCCCGCACCGCTCTATCCATCCCCATCAGCAGGGCGTCGGCGACCAGGGCGTGGCCGATGGAGACCTCCAACAGATTCGGCACCGCGATCAACCCGGGCAGGTTGTCCAGGTTCAGGTCGTGCCCGGCATTAACACCCAGCCCGACCGCCGCAGCCGCTTTCGCCGTGCCGACGAAGGATGCCAGGCTCTGATCTAACACATCCCCGCCCTGGATAAACGCTTTCGCATAGCCCTCGGTGTAGAGCTCGATGCGGTCTGCACCGGTGTCCGCCACGCGTCGGGCCATCTCCGGGTCCGGGTCGAGGAACAGGCTCACCCGGCAGCCCAGGTCCTGCAATTCCCGAATGATCGGCTTGAGCGTGTCCAAGTGCTTGACGATGTCCCAGCCATGGTCCGAGGTGTTCTGCCCCGGGTCGTCGGGCACGAGCGTCGCCTGCGTCGGCCGGACCTCCCGCAGGATCGGCATCAGGTGCCCGCCGCCGAAGTCCAGCGGGTTGCCCTCGATGTTCAACTCGCGCTCGGACCACTCGGGTGATGCGAGCAGTTCGTGGAGCTGATCCACGTCGTACCGCCGGATATGCCGCGCGTCCGGCCGGGGGTGTACCGTGATCCCGTGGGCCCCGGCCCGCAGCGCCGCCACCGAAGCCCCCAGCACCGAAGGCACCTCGCCGTCCCGCTGGTTGCGCAGCGTCGCGACCTTGTTTACGTTGACACTGAGCTTGGTCATGCCACAACCCCGCGCACTATGCCGACGCTGATCGTGGCGAATCGTTTTGCCAGTCACGACGCTCACCGGCCTTGGTGAACAGCAACTTTACTCGGACTCGGGTGTCGAGGCGTCGGGTATCAGGTCGATGGTTTTGCCCGAACCATCGATCACCACTTCGCGGCGGGTGTACGTCCAGTTAACCCCGGCTGCGTCACCGTCCGCATCGATGTAAAGCAGCCCGCTGCCCTTGGGGCCGGAGATCGGGATCACGGCGGTCATCGACATCCCCGTAGTGGTCTGCTGGGCATCGAAGCTGCCTCCGCTGGTCGCCGCGCCGATGATCCCTTTGGCGTCGATCGGTGTGCCAAGCTCGGCCTGAACTTCGGCGCTGGCCTGCGCGGCCGCGACGCTGTCTTTGTATGCACCCATGTTCTCAACCTGCTGTAGGCTGAAATAGGTGATCCCCCCACATGTCCCGCAGCAGCAGCAGAACGGAGTCAATACCAGGATCGGGATGAACCACCACCAGTTGCGGCCGAACCAGCCTTTCTTTGGCTTTTGCGGCTGGGCGTAGCTCGGGTCGGCTTGGGGAAACTGTGACAAGATGGCTCTCCGTTCGTGTCTAAACGATCAGGATATCAGATCATTTCCGTTGGGTTGCCCATCCTCGTCTGCCAGCTCGATCAATTCCACCAACTCCCCCGAGGGCCCGCGGAAAAACGCGATCGACACCGGAAGCGGGGAGGGCGGGTCGTCGGCCGTATTCTCCAGGTCCACCTCTTTGACCGGGACCGTCACCTCGCAGCCCGCCGCCTCCACCGCCGCGATCACCTGCCGGATGTTCGTCGTCCGCAGGCAGAGGTGCCAGAGCACGTCGGTGTCGGTCCCGGGGGTGATTGGCTCGTCGGCCTCGACGACCTCGAGGTAGTCACCCCGGCCGGCATCAAGCCAGGCGAACCGCTTGCCGCCGCGCTCGAACTGCACCGCCTTGGTAAACCCGAGCACACCGGTGTAGAACGCGCACGAGTCTTCAAAATCCGGGGTCCGCACCGCGAAGTGGTGCAGCCCGCCGCCGCCGAGGATGGGGTTGTTGCCGGTCACTGGATTCACCTTTCCATTTGTAGTGGGCGACGCGCAGCGTCCCGTTGTTTTTCTCGTTCATGAACCCAGCGGGACGCTGCGCGGCGCCCGCTACACCAGGCGCATTCAAAACAATCCGTGGCTAACCCCGGGTCAGCTTGCGGTACTTGATCCGGTGTGGCTGGTCCGCGTCCAGGCCCAGCCGTTTCTTGCGGTCGGCCTCGTACGCCTGGTAGTTGCCCTCGAAGAAGCGCACCTGGCTGTCGCCCTCGAACGCGAGGATGTGCGTCGCCACCCGGTCCAGGAACCAGCGGTCGTGGCTGATGATCACCGCGCAGCCGGCGAAGTTTTCCAGTGCTTCTTCCAGCGCCCGGATCGTGTTGACGTCCAGGTCGTTGGTCGGCTCGTCCAGCAGCAGCACGTTGAACTCTTCCTTGAGCATCCGGGCCAGGTGGACGCGGTTGCGTTGCCCGCCGGAGAGCGTGCCGACCTTCTGCTGCTGGTCCTGCCCGGTGAAAGAGAAGCGTGCCACGTAGGCCCGGCTGTTGAGCTTCAGGTCGCCCAGGACGATCTCTTCCTTGCCGCCGGAGATCGCTTCCCACACGGTCTGGTCGTCGCGGAGTGTCTCACGGGACTGTTCGACATACGTCAGTTTGACGGTCTCGCCGACCTCGACTTTGCCGCTGTCCGGCTGCTCCTCGCCGGTGACCATACGGAAGAGGGTCGTCTTGCCCGCGCCGTTGGGCCCGATGATCCCGACGATCCCCCCGGCCGGGAGTTCGAAGCTCATGTCTTCGACCAAAAGCCGGTCGCCGTAACCCTTGTCCACACCCTTGGCGCGGATCACCACGTTGCCCAGCCGCGGGCCCGGCGGGATGTAGATGTCGATCTCGCTGGGCTTCTTGGCCTGCTGTTCCTCGTACATCTGCTCGTAGCGTTGGATGCGGGCCTTGTTCTTGGCCATCCGGCCCGACGGGCTCTTACGGATCCATTCCAGCTCGCGTTGCAGCATCTTCCGCCGCTGCTCGTCCTGTTTCTGCTCCACCGCCAGTCGGGCGTCTTTTTGTTCTAGCCAGGAGGAGTAGTTGCCCTTCCAGGGGATGCCCCGACCGCGGTCCAGTTCAAGGATCCAACCCGCCACATTGTCCAGGAAGTACCGGTCGTGTGTCACCGCGATGATCGTCCCCGGGTACTGCTGCAGGTGCCGCTCCAGCCAGCCCACCGAGTCGGCGTCCAGGTGGTTGGTCGGCTCGTCCAGCAACAGAATATCTGGCTGCTTAAGCAATAATTGGCAAAGCGCCACCCGCCTTTTTTCTCCACCTGAAAGCGGACCGATCAGCGCGTCTTCCGGCGGACACCGCAGCGCGTCCATCGCCTGTTCGAGCTTGCTGTCGATCTCCCACGCGCCGACCTGCTCGAGCTTCTCCTGCACCGTCGCCTGCTTGTCCAGCAGCTTCTCCATCGCCTGCGGGGTCATCTCCTCGGCAAACTTCTCGTTGATCCGGTCAAATTCCGCCAGCAGGTCGTACACATCCGATGCCGCCTCCATCACCGCCTGCTTGACGGTCTGCTCGGGGTCGAGCCTGGGCTCCTGTTCCAGGAACCCCACGGTGTAGCCCGGCTGCTTGGAGACTTCCCCCTCAAATTCCGTGTCCCGGCCCGCCAATATCCGCAGAAGCGAGGACTTGCCCGCGCCGTTGAGCCCGAGCACACCGATTTTTGCGCCGTAGAAGTAGGACAAATGGATGTCCTTGAGCACGGTCTTGCGGTCGTAGGTCTTGGTGACCCCGGCCATGGTGTAGATGATTTTTGCGGATTCGTCAGCCATAGGTCGGGATTTTAGCGGAGTTGCCGTTGGTCATTTGGCCACGGATGGTGGGGGCGTGAAATCATGTCGATAAGATCGTTGTGTTCTGATTTGGCAGGAGGCTGCGATGAAGCTCGGTTGGATACGAATGACAGCTCTGCTTTGTGCCTTGGCGTCTGTGAGTCCTCATGCCACCGGCCAGCTTACGGATCTCGCGCGTGGCCGGCAGACCTTGACGTAGCCGCGGGTTTGATCAAGCCCGACCCGCCGTATCCCGCAGCGAGGTCAACGCCGGGCTGGTCGGCCCTGTTTCCTTTACCGACGACCTTGTCCCCGGCGACTGGCACCGTGAAGCCGCCGCGGTCTTGGCCCGCCTCGGAGAGCACGCGGCGATCGCAACGCGATTGCCAAAAATCGATGACGCGGACGACCGATTCCAGTTCCACCTCGGCGCGGTCGGGGGGTGCCTGGGTGTATGAGTCTTCCCGTTCAGTATCCTGAAGTTTGGCGTAGGCCTGCGCTCAATTTCGATTGGCCTGCGTGCATACTTTGGGTTCGACCCCGTAGAGCATCCCATGGCACGCATGAACTCAATGGCCATATCGCATCGGAGCAAACCGTAAGCGGCATGCGGTCGGGCAGATTCGGCCTGGGACCTGTGCCGCGCAGTCTGATTGCATGCCCCCGCATTGATGAACACCATCATGGCTTGATGTCGGGCACCTGCTTGCTGATCTCAAACGGCTCTTCAGAAAATGTGCCGTTAGTTACATCGATCGGCAACTCGGTCGCCAGCTCACCTTCGCGGTCGTATAGCCGAACACTCGCGGCGTGCAACTCACCCGTCGCGTCGCTGCCGTCTTGACGCGACAGCCGGAGGAACACCTTGCCTCCGCCGTACGCGTCGTGCCCCAAGGCATCGAGCAGCGGGGTGAGGTCGATGCCGATCTCGAGTGGCGTGTCGTCGTCCGGCCCAGCCATCGGGACGTCACCGGCAGACCCCCCCCGGCGGAAGACCGGCCAGCCGTTGAACGCCTCGGGCGCGTAGGTTTGCTCGGCCTCAATTGCTTGCCTATCCCCCGCAAGGCCAACGGTCAGCCGCAGGTCCGACCGGTTGCTACACGAGACGGTGAGTTTCAGCGTCATCCGCGGGTGATGCCGCGCGACCTCGACCCGGCCGAGGTAGTTGCCCCGCTTCCAGGTCGGGTCGATCATCGCGCTGTAGAGCAGGTAGATCCGTCCATCGCCGGACCATTTGCGGCCCCACGAGTTCACGATGATGTACGCCCCGCGTTCCCAGTCGGCGAGGGTGACCTCGCCGTCGCCGTTGAGATCGATATCGTTGGTGATCTGCCCGTCGCCGTTCAAGTCGTAGCCCACCTGGTCGTCGTAGCCGACACAGGTCATGCCGTGGCCATGCCCCGTCGGCCCCCAGCGTGTCCAGATGTCCTGCCCGGCCGCATACGCGCCCTCGGGGATCGTGACGGTCACCTTCTCCATCTCGCCCATCCGGCCATCCATCGCCAGCACGCCGCCGATCACCTCCTCATCAGCCTCCGGCTGGTTACGGTCATACAGCCAGCCGCGGGCTTCGTTGAGCTGATCGACGGTCTGGGCCGGGGTGTACCGGTACCCGGTGACGCGGTAGTTCATCGCGTCGCGCCAGACCGCGTAGCCGTTGGGCCAGTACCCGATGGTCTTGTGCTCGACCGTGCCGTAGGTCTGCACGGTGGGCAGCCCCAGGTGCTTAGCGACCTCCCAGCCGTGGTAGGCCTCGGACCCGCGGTTGCGGGCATGGTTCATCATGTTCCAGGAGAAGGTAGCGGGGAAGCGTCTGGCCTCGGAGTCTGCCGTAGTCCCCTGGGCGACATTCATCTCGTACGTGAACATCGATGCCGCGGCCGTGAACTGCCCGCAGGTGCCGTAACGCTGGCGGTAGATCGGCGGGAACTCTGGGCGGATCGAGTTGTCCACCCGTGACGGCAGCCGAGCGGGGTCGACGTCGACCTCCCCGATGTCCGGCCCGCTCGCGTCGGCCCAGGTGTCGTAGCCCTTGCCCGGGCCCGGCGGCCGCATGAAGTGTTCGTAAACGTGCCCCGCCGGTGCTTCGGCCCGAGGCTCAGCGTCTTCGGCCGTGGCGGGCCCAACCCCAATCCCAAGGCCCAAGCCGCCAAGCGTCAACATCGCCCGTACTGTGATTCGCTTCATATCTTTCGTTCCCTTGCGATCGGTACGATAACCACTTCACCGGTCGAATCGAGGACGCCCAAGCGGTTGGTCAATTACGCGACACCGATCGAGTAAGAGCCAAGCCAAGCAATGGGCCGTGGCACCGCGACCTATTCGATCAATGACTGACTCGGTTAAGGCAGGCCGTGTTTCTGACGCCATGCCGGGTAATCCGTTTTCAGCAGCGATGCTGGCCACGTCCCGAGATAGGCGTAGCCGTTTCGGCGTTCATGGCTCAACTCGTGGTAGTGGTATCGGAACACCGAATCACGATCGACAAAAAGAGGGCGGTTCGTCCCGAGTTCGTAGAACCGCGCCCAGAGGGGTGGGGCGTCTTGGTCCGAGACGAGTTTGCGATCGTTTCGGCCATCGCGGTCACGGAAACGCTCGACCCGCACGCCTTCGATTTGTACCGACGCCAGCCAGGCCACCGCCCCCTCGATCGAAGCGACAACCTCATCCGAGGGCTGCTCGATCGACATGAGAAACTCGACGATGCCGACCGTCTCGCCACCGGCAAGCGAGGGGGGCTCGTAGGCCCGGCCCCAGGCCGGAGCGAGTGTGTCTTGGTCGTGCTGGGCGCACCACGCGGTTAGCCTGCCATGCTGCCGGACCTGGGTCCTGAGGATGCAGCCGATCCCCCGATCGATCGCAAGCTGGATTTTCTCGCGCCTCCCGTCATCGATGAAGTCGTAAGGGGCCTTGGCTTGGACCGCAGCACGAAGCAGCGTCATCACGTGGATTATCGCGCTGTCGTTGTAGGTGATGCGTGCGTAGTAGCCCTTCCTCAGTGGCCAAAACTGTGGCCAGCCGCCGTTGGCGTACTGGGCCGCGAGCAGGTAATCGACGCCTCGCAGAAACGCAGCGCGGTACTTGTCTTCGCCGGTCGCGTAGGCGACGCGGGCCAGGAACCGCATCGGCAGGGTCGTGGCGTTGTTGTCCAGGCTGTTCGCGCGTCCGTCGCCGGGCTGGGGGATGTCCTCGGGCGTGCGCGGCGGCCGCGCAAGATCCGTGTTCTTCGGCCAACCGCCCTGTGGAGACTGATACAACATCACGCTGTCGGCCACGGCCCTGGCCTCAGCCGAGCTATACCACTGCGCGTCCCGATTCAACAACGAACGACCCCACTCGATCTGCTCGGCCGTAACCGAAGGCTGCACGAGAAGGAGCAAGACATGCAGGACGAGGGCAACTGATCGATAGGTCATCTGATTCTGTTCACGGTATGGCTTGGTGCCACAGCCCGGTGCGAGTGTAGCGACACATAAGAAGCCGCGCGATTACATAGTCTAAGGCCTTTCGTGCGACGGCATCATTTCTTTTTACCTGGGCTACGCCATGCGTTTTGATAGACTGCCCTTCATGCCGGAGGCCGTCATCATCGCGGGTGCCAACGGGGCGGGGAAGACGACGTTTGCGCGTGAGTTTGTGCCCGTTCGTTTTTCGGATGCCCAGTTCATCAACGCGGATGAGATCAGCCGGGAATCGTCGGCATTTGCGAACCCCGTGGCGGCAGGGCGAGAGATGCTCAAGCGATTGCAGCAGGCGATTGAGCGGCGAGAAGACTTCGCGATCGAAACCACCTTGGCATCTAGAAGCTACGCTTCGCAAATCCCCAAGTGGCAGGAAACAGGCTACCGCGTGACGCTGCACTTCATCGCGGTACCTGCCGCTGATTTCGCGGTTCAGCGTGTTGCTCAGCGGGTCAGGCAGGGTGGCCACGACATCCCCGAACACGATATCCGTCGGCGGTACGAGCGTGGGCTAAGCTTATTTGACCAAAAGTATCAGCCGATCGTGGACGAGTGGTATCATTGGGAAACCAGCAAGGAAGGCACAAGGCTTGTTAAGAAAAGCGGAACAACCTGAAGGACAGCGCGAACTGGAAATGGCCCTTGATGCCATGAATCGCGCCAACGAAGCCGCCCTCCACGGCCCACCACACCTGCGCTCGGGGCGATACAACCCCACGCCCAACGACAGCAACAACAGTGTGCCCAGGGACGAGCCTAAGCGAGCCCCCGGAACGCCGGACCAAGGCTGAGTTCAAGACGATTCGTTTCAGGGGTCGCCAAGACTGCACCCCGGCCACCCGTCGCTGTTAGCTTTGAGTATATTGTTTACGAACTTCTTACTTCAACGGGGATATAACCATGGGATTGACTGGAAAGTACACGGTATCGCACGGAAGGATTCCTGATCTCTTTGATAAAATACGTGATGCACAAGCCCCAGATCAAGTTAGCACACAGCTACTAAAGGATTGGAGTTTCACTTCGTCAAACGATAGAGCTCTGATTCCGTTATTAAAGGATTTAGGCTTTCTTACAAGTGATGGAAAGCCCACCAAGCGGTATAACGATTATCGCGATCATTCAAAATCTAGAAGTGTTATGGCCGAAGCTTTGCGATCGGCATATGGCGATTTATTCTTAATCAAAGAGAACCCCACAGAATCTGATCGAGAATCTATACACGGCAAATTTAAGAGCTTTCACAATGTAAGCGACAATGTCGCAAGCCTACAGACTAAGAGTTTTTTCGCTTTACTCAACCTCGCTGATTTAAACTCTAAGCATTCATCCATACAGGAAAGCAATGATTCTGAGCCTCAAACTAATGCCAGCAATCTAACGACAGAATCAGCGATTTCAATTGGAAAATTCGCAGGGCTGCACTACAATATTCAAATCCATTTGCCAGCGACAAAGGATGTGGAGGTCTACAACGCAATCTTTAAGTCATTGAAAGGGCACCTCATTGAATAGCAAGGATGTCCGTGATTTTCTATTCCGAGGATTGATGTTTGAGTCTGAGGCTGGTGAGTTTCAAGCTGCCGGTATTCAAGTCGGTGCAGATCAATCCGAAGTTGAAGAGAAACTGCTAGATGAGGCACTTTCTCCGTTTTCAATATCTAGGCGTAATCAAGCATTAGAAATGGCAAGGCTCTACGCGGTGCTGTTCGCGTTTGAAAATGAAATACGGCAATTTGTCAGAGAAACATTGACAGAGAAAATTGGTGATGATTGGTTTGAAAAAATTCCCAAACGCATACAAGAGCATGCAAATTCAAGGCGTGAGGCGGCGATAAAAGACTCGTGGCTTGAAGGAGAGAAAACTGACAATCTGGGATTTGTGGACTTTGGCCACTTAGCACAGATAATTGTTGATCAATGGGAGCATTTTAGCGTGATTCCAAGTCAACACTGGTTAAAGCAACGCATGGATGAAATTGAAAAAGCGCGTCATTTCATCGCACATAACAGAATGCTTCTGCCAAGTGAGTTTCAAAGACTCTACATGTATATTGCAGACTGGAATCGAGTGATTGGTTTATGATTATTCACTCGCTTGCAGCTTCTCCACGATGCTCTTGTCTTCCAGCGTCGTCACATCCTGTGTGATCTCGTTGCCGGCGGCGATGTCGCGCAACAGGCGGCGCATGATCTTGCCGGAGCGGGTCTTGGGCAGGGCGTCGGTGAAGCGGATCTGGTCGGGCTTGCAGATCGCGCCCATTTCTTTGGCACAAAACGCGGTGAGTTGTTTACGCATGGCAATGGCTTCGTCGCTGCCGGGGGCGGGGCAGTCGCCCTTGGGGATGCAGAACGCGGCGATGCCGTTGCCCTTGACGTCGTGGGGGTAGCCCACGACGGCGGCCTCGGCGACGGAGCCCTCGGCGACGAGGGTGGACTCGACTTCCATGGTGCCGATGTTGTGGCCGGCGACGACGAGGACGTCGTCGATCCGGCCCCTGATCCAGAAGTTGCCGTTTTC